>NZ_JBYMDJ010000006.1:0-223490 GCF_057766365.1 Acinetobacter sp. GG23
TATCGCGTCGGGATGCTGCGTATTCTATACAGTTTCTCGAGGGGCGCAACCCCTATTTATCAAAATAACTTAAAAATAGAACCGACTGTTTATTTTTTAAACCAAAATGCTGTTTTTCTCACTTTTTAAATCTTTTTCTACCCCTTCTCATCTAGAAAAGAGCAATTTCTAGCTCACAACTGTAGCTCTAAAAAGAAAAACTAGCATTAAGCTAGCTTTTCTTTTAAATGAATGAACGTATGCATTAGTTCGCTTGTTCAGCCAACCAACTCATAAATCTGTGACGTTCGGCTTTATTTGCATTTTTCCAAAGCTGAATCAGTTGTTGATCTGCTCCATTACTAGAATTTGAACTAGCTGGTGAAGCAGCACCTGAAACAACTGCTGCCTGTGTATAAACTGGAGCTGGCTGATTGACTGGTGTTGATTTCTTTTGAGTTAAATCTGCGGCTTTTGCAAAGATACCCTTTCCTAACCAAGGTTTTTGTTCTGTATTTGCACCCCTTTGTTGAACCAGCATTTGTTTATTTTTATTGAATAAAGCCACTACAGGCTGTTCAGCATATTTTTTTGCAGCTTCAAAACTTGCTGGTGCATTCACTACGTCTAATCGGTAATTTTCACCATCTTTTAAAAATGGCGTTTTTAAGGTCACCACACCGGACTTAACAATATCGTGCTCACCGTTTAAATGTTCAAAATATTGAGTATAACGCACACTAATACTAGTCTCGCCAGCATCGATTTTATATTGATTATTGTCCGAACGGAATAATCCAGTATTAACTTCCTGATCATTTACCGCAAGAATTTTAATTTCTTCAGGTGCTGTAATCGTGACTGCTGAAAATGCAGTACCACTGATCATCAATACAGCCGCAGCAAAAGTTAATCTAAAAGCCATTCTGCTTTCTCTTCTTTGATTGTTAAAATTCAGTTGCACTATGCAATGTATAAATGACGATTTTATGACAAAACTATTTTCAATATCCCGTATCTTCAAGAATTTGTTGAGATAAGCTTTTCAACTTCGTAGATATAAAATTTTAAGATTTTTTGAGGTATAAAAAAGAGCGTTCAATAACGCTCTCTTTGCTTTGAGTAAAGAAAAACTTAGCCAAATGTTTTAAAGCGTAGCTTATCATCCATAAAGGTTTTCTCTCCGGCAGGTGCCTCAATTGAACCAAACACCAGCTGAGCACGTAATTTCCAGCTTTTAGGAATCTCGAAAGTCTTTTCAACTTCATCATCAATTACAGGATGATAGTGCTGTAATGAAGCCCCTATATGATGTTCTGCCAATGCTGTCCATACGGCAAACTGTGCAATACCAGTGGAATGTTCTGACCATACTGGAAAATGATCTGCATATAGAGCAAACTGTTCTTGCAACGACTTGACAACCTCTTGATCTTCATAAAATAAAACGGTGCCATAACCTGCTGCAAAACTATTAATTTTTGTATCAGTTTTCTCAAAGGCGTCTTCTGGCACCATTTTACGGAGTGTGTCACGCACGATATTCCAAAACTTGGTATGTGATTCTCCATAAAGGGTAACAATACGTGAGGTTTGCGAATTAAAAGCAGATGGACTATTGCGTACCGCATCTTTAATAATTTCTTCGATTTTATCTTGTGCCAATGGAATATTTTTACCGATTGAGTAAATGCTGCGGCGTTGTTTCATTTGATCTAGAAATGACATGATTTAATTCCCTCTGATTTTTGTTAAACATTATTAGGATGAGTTTATCTTATGTTAATTCCATAATGAGTACATGACTAAAAAAGTGACATTGTGTTTTATTTATAGAACAATTTTATGAAATATTTCTGAATTTTATGCTGATGTAAAAAATATAAAAGCACCGATAGTAGGTGCTTTATTTGCTTATAGTATCGATTAGACCAGTATTCTAAATCGTTCGCCATCTTGTGGATCATGTTTAAAGTCAGCTTCCTGTTCAATTGAACCAAAAACCAGTTGTGCTCGAAGCAACCACGATGCGTCTATATTAAAATAGTCTGCAACTGCTGAATCTATACTCGTATTATAGTGCTGCAGGCAAGCTCCAATCCCCGAATCAGCCAAGGCCGTCCATACTGCATATTGCGCCATACCTGAAGTCTGTTCTGACCAAACTGGAAAATCACCCGCATTGAACGGGATTTTCTTTTGTAGTCGCTGAATGGTTTGCTGATCTTCATAAAAAAGTACCGTACCAAAACCTGCGGCACACTGCTCTATCTTCACTTCTGTACCGGCAAAAACATGCACTGCAACCAATTTGCGTTGCACTTCTTTAACAATGTCCCAAAATTTTTCATGAGACTCACCAAATAGCACCATAATTCGTGAACTTTGAGAATTTAAGGCCGATGGACAACTGCGTACCGCTTCCTGAATCAGTTCTGCCAAATAGGCTTGACTATAATGAACCTTCTTCCCAAGCACATAGATGCTGCGACGTTTTTTCAAATGGTCAACAAAAGTTAATTGCTCTATTTCTTCAGCAGCTCTTTTTTTAAGCTTAAAATCTTTGGTGATATCTGACTTCAGGACATGCCCAATTTTTTCTAACAATGCCACAGCAGTACTCCCCAATAATACGAATGTCCAAGTTTTTAATATCTGTTGATGCTAATCGTTTCCAGAAGACTTCTTTGAATAATTTATTTTTAGATGTTGTTTTTTAAATCAAACAATTAGCTTAAAAACAACAAACTCCGCACTTGGCGGAGTTTATGTGAAACATCAAGCATTTTACTTTTCTGTTTCAAATAATGCTGCAACAAACGATTTTGCCGAGAATGGACGTAAATCGTCGATTTTTTCACCTACACCAATAAAACGAATCGGCACATGGGTACGACTGGCAATATTAAACAGCACACCACCCTTAGCCGTACCATCAAGTTTAGTAATGGTAAGTCCGGTTAGGCCAACAGCCTCATCAAACATTTCGACTTGATTAATCGCATTTTGACCTGTGCCGGCATCAACCACCAACATGATTTCATGCGGTGCAGTTGCATCAATTTTTTGCATTACGCGTTTAACTTTGGTGAGTTCTTGCATCAAGTGGCTTTTATTATGTAGACGCCCTGCAGTATCAGCAATAAGTACATCGATACCTTTAGCACGTGCACTTTCAAAGGCATCAAAAATGACCGAAGCACTATCTGCACCATGACCTTGCGATACCACTGCAATATTATTACGCTCACCCCAAATTTGAAGCTGTTCTGTCGCTGCAGCACGGAAAGTATCACCCGCTGCCAACATGACTTTCTTGCCTTCACCTTGTAATCGTTTTGCCAGTTTACCAATGGTCGTGGTTTTGCCGACACCATTGACACCCACCACTAAAATAACGAACGGCGCTTTATTTGGATCAATGTGTAAAGGCTTGACACGTGGAGCCAGAATCGCCACTAGTTCTTCTTGCAAAGCTTTATACAATGAATGTGAATAGATCAAATCACCACGCGTAGTACGCTCGGTTAAATTCGCAATAATAGTTTTAGTCGCGTCAACACCGATATCTGCAACCAGTAGTTGCTCTTCCACTTCCTCTAATAATTCATCATCGATTTCTTTACCACCGATCAGAATATTCACCATGCCATCGGCAAGGTTTTTACGAGTTTTGGTTAATCCGACTTTCATGCGGCTAAAAAAGCCACTCTTAGATGCATCATCTTGCTCAGTTTCTGTGGCTACAGGCGCAGAAACAGTTGCTTGTTCTTGTTTTGGAGTTTCAACAATAGGTACATTTACCGCAGGTAAATTCGGTAAAGTGACATCGTCATCCCCGATATCAGCATCAATCAAAAATTTATTTTGCCCATTAGATTGCTGTTGCATGCCGAATCCTTGAAAAGCATTGCGTTGAAAAACAAGGATTCTAGCATAGATTTCCTTTGCAATCCCCAGTAGACGTACAACACACCAAAAACGAACAACTTAACCTTGCTTTCAAAGCATAATTTCTTAAAAATAATCATAAATACAATTAATCACTTTGGTAAATCTTGTGCTGAAAAGTTATTACTCAATTTTCCCAAAGCGGTCTTTTCTAAAAAAACATATTTTATCCCTAAGCTTGGTTCTGCTTTCACTACAAAGTGGATGGCTTCATGCCGAGACCCGCAGTGAATTAGCGCGTACCACCTTTGAAACCACGCTTAAAAATGGCTTAAAAGTGATTATTCGTGAAGATCATCGCTCCCCCATGGTGATGACGCAAATTTGGTACGGCGTGGGAAGCAGCGATGAATCAGGGAATTTATTGGGAATTTCCCATGTTCTAGAACACATGATGTTTAAAGGAACCAATAAAGTTCCGAATGACGAGTTTACCCGTTTAAGTCGCATTTATGGTGGAAGCGTAAATGCCTCAACCTTTACCAATTACACCAACTATTATCAGCTTTATCCAAAAACCTATTTACCGATGGCTTTAGAGCTGGAAGCGGATCGTATGAGCAACCTGCTGTTACGGCAGCAAGACTATGATCCGGAAATTAAAGTAGTCATGGAAGAACGGCGCTTACGTACCGATGACAATCCCAGATCTCTCGCTTTCGAACGCTTCAAATGGATTGCTTATCCAACCAGTCATTACCGACAACCTGTCATTGGCTACATGAAGAATCTTCAAAATATTCAGCTTGAGGATGTGAAAAAATGGTATCGCGACTGGTATACCCCAAATAATGCGATATTGATTATTGTCGGTGATGTGGATTCTGAAAGCACTTTATTACAAGTACAAAAGTATTTTGGCGACATCCCGGGCAGAAAAACACCGTCAAGAAATGACGTATTGGAATTTGACCGAGTGGGTTATCGTCATATGGAACTCAACCTACCAGTACAAGTACCGAATTTATATATGGCATGGAATGTCCGTTCACTGGTAACCGCCAAAAATCCGCAAGATGCTTATGCGCTGACGATTATTAAAAACCTGTTAGATAGTGGTATTTCCTCTCGACTGCAAGACCGATTGGTCCGCGACAAGAAAATTTTGACCGCAATCAGCGTTTCTTACGATCCTTATAGTCGCGGAGACAACTTACTCAGTATTTCCGCATTGCCTGTGGAGGGTGTAACTTTGCAAGAGGCTGAAAAAGCCATTCAAAGTGAAATTGATTTATTAAAGACTGAACTCATCAAACCCGAAGAAGTTGAACGGGTGACGGCTAGATTCGTGGCTAATCTAATCTACAGCCAAGACGATATTGCCGGACAAACCAAAATGATTGGCAACTTAGAAATCAATGGTTTAAGTTTTCGCTTAATGGATGAGCTTCCAAAGCATTTTGAAACCGTAAGCCCTCAAGATATTCAACGCGTGGCGAATATTTATTTTACCCGCGACAATCTCAGCACTTTATATCTTTCTCCCGAAAATAATGCACAATAACGGAATTTTACATGTTAAAGCTACGCCCTATCGTTTTACTCGGCTCAATTATCTGTGCCCAATCAACAATTGCCGAGGTCAATTTAAATAATATGAACGATGATAATCCGACTTATTTAACCTCAATCCCCCTATTACAAAGCTTAAAAATTAACAATAAACAACTTCAATTTAATGCGCCTTACGTTCATGAACTGAAAAATCGCTATAAAGTTCGTAGCCTGTTTGTAGAATCACAGGATCTCCCTATGGTCGATATCCAATTGACCTTTAATGCGGGTGCTGCACGAGATGAAGAGATCGCTCCAGGTTTGTATGGGGTTGCCAATATGGCAGCAAAGCTGATTGATGAAGGCACAGAAAAATATACTGCTAACGAAATTGCCAGTGCTTTTGAACAAGTCGGTGCACAATTTAGTGCCCAAGCTTATCGGGATATGTTAGTTATAAAACTAAGGGTGCTCTCAGATCCGAAAAAACTTGAGCCGGCATTAGGCATGATGATGGAAATTTTAAATCATTCCACTTTTAAAAAATCGAGTATTAATTTGGTGTTAAGCAATACTCAAGTAGGTCAAAAGCAGATTCAGGAAAGTCCGAGCCGGATGATGAATGTTCAGTTTTATCGTGCTTTGTATGGGAAACATCCCTACGCAGAACCGATTACCGGCACACAACGCAGCATCAGTAAAATCACTCCAGTGCAACTGAAACAATTTAGTGATCAATTTCTGGTGGCACAAAATCTGAATATCGCCATTACCGGTCAGCTCAGCGCCAAAGAAGCCTTACAACTTTCTGAACGCATTGCAGGAAACCTAAAACAGGGGCAAAAAGCCAAGCCGCTGGCTCAACCACTCGACAAATCAAATTTTGATATTCGCCACCTTACTTTTAATTCTAGTCAAGCGCATGTGATTATGGGGCATTTGGGCACCACACGATTTGATCCAGATCGTTTAGCTTTAGAAGTTGCCAATCAAATGCTGGGTGGGAGCGGATTTAATTCCGTACTGATGAAAGAGCTGCGGGTTAAACGTGGATACACTTATGGAGCTTATAGCTCATTTTCATTTAGCCAAGTTCCGGGTACTTTTAGTTTGAGTTACTCAACACGACAAGACCAACTGCTCGACAGCATACAAGTTACTCATCAAGCTTTGGTCAATTTTGTAAAGCAACCGATTGATCAAAAACAGCTGGAAGAAACCAAAGCAGGTATGTTACGAGCTTTTCCAAATAATTATAGTAGTAATGCCAATATTAATGCTCAGTTAGGCTCAATAGGTTTTTATAATCAGGCAGCTGGTTATCTAAATGATTATCCAAAATTATTAGAGAAAATTACCGCTCAAGATATCCAAGATGCAATCCGTAAGCATCTGCACCCCGAACGCTTGACCATCATTGTAGTCAATGAAAAACTCGATAAAGCAGCTCTGGAAGTAGCCCTTAATCAAAATCTGCTTCCAGATGTACCTAAGCTTTCAGCGCCTTCAATCGAACAGATTCCTAAAACAATTATTGCTCCGCCTGCAAAGGAGGTAATTGATGCGCCCGTTTCATTTCCAACTGATACGCCTGCATCAATTTAAAGTATTGAGCATAAGGAACCTGAGGCTGCTGCATCAGGTACAAAGCCATTTCTTGGGTATCAGGATAATTGGCTTGAGATGAAAGTTCCACAATATTTTCAAATTTTGAAACTGAAATTGGTCGGTGCAGGGCAACTAAAGCCAGCGTTAAAATAATGGCAATAATGGTAACAATGAGTACGTTATAAACATTTTCCAGCTTTATTTCAGATTTTAATTGAACAATTTTTTGTATAGCAATATGCATAACCTACCTCGAACTCAAGGTAGTGTAGGATGCGCTAAAAATAAGTACAAGCAGATTTGCTCAATTTCAAAGCACTTGTAGCAGAAATTGAGCAATCGTCAATTACTTATCCTATTACGTTTCTGATCACGGCAAAGTAAAGTACTAACGCAATAATCCCTAACACAAGCGCAATGGCAAAAACTCCGACCCCTCTTTCCGAATCAACTGGATGCAGTTCATCGTCATCCGCGACACGCTTTAACTCGCCATTGTAAACATCATAAAATTCTTCACGTTGCTGAGGACTTAGCTGACGAGTAAAGTCGTAAACTCTTTTACGCTGAGCTAAACAAAAATCGCCTAAATGAATCTCCTGGTGAAAAACTGCCTCATCTAAATTTTTGCGATGTTGATGAGCGAGTTCAACAATTTGAGTAGCTGTTGGAGGCAAATCAAAATTCAAACCATCTAATGTTTTTGTCATGTTATTCTCCTTATAGTTACGATTTTCCGTATATCCATATTAATAAAAAATCATTTTGTACATTGTTTAATCATGTAAACTTGAATAAACAGGAATAACCCACATATATTGTTTGACAATTAAGATGGATTGTAATATTACTTTAACAATAGCTAGTTAAATTAGTATCAAGACGAACTTAAAAGTCTTAGCTTTAGCAATCATAATTACAATAAGGAATTTAATATGATTCAACAACTCTCTCACCAAGACTTAGAACATGCATATGCAGATGCAGTAAATACTATTCAATCACAAATGAATTTTGCAGATGCGGTTAAAAAATTGGAAGATGTCGCTCGTGCTGGGCATGGTAAAGCAGCATTGTTTCTAGCAGAACTTTATTATCAAGGTTTCCGTGTAGAACGAGACTCGCTAAAAGCCCAATATTGGCAGAATTTAGCCACTATGCAAGCTTAATAAAACGTCACCAAGGTGGCGTTTTTTAATACCTATTGTTTTTAAATATATATTTCCTTACATAGTTTCTCAAAGCTTACACTGAACTTTAATCTAAATTTCCTACAATAGCTCCTGAAGTCACTAGATGCTTTTGGTATGAATCGAATTAAATCTTTACACCCTGTTCCTAAAGACTTGTTTTTTAAAATCACAATTTTAAAGTCAATGATGTACTGTGGTGTACTCTGGGGTTTATATCACCAACAAGGTTGGGCAATGATGTCTGACCATGAAGACTATATTTTTCCATTTTGGCTGAACAGTGTTCAAGCACATAAGTATGCTGAATTACATTGGCCAGACTATACGCCGCGTAAAATCACCTCTCATGATTTTCAAGAATCATTGCTGCCGACATTAACGCGTTTAAAAGTCACTCCTGCATTATGTAATTCTTCAAGTCGAAAATTTAAATTGACAACTCAACAAATGCGTCATTTCTTTTTCTCTGAATCTTTGCAACCTGCTTAGGCAGTCGTGCAAACTGTTAGAGCGAAATTGACAACTCAACAAATGCGTCATTTCTTTTTCTCTGAATCTTTGCAACCTGCTTAGGCAGTCGTGCAAACTGTTAGAGCGAAATAGAGAAAAATATAAAATTAAGTTTCTGACTTGAAAAGTGTTTGCATTTTTCTCATTTCGCGCTAAGTTTAATGTCAAATAACAAACAATAAAGGATGACAGTAAATGACCAATGTAGCACAAGTTATTCAGGACAAAATTGAACAAACCATTTTTACGATCAGTCCGGAAGCAACTGTACTTGAAGCAATTTCACTTATGGCAGATAAAGGCATTGGTGCAGTTGTGGTCACTGACCAAGATAAAGTAGTCGGCATTCTTTCCGAGCGTGATTACACACGTAAGGTTATGTTGATGGAACGAACCTCTAAAGAAACTTCAGTCAGTGAAATTATGACTGCAAAAGTATTAACAGTTACCAAATCAACCAGTGTTGAAGATTGCTTAGGCCTCATGACAGATCGCCATTTACGTCATCTTCCTGTGGTTGAAAATGACAAACTTGTTGGCTTGATTTCTATTGGAGACTTGGTCAAAGCCGTCATGGATGACCAGCGTAAATTGATTGACCAGCTTCAACAATATATTGCCAGTTAATCTTTTAAAACTAATGAATGCCCATAAAAAAACCTCTCATTACGAGAGGTTTTTTTATAACTCAATATACAGATTAAATTCTGTCTCAAAGGGAGAAGAAAATATCAACTAGTTTAAACCCAATTTTTCTGCAACATAATCTGAATCTTTATCCCCACAACCGGATAAGTTCACGACAATTTTCACATCTTTGGTTATTTTTGCTGCTTCACGTATCGCCCATGCCACCGCGTGTGAACTTTCTAGTGCAGAAACAATGCCTTCTATACATGACAATATCATAAAGGCATCCAGACATTCTTGATCTGTTGTAGTTGAGTATTCCACGCGCCCCAAGTCTTTCAAGACACTGTGCTGTGGACCTACACCCGGCTAATCCAGACCAGAAGCAATTGAATGGACCGGCAATAGCTCACCTTGTTCATCTTCAAGGAAATAACAGGCCATACCATGAATTGACTCGGTTTGCCCAAAGTTAAAGTGGCTGAATGCATAGAAGTGTCCAGACCATGCCCTGCCGGCTCATTGAGTTTTATTATGCTTAACGAGCTAAATATTTTGTCATATCTTCCACGCCTTTCAAGGTCATTGGATACATATGGTTCTCAAAAATCTGCTTAACTTGACCAATGGTATGGGTGTAATGCCAATAACGGTCTTCTTCAGGATTGAGCCATGCGGTCTTTTCAAAATGTTGACGTAAGCGCTGCAACCAGACATTGCCCGCTTCATCGTTCATATATTCAACCGAACCACCGACCGAGCTTAGCTCATAAGGTGCCATACTGGCATCGCCCACCACAATGACCCGATAGTCCCGGCCATAGGTATTAAATAAATCCCAGGTGTTCATACGTGTGTTAGTTCGGCGGATATTGTCCTTCCACACATAATCGTACAGACAATTATGGAAATAAAAATACTCTAAAGTCTTAAATTCGGTTTTGGCTGCGCTGAACAGTTTTTCACATTGCGCAATGTGTGAATCCATTGATCCGCCAACATCGAACAACATCAGAACTTTAATACGGTTACGTCGTTCTGGAACCAGTTGTACGTCTAAAATACCCTGCTTTGCCGTTTCACGAATGGTGCTATTAATATCTAGTTCTTCAGCAGCACCCTGACGGGCAAATTTACGTAAACGACGGAGTGCCATTTGCATTTGGCGTGTGCCTAAAATCTGTTCGTCATCGAGATTTTGGTATTTACGCTGTTCCCAGACTTTAACAGCAGAGCGTTTACGTCCCGGGCCGCCAATACGTACACCTTCAGGATGATCGCCATAAGCACCGAATGGCGATGTACCACCAGTGCCAATCATCTTGTTGCCCCCCTGATGCTTCTTGTGCTGTTCACGAAGACGCTCTTCCAGCATTTTCATCAGCTCTTCAAGGGAACCGGCTTTTTTCAGCTCTTCGCGTTGTTCTGGGGTGAGATGTTTTTCCAGCAGTTCCAGGTCGAACCAGTCTTTCGGCAGTTTATGGACTTGATTGAGCAAATCATCCAGATCAAACGTCGAGATACCATCAAAGTAATCTTTCATGGCACGGTCAAACTTGTCAAAGAAACGCTCATCTTTGACCATGATGGTTTTTGCCAGTTGATAGAATTCGTCCTGATCTGCAAAAACCAGACCTGAAGCAACTGCTTCATTCAGATCAATCAGTTCACGTGTTGAAACGGGTACGCCGTAACGTCGCAAAGTATAAAACAATCGCACAAACATGCGTGTTTCTCCCTTAACGGCGTGACATAAAGGCTAAACGTTCAAGCAATTGCACATCTTGCTCGTTTTTAATCAGCGCACCATAAAGTGGTGGAATCGCTTTCGATTTATCATGATTACGCAGAACATCTTCAGGCATGTCATCTGCCATCAACAAGCTTAACCAGTCAATCAGTTCAGACGTTGACGGCGGTTTCTTTAATCCCGGAATTTGGCGCAGCTTGAAGAATACTTGCAATGCTTCATTAACTAAAGCCGTAGAGACTTGCGGAAAATGCACATCAATAATTTCACGCATGGTCGCTTCATCAGGAAATTCAATATAATGGAAGAAACAACGGCGCAAGAATGCATCCGGCAACTCCTTCTCATTGTTTGAAGTAATAATTACGATTGGACGTTGTGTCGCGGTAATCGTTTCCCCTGTTTCATAAACAAAGAACGACATTTTATCCAGTTCATGCAATAAATCGTTTGGAAACTCGATGTCTGCCTTGTCAATTTCATCAATTAACAATACACAGCGCTCTTCACTGGTGAATGCTTCCCACAATTTTCCAGGTTTAATATAGTTTTTAATATCATAAACCCGATCATCGCCCAGTTGGCTATCACGCAAGCGTGAGACTGCATCGTATTCATATAATCCTTGCTGGGCTTTGGTGGTGGACTTAATGTGCCAGGTAAGCAATTTTAAACCCAAACTTTCAGCGACCTGTTCTGCAAGTAAAGTTTTACCTGTGCCCGGCTCACCTTTAACCAAAAGCGGTTTTTGCAGTGCGCGTGCAGCTTTTACAGCAAGTTTTAAACTATCAGTCGCAATGTACTGAGCTGTACCAGAAAATTGTTGAGTATCCACAGACATAATTTAACCTTATTGTTTTACTTAAAGCGGTGAACTATTTTTGTTGACTACAAATTTTGCTTTGTTGGCGGTGTATCTTGACCATAAATAGCCAACCACCAGACCAAGTCCCACAACAAATAAGATAAGGGAAGCATTTGACCAGACCAAAGCAGTTTCTTTGGTTAAAACGCCAAATAACAGCCCAAAAATTGCCGGAGCGATGGAAGCATTATTCCCTTCAGACACCGTAGGCGTAAGTAAAATCGCAAATCCAACGATCCATGTGATTCCACCCAAAGGTTGAGGCAAACGTTTTGCAATCGCATACCAAGCCCAAAGAATAATAATACTTCCCAATACATAAACCGTGACAGCGATGCTGTCTTCAGGAATTGAATCTAGTAGTGAAAGAAAACTATTCATCGTGCAACTCCTGAATCGACTTTAGGCACCACGTAACCCTTCTGGGGCAGCTTGATTAGGATTGATCAGACCTTCTGGCGGCACTTGAATAAAAAAGCCTTTGGTTTTAATTGAATCAATCACATGCAACACATTTACACGTGCCAATTTACGGTTCTCAGAGAGCTCTAAATCCATCACAAAGGTCGCACGACCGAATGCAACACGCATCGGTTCAGGCAATACCTCAAGCGGACTTGCTGCTTCAGCTTCGTTTTCAGTTGGCTCAGGACGGGCAATGTAAAGATACATTTCATCTTTTTTGCTAGATTTGAAAATTGAACAATGCATAGTTGAAACAGTACTCATAAAACTTGGCTTAAGCATACAGCAAAAAAAAGACCGATACATTAGTGATTATTAACGCATCAGTCTTGATTTTGTATAAACGATAATTCTTTAATCAATCTGTTTGAAAATTATTCTGTCACCTTCATTTGGGTAGATAGATATTGCTCGTCAGCATGCAGAACATCAATTAATGGCTTGGTTAACAGATCATAACGCCAACCCAAAAGATAGGCAGGCAAATCCTGTTCGTCATTATGAAAAACCACATGTTGATACAGTGCATTCAGCCATTTTTTACGCATCAGTACTTCTTTCGGTACGGTGGTTTCTTCTACTACAGTTTCAATGACTTTATCGACCTTTTCACCAATATCTTTGGATGAATGACGAATTGGACGTGCCATGCGAAGTGGCCATTCCGCCTGCTCAGGCAAGAATTTCAATAAATCCAGAATGGTCTTGCCGTGATCACGCACAATATTCTGACGAATATCTTTAATTCCTGATAACTGAAAATGATTACGTGGATTCTTTTCCACCAAATCAATCATGGTTGAATTCTTCAAAATAAAGCTACGCGGATAATTTAACGCTTTGACCATCTGTTCACGCCACACCGCCAGTTGCTGTAACTGCATCAGTTGACGGCGTGAGTGTCGATAATTGCCTACATCATGGTAAAGCAAATCTAATGGGGTTTCTTGCCCAATTTCATGGGTCAGATGACGGCAATCTTCGAGTGCAAACTCAAGTAAATTTTTCTCAGTTAATTTATGCTGAATTTTATTGGATAAATTCATTAAATAAAGTACATCATTGGCGGCATACGTCAACTGCTCCGGACTAAGCGGGCGCGCTAGCCAATCAGATCGCGTCTGATCTTTGTCAATATCGACATCAAGCATTTGTTTCAACGCATTTTGATAACTGACTTGAAGTCCATGCCCAAGAAAAGACAAGCCCACTTGGGTATCAAAAACATTGCTTAGGCTTTTTTGCTGTGCATAGTGGTAAATTAAATCAATATCTTCACTACAGGCATGGAAGACATTTTGCTGTGCTTGAAATAATTTTTCCCAAAATGCAGACAAATCCAAACTTGTCCCATCGAGCAAAAAGATTTGACCTGCAACATTAATTTGAAATACCCCTAATTTAGGCCACAGGGTATCGACTTTGATAAATTCTGTGTCTAATCCATAAATGGAGGTCTGACTCATCAAATGTAAAATATTTTCTAAGTCTTTTTGTTGCTGAATGAAGTGAAACATATTACCGAGTCTAAAAGCAGATTCTTTTAAAAAGTATATTAACCGATATATAACATTTAGATATAACAAAATTTGCGTTTACAAAATATATTGCTTTAATTTAGGTGTTTCTTTTAAATAACAATCCTTTTTTATATGTTTTTTATATAAGTTTAAATTTCAATCAAGCAAACGCGACTAAAGTCTCAGTTTACTCCTTAAATGATAAAATAAGCACCTAAGTACTTATTTCATCCGCATACGATTATGGACCGCCTGACTTAAGGTATGGCTATCTACATATTCAAGCTCACCCCCTTGCGGAACACCTTGAGCAATCCGGGTCATTTGTACAGGCAAATGTTTGGTGGCTTCTACCAAATAATGCGCAGTCGCCTGACCTTCCACGGTTGCATTGGTTGCCAGTATCACTTCAGAAACATTGCCTTTGCTCAAGCGCTGAATTAAATACGGAATTCCAATTTCTTCCGGACCGATCCCATCCAGCGGCGACAAATGCCCACCCAGTACATGGTACTTACCACGAAAACTGCCGCTTTGCTCAATCGCCATGACATCTGCAGGCGATTCCACTACACATAACAGCTGATCATCGCGCTCATTGGACAAGCAAATATCACAGACTTCATTTTCAGTCAGTGAATGACAAATGCTACATTCATGAATATAAGTGGTTGCTTCGTTTAACGCATGTGCCAAGCCGACTGCACCTTCCCTATTTTTCATGATGAGGTGCAATGCCATGCGCTGAGCCGATTTCGGCCCAACACTTGGCAAAATGCGTAATGCTTGTACCAGCTGATCAAATCGATCACTAAACACTAAATGTATTCCTTAGAATAAGCCAGCAAGGCCAGGTGGCAAGCCCATACCCGAGTTAGCCGCTTTCATGCGTTCTTCAGAAACCGCTTCAGCCTGACGTGCAGCATCATTCATTGCAGCCGCAATCAGGTCTTCAATCATATCTGCATCATCTTGCAAAAGCTCAGGACTGATTTCGATACGTTTTACCACGTTACGGCAAGTCATGGTGACTTTCACCAAACCGCCGCCTGATTCAGCATGAACTTCAGTTTGAGCAAGCTCTTCTTTAGCCTTTTTCACATTGTTTTCAACATCTTTCTGCATGCGCTGTGCTTGCTGCATCAACATATTAATGTTCATAAAATTCTCCGAACAATCAATTTCTAAATTAATATCTATAAAAAATTAGATTAAATCTAAACCACGACTAATGTCGCGAATAATATCATCAATATCTTCTAAACCAACAGATACGCGAATTAAACCCTCACGAATACCGGCAGCTTCTTTCGCTTCTGCTGAGAGTTTACCGTGAGTTGTGGTGGCTGGGTGAGTAATTGTCGATTTCGCATCACCTAAATTACCGGTAATCGAAATAAACTGGGTGTTGTCGATAACTTTCCAAGCCCCTTCACGACCACCTTTTACTTCAAACGAAACAATACCGCTAAAACCTGTTTGCTGTTTGGCTGCAAGATCATGACCAACATGTGAAGGTAAACCGGCGTAATACACTTTTTCAACTTTTTCGTGGTTATTCAAGAA
This sequence comes from Acinetobacter sp. GG23, assembly GCF_057766365.1. Classification (NCBI taxonomy): domain Bacteria; kingdom Pseudomonadati; phylum Pseudomonadota; class Gammaproteobacteria; order Moraxellales; family Moraxellaceae; genus Acinetobacter; species Acinetobacter sp. GG23. The sequence goes on from NZ_JBYMDJ010000006.1 coordinate 15,532, forward strand.
TTCAGCCAGTTTTTGTGCATTTGCAGAATGTTCACGCATACGTAAACGTAAAGTTTCCAAGCCTTTTAAGAACACCCAAGCATTAAATGGACTCATTGATGGACCGGTGGTACGCACATAACCAAATACTTCTTCAAGCAGCTGATGATTGCCCACCACAGCACCGCCAAGTGCACGACCTTGACCATCGAGATATTTAGTCGCTGAATAAACCACCAAGTCCGCACCAAATTTAATCGGTTGTTGCAATACTGGCGTACAGAAGCTGTTATCAATTGCAAGTAATGCACCATTCGCATGGGCAATATCTGCCAAGGCTTGAACATCGGCAACTTCAGCAAGCGGGTTGGATGGAGATTCGACAAACAATAATTTAGTTTCAGGTTTGATGGCACTTTTCCATGCTTGCAAATCTGTCAAATCAACAAAATCAATACTTACACCAAATTTAACCACATATTTTTCGAACAAAGATACAGTCGAACCAAATACTGCACGTGAACAGATCACATGATCGCCCATTTTCAAATATGACATTGCAACAGCCATAATTGCTGCCATACCCGAACTGGTTGCTACAGCACGTTCAGCACCTTCCAAGGCAGCTAAACGTTTTTCGAACATCGCTACAGTCGGATTGGTAAAACGCGAATAAATATTTCCCGGTTCCTGACCTGAAAATTTAGCGGCTGCTTCTGCTGCATCTTCATATACAAATGAAGAGGTCAGGAAAATTGGCTCGCCGTGCTCACCTTCAAAACTACGTGTATGACCTGTACGAATGGCTAAAGTATCTAATTGGTATTCAATGTCGTCTTGTTGGCTCATCTTCTCTACCTAGTCCTGGACTGCCGTTGCTAATAATTGCCAACATTTTGAGCGCCTATAGCATTTAAGGTCAAGGTATAATGCATAAATATCGCCTACACTTCGATCAATCCACCTAATGTTAGTAACCTCAGCAATGATTCAAGTTAAAAATAGAATTGCCAAACATAAAAGCAAACTCAAAAATCTGTCAACAAGTTTGTTCAATTCAAAATCGCTGGTTTTATCGCAAACTACACCCTATGAAATCATTGCAGAATATAAACACACTCGCCTACGTTATTACGCTTCACCAGATAAACAATATAAAGAACCGTTAGTCTTTGTGGCCCCGCTTGCAATTAACATGGCAATTTATGACTTATACCCTTATCGCTCATTGGTAAAGCACTTTCAGCATAGTGGTTTTGATGTCTATTTAATCGAATGGGGTCAATATAACTATAAAGATCGCTCACTCAATTTTATGTCATTTATTGACGATGCCATTCCCCATTGCATTACACAAATTCGTCAGCATTCTAGCAGCGATGAAATTTCCCTGCATGGCTGGAGTATGGCGGGTGTATTTGTGATGCTGTATACCGCATTACAACAACCAAATTTTGTCAAAAACCTGATTGTACTGGGTAGTCCGGTGGACAGTTATGCTTCCGGCCGTATTGGTAAACTATTTCAAAAGACCAATCAACTCATTGCTAAAAACAAAGTGCTACAAAACAAGATCTATTCTGAAACTTTACCCAAATCTCTGCTCCATACTCCGGGATTCCTGAATGCTTTCGGTTTTAAAATTATTGATCCTATAGGATGGGTACAAAGCCAAAAGCAGTTTTTAGCGAACCTTGATAACCCGCAAGCTTTATACGAACATGCCACTATGGGACATTTCCTGAACCGTATGATGGATTATCCTGGCGGGATCAATCAGGATATGATTTTTAATGTCTGGCTACAAAATCCGCTAAAAAATGGCGTTATACAATTGCAAGATAAGAATATCGAATTAAACAATATTGAGTGCTCCGTACTGGTGGGTGCGGGTCGTAGCGACCAAATCGTATCTGTAGAGGCGGTTAAGCCTTTAATTGAATTGACAAATAGCCAGGATGTCACGTTTACTCTTATTCCGGGTGGTCATTTAGGGTTGATGTCGAGTCAATCTAGTGCCAATGAATTCTGGCCATTTATGACCAACTGGCTAAAACACAGATCAAGTAAAATATAAAGGACATATCATGATTCAGTCAGTTGCATTTATCGGCTTAGGTGCTATGGGTTACCGTATGGCAGCACATTTACCTCAACATTTCGACACGGTCTATGTATGGAATCGTAATTTCGAAAAAGCCAACCAGCATGCAACTGAATTTGGCACTCAGGCTGTTGAACTTGAACAGGCAGTTCAGGCAGACATCATTTTTTCCTGCTTACCGACCAGCAATGAAGTGGAAGAACTTATTGCAACGGTACAGATTAAATCCGGTGCTGTATGGGTAGATTGCACCAGTGGTGTTCCTGAATCTGCAAAAAATCTAGCAAAGCTACTTAAAACACAAAATGTAGATTTCCTTGATGCACCAGTCAGTGGTCAGACCATTGGTGCAGAAAATGCGACCTTAACGGTAATGATTGGCGGAGAAGCGAGTGCTTTCGAACAAGCCCTGCCTGCAATTCAGGCTTTTGGTAAACTGATCAAACATGTCGGTGGCCCGGGTGCAGGATTTGCGGTTAAAGCCGTTAACAATATGTTATTGGCTGTAAATCTATGTTCAGTGGCAGAAGGTTTTACTGCGCTCAAGGCACATGGTGTAAACTTGAATGAAGCACTGGATTGTATTAATGCATCCAGTGGTAAAAGCGGTGTAACCGAAACTGTTTTACCACAGCGTATTTTAAATCGTAGTTTCCCTCTAACCTTTGCCCTACCATTGTTAGCCAAAGATACCGGTATTGCTTTAGACTTGATTCGTGAGGCTAAACTTTCTGCACCCGTGATTGCGCTTACTCAAAGCTTAATTCAAGCGTCTAGTGATTTAGCAGAAAAAGACAGTGACTTTTCAAGCGCTGTAAAAATGTATGAATCATGGAGTAAAATTACACTTGAGTAATAACTCGCCATTGAATAATGATAACGAAACCTAATATTGTGATTATGTGTTATACACAATGTTCTTACAGAGGAAACTCTCATGACTAAGTTAAGTATTGCAATTTTTGCCAGTGTTGCAACTTTTATTGGGGCTAATGCTTTTGCAGCTACGCCAGAGCAAGAATGTCAAAAATTAAAGAATGACCACGATGTCATTTATGCATCTAAAGGTTTTTGCTTCAAAGACCCTGACGCCAAGGCGAAGTTTGGCAATGATAATTGCTATACAACTAAACCAAAATTTTCGGATAAAGAGCAACAACGACTTGACGCCATTAAAGATCGTCAGAAAGAATTGAACTGTAAATAATTACAGTACCCAATCACTTTCAAGGATTAGCCATGCTTTACGATGATCAAAATATTTTTGCACGAATTATCCGCAACGAAATTCCTGCAATTAAAGTGTATGAAGATGATCAAGTCCTCGCTTTTATGGACATCATGCCACAAGCTGAAGGTCATACATTGGTGATTCCTAAAACACCAGCGATCACATTGCTTGACCTTCCTCCTGAAGCGGCGGCTTATACTATTCAAATTGTGCAAAAGGTTGCACAAGCGATGGAAAGAGCCCTTGAGGTCAAAGGTATTGTACTGATGCAACTTTCAGGTGCCTCCGCAGGTCAAACTGTTCCACATGTACATTTCCACCTTATTCCAAGCTCGGTTCATGAATTAGGGAAACATGCTTTACATATGGGTGATCAAGAAAAAATCCACGCATTGGCTGAAAGAATTAAAGCTGCGCTTTGATTTAAAATGAATTCAAAAAAATGGAGCCTTGGCTCCATTTTTTTTATAAATACAGAATAAAAAACAAATATTTAGTTTAAAGATCAACTTAAATACGTCATCAAACTGTCATTTATCATTCACTTTTTTGTCACAAAGATTACAGATACTGCATAGCAAGTTGGTGAGCTTCTGTAACTTTTTGTACTCAAGCAAACTAAAAAGAAGTGTTAAGTAAGGCAAATGCCATTTAGAACCGTGTTTTGGAGAAATCTCAATGAAAAAATTGCTTCTCGCTGCTGTAGTAGCGGCTATGGGGACGAGTGCAGCACAAGCGGCACCAACTTTGTACGGTAAAGTGAATGTTAGTGTTGACAGTTATGATGATGGAAAAGATGATAAAATAGAACTCAACTCAAATGCTTCCCGTATTGGTGTTAAGGGTGAAGAGAAACTGACTGATAAACTCGCTGCTGTTTACCAAGCAGAATGGGAAATTGATGTCGATGGTGGAGATGATGTATTTAAAAAACGTAATATTTTCGCCGGTTTAAAATGGGCTGATATCGGTACTTTAAAAGCAGGTATTATGGATACCCCATTTAAAGATGCTGCTGGCGGCTATCGTGATGTATTCAATGACTATGCACACGCTGACATTAAAGAAATGATGTACGGCGAAGAGCGTGTAGAAAATGTTATTGGTATTGAAACCGATCCAAAACTGATGGGTGGATTAGTTTTCGCTCTTCAAGCGCAACAAGGTGAGTCCACCAGTGATACTGCAAACTATACAGATGGTGCTCGTGATAGCGTTGGTGATGGACTTTCTACTTCACTTTCATATGCCAATAAAGATTTAGGCTTCGAAGGTGTTATTGCAGGAAACTTCAAATCCATAGGTGACTTTGCTGCTGTCGGCATCTCAAATGCTCCTGCTGATGCAATCCGTATTGGTGGGTCTTTCGACCTAGGTAAAATTGGTGCGACTGGTTTATATTTAGGTGCAATGTGGCAAACTGCAGAAATCTCTGATTACTTAGGTACTGAAACCTACAAGAATGTAGAAGAAAAAGCTTGGTTAGTTTCGGCAACGTATAAGCTTGCAAATACCCCTTGGTCTTTTAAAGCTCAATATCAAAAAGCTGACACTGACTGGACTGTAGCTACAGGGACTGGCGATACTTCGGCAAAACAATGGGGTATTGGTGCAGATTACAAACTAAACAGCCAAACCAAATTATTTGCGAATGCAGTACAACGCGAGTGGGACAATAAGCGCACAAACGTTGGAGCTGCTGCAGCAATTCCAAATGCTGATGAAAATGTTTACGGCTTAGGTATGGAAATTAAATTCTAAGTTCACAACAGTTAATATGAGACTGCCTAAGGGCGGTCTTTTTTTATCTGAACTCAATATTCAGGACAGTTTTTATAAAGAGTCTCTTTAACTTTCACACCGCCTTATTCTATTTTTTTAAATACTCAAATTTTAATTAAAATACAACCCAATCTCATTTAATAAATATTATCCCGCGATAAAACAAAGTATTTTAGTCAACTTTAAAATATAAAAATACAACTGTTTTAGTCAACTTTAAATATAATATATGAGTATTTTAGTCGGGATTAAAAATATTAATACTAAGTGTTTTAGTCAACTTTAAAATAGTCAAATATTAGTTTATTTTTTAATAAACCATATTATTAACTTATTGTTTTAATTAATATAAATAATATATTTTTATTTTAAGTGTTTATTCTATTTATTTTTAGTTACTTTTTGTTTAATAATATAATTATATTTTAAAAATAGGCTTATTTGCATGAGCTTAATACCCAAAGATTTTAATCAAAGATTAGTTAGAGAGATTACAATCATATTAATAATTAAGATTGCTCTTTTGCTGCTGATTAAAAATATCTGGTTCGACGCGCCCACTATTCCCAAAAATTTTGACTCTCAAGTTGCCGAGCGTATTGCCGGCAGTCCTTCCCAAATCAAGGAGACACGTTGATGATTTCTGAAAGCGTGGTCGATCTTTCGCGGTTCCAATTTGCAATGACCGCGTTGTATCACTTTATATTTGTACCTCTTACTCTTGGGCTGGCTTTTATTCTTGCCATTATGGAAACCACTTATGTGATTTCCGGTAAGGAAATTTATAAAGACATGACCAAATTCTGGGGAAAACTTTTTGGTATTAATTTTGCCTTAGGGGTAACTACAGGCTTAACCATGGAGTTCCAGTTTGGTACAAACTGGGCGTACTATTCGCATTATGTCGGTGACATTTTCGGTGCGCCACTGGCTATTGAAGGATTAATGGCATTTTTCTTGGAATCGACCTTTATTGGTCTTTTCTTCTTCGGCTGGGATCGACTTTCCAAAGCTCAGCATTTAGGCGTGACCTGGCTGGTTGCACTCGGTTCCAACATGTCGGCACTGTGGATTTTAGTTGCCAATGGCTGGATGCAAAACCCTGTCGGTGCAGCGTTTAACTTTGAAACCATGCGGATGGAGTTGGTGGATTTCGGCGCGCTGATTTTCAACCCGGTGGCTCAGGTTAAATTTGTCCACACTGTATCTTCAGGTTATGTGACTGGTGCAGTTTTCGTTCTGGCAATTTCCAGCTATTACTTGCTCAAAAAACGTGATCTGCCCTTTGCACGCCGTTCTTTCGCGATTGCTGCAATCTTTGGTTTAGCCTCTACATTATCGGTTATTTTACTAGGTGATGAATCCGGTTATGAACTGGGTGATGTACAAAAAACCAAATTAGCTGCAATTGAAGCAGAATGGGAAACTCACCCAGCTCCCGCTCCATTTACATTGTTTGGTATTCCAAATCAGGAAGAACAACGCACTGACTACGCTATTCGCATTCCATATGTGATGGGTATTATTGCGACGCGTTCCCTTGATAAAGAAGTGACTGGTTTGAAAGACTTGATGGTTCAACATGAGCTTCGTATCCGCAATGGTATGAATGCGTATGCCGAACTTGAAAAACTTCGTGCAGGCGATCGCTCTCCAGCACTTATGGCGTCTTTCCAAGAAAATCAGAAAGACCTGGGTTATGGCTTGCTTCTTAAAAAATACACACCAAATGTAGTGGATGCCTCTGAAGATCAAATCAAGGCAGCAACCAAGGATACTATTCCTAACGTAACTGCCCTGTTCTTCTCGTTCCGTGCCATGGTTGCTTCTGGTTTCTTGATGCTGCTTCTGTTTATCCTGGCAACTTATGCAGTGGCTAAACGCAATGCAGAAAACAAACCGTGGCTGCTTAAATTTGCACTTTACGGACTTCCATTGCCTTGGATCGCTACACAGACTGGCTGGTATGTGGCTGAAGGTGGACGTCAACCGTGGACCATTGGTGAGGTTTTACCTACACATCTTTCTGCTTCAAGCTTAAGCACTGGTGATATTTGGGGTTCAATCTTAGCGCTTGCAGCGTTCTATACAGTACTTCTGATTATCGAGATGTACTTGATGATCAAATTTGCTCGCTTAGGTCCAAGTTCTTTACATACTGGTAAATACCATTTTGAAAAAGCTGATGCTCAAAACCACGCTGCTGCGGAGGCTCAATCATGATCGAATATGAATTACTCAAAATCATTTGGTGGGTTCTGGTGGGTGTACTGCTGATTGGCTTTGCCCTCACCGATGGCTTCGATATGGGTTCCATGGCAATTATGCCCTTCGTGGGCAAAAACGATGACGAACGTCGTGCGGCAATCAATACCATTGCCCCACACTGGGACGGTAACCAGGTCTGGTTCATTACTGCTGGTGGTGCACTGTTTGCTGCATGGCCTATGGTTTATGCCACAGCATTCTCCGGCATGTACTGGGCGCTCCTGCTTGTACTTTTCGCTTTATTCCTCAGACCTGTAGGCTTTGACTATCGTTCTAAACTTGAGAACAAAAAATGGCGTACGTCTTGGGACTGGGGTTTAGCTGTTGGGGGTGCAGTTCCTGCATTAGTGTTCGGTGTTGCCTTCGGTAATATGTTCTTAGGTGTACCATTCACCTTAGATGAAACAGTACGTTCAACTTATACCGGTAGCTTCTTTGCACTGCTTAATCCGTTCGCGATTGTTTGCGGTCTGGTCAGCCTATCTATGCTGTGCGCGCATGGCGGGGCTTGGTTAATGCTTCGTACAGATGGCGACTTACATGCACGTTCTGCGAAAGCAACTCAATTGATGGGTGTTATATTCCTGGTTTGCTTCTTGGGTGCAGGTGCGTGGTTATACTTCGGTAGTATTGAAGGTTATAGCCTAGCGCAGCCATTTGATACCAATGGTGTAGCAAATCCATTTGCCAAAGAAGTCATTACCAATGCCAACCATGGCTGGATGAATAACTATTCAACTTATCCAATCACCATGATTGCACCTGTAATGGCAATCTTGGGTAGCCTGATTGTGATTGCATCTGCTGCGAAAGCAAAAGCGGGGTTAAGCTTCCTGGGCACATCGTTCATGGTGATTGGTGCAATTTTAACTGCCGGTTTTGCATTGTTTCCATTCCTTATGCCTTCAAGCATCAATCCTGTTGCAAGCTTGACGATGTGGGATGCAGTATCAAGTAAAAATACACTAACTGTAATGACAGTTGCGGCCTGCATTTTTGTTCCAATTATTTTGTGCTACACCACTTGGTGTTATTACAAAATGTGGGGCGTTATTACCAACAAACACGTTCAAGAAAATTCACACAGCCTCTACTAAGGCTGTGTTAGAAAACTAGGAGTTATTCAATATGTGGTATTTTGCTTGGATTCTCGGGATTTTAATGGCGTGCTTTGCAGGCGTATTAAGTGCCCTTTATATCGAACATCATCAAGATTTAGATGAGGAATAAACCATGACAGAAATCGCAATGACAGCAGAAGAAAGCAAGCCAAATAAGTTCGTAATGGCCATTTCATTTTTGATGGCATTGCCGCTTGCTACAGTGCTATTGATTCACCCTGCCCTCATGCTAGATGCCAATGGTCACTACAACCATAGTGCATTGATGATGATCATGATCGGGATTTCAGGTGGATTTATTTACGGAGTAGGATTTCTGCCGAAGTTCTGGCTGTGGAAATGGCTGTTTAGCCCATATATTGCATGGCCACTCATGATCTGGGGTTATTACACCTGGTTTCTGACCTGATGATCTAGAAATAAAAAACCCGCAATTGCGGGTTTTTTAAATACTAGCTTTTATACCTTGCATCAATACTCTGCTTCTCTTCTAGCGTAATGTCATCATGCATTTGAAAACAATCGCGATACTTGGGATGAATATAATGAATATATTTTTCCTTTCCTGCATGACATAAGAGTATTTGCGCTACCCTCGAGACCAATCCATTTGATTGTTTTATAACATCTAAAGATTGTTTTTGAGTCAAGCCAACTGAATTTCTTATAATCGAGTGTTTACCCGTATGAACTATAGAGTTTAGATGCTTTAATGAATAAAATTTAAACTTTTCAAATTGCAATGTTATAGCTTTTATTTCTTCTATATTTTTCAACTACTCAATCATTTCAGCAACCATTAGCATTTTTAAAAAGCTAACTCACACTTAAAGTCTGCATTTTTAAAATTTGGTCATTAGATGCTCTAAGTAATACCCAGTATGCCCGCACAACGGATTCAAATTGAATACGAAACAATGCCAGTGCTGGAGTATAAAGTTTTCCTTTTAAATGACTTAACAGCTACGCTATGCTCCATCGAAATATAACAACACCGATAAACCAGATCTAATAGAATAACCCCGTCGATTAATTTAGAATTTTCTATTTAGCTCATCCATCATCAAAAAAATTGTTCAGATAAATCCATTGATATCCCCCATTAAAAAACCGGATATTAAATCCGGTTTATTTCATCATCAACGATGAGTATGAATCGACATTACAATACCCATACTCGCCAACAAGGAGATAACCGCCGAACCACCATAACTCATCAGCGGCAATGGATCTCCTGTGACAGGTAAAATACCGCTTGCCATTCCTGAGTTTAAAAATACGAAGAAGAAGAACGTTAATCCAATCGTTCCGGCAAATAAACGACCAAAATTATGAAAGCTATTTAAGCCAATCATCAAGCAACGAATAATAATGGCGGCAAAAAGACTGAATAATAAAAACACCCCAATAAAGCCATATTCTTCAGCATAGGCTGACATAATAAAGTCAGTATGGTGCTCAGGTAAGTAACCCAGATGCGACTGCGTTCCGGTCAAATATCCTTTCCCGGTTAAGCCGCCCGAACCGATGGCAATTTTCGACTGGATAATATTCCAACCTGCTCCCAATGCATCTGACTCTGGATCAAAAAGAGTCAATACGCGTTTTTTCTGATAGGTCTGAAGCAGGAACATCCAGATAAGAGGCGCTGCTACCGCCAGTGCCGTCAATGCACCTAGAATTAGACGCCATGACATCCCGCAAAGAAATAAGGCAAAAATACCAGGAATAATGAGTCCAATATTCAGGTCGGGTTGTAAGGCCACTAACACAAAAGGAAACATCATTAACATCAGTCCAATCACAATCTGCATGAAGGTGGGTGGAAAAGCACGACGAGAAAAAAACCAAGCCATCATTAATGGCATGGCAAATTTCATAATTTCACTGGGCTGCATACTGCCAATGCCTGGAATGGTCAGCCATCGCTTCGCCCCTAAACGTGTATCACCAATGATCAGCACCAGTACCAACAGCACCATGCCAAGTATATAGAAATACGGGCTTGCCGCCTGATACACTTTTGGAGGAACTTGCGCACAGAGAAACATAATAATGAAGCCGACGCCAAAACTTGTGGCTTGGCGGATCACCATACTGCTATCTTGCATGGTTGCGCTATATACCACCATCAATCCCAGAATTGAGTTCAATAAAAGAAAACAAAGTAGCCATGGATCTAAATGTAATCTAGCCCATCTGGATGAATCATGTTTTATGCTTCTACCATCACGTAAAGAGTGACGTAAAAAACGATACTGAGATGATGGTATCATTTGAAATATTGAGTGTTTAAATGTGATGCCAGAGTATAAATTTAAAGCTGTAGAGATAATACATCTGAAGCCATCTTTTATTTTATTTTTGCGAGGATAAAATCAATTTGGCCAATTCTAAATCATCAGCATAGGTAATTTTAATATTGTCTGATCGACTCTGTACCACTTTCACGGTTTCGCCTACATATTCCAATGCACTGGCTTCATCCGTAATATTTACCCCATTCTGCAATGCTTGTTCAATCGCACTCTTCAATATGCCGAGTCTTGAAATTTGCGGAGTCTGGGCTTGCCATAAATAATCACGGCTCACGGTTTTATCAATATTATAGTCTTGTTCAACAAATTTTAAAGTATCACGGACGGGAATAGCTAGAATTGCGCTACAGTTTTCCTGTATGGCAGTATTCACTAAACGATTCAAACAATTTGAACTAACGCAAGGACGTGCAGCATCATGTACAAAGACCAAATCTTCAGGTGAAGCAATCTGGCTTAAATAAGTCAAAGCATTCAGGACAGAGTTAACCCGTTCTGCCCCGCCCAGACAAAAATGAGCTTTATCTGGCTGAGTCAGATTTAATGTTCTTGCAACTGAGTCATCTTCACTGATCGCCAGCACATATCCCGACAGCGGCAAATCATTCAAACGGCTCACGGTATGTTGTAATACCGTTTGACCTTGAATCATTTGATACTGTTTAAGTTCAGTTTTAGAAAAACGACTGCCAGAACCTGCAGCAGGAATAACCGCCCAAACTTTATGGTGCATTTGCTGTTGAAGCTCCTGAACCGTCTTCATTTGTTCTTACATCAACTTTGGCATTTGGATCAATATAAATAGGTTTATAGTGTGTACCAATCGTACTCATTTGCACAAAAGTTTCACGTGGCTTGATCAAGCCCAGATCTAAACGTGCATGCTCTTCAATGGCTTCAATACCATTTTTTAAGTCATAAACTTCCGCAGCCAACACACGATTGCGTTCTTTTAATTCGGAATTTATTTCTGTTTGTTGTTGAATTTTTTGGGCTAATTTTTGATGGTCATGGTAACCGCCTTCGCCAAACCAGAATAAGTACTGAAACCCCGCGATCAAAATGATCGCAAGGCCCAATAATACTTTACTCGCAGTGGAGTTAAATATACTTAACATAAATTGCATTAGTCGCTTAGTTCAAACCTTTGAATTCAGCTTTACCGCGATATGCAGCATTAGTCAATTCTTCAATACGAAGCAATTGGTTATATTTCGCAACACGGTCAGAACGGCAAAGTGAACCGGTCTTGATCTGACCCGCTGCTGTACCAACTGCAAGATCAGCAATGGTTGAATCCTCGGTTTCGCCTGAACGGTGTGAAATCACAGTAGAGTAACCATTTGCTTTCGCAAGGTAGATTGCATCTAGAGTTTCAGTCAAAGTACCGATTTGGTTATATTTGATGAGGATCGAGTTGCCGACTTTCTCATTAATACCACGTTGTAAAATCTTAGGATTCGTTACGAACAGGTCATCACCAACCAACTGGATTTTATCACCAAGAATAGAAGTCAGGTAAGACCAACCTTCCCAATCCGACTCGTCCAAACCATCTTCAATTGAGATAATTGGGTATTGCTTTACAAGACCAGCCAAATAGTCAGAGAACTGGTTGCTGGTGAACGCTTTGTTGCCTTCGCCTGCAAGAATGTATTGACCATCTTTGTAGAATTCTGAAGATGCACAATCAAGTGCAAGCATGATGTCAGAACCAGCTTTGTAACCAGTTTGACCAATTGCTTCAAGAATTACAGTGATTGCTTCTTCGTTTGAACGTAAGTTCGGTGCAAAACCACCTTCATCACCAACAGCAGTATTTAAACCTTTTTTGTTTAACACTGATTTTAGAGAATGGAAGATTTCAGCACCCGCACGAAGCGCTTCAGCAAATGAAGTGAAGCCAACAGGCTCAATCATAAACTCTTGAATATCAACGTTGTTGTCTGCATGTGAACCACCATTGATGATGTTCATCATTGGTACAGGCATTGTTAAAATCGTTTGACCGCGTAAATCTGCGATATATTGAAAAAGAGGAGTTTTCTTTTCATCAGCAGCCGCACGCGCAGCAGCCAAAGACACCGCTAAAGTTGCGTTTGCGCCTAGTTTTTCTTTATTTTCAGTACCGTCCAAGGCGATCATCGTATTGTCGATGTCTTTTTGTTCGAATACTGATTTACCAACTAAAGCATCACGAATTAATGTATTTACATTATTAACAGCAGTGCGAACACCTTTACCCAAGTAACGTGATTTATCACCGTCACGAAGTTCTAAAGCTTCACGAGAACCAGTTGAAGCACCAGATGGTGCACATGCACGGCCAACTACGCCAGATGCTAAGATTACGTCTGCTTCGATGGTTGGGTTACCACGAGAGTCCAAAATTTCACGTGCACGAATGTCAACGATTTGGCTCATGAACAATTCCTCAGTTAATTAAAAGAGCTGCTTTTCAAGGCAGCTCAAGGGATATAATCTTAGTGTGTGTCTAACTTTTTGAAACCTTTAACCAAGGTATCCAATTCTTTTAATTGCGCCAAGAACGGCTCAAGCTGCGACATGCGAAGTGCGCATGGACCGTCACATTTTGCATTTTCTGGATCTGGATGTGCTTCCAGGAATAAGCCTGCCAAACCAGTTGCCATACCTGCACGCGCAAGCGTAGTGATTTGCGCACGACGACCGCCTGCTGAATCTGCACGACCGCCTGGAGTTTGAAGCGCATGCGTGACATCAAAAAACACAGGAACATTCATTTCTTTCATGATGTCGAAGCCAAGCATATCTACAACCAGATTGTTGTAACCAAATGCTGAACCGCGTTCACAAATAATCAGCTTGTCGTTCCCGGCTTCCAAACACTTATGCAAAATATGGCGCATTTCATGTGGAGCAAGGAATTGTGCTTTTTTGATGTTGATGATGGCATCGGTTTTTGCCATTGCTTCAACAAGATCAGTCTGACGGCTCAGGAAAGCTGGAAGTTGGATAATATCCGCAACTTCAGCAACAGGCGCAGCTTGGTAAGGCTCATGTACATCGGTAATAATAGGTACATTGAAATGTTTTTTAATGTCCGCTAACCACTCAAGACCTTTTTCCAGACCTGGGCCACGAAAAGAGTTCAAGCTAGAGCGATTGGCTTTATCGAAACTTGCCTTAAATACATATGGGATATCTAAACGTGTACAGATATCGACATAAGTTTCAGCAATTTCAAAAGCTAAGTCTTTAGATTCAAGTACATTCATTCCGCCGAATAATACAAATGGCAAGTGGTTTGCCATTTGTATATCGCCTAAACGTACAATTTCTTGTGGTTTTAATTGCGACATTATTTAAACTTTCCTAGTGTATTCCTAGAGCAACATTATTTGTTTTTTTGATACTGTTTTTTAGCAGCGTCAATAAAGCTAGCAAATAATGGATGTCCATCACGTGGAGAACTTGTAAATTCCGGATGGAATTGTACAGCAATAAACCAAGGATGTTTAGGAATTTCAACAGTTTCGACCAAATGTTGTACTGGTGAATAACCTGAAATTTTCATGCCCTTTTCTTCAAGCACAGGAATATAACGGTTGTTCATTTCGTAACGGTGACGGTGACGTTCAATAATGTCCGCGCTACCATATACTTCACGAGTTTTAGTACCTTCAACCAATTCTGATTTTTGGGCACCCAAACGCATCGTTCCACCAAGATCAGATTCAACGCTACGTTGTTGAACTTCACCACGCTCATCTAACCATTCAGTAATTAAACCAATCAATGGAGATTTAGTTGAACGATTAAACTCAGTAGATGTTGCATCATTAATACCGGCAACATTACGTGCATATTCAATTACTGCAAGTTGCATACCTAGGCAAATACCCAAGAATGGAACACCGTTTTCACGTGCAAATTGAATCGCCTTCATTTTACCTTCAGTACCGCGTTCCCCGAAACCACCCGGCACAAGAATCGCGTCAGCATCTTTCAATACTTCGTTCACGTCCTGGCTTTCGAGTTCTTCAGCATTGACATAATCAATTTGAACTTTAACGCGGTTTTTAACCCCAGCATGTAAAAGTGCTTCATTTACAGATTTATAAGCATCTGGAAGTTCAACGTATTTACCAACCATCGCTACACGAACTGTGTATTCAGGATTAAATAATGCTTCAACGACATTATCCCAATCTGAAAGATCAGCTTCTGGAAGGTCGTTATAACCAAAACGTTCACAAATTAAATCGTCAACATTTTGTTCATAGAAAGTACGTGGAATTTGATAAATTGAACGCGCATCTTTACAAACAACCACCGCACGCGCCTGAACGTTAGTAAACAAGGCAATTTTACGTGTCGTATCTGCATCAACATCATATTCTGTACGGCAGATCAAAATGTCTGGCTGAATACCAATCGACAAAAGCTCTTTTACAGAGTGCTGCGTTGGTTTGGTTTTAAGTTCAGCAGCAGATTTAATATATGGCAACAATGTCAAATGCATCAGCATAGTACGGTTATGACCAAGCTCAACCATTAACTGACGAACAGATTCCATGAATGGGAGAGATTCAATGTCACCTACTGTACCGCCAATTTCAACGATTGCTACGTCATAGCCTTCACCTGCGCGAAGAACACGTTCTTTAATATTATCCGTAATATGTGGAATAACCTGGACAGTACCCCCAAGGTAGTCACCACGACGTTCTTTATTGAGTACGTCTTGATAAACACGTCCTGAAGTGAAGTTATTCAGTTTGGTCATTTTCGCACGACGCAAGAAACGTTCGTAATAACCCAAATCTAGGTCAGTTTCAGCACCGTCCTCTGTGACAAAAACTTCACCATGTTGGAAAGGACTCATTGTCCCCGGATCGACATTAATATATGGATCCATTTTGACCATGGTTACTTTTAAACCACGGGCTTCTAAAAGTGCAGCAACTGAAGCAGCTGAAATACCTTTACCTAGTGATGAAACTACACCACCAGTCACGAAAATAAAATGGGTCATTGGGTTTCTCGTACAATCGAGCCTAAATCGGCCTGCAATGTTGCGCAATTTTACTTTACTCTGTACCTATAAAGCAAAGTCATTCCGCATCAATTCAAAGAACAATAAACAATTGGTTATTCTATCAGCATTTCCGATAAAAAATTAGAGGGACTTTATAGGATTTTCATCTTGGTATTTGCTGTTATAATGGTTACATCCTATTAACGCTTTGTTTTGTGCAATTATGAATAAAAAATTTTTGATTTGTGGCGCTATTGCAGCAGCTCTATTATTAACGGCGTGTGTAAAAAAGGAAGCACCGAAGGAAGATGAACAAGAAAAAGTTGAGACCACTCAACCAACTGAGCAAGTAAATGAACCTGTTCAGTTACAGCCATTAGATTCAGCTGAAAACACACAAACTGAAACTCCTGCACAGGTTGAAATCGAACGTCAAGAAACTGAGAATACAACCACAGTCATTCGTCGTGAAGTAACTCAACCGGCTGCTACCGAAGCACCAAAGGCAGAAACGCCTAAAGCTGCGGCACCAAAGGCTGAAGCGCCTAAAGCGGAAGAAAAACCGGCTCAAGCAACACCATCAAAATCAAATTCAGCTAGTCAGTCTGAAGATGATGCTGTCGCGGCCGCAATTGCTGCTGCAACACCTGCGCTCGAAAATTAAGTTAAATTTTAGCTTAAAATGCAAAAACCCAGTCATTCCACTGGGTTTTTTATTAAACAATTGATCTATATTTAATCACTCAGCGTACCCATTTAACTTTATCTAAAAAATTTAATTCTGCTAACAATAAAAATCCCCGTATCCTTTAAAATAAAAAAATTAACTAGCACATTTAAAAATTAATATTCCCTACTTCACTGCCATCCACCCGAGCACTGAGTAAGGTTTAAGTCAAAATAAAGATAACTTTTAGGGTTTTCAATAATGTTAAAAAAATGTTGCGACCTACTCGAACAACATCAGTTAAAGATTGCTTTTATTGAAAGTGCCAGCTCTGGCTACCTTTCCAGTCAATTTTCTATTTGTAAAAACAGTGGTGCAGAGATCTTACTGGGCGGTTTGGTCAGTTATGATCCTTCTATTAAGGTCGATCTTCTCAAGATTAACACTGCATTTATTGAACAGTACACGGCAGAATCGGCTGAAGTCACAGAGACCATGGCGATCCAAGGGAAAAAGTTATTTACTCAAGCAGATATTGTGGTTGCCTGTACCGGTCTACTCAAACCTGGGGGTAGCGTAACAAAAACAAAACCTGAAGGTACATTTTTCACCTCAATTTTATATTTAAATGAAACACACAACTTTCATTATTTTATTGATGGAACGCCTTTACACAGGCTCTCCGCCTTAACCCGGCATATTGCAACTGAAATTATCAAACTCATTGATGGAGTTTAGTTATGTTAAAATTCAAAACCTTTATATTCGGTTTAACACTGCTTCCCTGCACCAGTTTTGCCACTGTGGGAGGACCTCACAATGTGGAATTTCTGGGTTATGACGCCAAAGACCAAAAAGTCTATCTACTGAAACACTATCAAGATGGTCGTGGTCGTTTGCCACAACTCTACTATTATCAATTCAAAAACAACAAGCAGCCTGAAAAACTCATCCAGGTGAATTCACTTTATATCAATCCTAAAACCAAGAAGATTGATTATGATCAAGACAGTACCCGGTTTGATCAAGACATTTTAAAAATTAAGAAAAGATTGACTCCCTTAATTTCTGTAAATAAGACCTTGACTAAAATTCAAATAGTGAAGAAAACACGGGTACAAAAATCTGCAAACTCCGGATTTGATGATTTAATCACTGAATATCAGTATCGTTATAAAGTCACCACTCCACAATTAAGCAGTCTGCAGCAGAAAGCCGTAGCTTATAAACCCAACTTAAATGTCTCTCAATCATTCAAAATTCCGCAACATAATACAATGGTTGTAGCGGTTAAATACTTAGGGATTCCTTTTGAAACAGGCTATACCATTGAAGATCCTGTTTTACTCAGAGTTAAAAAATAAAGAACAAAAAAATAAGGCCTCCGAAGAGGCTTTATTAGGACTTAATAAATTTATGCAGCTGTACGAGCTGAAATAGGCACCACTTTACGCAGTTCTGGGCCGGTATAATCCGCACTTGGACGAATAATACGGTTGTCGGCACGCTGTTCCATCACATGCGCGGCCCAACCTGTAACCCGGCTCATCACAAAGATTGGGGTAAACAGTTTGGTAGCAATATCCATAAAATGATATGCAGACGCATGGAAGAAGTCAGCATTACAGAATAATTTTTTCTCACGCCACATTACTTCTTCACAGCGTACTGATACTGGATAAAGTACTGTATCACCTACATCTTTCGCTAAACGCTCAGCCCAGATTTTGATGATACCATTACGTGGGTCATTATCTTTGTAGATTGCATGACCAAAGCCCATGATCTTTTCTTTACGCTCAAGCTTGCCAAGCATTTCACGTTCTGCTTCATCAGGCGATGTCCAGTTTTCAATCATTTCCATCGCAGCTTCATTGGCACCGCCGTGCAATGGACCACGTAATGAACCAATTGCACCCGTAATACATGAATGCATATCTGACAAAGTTGAAGCACAGACACGTGCAGTAAAGGTTGAAGCATTAAATTCATGCTCTGCATATAGAATCAGTGATACATTCATCACTTGCTCATGCAATTCATTTGGTTTTTCACCGCGAAGTAAATGCAGGAATTGCGCACCGATTGAATCATCATCGGTATTTTCTTCAATACGCACGCCATCGTGGCTAAAACGATACCAGTAGCAAATGATTGCAGGCAAAGTCGCTAAAATACGGTCTGCAACATCTTGCTGTTCATCAAAAGATTTTTCTGTTTCCAGATTACCGAGCATAGAAACACCGGTACGCATCACATCCATCGGATGCGAATCCGCAGGGATACGTTCCAATACTTCTTTCAATGCTGGTGGAAGTGCACGTAAAGATTTCAATTTGGCCTTATAAGCTGCAAGCTGTTCTGCGGTTGGTAATTCACCAAAGAAAATCAGATAAGCCACTTCTTCAAATTGACAGTTTTCGGCCAGGTCTTGCACATCATAACCACGATAGGTTAAGCCTGCGCCGCTCTTACCTACAGTAGATAACGCTGTTTTACCTGCCACTTGTCCGCGCAATCCCGCGCCTGTCAGTACTTTTCCTTCAGCCATTTTTAATTCTCCATTTTGAATTATTTATTTAAACAATTTATCCAAGGTGTTTTCAAAGGTATGATAATCAAGGAATTGGTAAAGTTCTTTACGTTGTTGCATGCTATCTAATACGTTGACTTGCGTACCATTTTCACGAATAGAACGCATCACTTCCAAGGCTGCTTTTTGCATTGCACGCGTAGCAGAAAGTGGATAAAGCACCATGCTGATCCCTTGTTCACCCAATTCATCTACGGTGTAATAAGGTGTATCACCAAATTCGGTAATGTTGGCTAGAACAGGTACACCGACAGCATCACACACAGTGCGATACATGGTGATATCAGTCATTGCTTCAGCAAAAATAGCATCTGCCCCTGCTTCAACACAGGCACAAGCACGGTCAATGACCGCCTGCAAACCTTCTTTCTGCAGGGCATCGGTACGCGCCATCACCACAAAGTTCGGATCAGTTTTTGCATCTACAGCAGCTTTAATACGATCGACCATTTCCTGTTGGGTCACGATTTCCTTATTTGGACGGTGACCACAACGTTTTTGCGCAACCTGATCTTCAATATGAACTGCGGCAGCTCCTGCAGCAATCATTTGTTTAACAGTACGGGCGATATTAAATGCCCCACCCCAGCCGGTATCAATATCCACTAACAATGGCGTATCTACCCGTTCAGTAATACGACGCACATCTTCAAGAACATTGTCTAAACTGGTCATACCCAAATCAGGTAAACCATAAGAATAATTGGCAACACCTGCACCAGATACATAAATGGCCTTATAACCCACCTCTTTCGCCATCATGGCTGCGTAGGCGTTGACTGTGCCAATAATTTGTAATGGCTTTTCCACTTCCAGTGCTTGTCTAAATCTTAAGCCTGCAGATATTTGTTGTGTCATATTCCTTTCCACAGTTTTCAGTTTACTTATTGAATTTCGAGTATAGCCATAAACACCTTCATATCTATGACTATTTAGAACTTATACTCTAAAACTTTAGTCAAATATTCACCAAAGCTATAGTGTTATTTCGATTCTTCATAATTGTGAGCAAATAAGACAAAACTGTTATTTTAAGAAAATGTGTACATATTTTTGCTATCATTGCAAATGATTTCATTTCTTTGATTATTGACGTTATAGACCATATGCAAGAACTCGCTCAACTAGAACCCCTCGCTCGTGATACTCCACAAACAAAACGTGGTCATGAACGATGTCTGGCGCTTTTACTCAGCGCAAATGAGCTATTTCTTAAACATGGCTATGATGCAGTGTCTCTGGATGATATTGTCCAGCATGCGGGTGGTTCCAAAGCATCCATTTATAAATTTTTTGGTAATAAAGAAGGCCTATTTACGGCTATTTGTGATTATCGCCGTGAACAATTTTTTAAAGATATTTGTCTACCCTTTGAACAAGATAAAGATAATTTAAGATCTTATCTGATTAATACGCTGTTTAATTTTCATAATCATTTATTACAACCAGAAAATGCAGCATTTATGCGTTTAGTCCTAGAACGCACCCAACATAATTCAGAGCTTGCTGTATATATTCATGAACAAGGTCCAAAACATATTCAAAATGCTATTGCTTGTGCTTTAGAAAAGGCGCATAACAATGGTCTATTAAAATGTGATTACCCTATTTATTCTGCCCAATTCTATTTTGGTATTTTACGAAATTTAGAATGGCGCATTTTAATGGGTATTCCAATTCAGGAAAATGATCAGGAAACGATCAAATACATCAATTATTGTGTTGATCGATTCTTGGAAGGCCATCAAAAAGTCTAGTTTTTTTGCAATTTTACCTGCTTATAGTATATTAATCGATTCCCTTTTTACTTAACCAACCAACAACTAATTGTTGTTTTGTTTTCTATTCAGCAATTATTGTGGAGTAACCATGGCTCTACGTCACTTTCTGACCTTACGCGATTTATCGACTTTAGAACTTAACCAAATTTTGCAGCGCGCGATTGAACTTAAACGCAAGCAACATAGCAATGAGGTGTTCCAACCTTTCGTCGGTAAAGTTATGGGCATGATTTTTGAAAAATCGAGTACCCGCACACGTGTTTCGTTCGAAGCAGGTATGAGTCAATTCGGTGGCAGTGCAATTTTCCTCTCTTCTCGCGATACCCAACTGGGTCGTGGCGAGCCGATTGAAGATTCTGCACGTGTGATTTCAAGCATGCTTGATATTATTATGATCCGTACTTTTGGTCATGACATCGTAGAACGCTTTGCCTCTTATTCAAAAGTCCCTATCATCAATGCCTTGACTGACGATCATCACCCTTGCCAGTTACTTGCCGACATGCAAACTTATTTAGAACAGCGTGGTTCTATTGAAGGCAAAACAGTTGCATGGATTGGTGATGGCAACAATATGTGTAACTCTTATATTGAAGCAGCACATATGTGGGGCTTTAAATTAAAAATTGCCGCACCTAAAGGCTATGAACCACACGAAAGATTCTTGTCTGAATTTGCACATTGTGTAGAACTTGTTGATTCAGCTGAAGATGCTGCTGTGAATGCCGACTTGATCGTGACCGACGTTTGGGCCAGTATGGGCCAAGAAGAAGAGCAAAAAATTCGTGAAAAAGCATTTGCCGATTTTCAGGTCAATGAAAAACTCATGGATTTAGCGCATCCAGATTGCTTGTTCATGCACTGCTTGCCTGCTCACCGTGGTGAAGAAATTTCTGAAAATATGCTGGACCATAAAAATGCAGTGGTTTGGGAGGAAGCAGAAAACCGTTTACATGCTCAAAAAGCTTTAGTTGAATTTTTATTGAATGAAAATTTAAAGAAAGACTAATTAATTAGAAAAATCTTAAAAAACTAAGCACCTTCGGGTGCTTTTTTTATACTCAAATGACTATAATAAATCCATAAATTTTATAAGTGATTATAACCATGTCTTTAAAAATAATCGTTTTATGCCTAAGTAGTTTAATTTTAATCAATACGGCACAAGCCAAAGCGACAGAACTTGACCAGTATTTGCTTAAAAAGAAAATTCTCGATCAAACTTATAAAATTAAAAACACTAAAGCACTGAATGAAATTTTAGATGTGATGAGTGACGAAGATTCTCGCACTATGCCCTATCAAGTCGATCAAAATACGGTGATTGAGCAATTACGTTTATATGCAGATCATATTGATATTCAAGGTATTATCACGACCCCAGACTTTACTCAGTTTGCTGAAGATATTGGGGATAAACAAGTAAAACACCTGATTAAACAGAATTTAATTCAAAATTGTCATTTATTCTTTGAGCACGAATTTCAACGCATTAATCCTTACCATGTCGACATTAAACTCAGTTCAGATGATAAGAATTATAAAATGAAAATTAAAAACACCGAGTGTCAGTTTTAATTTGTCTAATTATTGATACGTTAGCCCTCTAACGTATAAAACCTTGCGGTTGCAAAATGATAATCATCGCACCCAATATCACGGCCAATCCACCCAAAATATCCCAACGCGTTAAAATCACCTGATCAACATAGCGCAGCCACAACAAAGCAGTAAAAATATAAATTCCGCCATAGGCTGCGTAAATTCGACCCGAAGCTGCCGGATGCAATGTCAGTAACCACACAAATACAGCCAAGCTTAAGACTGTTGGAAGCCATAACCAATGTGATTTCCCGTGATTTAAAATTAAATATGGAAAATAACAACCTAAAATTTCTGCGATTGCGGTGACAAAAAAAAGGCAAAAAGTAGTCATCACCTTGGCAATTTGAATATCCATAAATTTTTTAACTTACCTGATATCTTTTCTTTGTTTTAGATAAAGACGGAAATAAAGTTACAATAAAAAAATAACCCGTGCGAACACGGGTTATTCTAACAATTCAGGTAATTATGCAGGTTCAGCGGTTTGATCTTCAAATACTTCCAGTTTTAAGCCAACCGCTTTACCATCTTCTTTCTTCACAGAAACAGCGACATTACCGCCGTGTTCAGCAAGCTCACCAAACAGAATCATTTCAGCAAGCGGTTTCTTCAAATGTTCTTGGATTAATCGTTGCATTGGACGCGCACCCATTAAACGGTCATAGCCATGTTCAGCCATCCATTCACGCGCACTTTGATCTACTTCAAGAACCACTTTCTTATCATCAAGTTGAGCTTGAAGTTCAGTCAGGAATTTATCTACCACGTTTTCAATAACCGTAGTTGGCAATGCATTGAATTGAATCACACCATCCAAACGGTTACGGAATTCAGGCGAGAATGCTTTTTTCATGGCATCTTTATTGTCATTACTATTATCTTGTTCCATAAACCCGATACTAGTACGAGAAATACTTTCTGCACCAATATTGGTGGTTAGAACAAGAATTACATTACGGAAGTCCGACTTACGACCATTGTTGTCGGTCAATGCGCCATGGTCCATAATTTGTAATAACAAATTAAACACATCAGGATGTGCTTTTTCAATTTCATCCAGCAACAATACGCAATGTGGACTTTTATGAATCGCATCAGTTAACAAACCGCCCTGATCGAAACCGACATAGCCTGGAGGTGCGCCAATTAAACGTGAAACCGCATGACGCTCCATATATTCCGACATATCGAAACGAACCAGTTCCACACCTAACAACTTAGCCAACTGTTTGGTGACTTCAGTTTTACCCACACCTGTTGGACCAGCAAAAACAAAGCTACCCACTGGTTTATCAGGTGATTTCAACCCTGCACGTGACAATTTAATTGCAGAACCAAGTGCTTCAATTGCATCATCTTGACCGAATACCACACGTTTAAGATCACGTTCAAGATTACTTAATACAGTCTTGTCATCTTTAGATACGGTTTTCGGTGGAATACGTGCAATTTTAGAGATGATATCTTCGATATTTTCAACCGTAATCAAGGTATCGTCTTGTTCTGCTTTCAAACGGCGCTGTGCACCCGCTTCATCAATCACATCAATGGCTTTATCCGGCAGGAAGCGGTCATTAATGAATTTCGCTGACAACTCCACTGCGGCAACCAAAGATTTATCGTCATATTGAACATGGTGAAAATCTTCAAATTTCGATTTTAAGCCACGTAAAATATCAATTGTTTCAGAAACAGAGGGTTCATTAACATCAATTTTTTGAAAACGACGAGATAAAGCATGATCTTTTTCAAAAACCTGGCGATATTCTTGAAAAGTCGTTGAACCGATGCAACGTAATGAACCATTCGACAAAGCAGGTTTGATTAAGTTGGATGCATCCATGGTGCTGCCCATACTGGAACCTGCACCAATAATCATGTGAATTTCATCAATGAATAGAATGGCTTCTGGTTTCTTTTTCAGCGCATTCAACAATTGTTTCAAGCGTTTTTCAAAGTCACCTCGGTATTTGGTTCCTGCTACCAGTGCGCCAATATCCAGGCTATATACTTCTGCATTAGCAAGTGGTTTAGGGGCTTTACCATTCACAATTAACCAAGCCAAACCTTCAGCAATCGAAGTTTTACCTACACCCGGGTCACCCACAAGCAAAGGATTGTTTTTACGACGGCGGCAAAGAATTTGTGCAGCACGTTCAATTTCTTTTTCACGGCCAATTAAAGGATCTGTTTTGCCTTTTTGAGCTTCGGTATTTAAATTGGTGGTATATAAATCGAGTGGTCCTGCATTTGAAGAACTCGAGGTTTCACCATCCAACTCTTCAACTTCTTCTTCGGCTTGCACTTCTTCTTTACGCGTACCGTGAGATAAATACTGAGTTAAAGTTAAACGGTTAATTTGATGGCGTTTAAGCAAGTAGACCGCAAAAGAATCACGTTCGGAGTACATCGCAACAAGAATATCTGCACCTTCAACAGTTCGATCACCACCGCTGGATTGCACATGGAAAATCGCCCGTTGCAGAATACGATCAAAACTTTCAGTCGGATGTGGCGCCTGATCGCTATGTTCGCCTAATTTAGGGGTATGTTGTTCAACGTATTCTTCTAGTTCTTTACGCAGAACGATAATGTCCGCCCCACACGCTTTAAGCGCATTTACAGCAGAGTCATTATCCAGTAGAGCCAACAATAAATGTTCAACCGTGAGAAACTCATGTCTCTTTTGACGAGCCATGCTTACAGCCAAACGTAAAGATACTTCTAATTGACGACTGAGCATGTAATCCCCTTAATCTTTTGGCTCAATCTGACAAAGCAATGGATGACCTTGTGACCGAGCGTAATTATTGACCTGGTTCGCTTTCGTTTCCGCAATGTCTCGTGGATAAACGCCTGCAACACCTTTCCCTTCATAATGTACAGTTAGCATTACTTGAGTGGCTTGGTCAAGATTCAAAGCAAAGTATTGTTGTAAAATTTCAATTACAAAGTCCATTGGGGTGTAATCGTCATTCATTAAAACGACAGCATACATGGGTGGACGTTTTAATTCGGGTAGCGCAGTCTGTACCGCAATCTCACCTTCAGATTCGTCTTGCGAGTCATTGCTTAAGCGTGGACTAATATGCCAATCGACATATCCTGATTGATGAAAAGAACTTTTGATGGCATTTAAACAATTTTGACGCTTATTGATTCGCATAGGATTTAAAATTCACATTTATTGTGCATTTGCTTCTGCTTGAGGAATTTCAGAAATAAATGCAGATTGACTCTCAATCGGTTTACCACGGCCCCAACTAAAACGTTTAATCACTGGAGTACTTGTACCACCTGTTAAACGGACTTCAATGAATTGCGGCGTAAAGCCTTTAGGCATGGTCCAGCGGCCTGTTAAACGCTCGTAATCTTGAAAATTAAAGTTCTTGTCTTCCATGGGAATAACCAGAACTTCTGTGCCCTGAATTAAGCGCAGTTCCACCGTTCCAGAAATATTACGTTTATTCGGGCTGACTTGTACTAAATCCAGCTCATATTCATAAGCATTATCCGGTAAAGGTTTGACCCCAATATTCTGAATCATCAAGCTTAGGCCACCCCGTTGCCCCAACACTTCACGGTAAATAGAACTCAAACCCTCAGCCTGAGCTTTATCTTCACGAGCTTGATTCAGAGCAGCAAATAAATCATTTGAATTACTTACGGCAACATCACGCTCTTGCACAGCCAGATTCAAATTTTTATTTAGTGTTTCCAGACTACTCTTTTGCTTTTGCACAACTTCAACCAGCTGTTCAGCATCAGCTTCAAAACCTACAGCAGTCAGACCTTGCCGATGCCCCACTGAATAGCCCAGCAGGCCACTACCTGCAATCAGAATTGCAGCGCCAATAGCCAAAGGCAAATTTCCTTTAACCAAAGGCTTTTTACTGAGTGGTGTCTGTTGTGACAGAGTATTTGATTCAGTGTTCGGCATCGTCATCTCTTATTTTGATTCATTCAAAACACACATTTAAATCCAAATCCAAATGTGTGTGAAGCTGAAAAACGTTTTTTATGGTAATAGACCAATACCTGTCAGACCTGCATTTTCAGCAAAATCAAACATCAGGTTCATATTTTGCACAGCTTGACCCGCGGCGCCTTTCACCAAATTGTCTTGTACAGATAAAACAACCAGCTTTTTCGGCTGTGGCTTGTATAATGCAATACGAAGCTGGTTTGCACCACGCACAGAACGTGTTTCAGGTGAGCTGTTTGCTGGCATCACATCAACAAACTCTTCATTGGTATAGAATTGTTCATACAAGCTTTGAAGGTCTGCTGCATCACCTGCATCAGTTAAATCGACATAAATGGTGCTGAGCATGCCACGAATCATCGGAACCAAATGCGGTACAAATAAAATGTGATTAAACACATCTTTAAGACCCGAGATATTTTCCAGTGCTTCCACAATTTCAGGATGATGACGGTGACCTGCTACGCCATAAGCCTTAAAATTGTCAGCATTTTCAGAATAAATCATGCCGAGGCTTGCTTTACGACCTGCACCAGAAACCCCTGATTTTGCATCAATAATAATGCTTTCAGGTTTTACTAAAGTTTCAGCTTGCTTAAATAATGGCGCAAGACCCAGTTGTACCGTGGTTGGATAGCAACCTGGGTTACCAATCACGTTGGCCTGTTTGATTTTGTCACGATTCAGTTCTGATAAACCGTAAACGGAATCTTTTAAAATATCTGGGCAGGCATGTTCAAGACCATACCACTTTTCGAATTGTTCCAAGTCCTGTAAGCGGAAATCTGCCGCTAAATCGATGACTTTAGTATTTGCTGCAACCAGTTCTGCCGCATGTTTCATTGCCACACCATGAGGGGTTGCAAAGAACACAACATCGCATTTTTTGAGTTCATCAATGTTCAGATCTGAGTATTGAAGATCGGTATGACCGCGTAAGCTTGGGAACATATCATCTACACGGCGACCTTTTTCGGTACGTGACGTCAGTATATTAACCTGCACATTTGGGTGTCGTAGTAAAAGACGCAACAATTCAACGCCTGTATAACCTGTACCACCGACAATACCAACAGTAATCACGATCCCTACCTCAAATTTAAAGTGTTCATTTCGTAACTGCGTAGTATGACAGGAAGTTTTGCTTTTCTGAACTGTTTTGAATGAGTTTGCTTGTTAAATTCACTGTCTGAAAGATTATTAGTATCTACATATTGACTCTTAGCACTAATAAATAACACAACCTAAAAATAAAAATCTCCTAATTAAAGACGATTCACTCTTCTTAAAGCACCTAAGCAGCAACTGCTTTATCCCAATACATATTTACTTAAACTGAACCGCTTTCACGACACATAAAACTTTTGTAGTGTGATGTGCTGTATGCCCCCTAAATAACTCCTCACACGCGATAGTCACGGGTGTTCCCTCTTTCTTAACCAACATGGAATAACGGCTGGCATTCATATCAACTAATTGGATCAACTTTGTTTTTACCAAGCCATCTCTACCATCGACTTTAATAATTTGGTCTAATGCTAGAGCAATCTGATTCCCACCAAACACTTCTTGATTTGGATGTAAGCTTTTTATTTTTAATAATTTTCCATGTAAAACAGCAGGCCTGTCGTAATAAAATGTCTGAGCTTGACTGAATATTGGTAGCAATAATGCTACCAATAAAATAAATACTCGCATATCAATTCCCGTAGCTTATTTTGATTAAGAATTTAATTTATTCTATATTTTTTGAATAACTTAATAAGAATTTTCAGCTTAAATAATGATTATAAAATTACAACCACCAATACGGCATTGGCGTAGTTTTTAAAATTTTCCGATGCTGTTGAAAATTCTCATCATGCTTATGAACTTCAGCCCAAAAATGCGGGCTATGATCAAAATGCCGTGTATGTGCCAGCTCATGTACGCAAACGTAACGGGTCACATGTTCAGGAAATAATACCAAACCACTATTCAACATAATGTCATGTTTCGCCGAGCAACTGCCCCAACGCGTTTTCGGTTGACGAATCGTACATTTCCCAAAACTTAAACTACTTTCTTGACTCACTTCCTCCAAATAAAGAGGAAGATGCTGCTTTGCATAAGTGATCACAAAAGCTTTTAAATATTGTTGGGGCTGACGATCACTAATTAAAAGTTGATTTTTTACTTCATCAAAAATAAATGACTGCTTTTGGGTTTGATAAACAATCTGTAAAGGCTGATCTACATTAAAAAGCTTTAATTCTGTGGGTAAAGTCTCTTGCTGTATATTCTGTGTTTGTTGTTGCCAGGTTTTGAGCAACCATTCTTCGGCTTGATCAATAAAATTTTGAATTTTTCGTTTGCTGCAAAGTACCGGTGCAGTTAAACGAATTTGAGTCGAGTCAACACGTAAGCGTAAACATTTCGCTCGTGCATGACGGACAATTTTGATTTCTGGTAATTCGTTTAGCGTCATTTTTCTTTTATTTAGAGTTGTCTAAATCTTCCCAACCCTGAGCAAATGTTAAAGTATTGCTTTAACATTTAGCGCAAGGAGAACAGCCCTCCTTTATAAAGAAGGCTCAGGAAAGATTAATTAAATTGCAGTACGTTCTTCAATACCATTATCAGTTGCAACAACCGCAATATCCGCTTTGTTAATCGCGAAGATACCGTTACACACTACACCCGGAATATTATTGAGGGTTTTTTCAAGTTCAAGTGCATTCAAGATATTGAAGTTATGCACATCTAAAATCACGTTACCGTTATCAGTCACTACGCCCTCACGATAAACCGGATCACCACCCAAGCTTACAATTTTACGTGCTACCGCTGAACGTGCCATTGGAATCACTTCTACAGGCAGTGGGAAATCATGACCCAATTGCTCCACCCATTTGGAATCATCGACGATACAGACGAATTTTTTTGCAATTGAAGCAACAATTTTTTCACGTGTTAATGCAGCACCGCCACCTTTAATCATGTGCATATGACGATCAATTTCATCTGCGCCATCTACATAGGCATCCAAACCGCCTACAGAGTTCATATCAACCACTTCAATGCCTAATTTTTTAAGGCGCTGTGCTGTTGCTTCGGAGCTTGCAACCGCAGCTTCGAGTTGCAATTCTGGTAATAATTCAATGAGGAAGTTCACAGTACTTCCTGTACCTACACCCAAAATCCCGCCTTTTGGCAAGTGCTTTAAAGCTGCTTTTGCAGCAGCTTGTTTCTTTTCATCTTGGGTCGCATACAGACTCATAACTTGGCTCAACTATTTTTTGACATTTGTTGCTGATTAAACAGCCCAAATGTACAGGGGTTTGTTACAATAAAAGCCTATTTTAAACTGTTAGATGGAAAATTAACATGCTGTCTCGTTTGGTTCGACAAATATTACAAGCAACGGTGTATGACGTTGCAATCGAAACTCCACTCGAAGCAGCGCCACGAATTAGTGAAAAGCTAAACAATAACATTCGCTTTAAACGCGAAGATTTACAACCTGTCTTTTCCTTTAAACTACGCGGTGCCTATAACCGTATTAGTCAATTACCGAAATCTCAGTTGGAACGTGGCGTTATTACGGCTTCAGCAGGTAACCATGCACAAGGTGTGGCTCTATCTGGTAAAAAACTGGGAATTCGCGCCATTATTGTGATGCCAAAAACCACGCCCGACATTAAAGTCCAAGCAGTAAAACGTCTTGGTGGTGAAGTGGTATTACATGGCGATTCTTTTGATGTTGCCAATAAATATGCTATTCAGTGTGCGCAAGATGAAGGCATGACTTTTATTCCCCCTTATGACGATGAACTGGTCATGGCAGGTCAAGGCACCATTGCTAACGAAATTTTGCGTCAATGGCGTGATGTTGAATATGTATTCGTTGCTGTAGGCGGTGGCGGTTTAATCGCTGGTGTTGCTGCTTATCTGGGCGATGTTGCGCCACATGTCAAAGTCATTCCTGTGGAATATGATGAATCTGCTTGCCTAAAAGCAGCCTTTGAAGCCAACCAGCGTGTGATTCTGCCATCTGTAGGTTTATTTGCAGATGGTACTGCGGTTGCACAGATTGGTGAAAAACCCTTTGATGTAATTCGCCTGCAAAAATCGGATAACTCGGGTCCAATTGTTGAACGTGATGTGGTTTTGGTCAACACCGATGAAATCTGTGCAGCCATTAAAGACACTTATGATGAATGCCGTAGTATTGTTGAACCTTCTGGTGCCATGGCACTTGCAGGAATCAAGAAATATGTGGCTGGACATGGCTTAGAAAATAAAAATATGGTGTCAATTGTTTGTGGTGCCAACATGAACTTTGACCGCCTGCGTTATATTGCTGAACGTACTGAACTGGGTGAACGCAAAGAAGCCATTTTTGCAGTCACCATTCCAGAAGAAAAAGGCTCATTCCTGAATTTCTGCCGCGCCCTTCAAGGCCGTAATATCACAGAATTCAACTACCGTGCTAGTACTTCTAGCGCTGCTCAAGTATTTGTCGGCATTAGCTTAAAAGGTGGTGAAAAGGAACGTCACGATATTTATGACATCTTAGCAATACAATATGATGTTGATGACTTGTCTGATGATGAAGTGGCAAAACTGCATATTCGTTATCTGGTTGGTGGGCATGCAGACATCGAGAATGAACGCTTATTTCGTGTCGAGTTTCCAGAACGTCCAGGGGCATTACTGACTTTCTTGGAACGCCTGGGTCCAACTCACAATATTACCCTGTTCCACTACCGTAACCACGGCGCTGCGGAAGGTCGAGTACTGGTTGGCTTAGAGGCAAGCGACGCGAAACAAAATCCGGACGGTTTAATTGAAACATTGGAAAGTATCACTTATCCATATGCAGAAATTACCAATAACCTGGGTTATCAACGTTTCCTGAAATAAGCCTTTAAAAACAGATTAAAAGAGCCCTTCAAGGGCTCTTTTTTTTAAATCCAAGATTTTTTAAGTCGATCTTAAACAATCCAGTTTTATATAGTGTTCTATACAAATCCCTTCATTTTTGAATTGTTTTAAAAATGCCCTACAGAATTTGTCGATTTTTATATCCTCATTCGGTACCGCCATCCAATAAGTCTTTTCTGCATAAATGATTATTAATTCTAATTTTTTTGACTTTAAAAGCTCATAGATCTCTTCAAGAACAATATCAAAAACCTGTGTATTGACATTGTAGTACTTACCAATAACCTGTTTATGCTTCGCATAATGCTCACATAAAGGTATGGTTCTGTTACTAATTTGCTGCTGTGCTAAGCGAATATCACTATTCATGAGCTGCAAAATAGCACATTGTTCTAACCCATTTTCATGAGGGTTTTCAGAATCAACAGACATTAAATAAGCTTGAGAATGCTTACTCAGTTTTTCAGCGGACATCCACGCCAGAAATTGCTGAAAGATAGGCCTGTATTTCTTCTTGGGGATTTCCCTCAGTTCCAGCACCGGAAACCATTCCTGTAAAAGCTTGAAAATCTTTTTATCATTCATTTTTAATTCCCTATAAAAATAGAAAATCACACAGCTAAATTATATACAGGCTTTTTTAAGGTTTTGTGACACCCTTTACGCCACCTATACTTCAAAAAATATTTAAACAGCAACGCGAATGCAATGATTTGCAAAATTCTACATCTCAATGTTTTAGTCGAAGGATGAAATACTCTTATAAATAAGCCTTTGTTATATATAATTTTGTAAGATTGATAGATGAAGAGATCATAAGATTATAAAATGAAGTCACATTTACATAAATTTTACCCATCAAAAGCACATAAATTCGGATAAGGAATACTCTGCATGGCACTATTTGCAGTCATCGGCTTAGGCAGTTTTGGAGCCACCGTTGCAACCCAACTGGTGAGCTTAAATCACGATGTGATTGGGATCGACAGCAATAAAAAATATGTTGAAAATATTTCTGATCAGCTTACCCATGCTGTTATTGCCGATGCAACCGATGAACATGTTCTTAGAGAACTGAATATTCAAAGCTGTGAAGCCGTTGTGGTGGCTATTGGTGAGGATATTGAGGCCAGTATTTTATGTGTCTTGCATCTGAAAAACCTGGGCATGAACAAGATTTGGGCCAAGGCAAAATCCAAAGCCCACCACATGATTCTGACCCATCTGGGCGTGAATAAAATCATTCATCCAGAAGAAGATATGGGTACCCGTATTGCCCAGTCTTTAAGCTATCCGATGGTCAGTCGTTATATGGGTTTAGAAGACAATCACTTTATTGTTAAAATTGAAATTAAGGCAAATCAAAAGGGGGAACGCTTTCATCATCTTATGGATCATGCCTCAGAGATTAAAACGCTTCTGCATAAACGCGGCAAGGAAATTTTATATAGCATTGATCCTGATTTAATTCTGCAAGAAGGTGATATCTTAGTGGTTGAAGGTGAACTTGAACCTCTACGAAAACTGTCTGCCCGGTTTAAATAAAATATGAATCAGCCGCAAAATATAAACCATCATACCGTCAATCTGAGTCCTCCCAGCTTACTTGCCTTAGGGTTCTTAAGTTTTATATTTGCAGGCACCCTATTACTTAAACTTCCCATTTCACATCATGGGGAATTAAGCTGGCTCAATGCCCTGTTTACTTCCACCTCTGCCGTGACTATTACCGGACTTTCTGTAGTCAATGTCGGAGAGGCCTATACAACTTTTGGCCAAATCGTGATCATGCTTTTACTACAGGTTGGCGGCTTGGGCTTTATGACATTTGCCATCCTTGCCGCACTCAGCCTGTCTTCCAATATCCGGTTAAAACAGCAAGTCATGGCACAGGAAACGATTGGGCAAACCAGTTTGGCCAAAGTCTCCTTCACGATTAAAGGCGTATTTTTATATTCCTTATTTTTTGAAGCCGTCGGTACGGTTATTCTTACCATTGCCTGGATGCAGGAATATGATTTTCCACGTGCCTTTTTTTATGCGGCTTTTTATAGTGTTTCTGCGTTTAATAATGGCGGTTTTTCGCTTTTTCCGAATAGTTTGATGAGTTTTGCAGACCATTACCTGATTACCTTTACCATTAGCATGCTTTATATTATTGGTGGAATTGGCTTTGTAGTACTCATGGATATTAAACGTGCCCATCGCTGGAAAAAATTAAGTACCAATAGCAAATTAATCCTCTCTACCATTGCAGGATTAAACTTGGCTGCCTTTATAGTGCTGTGGGCATTGGAAGCCAACAATCCGCTGACATTGTCCAGTATGAGCCTCGGCGATCAGGCCTTAAATGCCTGGTTCCATGCTACTGTTCCGCGCTCCTCGGGTTTTAATAGCCTAGATATGTCCAGTATGACCGATGCTTCTACTCTGGTAACCATCATATTGATGTTTATTGGGGGAGGTTCTTTAAGTACTGCAGGTGGCATTAAAGTCGGCACCTTTATTATTGTAGTTTTAAGTGTGATCACCTTCTTACGCCGTTCGGAAGAATTAAGGGTATTTAATCATTCTGTTTCAAAAGTAACTTCATTTAAGGCTTTTGCAGTCTTGTCTATCACGGCAATTTTGATATTTTTAGGATTATTTACGCTTCTTATTTTGGAGCCGACCAAAGATTTTCTGGATTTACTGTTCGAAGCGGTTTCAGCTGCCTGTACAGTCGGCTTATCGCGCGGTATCACCAGTGAACTGCAACCGGCAAGCTTGTTTGCCTTAATCTTACTCATGTTCGCGGGTCGTTTGGGACCACTGACGTTGGCTTACCTAATTGCTACCCCAAAGAAGAGTCGTTTAAAACATCCTCCAGCAGACATTCAAATTGGTTAACTGCTATTAATTTTCGATAAAAAAACCACTCAATTGAGTGGTTTTTTTATGATGCATTGATAAATTTTAATACCAATTCATTAAAGACACACCTAAACCGACATAAGTCGCGCGATGGTTATAATCAATCAGGCTTTCACCATAGCCGTCAAACAACTGGAAATGACCACGCAACTTACCACTGATCGGGAACGCCCAATCAAACTGCGCCGCTCCATGTGCATCATCGCCACCTTTCAGCGAGTGACGCAGCATCAGTGAAAAATCATGATCATTCCAGCGATAGAATGCGGTTAAATCACCACGACCCATATAGTTTTTAATATCAGGATTGTTATCATCATTGGCATTTTCTTCAATGCGATACCAAGGACGCACCATGAGTGCAAAGTTGTCGCGCTCAAAACCAAGATTCAGCATCACACGGTTCCAACTACGAGATAAAGGATCTGCACGGCCATTCGATTGATGGTTAAAAGTCAGACCGAGTAAGCGTGCATTTAAACCCAATATTTCATAATTAGTACGAAAAATCAGACTGGCTTCAGGTTCATAGTTGGTTTCACGGAAAGGACGTGAGGTATCGGCATTATAGACTTGCCAACGAGATGACTGAGTATAACCAAACCAGATGTCACCATTATCACCAAACAGGTTTTCGACCGCTTTGGTTTTTAACGACAACTGGAATTTCGCTTCCATCGATTTTAAATTTTGGTCATCACCTACCTGTACCGTATTATTTTCATTGGGACTGGAAGGACGTTCATTTTTGTCAGAAGTCCAAAATCCCGGCATCAGATATACTGGTTGATGCGCACGAATGTTCCAGGTTCCAAGTTTACTGTCTGGAGATAATTCCCAACGCTTATCCAGTAAAGATCGATTGGGGTCAATTTTTGGACCTTCAACAGAAAATACGCTACTTACGCCCTGACTGATTTTTTCTTTAATCGTTTCAGGTTCAGTCGGTTTGGGTGCCAGTTCAATTGCCGCTTGACGCTCAGAAAGCAGTGGGGTTTTTTCTGCCTCAGGTATCTTAAACAGGGTATCGTAACAAGCCAACCGATCTGCATTGGATTCCAAAGCTACACAGGCTTCAGGACTGGCCGGTGTAATTAAAGATCCTGGATTTACCGCATTTACATTCGTCACATACAATGAACTGAGCATAAGCATGCTCAGTTGCAAAGTAGTGCGTTCAAGTTTTTTGAACGCCATAGGGTGTTACCTCAGATTATTCTTTTAGTTTACTTGTTTGATCTCAAAACCAAGTTCAAGCAACGTGTCACGCTTAGCCACTGGTGCGACCACTGCTCTTACGGGTTTTTGCTGAACCAGATATTGTTCTGCAACGCGTTTTAAATCATCCAAAGTCACTGCAAGTAAACGTGCACGTAACTGCTTACGAACTGCCGGCGTACGTGCATGCAATAAAGCATAACAAGCACTAATGGCTTCACCCGCAGGAGAACCCGGTTTGTCCATGCTCGCAACTAATCCTAAAATTGCTTCTTCAAGTTGATGCGGTAAATGCCCGGTATTCAACAACCAGTCAATACTTGCTTCAAAGTCTTTAAACGTTTCTGCTAAACGTGGATCACGATAGCTATAGAAACGGAACGAACAGGCATTACCATCATAGCTAGCACCACCGCCGTAAGCGCCACCTTTTTCACGGATCGCACTATGCAAGAAGCCATTACGCAAATATGCAGCCAACACCATTAAAGGTGCCGCATCCGGATGAGATACCTCTACAGCAGGATAAGCTGAAGCACAGAATTGAACATTGGCCTGAATTAACCAGGCTTCGTCTTTATTGCTATTTTCTGTGAAAACTGTCGTTAATTCTAGCGGCGTTGGATCAACCGCCAACTTGTCCCAAACGTCCTGAATTTCTTCTATCAAACGATCTGATTGATGTTCTTCACATACCAGCAAGAACTGTTTCGGTGCTTGTAAAAGTACACGATGAATGGCCTTCAATTCAGCAATTAAAGCATCATAAGCAGCTTCGTCATTTTCAATTTTAGTCACCAGCTCAGTTAACCAGTTTAGCGCACCCAAACCGGTATTTTGATAGTCACGTTGGGCCAAGGCGCTACAATTACGTGAGGCAATTTGCATGGCATAACTATGACCAGAACCTGAAACACGTGATTGCCAACGTGTTTTACGTTGCTGCAACAATTCAATAATGCGGTCTTTTTCATCAAAACGCAGTTGTTCAAATGCCAATTTTAATATACGAATCGCTTCAAAATTATTCACCAACGACTTAGTCGTTAGTGTTAACCATGCGCTGATTTTATTTTTATCATCGAATTTCGAACGTAAAGATGCACCCATTCCCACACCACCGCTGACTGCGGTTTGTAGTTGCTGAAGCTCAAGATAATCGTATTCGCCGGCACCAACTTCGCCCAACAAAACAGCCAGCAAGTTGAAATATGGTGACTGCACCACCGCATCCGAAATTTTCACCAGCACCTGTTGATAATAGATACCATTGGTACCTGCATGGTACAGATTCAAAGGTGTATCGTGATTATTACTGATAATTTCACGCAATTGACCTTGCACAATATGCAGATCAGCAGGCACATCTTCCAGTCCAACTTTTGGCAACAAGTTCATATCATCTGGAGTATCCTGGCGAACTTTTAACGCTTCGGTTTGCTTGATGATTTCAGCTTTTTGCTCATCAGTCAGTTTGGCACCAATTTCAGCTAAACGTGCTTTCTCTGCTTCTGCTTCTTTCGCAGATTTAGTTGCATCCGGTACTAAAGTCATTTGCACACGATGGGTATTATCCAGTAAATGCTCTTTAATCAGATTCGACAACCACATTGGATCTTTGAGCTCTTCTTTGACTTGCTCAATTGCAGTATCCACATCCCAAACATGAAGCGGGTCATTGTGATGAATCACACTGCCTAAACCGTTTAAAATCAGGCTTAGCCCATAGGGCATACCGTCACCATTGATCTCACGCTGATGCAATTCAATCTGATGCAAAATCGCATCGACCATTTCAGCATCGACAGGTTTAGAGGCAACTTCTTCCAAAATTTTAAATACACCGTCTTTAAATTCTTGTGCATGTTCCGGGTTTGACCCTTGTACACCACAGAAGAAGGTCATTTCAAAGTTAGAATCATCCACACCCATAATTGGACCGGTAGATTGTGCATAATCACAGGTTTCCAGATAATGACGTAATGGCGAAGCAGAATCTTCCAGCAAAATCCCTTCAACCAGACGCATACCCAAACGCAACTTAATATCGCTTGCTTCAGGCAATAGCCATGAAATGATGTGATAGGTTTTATCTTTTAAGTCTTCAGCATCTAGTGCATAAGTTTCTGTCACTTCAACCGGTGCAGTCAAACGTGTTTCAGGCGTTGAATGCAGCGTTTGACCTTTCTCAAATTTAGACAAAGCTAAGGTTTCGAATTGTTCTTGTAAATGATAGGCAGATTCATTACCAAAAGTCATAAACACCGCATTACTTGGATGATAATGTGACTTATAGAAATCAACCAACTCTGGGTAAGTTAAATCTGGAATATCTCTAGGATCACCACCTGAATTGTAATGATAGGTGGTTTTCGGAAATAAATGATGCGCCAGTTGATGATACAGCTGATCGGAAGGAGAACTCATCGCCCCTTTCATCTCATTAAACACCACGCCTTTATAGACAGGTTCGCCATTTTCCAGTTCAATACGAATACCTTCTTGTGCAAAATCAAGTTCGTTTAAGTTTGCAGCAAAAGCAGCATCTAAATAGACTTCCAACAAGTTTTGAAAGTCTTTTTTGTTTTGTGTTGCAAATGGATAGGCCGTCCAGTCTGCTGAGGTAAAAGCATTCATAAAGGTGTTGAGTGAACGACGAATCATCAGGAAGAATGGGTCACGAACAGGAAATTTTTCAGAACCACATAATGCGGTATGTTCTAAAATGTGCGCCTCACCCTTTGAATCCATGGGTTGAGTACGGAACGCCACCAAAAAGACATTCTCATCAAGTTCGCTTGCAAGATGATAATGTGTTGCACCGGTCACTTTATGTTTATATTCAGACACAAAAACGTCTAAGGCCTCAACATGGTGTTGACGTATCAACTGAAACGCAGGATGAACAGTTTGAGTAATGGTTTCAGTGACATCTACAGTCATGTGATCTCCTAATGTATACATATTTATCAGATATTGTGATTATACCTGAATCTTGAACTATATGGATTCGTACAGTTACGAATTTCCTAGCATTTCAGTCTAGTTTCAACCTTGTTCCTTTTTAAGCAGAATCAACACTATTTTCAAGCAAAAAATAGCAACCGATTGCTATTTTCTAAATCAAATCCAAAAAAATTTTTATTCCTTTTAAACAGGTTCTGAATTGACTTTATTGTTCAGATAAATACTTAATAAAATCGCCGTAAATATCATGGCAGAAGCGAATTAAGTCCGACTATCCGAAGCGATCGATAAAATTTAGCCCTGATTTGAAAAAAAGCATTGCTAAAAATGATGATGGAAAAATGAAGCTCCCGACGTAAACATCCTAAAAGGAGCACTACAGAAAGTACATCTCCCTAGTTTCACCAAAAGTTATAATAAGAACTTTAGTGATCCCAAAAAGTGCCGTGATTTGAAAAAATTTAGAAATGTAAGCTTTAATATTTTGTTGTTGATTCAGCAGTCTGACTCATTAAAGGTCTTTGCTGATATTTTCAAGCGATGTACTTAATTCAACATTAAGATATAGAGCGTTTTTTTATTTTATAGCATTTACCGAAGCAATTAAAAACTCATCCTTGAAATTTAAAAGTGATTGTAATCATAATGCTGATAAGCAAACTTACACTCCTCAGCATCATAACCATGTGATAAAACTAGAGCAGATATTTGAAATAGCTATAATTCGGATGATTTTCAACAAAAACATAATTTTGTTTCTGATAAAAATTTGCTGCAGATTTTGTGTCTATACTTAGACAAAGTGCAGAAAAATTTGCACGGGCATTTTTTTCTAAATGCTGTAAAAGCTGTTTGCCTACACCATGTTTACGATATTTTGGTAACACATAAAAACGACGCACTCGACCAATACGCGCATCAATTTCATTTTCATTCCATTGCTGGTTTAAACCGCCACAGGCGATCAGTTTCTCATCATCATAAACAAAAAGAAGAAATTCCCCTGGCTGATCAAACCTGTTTTTTCCACTTTCATATTCTTCAATCAGTTGATCAACCAATTTAAATCCTTCTTTATGAGCTTGCTTGGCTAATTCCTTGATTTGTGCAGGTAACTGTTCAGCTTTAGCAATCGTGATATTCATCTAATCTTCCTAATTCTTGCCTATTGTGTATTTTGTACGAATAAATCAGCCATATATTGAATTTTATTCATCAATCTACAGCAATCATGAGCATTGGTGTAAACTTAGTGCTTTAATTTGAAATGTGAATGAAAGACATGGCAACTGTTGATCTTTTTGCAATTGGTAATGCATTAATCGACCAAGAATTTAAAGTCTCTGACGATTTCCTTATTCAACAAAATTTGCAAAAAGGCACTATGCAGTTGACTGATGGTGAAACACAAGCAAATTTATATAATAATTTAAAAGAAACGCAAGTATATAAAGGGCAAGCATCAGGCGGATCTGCTGCAAATACCACCGTTGCGTTTAGTGCTTTAGGAAGTAAAGCATTTTATGGATGCCGTGTCGGCAATGATGAACTCGGTCGAACTTACTTAAAAGGTTTAAATGAAGCAGGTATTCAAACCACTGAAAAGTCAGTGAGTGAAGGTGTAACAGGTACTTGCATGGTTCTTGTCAGCCCGGACTCGGAACGTACCATGCACACTTTTTTAGGTATTACTGCAGAACTGAGCGCAGAACAAATCAATTTTGAACCCTTAAAAACTGCAAAATGGCTATATATTGAAGGGTATTTGTCCACCAGTGATACTGCACGCCAAGCGGTTAAACACGCACGTGAAATTGCAAAAGCACATGGTGTAAAAATTGCCCTTACACTTTCTGACCCAGCCATGGTGCAATATGCACGTCAAGGTTTGGATGAATTGATTGATGATGGCGTAGATTTATTGCTTTGCAATTATCATGAAGCCTTAATGTATACAGAAACTGATTCTATTGAAGCTGCATTGGCTAAACTACAGCAAAAGAGCAAATACACTGTCATTACATTATCTGCAGAAGGTGCTTTAATTTCTGATTCAGAGCAAACTCTTAAAGTTCCAGGTCGTGCGGTTACAGCGGTTGATGCCAATGGTGCCGGGGATGCCTTTGCAGGTGCTTTCCTTTATGCATTAAATGCAGGTTTAAGCCTTAAAGTTGCTGCTGAATTGGCAATCCTGATTTCAAGTGAAGTCGTTTCACAATTTGGGCCACGCCTAAGTGTAGAAAATTACAAAGAATTATTAAACAACTTCCAAAAGGAATGTGCATAATGATTAAAATTGCGATGACGGAAGAAATTCCTGAACGTGAAGCGAGATCTTATGAAACGCCAAATGGTGATACCATTTTCATTACACAGCGTGATGGGTCATTTTATGCTTATCAGAATCTCTGCCCGCACTTACAGGTCGAACTGGAGTTTTTAGAAAACCAGTTCTTAGACCGCGATCAGGAATTGATTGAATGTTCTACACATGGAGCACTGTTTCTGGTTGAAACGGGTGAGTGTATTTCTGGACCTTGCCAGGGACAATCACTTGAAAAAGTAGCAATCAATGTGCATTCTGACGGTGGAATTTACCTGAACGAAGAATAAATATAGAGTACAGCCCATTGGAATCTTGCCATGCTTGAGTTTTTACAGAACCATGACTTAATCCCGTTTCATTTAAGTTTATTTGCTTTAGTTTTACTCAGCATGGCAGAAACCATTGGCTATTATTTTAATATTCGTCCTACTCAATATCTAAAGAAACTGTCTCCAAAGAAGCTCTCTGAATCTCCCTTACTGAATGTGAATTTCTCCAAAACACTAATAGTGGTGTTCTTACTGATGAACTTCAGTTTTTCAGGCTATTTTCTTCAACTTTGTGTGTATACCCAACAACAGGAATTTTTACCCGCTTTTTACTTAATCATTCCTGCGCTCATCATTGCAATTTTCTTCACCGTGTTTATGATCCATTGTCTTGATCAAGTCATCAAGCCGACCTTTACCAGACAACAAGTCAGTTTGCTTGGGCGCCTAGCAACCATATCGAGTGGTAATGCCCGTCCTGGCTTTTCTGCACAAGCACGGGTTAGAGATAGCTTTGGTCAGCTGCATTATGTTCAAGTCGAGCCGGAATTTGGTGAACTCGAATTTCAGTCGCAGATTATTTTAATTCG
Organism: Acinetobacter sp. GG23; assembly: GCF_057766365.1. Classification (NCBI taxonomy): domain Bacteria; kingdom Pseudomonadati; phylum Pseudomonadota; class Gammaproteobacteria; order Moraxellales; family Moraxellaceae; genus Acinetobacter; species Acinetobacter sp. GG23. Next base: position 57,195 of record NZ_JBYMDJ010000006.1, read on the forward strand.
ACTAAAAAAGTCACACTATATTGCTAAAAAAATATCTAAGTCCAACTCACTTTTTAGCATGGAAAATCACCATTAACATTCAGGTAGCAAGCCATAAAATTTAATTTTAGAATATAAAAACCAGTTAAGTAAGCCACCTAACTGGCCTTAAAGAGAAAAATATTAACGTTTAAAAAAACCAGAAACCAAGTTCATCACTTGCTGAATATCATCATTGGCTTCCTGTTTATTGGTTTGCTCACCTTGAGGTGTCAAAGAATCAATAATTTGCGGTAAAACTTTTGAAATTGCACCATAAATATCCTGTTTTGGTACTTGTGCTTCCTGTGCTACTTGCTCTACCTCTTGATCATCAAACAGTCTTTGAACCTGTTGCTGATCTACACTGGCATTTTCACCCGGGCCAGTTGAAACCCAGTCATCTACCTGCTTATTTAAGCCCAAACCTTTTAACTTATCCAGAGCGCCTTGTATTCCACCTTGCTTTTGAATCCATGCCAAAACCAAGGGCAAAACTGCAATCAATAAAGTTTTTGTACCACCCCCCCCTAAACCGCCAGTTTGCGGTCTTGGCTGGCTTTGTTGTGTACCGCCTAAATGTCCCAATACTGATCCTAAAATCCCGCCTAAACCACTTTGTTGATGTTGTTGGGATTGCTGGTTGGGTTGAGATTGCTGTTGGGTATTGTTAGCACTTATTTGCCCGAGCACGGAACCCAAAATCCCACCCAAACCACCCTGTTGCGATTGGTTCTGTGATTGATTTTGCTGATTATTACCCAAAGCTTGTTTTGCCAATATTTCTACAATATTACTTAGGTTTGTCATCATATTATCCTTATAGAAGCTCTATAAAAGCATACGATGCTTTCAAAAGCAGCAATGAAGGCAAATTGTTAAGTTTTGCAAGATTTAGCAAAGATATAAACAACTCGGTCTTACCAGCGGAATTTATTCCAGTTTTCAGGATTTGCCCAAAACTTAGAATTAAACCAGTCCGGTACATGCTTATAAGTCAGAATATTGAATTGCCATAAAGCAAAATCACTCTCATGCTTGGTTTTATCAATCAGTTGGGTAAAACCTAATGCACGTAATAGTTTTTCATCCTGCAACTGACTGACCACCACAAGTCTCTTCGCCATTAAATCGCGCAGCTTGACCAATAATTGTGATTTCTCAATATTAGAAATATGAATTAATTCTTGTGAATCAAGCAATACCAGACCTAAGTCATAGCGCTGTGTAAAAGGCAGATTTAAAAACTCAGTTACGGTAAAATAGTGCCATTGAATTGATTGATTGATGTCGTATTGTGCAAGATTCTGGCCAATACATAATGCAGTTTGAATAGGCTGTTCTTTAGATAAATCGTCTAGCATTGAAGCAATGACATTTTGTTCAGCCATAACTGCATCCTTATTATTTGAGAGAGTATTCTTCATGGAACTACAAGGCATTTGCCATAAAATGCATGCAGGTCTAAAGGACCCTATTGTAACTGATCACCAGACCTGTAAGGCAAATGTAGAATATAAATTTGTACTAGATCGCGCTGAAATTGATCTTCCCTTCACTCTGGGACAAGAAGTCGAAATCGAATGGACAGGTAATATTTACTGTGTTTCCTGCGGCAATAAAACACCCAAATCCTATGCGCAAGGTCACTGTTTTAAATGCTTTAAAACCCAAGCTTCATGCGATATGTGTATTATGAAGCCTGAAACCTGTCATTATCATTTGGGTACTTGCCGTCAAGACAGTTTTGCTCAAGAAGTCTGTTTTCAGCCGCATATTGTTTATCTGGCCAATTCCAGTGCATTAAAAGTAGGCATCACCCGTCAGGGACAAATGCCAACCCGCTGGCTTGATCAGGGTGCAACCCAAGCCCTTCCGATCATGAAAGTCGGTTCACGTCGTCTATCCGGTCAACTGGAAATCATGTTCGGGACCCAGGTGGCAGATAAAACTGATTGGCGCAAACTGCTCAAAGGTGAAGCTGAACCTTTAAATTTAATTGAAGTGCGTGAACAGTTGATTGAAGAATTTGCTCCGAAAATTCAAACCATTCGTGATGAATTCAGTCAAAATCTGGAATTCAACGAAACTGTTGAAATCATGGAAAGCGAGCTTCCACGTGAGTTTGTTTACCCAGTAGATGAATATCCTGAGAAAATCAAATCGCATAATCTGGACAAAACTCCGATTATTCGTGGCAAATTATTCGGGATTAAAGGTCAATACCTGATTTTGGATACCGGGGTGATCAATATTCGCAAATACTCGGGCTATGAGCTTAAGCTACGTGCTGAGTAATTTTTGATAAAACATAAAAAAAGCGAGACTTAATATCTCGCTTTTTTATTTCTATAAACTCAAAGTTTAACCAATCATCCAGTTTTGTTCAGCAAATGCAGGTTGAAGCAAATCTTGTGTTGAATAGACAATTGGACTACTTGGCATAATTTCCTGTACAGGTGTTTCAAATAAAGGATTAAGCGGTGTCACGGCAGATGGTGTTTCTATTCCTTGCAACAATAAATTCACATCAATGTCGTTGTCTAACTGTGGTATAAGAATACTTAGTGTATCTGGCGTATTTTCATTCCCAAGCACAAGAATCTCTTCAATTGAAGCCTGTTGCTCTTCAATCACAGGAAAATTCAGCTTCGCGATAGATATACTTTCACTACGCTCACCTGCGATATTTTCAGAATACAGAGTTAAGAAACCACCCTGTGCAATTGGATTCTCAATCCACCATTCACCATTTTCATCGGCATAAGTAATATATTCTACGTCATTCGCCAAAATTACAATTTTACCATATGGCATTGCTTGACCCGCAAGCTGCTCATCATTTTTAAGAATATTTGGTATAACAAGTTCAAACAAAATATAGCTCGACTCTTCTGGTTCTTGTGGAGGCTCAGGAAGAATAACAGGAATCACTAAAGAGATCGAAGGTGACTTTAAACCCTCATTTGTAATCAGGTAAATTTCAAGTGTTCCACCTTGTGCAATTGGATTCTCTAATGACCAATTTCCATCCTCATCTGCGATAGTCGTATATTCCTGACTATTGCTGACTGCAACAATCTGGGCATGAGGCATTGCTGTGCCTGTCAGCTTTTTACCAACCTCTACAACTTCAGGTGCGTATGGCACAACCTGTGGTATTGGCGGAATAACCGGATCAGGTGGCACATACGACACAATCGTTGGCGATTCCAGACCAAATTCGTTACGCGCAAACACCTGGATCGCAGTACCCGGCACAAGCGGATTTAATAGTGACCAATTCCCATTTTCATCAGGTTCAACACTATATTCAACCCCTTCATGGCGTACAACCACCGTCACATGCGGATCTGCAGTGCCTTCAAGATAATCACCAACTTGGGAAAATAATGGCGTACTTGGCAATGATGGAAGCTGTGCCAATGAAATTTCCTGTGAGGCTACACCTTGTGCATTTATAGCAACAATCGTAACTGAACCAGCGCCAATGATTGGATTATTGATACTCCAGAAACCTTTTGCATCTGCTGTGGTTTGATATTGCTGATCTTCATAAGTGACATTAATCTTTGCTTTTGGATCTGCAGTACCTGTGATAGTTTGCACGCTAAAATCAGTAACTTCTGGTGTAGATGGCTGTTTGATCACGACCATAACCTTTGCCAGGTTTATTGACTGAGATAAATTGCAGCAGTTTAAAAAAAAATTGTTGAACTGGGGTATAAACAAGGGCTTTTTTCATTATGGACCTGATGTTTTATGGTTATAAAATCATGTTTTTGTTGTATTCCTTGGTAATTTAACCTTAAATTCCATCAAAACCAAATCATATCTTTTGCTAAGACCATTTTATTTTTTTATGACTATAAAAAACCTGCGTTAACGCAGGTTTTTTTGTTTCATCGAGAATTATTTAATTTTTGCATGCGATTTCAGATATTGAGTGTAATCATCTAGTTCTTGTTGACCACGAAGTTGCTGGTACAACTTAGACAATTCATTTAATTGATCATCTGTTAAAGCATTAGCTGTAGTCTTATTTACATTCGACACGGCAACCACCACCAATTCATTTGGCAAGGAAGCTGTGGTTACTGACCACATGCCTGCTTTTGGTGCGGGAACACTAAATGCAGCACGTTCAATCTCACGTTTCAGACCTTGTGAACGGGTAAATACACCTGCACTTTCAAATGCGATCTTACTTTGTGCTAATACAGTTGCGGCAGGTTGTGACTTGAAGCTATTCAATGCCGTTTGGATTTTCGCCTTAGCTGCATCAACTGCTTTTTGTTCAATCAGTTTAGCTTTAACACGAGGTGTTGCCTCTGCCAGCGTTTGCACACCGGCAGCATGATAATTACGTACTTTCACCCAAACTGTATCCCCATTCGCTAGCTGGATACTGCTTGAAGCATTACGGTCACCATTTTTCACATCATCATTAAATAGCTTAACTTTTACATTCGCATCACTCAGTACCGAATGTTGAGTCGCTAAAGTCATCCCTTTGATTGATTGAACAGTAACCCCTTTCACTTCCTGAGCAACAACATCAAGCGCATCACTACCGACGACCATTTCATTCAGACCATTTACCGTATCTGAAAAAGCATTTGCAGATTTGTTCTTTTGCAATTCGGCCATCAGGCGTGGTTTTTCAGTTTCAAATGATGGAAGCTTAATGGCTGCCGCTTCTGTTTCAATTAAATGATAACCATACTGAGTTTTAACCGGAGCTGATACTTGCGCTGACTTTAACGAAGCCACCGCTTGATCAAATGCATCGCCAAATACACCTTTGGCATATGCCTCTACCACACCGCCTTTGGCTTTGGACTCAGTATCATCTGAATATTGCGCAGCAGCCTGAGTAAAGCTCATCCCTGCTTTAATTTTCGCAGCGACCTCAGTAGCTAATTTCTTCGCTTCTGCATCTGAACGAGTATCTGCTGCAATTAGAATATGCTTCACGAGTGGTTTAGCATCTTTCTTTTGCGCATCTACAAATGTTGCATAAGCTTGCTGTAATTCCGCCTCTGTGACTTGCGTATTGGCAGGTGCAACATTCGCTGGCGTTAATACCACATAATCCACATCTACACTTGCAACTTGTTTAAATGAATTTTGATGTTTGTTGTAATAAGCAGCAACTTCCTGAGCTGTTACTTTTACATTTTTTTTGTATTCATCCAGTTTAATGCTTGCAAGATGCAATGTACGTTGTTCAGTTTGCAAATTCGCAATTTGTTCAATATCTGATTTACTGACCAAAGCATAATCTATAAATGTTGAAGTCAGCATTTTTAAGGCATGGTCTTGACGTAAATTTGCAATTAAAGCTTGGCTGGTCATCCCCACTGAACGCAAATAGTTTGCATACAGGCTTTCAGAAAATTTACCGTTTTCTTGGAAATTTGGTTGCTGGGCAACCATTTGCTCAATCTGTGCATCACTTAAAGAAATACCCAATTCTTCTGCCTGTTGTAATAACAAGGTACGCGCCACCAAGGTATCCATCGCTTTATTTTGAATAAAAGATTGATTCAATAAAGTTTCGTCACCATTGGCATAAGTCAGGTACTGGTCTTTAAATGATTTCGTCAGTGTTTCTAGCTCTTTTTTAGAAATTTCTTGGCCATTCACTAATTTTGCTGTGTCTTCGGATTTGCCACCACTAAAATATCCTTCAATACCTACAAGTGCTAAAGGGGTCAAAAACAATATAAGCAAAACTTTGCCTAACCAACCCTTAATAACTTTACGAAAAGATTCCATAAGTATTCCAATATTTTATTTGTGAGCGATTTTAACCGAAAACCCACAATGAATGAATGCGTTAAAACTGAAAATCGCCACTATTAATAAAAAAACGCGCCTAATGCGGCGCGTTTATCGGCTTTAAAAAAGATTAAGCAACAGAATCTTTTAAACCTTTACCAGCTTTAAAGCTAGGCACTTTGCTTGCTTTAATTTCTAAAGCTGCACCAGTCTGTGGGTTACGACCAGTACGTGCTGCACGTTCTTTTACGTTGAATGTACCAAAACCAACAAGTGTTACAGTATCACCAGATTTAAGTGCTTCAGTAATTGAAGCAATTGTTGCATCTAAGGCTTTACCTGCATCAGTCTTAGACAATCCCCCTTTCTCTGCAATTGCATCGATTAATTCTGATTTATTCATGAAGATTACGTCCTCTTAATATCGTTTATTTAAGGTCTAAGGATTCCATAGCACCTTTATAGCAATGCTTTAGGGCAAAACGCAATACTCTGGATATCGATTTCTGCAAAATAAATGCGAAAAAAATTGTTGAAAAATGCAGAAAAACCAAAAATGTTTCATTTTTTTACAATTTGCTCTTTTAGAAACTTATTTTCTTCAACTAAAAAATCAACCTTGCTATGTAATTGTAATATGAGACTTTCTAAATGCTGAATATCTTTTACCGTTACTAAACCAATTCGGTTTAAAGAATGGTTCACACTATGGTCAATTAGCTTCTCAACTTTATCTTTAGTATCCGTAACTGACTCTTTGGCTTTCTCCGACACCTTTTCCACAGTTTGATCAGCAATTTCCGCAGTTTTAGATTCCAGTTCTTCTCCCACTTTAACCAAAGAGTCAAATAATTTATTTCCCTCTTCTTCTGCACGTGAAAAAGCACCTAAACCTGCAAGCCAAATTTGTTGTGTATATTTACGGAAATCCAACCCTGATCTTCGTCCTTCACGCGACTTATTCTTTTTCCTATCAATATCTTCCAATTGTTTTTGTTCATCTTCCTGATCCTTTGCTTGCTTATCCATTGATCTTTATCTCCCAATTGTTTTATGTACTGCTAAACATATTTATCCATAAAATACACTGATAATAGCAAATTAAATACTTGATAGATTTGCTAAACTGTTCTACAAAGCAAGATTATTATGTATTTGGTTTAAAGTCCTGAAACATATTTTACGAGCTAGGATGCTCTATTTCAGGTAAGGATTAAGTTTTATGAGTGAATCGCAGCAAAGTCAAACTCAACCGCATTTGTTGCTAACAATGGTTATGATTGTTCTTGAAACGATTTTTACCCTTATTTTGAAGCATGATCGCGTTATTGGTTTGCAAGCTAAAAAATTTATAGATCAAAAGGTTGCGATTAAAATCAATAGTTATTTACCCTATTTTGATTTTTACATTCAATTTACTGAACATGGAATTTTATTTGATACCAAAGCGCCAGAAAAAGCGGTTGATCTGGATATCCGCACCACCCTTATGGATTTAATTAAAGTCTTTGTGTTTGCCAACCGTCGCAGTCTGAAAAAAATGCGTATTGATGGTGACCTTACTTTAAAAGATGAGTTCCGCGATTTAGCTCTATTTTTTAGTTTTCCAAAAGTTTTATCAGATTGGAAGCAGTGGTTAAATGAACCCACTGATGAGCAAGATGTTATCGCTTCAAAAAAGCGCATTGCGCCTCTTTTGGAAAAAATTGACCTGCAACGCTCCAGAATCAATAGCCTGGAGGTTGAAGTCAAACAATATAAAAACCGGATTCGCCGTATTCAACAAAAACAGAAAAGAATTAATATTTCGTTTATTGTAACGGCAGTGCTTTTAATTGTTTTATTAGTGTATAATTTATGGCTTGGATAAATATACATTTTTTCTTCTAAAACGAAAAAACTTAAAGCCTAATAAAAAACTTGACTATTTTAGTCAGGATTCTTAAAATCGACACATCTAGTCTTAACATGTGTATCGAATCATGCGTCTTACTACTCGCGGTCGCTACGCAGTGACTGCTCTACTTGATTTAGCTTTGCAGCCAACTGAACAAACGATCACGCTTGCTGAAATTGCAGCCCGTCAAACTATTTCTGTGGCTTATCTTGAGCAGCTATTTGCGAAATTAAAGCGTCACGGCTTAGTGTCTAGTGTACGTGGTGCCAACGGTGGCTACCATCTTGCTCGTCGCGCTGATGAAATCACTGTATTAGAAATTATTGAAGCTGTAAACGAAACAGTCGATGCAACGCGTTGCGACCATAAAGGCAACTGCCAAAATGGTGCAATGTGCTTGACTCACGATTTATGGCAAGAACTCTCCCACCACATTGCCGATTATTTAGCAAAAATTACTCTTGCTGATCTTGTAGCACGTGACAACGTTCAAACCGTTGCAATCCGCCAAAATTCACCAAGTTTTGATTCAGCCCTTTTATCGGTTACAGGTATTTGACATGAAACGTCCGATTTATCTTGATTATGCAGCAACTACTCCTGTAGACCCTCAAGTTGCAGAACGTATGATGGAGTGCTTAACATTCGATGGTACTTTCGGTAATGCTGCATCTCGTTCTCATGCTTACGGGTGGCAGGCAGAAGAAAAAGTAGAATATGCACGTGAACAAGTTGCCAATTTGATTAAAGCAGATCCACGTGAAATCGTGTGGACGTCTGGCGCAACTGAATCAGATAACCTTGCATTAAAAGGTGTTGCCCAATTCTATGCCTCTAAAGGCAAGCACATCATTACCAGTAAAATTGAACATAAAGCAATTTTAGATACTTGCCGTGAACTCGAAGAAGAAGGTTTTGAAATCACCTATATTGAGCCAGAACCAAAAACCGGTTTAATTACGCCTGATATGGTTAAAGCTGCGATTCGTCCAGATACCATTCTTGTTTCCCTGATGATGGTGAACAACGAAATTGGTACCGTGACTGATGTTGCCGCAATTGGTGAAATCACTCGCGCCAATAAAACCTATTTCCACGTCGATGCTGCTCAAGCTGCCGGTAAAGTTGAAATTGATCTTTCAACCATGAAAATCGATTTAATGAGTTTTTCTGCTCATAAAATTTATGGCCCTAAAGGTATGGGCGCCCTGTTTGTACGTCGTAGTCCGCGTGTTCGCCTTAAAGCTCAAATGCATGGTGGCGGTCATGAACGTGGTATGCGCTCAGGCACCCTTCCAACCCACCAAATCGTAGGTATGGGCGAAGCCTTTGAACTTGCTGGTAAAAACCTGGTATCTGAACAGAACCGTCTGCGTGTACTACGTGACAAACTTTGGAATGGGCTACAAGGCTTAGAACAAGTGTTCTTAAATGGTCACCCTGAATACAATGTTGCAAACTATCTAAATGTAAGCTTTAACTTTGTTGAAGGCGAATCATTAATGATGGCATTGAAAGATGCAGCTGTATCATCGGGTTCTGCATGTACTTCTGCAACACTTGAGCCTTCTTATGTACTTCGTGCATTAGGTCTTTCTGATGAACTTGCTCACAGTTCGATTCGTTTCAGCTTCGGTAAATATACCACTGAAGAAGATATCGACCATGTAATTGAAGTAACCAAAGCTGCTGTACAAAAACTACGTGATCTTTCCCCTCTTTGGGATATGTACAAAGATGGTGTAGATCTCTCTACCGTAGAGTGGGCTGAACACTAATTTATTCTTGGCATCTTATAGAATTTCAGTAAGATGCCCCCATATTAATACTTATCAAGGCTGACCTCGAGGTTTGGAGACGCATCATGGCTTATAGTGAAAAAGTAATTGATCATTACGAAAACCCCCGTAATGTTGGTGTTTTAGATAAAAACGCTGAAAATGTTGGTACAGGTATGGTCGGTGCACCCGCTTGTGGCGATGTTATGCGCCTTCAAATTCAAGTGGATGACAACGGTGTAATTGAACAGGCACGTTTCAAAACTTATGGTTGCGGATCTGCTATTGCTTCAAGTTCACTTGTCACTGAATGGCTTAAAGGTAAAACTTTAGACCAAGCACAAGCAATCAAAAACATTGATATTGCAACTGAACTCGCGCTTCCTCCAGTAAAAGTACACTGTTCTGTACTTGCTGAAGATGCTATTAAAGCTGCTGTTGAAGACTACCGCAGCAAAAAAGCTAAAGCTTAATCGCTTTAAGTTTTGAATAAGGAATAACGGAGTTTTCATGATTCATTTAACTGAAAATGCTGCAACTCATATCAGCAATTACTTAAAAAATCGCGGTAAGGGTGAAGGCATTCGCGTTGGCGTGAAAACTTCAGGCTGTTCTGGTTTGGCATATGTACTCGAGTTCGTCGATGAGATTGATGAACATGATCAAACTTTTGAACAGTTTGGCGTTAAGGTTTTCATTGATCCTAAAAGCAGTGTCTATTTAGAAGGTTTAGAAATGGACTATGTGAAAAATGGCTTGAATGAAGGCTTCGAATTTAACAACCCCAATAAAAAGGGTGAATGTGGGTGTGGTGAATCTTTCACTGTTTAATCAGCACCTTTCATTCTCTTGTAAAGCATTAAAACAGTGTACAATACACTGTTTTAATTGCATTTATATGTCCAGTAATTTTTATAGAACTTTCGCGGATCAAATCTCCCATGAATCATTTTGAGTTGTTCAATCTTCCTGTAGCACTCGATATTGATTTAGCAGCTTTAAAAAATGAATTTTTAAAATTGCAGCAACAATATCATCCCGATAAAGCTGAAGACAAAGATCAGGCATTGATTAAATCAAGTGAAATCAATCAGGCTTTTAAAGTCTTATCTCAAGTTGATAGTCGTGCGGGATATCTGCTTTCGTTAAAAAAACAGGATCATCTGCTTGATCAGTCCATCAGCGATTTTGATTTTTTACAATCTGCGTTAGAAATTCGTGAACAGCTAGATGAAGCTCATACCAGTGATGATTTGATTTCACTTAAACACGAAGTCCAACAATGGATTGACAGTTTGGTTCGTGAATTTAAAATTGACTATACTGAAGAAGATTGGGCAGAAGCACGCGATACAGTACGTAAATTACGTTTTTTCCAGAAAGTTATGGCAGATATCGATAAAGCTGAAGATCGCTTTTTAGATGATGATTCTTTCGATCTTGACGATGATTTTTAATTTATTTCTACTTTTAGACGTTCAAAGGATGTAACCCAATGGCTCTCTTGCAAATTGCAGAACCCGGTCAATCAAGTGCGCCCCATGAACACCGTATTGCCATTGGTATCGATTTAGGTACAACACACTCTTTAGTGGCTACGGTTTTATCAGGCAAAGCTAAAGTTCTTAACGATGAACAAGGTCGTGTGTTACTTCCATCGATTGTGCATTATGCAGATGAAGCCACCCAATATGGTGATGAAGCTAAAGCATTCATGACCAGTGACCCTAAAAATACTATTACCTCTGTTAAGCGCTTTATGGGTCGTTCAAAGGCGGATATTAAATTCCAGCATCCATATACACTGGTAGGTGAAGATCACCAAATGCCAGCTTTTGAAACTCACCAAGGTCGTAAAACTCCTGTTGAAATTTCGGCTGAAATCTTAAAACAATTAAAAGCGCGTGCTGAAGGAAGTCTAAAAAATCCAATTAATGGTGCAGTAATTACTGTTCCTGCCTATTTTGATGAAGCTCAACGTCAGGCCACTCGTGATGCAGCCCAACTCGCGGGTTTAAATGTTCTACGTTTACTGAATGAACCGACTGCTGCTGCGGTAGCTTACGGGCTAGATCAAGCAAGCAATTTAGCTTCTGACCGCAACTATGTAATTTATGATCTAGGCGGTGGTACTTTTGACGTTTCTATCTTGCGTTTTGCCCAAGGGATATTCGAAGTTTTAGCTACGGGTGGTCATACTGCTCTTGGTGGTGACGATTTAGATCGCTTAATTGTGAAATGGGCAAAGAAACAGCTTAATATTGAAACCTTGGATGATGCAGAACATGCACATCTGATGGTTGCTGCACGTAACGCCAAAGAAGCATTAACAGAGTTAGAATCAGTTGAACTTCAGGCGCTAAATCAGGTTTTAACTTTAGAACGTGCAACCTTTGAAGACATCATTAAAATTGCTTTAGACAAAACCATTAGCGTATGCAAACGCGTAATGCGTGATGCCAAACTTGAGCTTAATGACATTCAAAACGTTGTTCTGGTCGGTGGATCAACCCGTTCTTATGCGGTACAAAAAGCTGTTCGCGATGTGTTTAGTCAAGAACCTTTATGCACCATTAATCCCGATGAAGTGGTTGCTATTGGTGCTGCCATTACTGCAGATCAGCTGATTGGCAATAATAAAGATGGCTCATTGCTGCTGGATGTTACCCCACTCTCTTTAGGTTTAGAGACCATGGGTGGTCTGGTTGAGCGCCTTATTTCACGCAATACCGCCATTCCTGTAGCACGTCGTCAAGAGTTTACCACTTATCAAGATGGTCAAACTGCGATGCTGATTCATGTGGTACAAGGTGAGCGTGATCTGGTTGAACACTGTCGCAGTTTAGGCCGTTTTGTCTTACATGGCATTCCACCGATGACTGCAGGCCAAGCACGTATTGAAGTGACTTTCCAAGTGGATGCAGATGGCTTACTGACTGTTGCAGCAAAAGAAACCACCTCTGGCGTGCACGCTCAAATTGATATTAAGCCTTCTTATGGTTTATCGGATTCTGATACTGAACGCTTATTGATTGAAGGTTTTAAATTTGCTGAAGAAGATAAAAATCTTCGTCACTTGCAAGAAACCAAAGTTGAAGCACAACGTGAACTTGAAGCACTCATCCAAGCATTAAAAGTTGATTCAAACCTGCTTAGCGCTGAACAACTTGTTGCTTTAGAACAAGCCAAAGTTCAACTTGAAAGCCAATTAGCCAGCAATAATATCAAGGCTATTGAACAAGCAGTGCAACAGCTTAAAACACATAGTGATGCCTTTGCTGCAGCACGTATGAATCAACATATTGATGCTGCGCTTAAAGGCACTCAACTTGATGATTGGTCAAACTCACCCGAATAAATAGGTAAAAATTATGCCACGTATTAAAGTTCTTCCACATGCGCAAATTTGCCCGAACGGTGCTGAGTTTGAAGTCGAACAGAATGCCAATCTCTGTGAAAGTTTATTGAAAAATGGCATCAAGATTGAGCATGCCTGTGACATGTCTTGTGCATGTACCACTTGTCATATTGTGGTTCGCAAAGGTTTTGACAGCTTGGAAGAAATGACTGATGTTGAAGCAGATTTACTTGATCGCGCTTGGGGTCTTGAACCTGACTCACGTCTTTCATGCCAAGTAAAAATTGTGGATGAAGATTTGGAAGTTGAAATTCCGAAATACACGATCAATCATGCTTCTGAAAATCATTAATTGATTTAAAGATGCATAAAAAACCACGCTAAGCGTGGTTTTTTATGCATTTTTTATATTTTTATCTGGAATTGAATAGAAATGGTGCTTATTGATATTGTTCATCTTTCTGATCTTCAATTATTTCATCTTCTAAATTTAGTTTTACAATACCTTGAGAATTAGTCATTTTTTGCTGTTTTTGTATACGTTTGATCATTTTTTCCAGAACATTGATTAGCTCTGGATATTCGTAGTTTTGCACTTCATCTAGATTCAGCAATAAATGGAAGCCTTTATATTCATAATCAAACCAGCGCTGATAATCCGATTTACGTGAAGTATATTTTTCCATCACTTGCCAGGTGTTGACTGACCCTTGAATACCTTTCAGCTTAATTGGTGCTTTAGGTGCACACAAATAATCATTTTTAATTAAATTATAAGTATCATCAGAAATTAATATTTCATCTACTTCTGCCGCACTTTGCAAACGCGCCGCCAAATTTGCATCACGTCCAACGATGGTATATGCCATACGGTGAGCCGCGCCATAATTTCCAACGTGACAATATCCCGTACTAATCCCCATACGAATATGTAAAGCAGGATAGCCCATTTTAATCCAGCGCTCTCTTAATAATTTCATTTGCTGACGCATATCAATCGCCATGTCTAAACAAGTTTTTGCATCTTGTTCAACACCTTGAGAAATCGGATCACCAAAGAAAATAAGAATTGCATCTCCCATAAACTTATCGACAGTCGCTTCATACTGTTTCGCAATTTCTGTCATATGACTTAGGTAGTCATTCAGCAAGAATGCCAAGTCATCCGGGATAAGAGTTTCAGAGAGTTCGGTAAAACCTTGAATGTCTGAAAAGAAAATGGTCATTTTCTTACGCTTGTATTCAATTTTGGCTTCCGACTCACCCTTCATGATCGATTGCCACAACTGTACTGGTGCGTAACGGCTGAGCTGGTTGGCAAACTCCATATAGCGATTCATTTGCTCATAATAATAAGCTTTACGATCAGTAATATGCTGAATTTGACTACGCTGGTAAAAACTTCCCACGCCAAAATAAGTGATGAGGCAAATAAAACCCAAGACAGTTAATTCGCCTGTGGTTTGTTCAAAATACTCACCCAATCCAAAAATGAAGATATTACACAGATAAAAATTTGCGATTCCAATAAGACTCGCCAATGACACCATGAGAAATGAAATTTTATTACTGATTGCAGTATAAAGAAGTGCAAAAAATGAAATAAAAGTCAGTACCAGATTTAAATGAATGGCAGATAAAATAACTGAAATAACAATAACATCAATAAGGAATAACAGACTGCGTTTTATTCTTGAATTATAACGGTACAACAACCCATTCGATAACTTCGGGATAATCAGTAACACAAACAATAAAAATACTGGAACATAGATTTGATAATGCGTATCAGAAGAAGTGTAATGATAGACAATGACCAGTAAAGACAACATGATATACCCCATCAAGCGATGAAAGTATTCAAATTGTCTCGGCTCTTTTCTAATCCAGTCGTCTAATGGCACTCAATCACTCCTGGTCCCAGTATTCCCCCAAACACTCCCTGTCTGGTTTTTGAATTGCTTTGAATTAATCCATACGCCAATCAAATGGCATATCACCTTGACCACGTAGCGCAAGCATTAAAGTTTGACGCATATGTGAAAGTACTTCATTGCTATATGGAACAGCAGGTGTGCCCCAAACTGGTTTTGGCCAAGCGACATCATTCTGGTAACGCACGACATGATGAAAATGTAATTGTGGAACCATATTTCCTAAAGCAGCAACATTCATTTTGTCTGCACGGAATACACGTGCCAACTGGCTTGATAACCAGCTAGATTCACGTAGGAATTGTTCTTGGTCAGCCTGACTTAATTCATATAATTCACTAATACCCGGTACGCGCGGAATTAATATGAGCCACGGAAATTGCATATCATTCATTAAACGACATGTTGACAGTGGAAAGTCGCCTACAAAAAAAGTATCTTGAGCAAGTTGTGGATGCAAACTAAACATATCTTTATAAATTATGCAAAATTAGAATGATGGCTAATACTATCACATCCAATGGGACGTGAATATTCTATGCAATGTGTTTCATTACAAATAAACCACTATTTGCTTTGAAGACTCGAGCGTAGACAAATTTAATAAATTCCCCTAAAAATTCAAGCATTTCTTTTCAATAAATCTTAAATTATGGCTGAATTAAGAAATGAGTGCATAATATTTATGCACTCATTTTCTCATCAGTGAATTTCTTTTAACAAACTCGCCAGCAAATCGGAAATAAACTGAATTCTTTTTTGATAATCTTCAAGCATCACCATGATTTTTAAACGTTGACCACCCTCCATACGGAAAAAAGTCGGATGTTTTTGCATCATTTGAATAATACTGATTGCCTGTACCGGGGTATCGGGTGAAAACTCAATGTGACCGCCGTGTGAACTGATATCAACCTTGGTAATCCCCAACTGCTCTGCTTTTAAACGGAGTTGATGCACAGCAAATAACTGCTTCACAGGTTGTGGAGGCACACCAAAACGGTCAATCAACTCCATACGGATATTATCGAGTTTTTCCTGATTGTCGGTATTACTGATACGTTTATAGAACATCAGACGTTGGTGCACATCGCCTAAATACTCATCCGGAATTAAGGCTGGCATATGTAGATTAATTTCAGCCGTTAATGATAACGGTGCATCAAAATTCGGTGTTTTACCTTTTTGAATGGCTTTAGTCGCTTTTTCAAGCATTTCCATATACAAGCTATAACCGATCGCGTGCATCGAACCACTTTGTTGCTCACCTAGAAGTTCACCCGCGCCACGAATCTCCAAATCCTCAGTGGCTAACATAAAACCGGCACCTAAATTCGATGCACGCTGAATGGCATCCAGACGTTTTTCAGCATCTCCCTTCAAACCTTTAATTGAAGGGACTAATAGATATGCATAGGCTTGATGGTGTGAACGCCCGACACGACCACGTAATTGATGTAACTGTGCAAGACCCAGTTTGTCTGCACGCTCAATCAAAATGGTGTTGGCATTTGGCACATCAATCCCAGTCTCAATGATGGTTGAACAGACCAAGACATTATATTCTTTATGATAGAACTGCTGCATCACCTGCTCCAGTTCACGCTCGCGCATTTGTCCGTGCGCAACCGCGACACGTGCTTCAGGAACCAGCTCGCGAACACTGGCTGCAGCGCGTTCAATACTGTCGACTTCATTATGTAAAAAGTAAACCTGCCCACCACGAAGCAATTCACGCAAAATAGCTTCTTTAATGGATTCACTGGTTTGCTCTTGCACAAAAGTTTTGACTGCCAAACGACGGGCCGGTGGCGTGGCAATAATAGATAAATCACGCATACCGCTAAATGCCATATTTAAGGTGCGCGGGATTGGAGTTGCAGTCAGGGTCAGCATATCGACATCGGCGCGCATGGCTTTAATCCGTTCTTTATCGCGTACCCCAAAGCGATGCTCTTCATCGACAATCATCAGGCCCAAGTTTTTAAACTGGATACTTTCCTGCAAGATTTTATGCGTTCCAATCACAATATCGACTTTGCCATTGGCTAAATCTTCGGTAATTTTCAAATGGGTTTTATTGGAACCAAAACGTGAAAGCACTTCAATCCGAATCGGCCAATCGGCAAAACGGTCTTTAAAGGATTCATAATGCTGCTGTGCCAGCAAAGTTGTAGGCACCAACACCGCAACTTGCTTATTATTTTGTACTGCTAAAAATGCCGCTCGCATCGCGACTTCAGTCTTGCCAAAACCAACATCACCACAGACCAGACGATCCATCGGTTTGGCCAGCTGCATATCATGCAATGTCGCTTCAATCGCATTGGCTTGATCTAGAGTTTCCTCATAAGCAAAGCCGCTGGCAAACTGCATATATGGGCTTTGCTCAAGTTCAAAACTAAACCCGGGTTTGGACTGGCGACGTGCCTGAATATGTAATAACTCAGCAGCAACGTCGTGAATTTGTTCCAAGGCTTTACGTTTTGCCTTGTTCCAGGCATCGGTACCTAATTTATGTAAAGGTGCTAAATCTGGATCGCCACCACTATAACGGCTGATTAAATGCAAATTGGTGACAGGTACATAGACTTTTGCAGCATCGGCATAATCCAGCTGTAAAAATTCATGATCTTGGTCATCAATAGTTAAAGTGACCAAACCCGCATAACGCCCCACACCATAATCAATATGCACCACCGGTGCACCAATACTCAGCTCGGTTAAACTGCGGATTAAAAACTCTTCTGAAACTTCTTGCTGGCGTTTACGACGGCGCTGGACTACCCGATGTTCATAAAGCTGATTTTCAGAAATCACCGTGAGGTGATTCGGTATCACTAGACCACGATCAAGAGGTGCGCTGGTAATCGCGATAGCATGGAGTGATTTTCTAAAATCTGCAAAATTTTCAACGTTGGGAATATCACCCAAAGTCGGACGCAACGCATCTTTTAAGGTTTCACGGCGTCCGGCACTTTCAGCGACTAACAGTACCGGATGATTGGCTGTATCAATATATTTTTTAACCGCGGAAAACGGTTTTTCTTGTTTTGGATCTACGGGTAAACGTGGGGGCAATTCGGTATTAAGATTAAGCACCCCAGTTTTATCTACAAACTCTTCTGAAGATGCAATGATTCTGGCAAAGTGATTCAGTTGTTCCAAAACCTGATTTGGTTGCAGGAATATTTCTTCTGGCGGCAAAATGGGATGATCAATATTATGGCGACGATCTTCATAACGTCGAACCACATCCTTCCAAAAACTGGTTAAATTTTCGTCCAGATGTTTATCTGTAATGACAATGCCATTCTTAGGTAAGTACGCCATCAGGGTACTTTGTGTTTGCATCGCTTCTTTGCTAAAGAATAAAGGGAAATAAAACTCCAGCCCTGGAGAAGCAATTCCTTCTAGGACATCTTGATATACCGGATTTTTCTTAGGATTTGCGTTCGGAAAACTCTCTGCATAACGGTCACGGAAAGTCACACGCCCTTCTTTGAGTGGAAATTCTTTGGCAGGCAATACCGAAAACTGTTGCAAATTTTGCGTGGTTCTTTGGGTTTCAGGGTCAAAGAATTTTAAGCTTTCAATTTCATCATCAAACAAATCGATACGGATCGGTGAATTTTGCCCGGATGCATAAATATCCATAATGCTGCCGCGTACCGCAAACTCACCATGATCGTAAACCGTATCGACCAGATGATAACCCGCCTGAATCAAGCGCAGTTTTTGTTGTTCCAGTTCAAACTTTTGACCCACTTTAATATCGAAATGTTCACCCAACACCCAAGAAGTTGGCGCAACACGCTGTACCAAAGTCGATGCAGATAAAAGCAATACGCCTTGCTTTGTCATATTCGATAAAATTGAAAGACGCTCTGACACGATATCTTGATGGGGCGATAAACGGTCATAGGGCAAAATTTCCCAATCCGGGAAAATGGTCGGTTTTATGCCGTAAAACTCTAATTCACTTTCCAACTGACCCAAGTGCTGATTATTTTTGGCAACAATAATGAACAATTGCTTATTTTGCGTGGCAATTTCTTTGAACAATAAAGATGCAGATGAGCCTTGTAAATTACCGACCCAGCGTTTTTCACCTGCTTTTAATTGCTGCAGATTTAATTGGGAGATTTCTTGTTGGAACATGTATATAGCTTTTGGTCTAAATGACATGAGCAGTATATTAGCATGGGTTTTTTCCCGGTTGAGTTATTTTTATATGCAACCGATTTTTCCATCTAAATCCTTTTAGATAGGATGTCTTTAGACCCTATTTTCCAATCATTTTTCGCGTAAGAAATTACGATAATACTGATTCAGCTTTTGAATGATCTGCTTTAATTGCAACAGGTTTTCTTCGGTGTTACCTAATCGTGCTACAAAACGCTGGCTGACAATTTCCAGATCAATTTTTTCATTGATAATCATGGCAGCGGAATATAAAGCTTTTAAATCGTCAAACTGGGTTAATTTTCGATTGGAGAAATACGACAGCCGTTCTGACAGTTCATTAACCACAACACCATCGACGATATAGCCCTGTTCTGGATGGAACCGGATATCATTTTCTTCTAGAAAAAGTTGTTCAGCAGATGGCTTGGAACTTTTAAACAGTTTTGAACCTGTAAATAGTCCAGCGAGTTTATTCAACATAAGCATTACAATGATTAAAAAATCATGACTATTTTAACCCTGCGCTGCTTTATCTTCAGCATTATTTTTCATAAAAAAGGCAGCGATTTTAACCTGCTGCCTTTTTGCTCATCTGGCGGTTAAATTTTTGCACAGAGCGCATTAACTCACTTGTGCGAAAAGCTCATGTTGTGCGGTCACTTCTGAAACCAGATTGCTAAAGGCAAAGATTTCATCTAACTGTTCTTGGGTCAGTAATTCCTGCTCTAAGACGACCTGCTGAATGGTCTTGTTTTCCGCAATACATTGCTTGCCAATTTCATCACATTTGGCATGTCCTAAAATTGGATCGAGTAAAGTCACAATACCCACACTTCGCATTACTGCGTCATAACACACCTGCTCATTAGCTTGAATGCCCTGAATACATTTGTGATCCAAACTCGAAATGGCTTGTGTCAACAATTCAATCGATTCATTAATTGCAATCGCGATGACCGGTTCCATCACGTTTAACTGTAATTGCCCGGCTTCTGCAGCCATGGTTACCGTTAAATCATTCCCTATCACTCTATAAGCAATCTGATTCACCACTTCAGGAATGACCGGATTGATTTTGGCAGGCATAATTGATGAGCCGGCTTGCAATTCAGGTAAGCGAATTTCGGCTAAACCGGTACGTGGACCCGAACTCAACAAGCGCAAGTCGTTACAGATTTTTGAAAGTTTCACTGCAAGTCGTTTAAGCGTACTCGATAAAGTAATAAAGACGCCACAATCACTGGTGGCTTCCACATAGTCTTCCGCCCCAATTAAGTTGAGTCCGGTAATTTTATGCAAAGACTGGATGACTTCATTCGCATAGCCTTTCGGGGTATTCACTCCCGTCTCAATAGCGGTAGCACCCAAATTCACTTCCAGTAAAAGTTCGCGGGTACGCTGAATTAAACGGATATCTTCTTTTAATAAGGTTGCAAAAGCACGAAACTCTTGTCCCAAAGTCATCGGAACTGCATCCTGTAATTGGGTGCGGCCCATTTTTAAAACATACTGAAACTCTGCAACCTTTATATGTAGAGTATCAATCAGCTTTTGAGTCTGGGTTAAAAGATCATCTAAACTATAATAAGTCGCTAAACGTAAAGCCGTAGGGTACACATCATTGGTCGACTGCGATTTATTGACATGATCATTCGGGTGAATATGATCATATTGCCCCTTATGAAAACCCAAATGCTCTAATGCAATATTGGCCAGTACTTCATTGGTATTCATATTAATAGAGGTACCTGCTCCGCCTTGATAAACATCTAAAGGAAAAGCATGACTCCATTTCTCTGGAGATTCGATTAATTCATTACACGCAAACTGAATCGCGTGGCTGACTTGTTCAGAAATCTTGCTAAATTTTAAATTGGTTTGTGCCGAAGCTTTTTTAACCTGTGCCAAAGCACGAATAAAATGATGATGATTTCCGACTTTCTGATTAGAGATTTGAAAATTCTCTAAAGCACGTAAAGTATGAATGCCGTAATAACATGCTGTGGGAACTTTCCTTTGCTCCCAACAAATCACGTTCTATTCTTGTATTATCCAGTTGAACCATAGACACTTTAAATATACTCACATTTATGCACCACAATTGTGCAATTAAAAAAAATATTAAACCTTTGCTCTATTTTAAATATTGTAAAAAGATATTTATTTGGCAATACTCTATGAGCAAACACATCGACTTTGTAGCTAGCGTAAGGGCTTGTAACTACCTTTCCCGCTTTCAATTTTTCTCATCAAAAAATTAAGTTCAAGAATCTTTAACGCCGATCTTCAATTCACATTCAGCCTTTAAATTGACCTTATTAATGATATTAAGCACCCTACTTATAATTGATTAATTTTCTTAATTTTTTATTAATTGTATCTAAAAATACATTCCGCTACACAATATGCTAATAAATCCCCTCGAAATGTAACAGAACGTAATTTCAATTTTATGTTTGAATCAGCGCCTTACAGGACCAGTATAAAAATTCATCTCGGATAGATGAATGCATAAGGACAGAAGGATGAGCACATGAGTCAACTGAACCCGACATTAATCACATTTATTTTTTATATCATCGCTATGGTCGGAATTGGGCTATATGCCTATAAGGCGACCACCGACTTTTCAGATTATATTTTGGGTGGGCGTAGTCTAGGGAGTGTTGTTACTGCACTTTCAGCAGGTGCATCCGATATGAGTGGCTGGCTGCTCATGGGCCTGCCCGGAGCAATTTATCTGTCAGGCTTATCGGAAGCGTGGATTGCCATTGGTTTGATTATCGGTGCATGGCTGAATTGGCTGCTGGTTGCAGGTCGCTTACGTGTGCATACCGAAGTTCAAAATAATGCGTTAACCCTACCGGATTATTTCACCAGTCGTTTTGCGGATCGTAAACGTGTGCTGCGGATTATTTCAGCTCTCGTAATTCTGGTCTTTTTCTCGATTTATTGTGCTTCTGGCATGGTTGCAGGTGCTCGATTATTTGAAAGTATTTTTGGTATGACTTACACCACTGCGCTTTGGATCAGTGCCATTGCGACCATTAGCTATGTGTGTATCGGTGGCTTTCTTGCAATTAGCTGGACCGATACTTTTCAAGCTGGATTGATGATTTTCGCCTTAATTTTAACCCCGATTATGGCTTATCTCGCACTGGGTGATCACAGTCAACATTTTGCAACCGTGATTGAAACTGCTCGACCACACGCCAGCAATATGCTTTCAGGTTTAAGTACCGTTGCGATTTTATCTTCTCTAGCTTGGGGCTTAGGCTATTTTGGTCAGCCGCATATACTGGTGCGTTTTATGGCAGCCGATTCTGTGAAGACGATTCCTGCTGCACGTCGTATTGGCATGAGCTGGATGATTATGTGCTTAGCGGGTGCGATTGGTGCAGGCTATATCGGGATTGCCTATTTCCAGCAACACCCCGAATTATCTTCAGTCGTTTCGCAAAATCCAGAAACGATCTTTATGGAACTGACTAAAATTCTGTTTAACCCATGGATTGCCGGTATTATTTTGGCTGCCATTTTAGCCGCAGTAATGAGTACGCTGAGTTGTCAGCTTTTGGTCTGTTCAAGTACCTTGACTGAAGATTTATATAAATCATTTCTACGCAAAAATGCGTCACAAAAGGAATTGGTCTGGGTAGGACGCCTGATGGTTTTAGCGATTGCTGTTCTTGCTATTGCACTTGCAAGCAACCCGAACAGTAAAGTGCTTGGTCTTGTTGCGTATGCATGGGCAGGTTTTGGTGCTGCTTTTGGCCCGCTGATTATCCTGTCCTTATTCTGGAAACGTATGACCTTAAACGGCGCGATTGCTGGAATTATTATCGGTGCTTTAACAGTTATTTTGTGGAAGAACACCCTGGCCAATACGGGACTTTATGAGATTATTCCGGGCTTTATTCTGTCATTCGTGGGCATTGTTGTGGTGAGTTTGCTTGAAAAAATGCCTTCTCAGGAAGTATTGCAACGTTTTGAACAGGCGGATGATTTGTATAAAAAAGAAATGGCTGAGTTAAAAAATGGAATACCGGCTCAAACTGAAAATTCCTAATAAAACTCAGATGATTTCTACTTGAGTTTTATTGAAAGATAAGGGGCTTAAGCCCCTTTTTACTGCTTCTATTTTTGTCCTTTACTTCTAAGATGAATTTTTGAGCTTTCTTTAATCACTTCCATCACCGGATAGCTTCGTGTTTCTTTTACTCCCGGCAATTGCCAGAGCACTTGTCCCGAAATTCTGCGGAACTCTTCCATATTGGCACAGCGAATTTTCACCACGAAATCGAAACCGCCGCTAATCATATGGCATTCCACAATTTCAGGATATTGCATGATCGCCTCAGAAAATTCCTCCAATACATTAGGTGTGGTTTTATCCAGTAAAATTTCCACAAACACCACAAAACTGGCATTCAGCATGTCAGGATTCAACTTGGCTTCATAGCCTAAAATAAAACCATCTTTGGCTAACTTCTGTACCCGTGCCAGCGCCGCAGTGGCTGATAAATTCACCGCTTCAGCGATTTTGATATTTGAAATTCGTCCATCATTTTGCAGAATATCTAAAATTTTGATATCTGTTCTGTCCAATGTAAAAATCGGGCTTGTCATCTGAATTATTCTCTAAAATGAATAAAAATTATAGTGAGTTATTCGGCATCCTTTCTGTAATCATAAATTATATAAGGTATTTGACTCAACAAAAAAATTGGCAGTCACAGGACGTTGGCATGAATATGATGGATACAGAAACCCGCCTCAATCTGGCGAAACCTCACTTTGAATATATTACTGAATTCAAAGAAAAGAATGATTATGAAGTTGAGGTTAATACTGCCTGGCGCCGTGCGGAACCTGAGTGTGTTGAAAACCTGCTTGAACATAGCCAGATTTCTGAACAATTGAACCAGCGTATTTATGACTTGGCGTTCAATCTTGCCCATACCCTGCGTGAACGTAAAAGCTCGAATGGTAAAGCGGGAATCGTTCAGGGTTTATTGCAAGAATTTTCATTATCCTCTCAAGAAGGCATTGCCCTGATGTGTCTGGCTGAAGCCTTGCTTCGTATTCCGGACAGTGCCACCCGTGACCTGCTGATTCGCGACAAAATTAATCAGGGCAACTGGAAAGAGCATGTCGGACAAAGTAGCCTGATGTTTGTCAACGCCGCAGCTTGGGGTCTCATGCTGACTGGCAAACTAATGGAAACACCGAAACAAAAAAGTTTATCCAGTGTACTGACCGGGCTTTTGGCATGTAGTGGTCGCGGCATTATCCGTAAAGCGGTAGATGTGGCAATGCGGATGATGGGTGAACAGTTTGTTACTGGTGAAACCATTCAAGAAGCGCTAGAACATGCAGAACCTCTGGAAGACAAAGGCTTTCGATATTCTTATGACATGCTCGGTGAAGCGGCACTCACAGAACATGATGCTGAACGTTATTATCAAGATTATAGCAATGCGATTCATGCCATCGGTCAAGCATCTAAAGACAAAGATGTTTATGACGGCCCTGGTATTTCGATCAAGCTTTCTGCCCTGCATCCGCGCTATCAGCGTGCACAAATCAGCCGCGTACATGGCGAGCTGTATCCTAAAGTTCTGCAATTGGCAGAACTGGCGAAACACTACAATATTGGTTTAAACATTGATGCCGAAGAATCTGAACGTCTGGAAATTTCTTTAGAATTATTAGAGCGCCTGTGTTTTGAGCCGAGTCTTGGCGACTGGAAAGGCATCGGCTTTGTGATTCAGGCCTATCAAAAACGTTGTTTCAACGTAGTTAATTACGTGGTGGATTTAGCAAAACGCAGTCAAAAACGTTTGATGATTCGTCTGGTGAAAGGTGCTTACTGGGATAGCGAAATCAAGAAAGCTCAAATTGATGGCATGACTGACTATCCGGTATTTACCCGTAAAGTGCATACTGATCTATCTTATATTGCCTGTGCCAAAAAACTCCTGGCTGCCCCACAGCAGATTTATCCCCAGTTTGCAACGCACAATGCCCAAACCCTTGCCACCATTTACCATCTGGCCGATCCAAATCAATATTACAGCGGTCAATATGAGTTCCAGTGTCTGCATGGCATGGGTGAACCACTCTACGAACAAGTGGTTGGCGATAAAACAGATAACAAACTGGGTGTGCCTTGCCGTATTTACGCACCAGTCGGCAATCATGAAACGCTACTGGCGTATCTGGTACGACGTTTACTGGAAAACGGCGCCAATACCTCTTTCGTGAATCGTATTGCAGATAAAACCCTAAAAATTGAAGATCTGATTGAAAATCCACATTCAGAAATTTTGAAAAATGCAGCCAAAGAATCACAGCTTGGTCAAAAGCATCCGGCTATTCCTCTCGCACCCAATTTATACGGCGATACTCGTCCAAACTCAGCCGGTTTAGATTTAGCCAATGACCATGAGTTAATGCTGCTGAATCAAACTGCACAAGATTTCAGTCAGCAACAATGGCAAGCGCAGGCTTTGGGTAAAAACCTCAGTAACGAAAATAATCTGACTGATGAACATTTAGAACTCATCACCATTTTAAATCCTGCAAATCACTCCGATGTTGTGGGTCATGTGCGAGAAGCGAGCTCTGTACAAGTCAATCTGGCATTAGATAATGCAGTCGGCGCCCAAGCTGAATGGACAAATACGCCAAAAAATATACGTGCCGCTTGTTTGCAACGCGCTGCAGATATTATGCAATCGCGTTTACAAGAATTGATGATTCTATTGTGCCGTGAAAGCGGTAAAACCTATGCCAATGCCATTGCAGAAGTTCGTGAAGCTGTCGACTTTCTGCGTTATTATGCTGCACAAATGATTGATCTGGATCAGGATGTATTGATTCAACCACTCGGCCCCGTGTTATGTATTAGCCCATGGAATTTCCCCTTGGCTATTTTCACAGGACAAATTTCAGCGGCGCTGGTTGCCGGAAATACCGTACTTGCAAAACCGGCTGAGCAAACACCGTTGATTGCTGCACAAGCGATTCAAATCTTATGGCAAGCCGGTATTTCTCAA
The DNA here is from genome assembly GCF_057766365.1 of Acinetobacter sp. GG23. Taxonomy (NCBI): domain Bacteria; kingdom Pseudomonadati; phylum Pseudomonadota; class Gammaproteobacteria; order Moraxellales; family Moraxellaceae; genus Acinetobacter; species Acinetobacter sp. GG23. The sequence continues at coordinate 83,213 of NZ_JBYMDJ010000006.1, forward strand.
GATGTTTTGCAACTGCTTCCCGGACAAGGTGAAACCGTCGGTGCGCAATTAAGTGGAGATGCGCGTATTCAGGGGATCATGTTTACTGGTTCAACCGATGTGGCCAAAATCTTGCAAAAGACCCTTGCGCAAAGACTGAGTCAATCTGGTCAACCTATTCCTTTAATTGCGGAAACCGGCGGTCAAAATGCCATGATTGTGGACTCGTCCGCATTAACCGAACAGGTCATTCTGGATGTGGTGAGCTCGGCTTATGACAGTGCCGGTCAGCGCTGTTCAGCTTTACGTGTACTCTGCGTCCAAGAAGACAATGCCGATAGTGTCATCAATATGCTCAAAGGCGCGATGCAACAACTGCGGGTGGGTAATCCGTTCCTGTTAAAAACTGATATTGGTCCGGTGATTGATCTTGAGGCACAAAGCAATATTCAAAAACATATTGATCAAATGCACAGTAAAGGTCATCACGTTCATCAGCTGATGTTGAATGCGGCACAAGATCCATCCTTAAACCAAGGGACTTTCATTCCGCCCACCTTGATTGAATTGCCGAATTTAAATGATTTGCAGCGTGAAGTTTTCGGTCCAGTCTTGCATGTGATTCGTTATAAATATGGTCAATTGGAACAGTTACTTGAACAGATTAATGCCAAAGGTTATGGACTCACTATGGGACTGCATACCCGTATTGATGAAACCATTCAGACCGTGATTGCACATGCCGAAGTTGGCAACTTATACATCAACCGTAATATTGTCGGGGCCGTGGTCGGTGTTCAACCCTTCGGCGGTGAAGGCTTATCCGGTACCGGACCTAAAGCAGGCGGTCCGATTTATCTGTACCGTTTGATGCAGCACTGCTCTGCTAAAAAACTGGCAACTCCTTTCGCAACTCAATCAACAGCAACACAGCCAGCGCATCAGCCTTTATACGAGATTTTTTATACTTGGGTTGAAAAAACTTTTCCTCAATATCATCTGAAGCCTTGCCCTGCTTTTTGCTCTGGTCATCATTATGAATTGCAAGGGCCAACCGGTGAAAGTAATCAATATGTAGTACTGCCAAGAAAAGGTGTGCTGTCTTTAGCGGATCAGGAACAGGATCAGCTTCAGCAATGGGCTGCAATTTTTGCAGTCGGCAGTCAGCCTGTCGTTCTGGAAGACAATACCTTCGTGCTCAAGTATGTTTCTAAAATGCCGAAAGAAATCGCCGAGCGTTTTATGGTGATTCAAAACATTGCAACCGATGATTTTGATGCCGTACTACATCACGGCACCCAAGCACAACTGCAAAAGTTGCAAGATCAGATTGCTGTCCGCTCAGGTGCGATTATCGGCATCACCCATTTGGAACCTCTTGATTACAATATTCCTTTAGAACGATTGGTGATTGAGCGCGCGATCAGTATCAATACTGCGGCAGCAGGAGGGAATGCCAGCTTGATGACCTTAACTTAAGGCTAAATTTAAAAGCTTAATTTTATAACTCTAATGTTTTTCCTCTTTGCCAAGTCGACCGCTCCCTGGTCAGGTCGACTTGGTTTCTTTTTATACCATCTATCTAATTTACTGATTTTTAAATCAATTCACACATTAAACTTAAGATTTTTATAATTAATAAGTACGCTTTATATTTAGCCAAAATTTTGGTTGAAACGATATTTCTGCCGCTGAATGGGCAATAAGTTTAGTCATCTGATTCAAACTTTGTTACCATCCCTGTTTTCAATGTGTTCGTGATTTTTACTGCATATGACTTCAGCTTATCAGTTACAACTTGATGCCAAGATTGCACGTATTTCTGCTCAATTTGCCGAATTTAATCCCCCTTCTTTAGACGTATTTCCGTCGCCTGAACAAAACTTCCGTATGCGTGCAGAATTCCGTATTTGGCATACTGACGATGATATGTTCTATGCCATGTTTGAACGCAGTGAAGATAACCAAAAACAAGTGATTCGCATTGACGAATTTCCGATTGCAGATGCCAGCATTAATCAACTGATGCCCATTTTGCTGCAAGAACTGAAAAGCAGTCCGGTATTGTCTAAACGCTTGTTTGAAATTCATTTCCTAGCGACTTTAAAAGGCGAGATGCTGGTATCAATGATTTATCGTTGCCCACTGGATGCCGAATGGGAAAGCTTGGCCAAACAACTGGCTGAAAAACTGAATATCAAATTGATTGGTCGTAGCCGCGGTCAAAAAATGGTATTAAGCGACGAATTTGTGGTTGAAGAATTGCAGGTATTTGATCGTACTTATCAATACAAGCAAATCGAAAGTAGCTTTACCCAGCCGAATGCACAAGTCTGCCAGAAGATGCTGAAATGGGCATGCAATGCGGCTGAACAGTCAGATAAAGACTTACTGGAATTGTACTGTGGCAATGGTAACTTTACCCTGCCGCTTTCCACCAAGTTCAATCGCGTACTGGCTACTGAACTAGCTAAGTCCTCTGTCTATGCTGCTCAGTGGAATATTGAACAGAATCAGATTGATAATATTCAGGTGGCACGTCTTTCAGCTGAAGATTTCACACAAGCCTATAATGGTGAGCGTGAATTCCGCCGGTTACAGGAAGCAGAGATTGATATCTCAAGCTATGATTTCGATACCGTGTTTGTAGATCCACCACGTGCGGGTATTGATGATGAAACCTTAAAACTGATTCAACGTTTTGAGCGCATCATTTATATCTCATGTAATCCTGATACCCTAGAAGACAACTTGAAGACCTTATCAACCACGCATAAAGTGACCAAATTTGCGATGTTTGACCAGTTTCCTTATACCCATCATGTAGAATCGGGTGTATTACTGGAAAAGATTTAAACAATTTATTTCATTGTTAAGTTTGTATCTGTTGTTATTTAAATGAAGCTCAGTTGAGCTTCATTTTTATTTCATTTAAAATTAATCATTTATAACTAATTCTCAATAGTAAATCTCATAATATCGTTAAAGTTAGTGCTTATCATCGGAAAATTTAAAGTTCAAACGCTGCTTTTATCACTGATACAGGCTTGTAATATTTAGTGGATTGGATATATTTCGAACTATGTTAAGTTGTGTATGAAGGCTCTATGAGTTTTTGGCAAAAGCTGTTTTCTGCTAATCAACAGCAAAACGAACACAAGAATCAAATCTCGTGTGTCGAAAATGATTGCTCTTGTAAATCGAATGAAGAACTGATTCAAGCTTTAGCTAAAGCCACTGATGAAGATGTCATCATTGGAATTAAAAAGGTTCTAGCTTCACGAGGTTATAGCCGTAAAGAGTTAAACGAATTACAGCACCTACCCCTCCAATAGTAGAGTCTAATTTAAAGGCATTTAGTTTACTAAATGCCTTTTTATTTGCCTGTGCAAAACGTATATGCTTCGATTTTAATACTTAGAAACATACTTCTCTCTTTTCGCCTAGAAATCTCTGTTCCCCTGTATTTAAAAGTGCTTTACTCATATGTGAAAAATTATAAAAAGTAAAATAAGAATGCCTTAAAAATAAAAAATGAGCCGAATAAAAAGGAAAATATATGAAATCGTATTATCCTGGACTGGCAATATTATGCAGCCTAATCTCAAGTCATGGCATAGCCGCAGCTATAGATCAATCCGGACAATCTTTACTGCCTTTTCTCGAAGTAGGGCATTATTTTGAAGCTTCCATTACCGCTGCCGATCCCGAAGTATCGGGGCGAACTTTAGACACACGATCCGACCTGATCAATTCCGGTGTTGACGACTATTCAACAGATAATATTAGCCAAAGTTTTCAATATTATAGTGCAGCGCTTAAACTTCAATTAAAACCACAACTCTCTTTCGGCATCCTGTACGATCAGCCTTTTGGATCAGATTTAGAATATCCGGTGAAGCGTAATGCCAGTTTTTCCGATCCAGTACTGAGCCAACAAGGTACACAAATCAATGTAGATAGCCAAAATCTCAGTCTGATTTTAGGTTATCAGCCCTTCAAAAACTTTAATCTTTATGCAGGGCCGGCCTTTCAAACCATTAAAGGCCATGTTTCTCTACGCGGATTGGTGTATGCAGACTTCAATGGTTATAACGCAATTTTCAAGCAAGATGCGGCTGTCGGCTGGCTGGCTGGTTTCGCTTATCAAGTGCCTGACATGGCATTAAAAGCCGCCTTGACCTATCACTCCAAAATTGATCACAAAATCAATGTTTCCGAAAATGTGTTAGGGACACCTCTGCTTTTGGTTGATGAAAGTAAAACTAAAATTTCCACACCACAATCTATTAATCTCGATTTTCAAACTAGCATTACGGTCAGTACTTTGCTTTATTCCAATATTCGTTGGGTCAACTGGAAAGATTTTGTGATTCGTCCAGTCCAATTCGGTGCATTATCCCAACTGGCAACGACTACAATGAGTAGTGGAACTTATACCGGTGGATTTAATCTGGATGACTATCAAAAGAATCAGTGGAGCGCCACTGTGGGGGTGGCAAAACAATGGACTCCCCTATGGTCTGGTGCTTTTGATCTTGGCTGGGATTCAGGTACAGGCGATCCGGCCTCTATCTTCAATCCAACGAAGGGCTATTGGGGAGTAGGTTTAGCACTAAAATATAATCCCGAACCTGATTATTTTATTTCAGGCGGAGTGAAATACTTCTGGTTGGGAGATGTAACTACACAGAATGGAACTTATGATCTGCCTCTTCCCGTCCTTTCAGAAGCTTCAAAAGTGGGGGAGTTTAGGGAAAATCACGCCATAGGCTATGGTTTAAAAATTGGATATCACTTTTAACTGATGAATAGTCTAATTCAAAGTACAAATTTTTATATCTAGCACTTGAAGATTTATACAATAAAAATTCAGCTTAAAATCATTTAAAATAAATGAAATATAATAAAACAGTTAAAATTATAAAATACATAAATAGATAATTTTAAAACTTAAAATTTTTAGTCTTTTTGATAGTTTTGCGTATCAATATACGCAAGCATGGGGCCAAGTTTAAAAAATGAGTCTGCATGTTTTAATGGGGGGATATATGCGCTTGAAATTGAGCCATCGAGATACAATGCATTTTGCACTTTCAACTGTTGTTGAAAAAATTGTGTAAATTGATAAAAACTTACAGCAGTATTGCTAATCACAAAATAGAGCGTTTGATCTTTAATTCCTACGCCGTTACGAATTTTAAATGAGTCTGAACGCTCTAAAAATTTTGGATTAATTTTTTCATTAATCACCAGCATTGGCCCAGATTGCGTCGCATAATCTGGATTAAACTTTAGCTTTGAGTAGTCATCTGTGGTGGCGATTATGCTTTTATTCTGATTCCAGGCCAGCCCACCATTCGGCTGAATATGAAAATTACCAAACCCTTGTTTTACTGTGTTTAATTTCTGCTTTTATTGTGAGGTTTCTATATATAAACCGACTGCAGAATAATCTGAACGATACATCCCGGCATTCATGGCAAATAACAACTTTTCACAAGACCTTAATTTTTTCTGAACTGCATCAAATTTATGCAGCGGCTGATTTGTTTTGGCATCATTTAAAAATAAACGCAAGTTTTGAGACTGTTCTATCTTTACTATATCTACATTAAAAGTCCCCCTTTGCCAGTGTTTTGAGTAAACGTCTGCATGACTGGTTGGAGCCAAATTTAAAGCGAAAATTACGGTACCTTTTAAGAAAAATTGATTCTTCATTTTATCTTTCCCGAACAATCTAGCTTTAGGCTGAAAATTTTATACAAGGATGAAGTTTTTATAAAAGAAGTTTTAAGCTTAGTGAGATAGTCGACTCTTTCATAGAGAAGCAGTAAACTAGGTCAATAAAATACCTTTGCAACTTTATTGATTAAGTCTGGAATGCAACAGCAGAAAATCCGGTTTCCTTTAGGAACACACCTTATTGTTAAACACTTAGGCTATTCCCATCATGGTATTTATGCAGGGCGTGGCCGGGTCATTCATTATTCGGGTTTTGCACATTTATTCAAAAAACGTCCAATTGAAATAACATCAATAGAAAAGTTCAGTTTTGGCAAAACCATTATTGTTCAACACTATAGCAATCCCAAATTCATGGGTCGTAAAGTTGTACGGCGCATGCGTTCTCGTATGAACGAAAACAACTATCATCTGATTATTAATAATTGCGAACATTTATGCACCTGGGCCATTACCGGTATTGAAAGCAGTCCACAAGTCATTCGCATGATGAACCGCCTGACCACAATTGGCTATGTCAGCTCAATCATGAGTTATATGAATAGCATGTTGCTGACCATCACCACCACCTGTTTCGCTTTGGTGTTATACATCAAGAAAAAATTACGTGATAAAGCAAAAAAACGTCTGCCGCCCTCTTTACTATTAAAAGAACCTGAACAGAAAAATCCTTAATTTTGAATTCAACCACTATTTATAAAAGATAAAAAAAAGCCCCATATCAATGGGGCGTGAAAGAATTGAAGAGATGTACTGCTCAACTCGTGTTATTCAACTACAAACTCTCTAAAAAAAGCACAATGAAAATTTCAATTTTGCTCAGTTAATAAAATGCTTATATCGAGAAAATTTCTCAAAGCCTTTAACTAATCAAAGGGCGGAAGTCTGTCATTGACCAAGTTCAGTTGTGCACCATATTCCAAGTAGGCTTTAGCGCCATCTAGCAGTGTAGTGAAATCATTGCTCTGTTTAATCACAAAAGCAATTAACTCTGAACCTTCTAAAGGAATCGCATAGTTACGGATTTTAAGAAAAGTTTCATTCTCGGATATTTTTTCAAAAATAAAATCTACTGTAGACTTTGGTTCGCCCCACATGATCTGGATTAATTGATTATTGATCAACTGTTCCACAAAAACACTGGTCGTCACCTCATATTTTTCCCAATACCAATCTACGTTTTTATTTTCCATTAAATGTCCGGTAGAGGAAGTAAACCAAAACTTGCGAGTGATTTCTGGATCGATAAAGGCATTGAACACCTCAGCAACCGGTTTACGAATTAACATCTGTGTCTCGATAACGACATTATTCATTTTCCTTAGCCTCATCTTTTGCAGTGATAATCTCTATACTTTCGCATTGATGAAAGGTTTTAGGGCAGAAAAAAGGATAGATTTTATAAGATTACATAAGAAACTATACATAGTTAAAACCAATTTTTGCTTGGATGCTACAAAAAAGCCCAACCGAAGTTGAGCTTTCTTAAATTAAACCACAAATAAATTATTTACCTGGCTTAAAGCTATCTTTTAAGTCCAAAATACGGTTAAACACCGGTTTATCGCTCGAATGATCATATTGATCTGCCACGAAGTAACCTTCACGTTCAAACTGGAAACGATCTTCAGCTTGAGCTTCCGCTAACGCAGGTTCAATCATCGCTTGAAGCACAGTTAAAGACTCTGGATTTAAGTTCGCCAAGAAATCGTCATCTGCATCTGGAGCGGCTTCAGTAAATAAACGATCATAGACACGAACTTCAGCCGGTACTCCTTTGGTTGCAGAAACCCAATGCACCACGCCTTTGACTTTACGGCCTTCTGGATTTTTGCCCAAGGTTTCAGGATCAATTGAACATTTCAGTTCAACCACTTCACCATGGGCATCTTTAATCACTTCGTCGCATTTAATTACATAAGCATGACGTAAACGTACCTCACCTTCTGGAATTAAACGTTTAAAGCCTTTCGGCGGCACTTCTTCAAAGTCTTTACGATCAATATAAATTTCTTTAGATAAAGGAATAATGCGATCACCCATGTCTACATTCGGATGACGTGCATGACTCAGGTCCATATCTTCAGGCAAGTTGGTCAAGGTCACTTTTAATGGATTTAACACCGCCATACCACGTGCAGCGGTATTTTCCAAAGATTGGCGGATACAGTACTCAAGCATTGCAACATCAACAATACTGCCATCCACTTTAGAAACACCGACACGCTTACAGAAATCACGCAGACCTTCAGGGGTAAAACCACGACGGCGCATACCGACTACGGTTGGCATACGTGGGTCATCCCAACCATTAACATGATTGCCTTCAACCAATTTACGCAATTTACGTTTAGAGGTAATGGTGTAATCGACATTTAAACGGCTAGATTCGTACTGATGCGGAACAGATGACGACTTAACTTTTTCAACCACCCAGTCGTAGAACGGACGGTGATCTTGGAATTCCAAAGTACACAGTGAGTGAGTAATGCCCTCAATCGCATCTGATAATGGATGCGCATAATCGTACATTGGATAAATTTTCCATTTATCACCGGTTTGATGATGTGCAGAATGCAGTACACGGTACAAAATAGGATCACGCATATGTACGTTTGGAGATGCCATATCAATTTTGGCACGAAGAACAGCTTGCCCTTCGCCAAGCTCACCATTACGCATTTGTTCAAAACGCGCCAGATTTTCTTCTAATGAAGCATCACGATAGGGTGAATTTTTACCTGGTTCTACGAAATTACCCCGGTTTAACTTAATTTCTTCAGGCGTTTGCAAATCGACATAAGCATCGCCTTGTTCAATCAGTTGTACCGCCCATGTGTACAGTTGATCAAAATAGCTAGATGCATAGCGAGGTTCACCATTCCATTCAAACCCTAACCATTTTACATCATTGGCAATACCGTCTACATATTCTTGTTCTTCTGCATCTGGATTAGTATCGTCAAAACGTAGGTTGCACAAGCCATCAAATTCTTGGGCAATGCCAAAGTTCAGACAAATCGCCTTCACGTGACCAATATGTAAATAACCATTTGGTTCTGGCGGGAAACGTGTTACCACTTGTTGTGTACGGCCTGCTGCTAGATCGTCAGTAATCACTTGGCGTACAAAGTCTAAGCCAGGCTGTTGTTCTTGCTGCGCAGCATCGACAGATTGATTTTGAGTTGTCGGGTTATTTGGCAGGGATGAAACAACATCATTCGGCTTCATAGTTGATAAATCACTTCTATAAGATAAAATAGGATAATTAAAACGCTTTTCTAAATTTTTAACAAAGAAAGTAACGTTTTTGCTTGCCTTGTAGTTTACAGTTTGCTTATGCTTCTCTCAACCAAAAACCCATGGCTTTTTTTGTCCATGATTAGGAGATTATAAAATGAGTTTTCCTCAAGTCGAATTAAACACCAATAAAGGACGTATTGTTCTTGAATTAAACTCTGAAAAAGCACCTAAGACTGTTGCTAACTTTTTAGAATATGTTCGTGACGGCTTCTATGATGGCGTGATTTTTCACCGTGTAATTGAAAACTTCATGATCCAGGGCGGCGGCATGGATGAAAACTTCAAAGAAAAAGCAACTCGTGATTCTATTGAAAACGAAGCTGACAACGGTTTAAGCAATGAAGAAGGTACGGTTGCAATGGCACGTACTCAAGCGCCTCATTCTGCATCTGCTCAGTTCTTCATCAACGTGAAAAACAACTCTTTCCTTAACCATACTGGTAAAACAGCACAAGGTTGGGGTTATGCAGTATTTGGTAAAGTTGTTGAAGGCTTAGATGTGGTTGAAGCAATTAAAGGGGTTCGTACCGGTAACCGTGGTTACCACGCTGACGTTCCTTTAGAAAATGTAGTAATTGAATCTGCTAAAATTATTTCTGAATAAAAAACGTCCTCTGCGTCTTTAATAAGTTTTAAGGCATTGCTTTAAAAAGGAATAATATTAAGGACATAGTCCCTCTATTCACTCGATGGACTTTAGAGGAACTATTAAGGAAAATACGTGACCCATCTGTTTATCGCCGATTTACATTTGTCACCTGAACACCCTCGACTCGTTCGGGGGTTTTTGGATTTATTGGCACACTATAAAAATAAAGACACGCAGCTTTATATTCTAGGCGATTGGTTTAATGCTTGGATTGGAGATGACTACTCTGCCCCATGGCTAGATGAAATTGTCCGCGCTTTACAACAATTCACTCAAGCCGGTAATCATGTTTACTTTCAAGTCGGCAACCGTGACTTTGCACTGGGTCAACGCTTTTTAAAGCAGTTCAATGGTTGTATATTGCCTGAGGTAGATACCTTAAAGATTGGTAGCCTCCAGATACGTCTTGAACATGGCGACTTACTTTGTACCGATGATGTGTCCTACCAGAAATTCCGTAAAATTATTCGTAATCCGCTACTTTTAGGTTTTCTTAAAAGTATGCCATTAATTTTCCGTCAAAAACTGGCGAATGGTTTCCGTAAAAAAAGTGCCGAAACTAAGCAAATGAAGTCTTATCAGATTATGGATGTGAACCCAAAAGCCGTTGAACAATCACTTCAAACAGTGGATGTACTGATCCATGGACATACCCACCGCCCTAATATCCATAATGAAAATGGTAAATCACGTATTGTTTTAGGCGACTGGCGTGAACATGAAGCTCAAATTTTAGAAATTGATTCCGAACAAGTTCATCAAACATTAGAATTAAAGACTTGGACTTATTAATTTTAGCTACTCAAGCCATTTTGATCGAATAAAAGCGAATTCATTTACAGTGCATTAAGAAGTTCACAATTGTTGTTTATTTATCCTGAATATAATCAACATACCGAATCATTTCTTGATTTGTAAAACAATTCAAACATAATCAGCCTCTATCATTTCATTCAATTTTAGAGATCTGCATGTCTGATTTTAGCAATATCACCGTAACCCATCATGATGACGGTAAAGTTTCACTTTTAATTGATGGAAAGCCTGTTTCGGAGCGCTACGCCGTACAGTTCGAAAGTAATATTGTGGATGAATTAAAAGCACTGCAAGATGGTAAAGCGCTGAAATTATTTGACCAGTTTATCTTTTCTCATACTGATCTGAATTTTGAACATGCTTATAGCTACGTGACTTGCATGGTCAAAGCTGATTCAAATTATAAAGTGGTTTGTAACTTTGTTTACAAAATTACTGCTGTAGATCAAGCGCCTATGGAACACGTGATTACCAAACAAGGTCAGCCGATGACTAGCGACGATATCCGTGAATTCATTAACAAGCATGTGGCCATGTCGTTAAATGACTATACCGATTTAAAATACGCATACTAATACAAAAGCCCCGACTCGCTAAAAAGTCAGGGGCTGTTTTCAGCCCGCGCAGTTGTTCCGCATTATTTAAATTAATACCCATCCGAGACCTTAGGTACATCTACCCCATTTTTATATTTGGTCAAAAGTTCACGAAGTGAATTCATCAACACACTGGTATCAACCCCTATTGCTACGAACTCTGTACCAAGTTCCAAATATTGCTGCGTGGCTTCATGCTGTGTTGATAAGATCCCCGCGGCCTTATCTGCTGCACGAATACGCTGAACCGCATCAACTACTGCTTTTTGCACTTCCGGATGGTTTGGATTGCCTTGATAGCCCATGGTTGCAGACAAATCAACAGCACCAATAAATACCCCATCAATACCATCCACCTTTAAAATATCGTCTAGGTTTTCAAGACCTTTGACTGATTCAATCTGAATCAACAGGCAAATATTTTCATGGGCTGTCTCGTAGTAATTCGGAATACTGTTCCAACGCGTCGCACGTGCCAAAGCTGCACCTACACCACGAATGCCCTCAGGCGGATAACGGACTGCTTTCACCATCAGTTCTGCTTGTTCAACCGTTTCCACCATCGGAATCAGTAAGGTTTGTGCGCCAATATCCAACAACTGTTTAATCAGTTGTACGCTGCCAATGGGTGGACGTACCACTGCCTGAGATGGGTATGCTGCGATACTTTGTAATTGAGAAAGTGTGGTTCTTAAATCACTTGGCGCATGTTCCCCATCAATCAGCAACCAGTCGTATCCGACATTGGCTGCAATTTCTGTAGCGTAAGCATCTGCCAAACCAACCCATAACCCAATTTGCTGTTGGGTTTTTAGTTTTCTTTTAAAGTGATTGCTAAATTCCATACGCCTGCTCTCGGAATGGTCATACATTTTACTTAATATTGATTAAACGCCATTTTTCTAAAAGTACCAATATCGAAAACATATTTCTTGATCTGCTAAAACTTTTAATTTATTGAAAAATACTCATCCTTTATTTTATAAAATCATGGATCACACTTGAAACTTAAGCTAAACAAGATACCCATACTGCTTTATATAAAGTGTAATAAATTGAGTAAAGCATGCTATTTACTATAATTACTTTTTTATCATGCCAAAGTCTAAAGCCAGACCCATGTGTTATAAACCATTTGGATAACGCTTCAGGTAAAATGACAGACATAATTTATAAGTGGAGTAATCATTCATGGATCTTTTAAACGTCTCGAAAACCCGTTATACCACCAAAGCCTATGATCCTATTCGAAAAATCCCGAAAGAACAGATTGCACGTTTATTAGAAATATTACGTTTGACTCCATCTTCTATCAATATCCAACCTTGGCATTTTTTTATTGCTGACAATCAAGCGGCTAAAGAACGGATTGCCAAAGCATTGGTTGGGAAATATGCCTATAACGCACCCAAAGTTCTAGATTCTTCACATACTATTCTGTTCTGTACTAAAGCAGATATTAGTGAACAGCATTTAGATAACTTGCTCGCTCAAGATGACATCAGTGGTCGTTTTAAAGATGAAAAAGCTAAACAAGGCCAAAAAGATAGCCGTAGCGGTTATGTCAATTATTATCGCAATGAAAAAGGTGATATTCAGCGTTGGGCGGAAAATCAAACCTTTATTGCTTTAGGTCAAATTTTGTTAGCTGCCGGAATTGAAGGAATTGATGCAACGCCCATTGGTGGATTTGATGAACAAATCATCAATGATGAATTACAGTTAACAGAAAAAGGCTTGGTCCCTTCGGTATTACTGACACTTGGTTATCGTAGTGAAAATGATTTCAATGCCCAACTACCAAAATCACGTCTAGACAAAGAACAGATTTTCACTCAGCTTTAATTAACGTTTCATTACAATAAAAGGGGGTTATAGCCCCCTTTCATGTCATTTCAGGTCTTATTCTTGCAACAATATTGAGGTATATTTGCGCTAAAAATAAAAGGTGGTTTATCTCATGATCCCTGCTACAACTAAAATGCCCATGAAATTTGAATGCACACACTGCAATAAAATTTATATGCATCAATATTTCAAAAATTCGCTTTCTTTTTACCCGACATGTCCGCACTGCAATCAGGCTGGCTTACTGCTAGGGACTGCCGACACCATTGACATCGTTAAGCACCCGAAGACTTTTGCAAAAACCCTATTTAAACAGTTATCGCATAAGCTAGGCTAATCACACTAGCCAAACCTAAAACCAAACCCACCGCGGTAGCAAGCTTTAATTTTTCTTTAAAGATAATTAAGCCACTTAATGCCCCAAATACAACCACAAGAATATTCATACCTGCAAATACAATTGCAGGTGTGTCTTTCAATAAAACGTGCGCTTTAACATACAGTGCAATATTAGCAAAATTTATAACTCCCAGACCTAGACCCGCAAGCATGTTCTTTTTGCTACCCACGGTTTTCGTTGTAATTGCAATATAAGCCAATGACAATATAAAGGCACAGATAAACATTAAATTTAGGGCGACAGCAAACTGTACGCCTAATCCTGTGGTGTACTTGAGTAACACATCAATTAAGGCATAGCCAAACCAGACCAAGGCAAGATACCCCATCGCCTGCTTTGAAGAAGTTTGCCCTGTTTCGGCTTTTTGATGTGAAAATAAAATACTGATTACCGCCGCAATCCCCAAAGCAATACCTATGATTTTTACGGTATTAAACTGTTCCTGAAAAATGAAAAATGCTGCCAGTAGTGATAAAACCACAGATAAACGCTGGGCAATTTCAGTTTTAATAATGCCGGCATATTGCAATGATTTTGCTAAGCATAAAAAAATACTCGGCAGCAAAACACCCAATGCAACAATTAACCACCACGGCGTATTTGCCATGGAAATATGCTGCAGATCTGGCTTAAACCATATAAAGCATAATAGACTGGCAGAAGCGTAGTTCCAGACAATCATTTGTAATGCATCAAAACCTTTGGTTTTGGCGAGCTTTAACAGAATTGAGATGATGACACTACAGCATGCCGCTGCAAATATAAGTTCCATCTTTTGCCTTATTTTCGTTATTTATAATGATTTAGGGTTAAATACAGAAAAGCCCACAACAAATGTGGGCTTTTGATTATAGATAATCTTTAAGGATTATTTATAACGATTCACCATTTTCTCTAAAGAAATTGGACGAATCTTGTCTGCATGACCCGCAGTACCAAATGATGTGTAACGATCTACACAGATTTGCTTCATTGCATCTACAGTCGCAGAGAAGAATTTACGTGGATCGAATTCGCTTGGTTTTTCAGCCATCATACGCCGCATCGCACCAGTAGAAGCCAAACGTAAATCAGTGTCGATATTAATTTTACGAACACCGTGTTTGATTGCTTCAACCAATTGCTCAACAGGGACACCATAAGTTTCTTTTATGTCGCCGCCGAATTCGTTGATCACAGCCAACCATTCTTGTGGCACAGAGCTTGAACCGTGCATAACAAGATGGGTATTTGGCAATGCCGCATGAATTTCTTTAATGCGGTCAATCGCTAAAATATCACCTGTGGGTGGACGTGTGAATTTGTACGCACCGTGTGAAGTACCGACTGCAATTGCCAAAGCATCGACGTTGGTATCTGCTACAAATTGAGTCGCTTCTTCAACTGAAGTTAAAAGTTGAGAATGGTCAAGAACGCCTTCAGCGCCTACGCCATCTTCTTCACCCGCCATACCGGTTTCAAGGCTACCCAGGCAACCAATTTCACCTTCAACTGAAACACCGCAAGCGTGCGCCATTTGAACTGTGCGACGCGTTACATCGACATTATATTCGTAACTTGTCGGTGTTTTACCGTCCGCACCTAGTGAACCATCCATCATCACCGATGAAAAGCCCAACTGGATCGAGCGTTGGCATACATCAGGGTCAGTACCATGATCTTGATGCATAACCACTGGAATATGTGGCCACTCTTCAATTGCTGCCAAAATTAAATGACGTAAGAACGGAGCGCCTGCATATTTACGAGCACCCGCAGATGCCTGAACAATAACAGGTGAATTCGTTTCGTCTGCGGCTAACATAATTGCGCGCATTTGTTCTAAGTTGTTTACGTTAAACGCTGGTACGCCGTAGTTGTGTTCGCCGGCGTGATCCAAGAGCTGGCGCAATGAGATAAGTGCCATAATGTCCTCCCAGTTGATGCCCCATATTCTACATGCTGATTGCTTTCAATTCAGTAATAAAAAACACTATTTCAAAAAAAATCCCTGCTTATGCAGAGACTTTTAAATAAAACATAACAAACTTAAGGTGCACTGGCTTCAGAAGCGGCGGCTTCGGCTACAGGAGTTGCTTCATCTGCATTCGCATTGGCTATTTCCGCAGGTACATCTGTATTTTTTTCATCCAGAACAGGTTTGTCAAGTGAGTCGATTGCCGCTTGTTGCTCTGGGGTAATTTTTTCTTCTACGGCTGCTGTTGCAGCTGCGTCATTTTTTGGAGCTTCATCTTTCTTGGCACAAGCAGTTAAAGCTAAAGGTGCAATAAGGAGTGCTGCAAGTGTTAATTTCAAGTTCATCAGAGTTTCCTAGGACAGGAGATTTAATGAATGTAATGTTATTGCAGATATATTTCATTTTGATGACTAAAATATGTATCCCAAAATGACAAAAGGCTGACTGTAGTCAACCTTCTGTCATATTTACTTTATAGCTTAATTTGATTTAAAAAATTCTGATCTAAAGATTAAGCACGTTCAAGTAGTACCGCAACTGCAGGCAGTGTTTTGCCTTCTACAAACTCAAGGAAAGCACCGCCACCGGTAGAAATATAACCAATTTTGTCAGCCACTTCATATTTGTCGATTGCAGCTAAAGTATCGCCACCACCCGCGATAGAGAAACCTGCTGATTCAGCAATCGCTAAAGACAATGCTTTAGTGCCCTCACCGAATTGATCGACTTCAAACACACCCACGGGACCATTCCAAAGAATCGTTTTTGAAGTTTTGATAATTTCAGCAAATGCTTTAGCCGTTTTTGGACCAACGTCTAAAATCATGTCATTGTCGCTGACATCAGCAACATTTTTCACAACCGCTTTCGCTTTCGCTAGTGAACCCAAGAAATCAGCAAAGTCGATTTCAGCTGCATCTGCAACCACAACGTCTGTTGGTAATGGAACAGAAACTTTTGCAGCAATGGCTTTGGCTGTGTCGATCAAATCATTTTCGCATAATGATTTACCTACATTGTAGCCAGCAGCAGCCAGGAAGGTATTGGCAATACCACCACCGACGATGATTTGATCGCAAATATCTGAAAGTGAAGTTAATACGTCAAGCTTAGTTGACACTTTAGAACCTGCAACAATGGCAGCCATCGGTTTTTCTGGTGTTTTAAGTGCACGGCCTAAAGCATCTAGTTCAGCTGCAAGTAACGGACCTGCCGCTGCAACAGTTGCATAACGAGCTACACCTTCAGTAGAAGCTTCTGCACGGTGCGCCGTACCAAATGCATCCATCACAAATACATCGCAAAGTGCCGCATATTTTTGTGCAAGTTCAGGATTGTTTTTCTTTTCACCTGGGTTGAAACGCACGTTTTCAAGCAATACCACTTGACCTGCTGCAACCTCAACACCCTCTAAGTAGTCGCTAAACAATTTAACCTCTTGACCCAAAGCTTGAGTCAAATAAGCAGCAACAGGTGCTAAAGACTGTTCTGGTTTAGGTTCACCTTCAACGGGACGACCAAGGTGAGAACAAACCATTACCGCAGCGCCTTTTTCTACCGCTGCTTTAATTGTAGGAAGTGCAGCGCGTAAACGTGCATCACTTGTAATTTCACCATTTTTTACAGGTACGTTTAAATCTTCACGAATAAGAACACGTTTACCTGTTAAATCGAGGTCAGTCATACGCTGAAAATTCATGTATAGCTCTCTTTATAGATATAAAAACCGCCCGATTTTAAATGATTATGCAGAAAAAGGTTAGCTTCTTTTGCATAAAAGCTGTCGAAAGACAAAGTTTTGATTATGATAGTCAAAAGCCACATCATGATTCAGAGCTTATGTCTATTCACCCAGATCCCAATATCAATCGTTTAAACGTTTTAGGCGAATCCCTGGCTAGCTGTTGCTATGCTCCTATTACCGGATATTTTCGTAATGGCTTTTGTCATACTGCAATAACAGATCTTGGTCAGCATACAATGTGCGTACAGATGACCGCAGAATTTCTTAACTTTTCGCAAAAAGTAGGTAACGACTTGATCACACCCTTACCAGAGGTCGATTTTCCAGGTTTAGAGCCAGGTGATTTTTGGTGTATTTGTGTAACCCGCTGGGTCGAAGCATACCAAGCCGGTATTGCCCCTCCGATTAAAATTCAAGCTTGCCATCAAGCTGTGCTCTCCTATGTTCCGCTTGATGTGCTGATGGAATATGCAGTGTAATGAATACTCCCCAAATTATTTTGGCTTCAAGCAGCCAAACCCGTAAAGACTTAATGAACCGCCTTCGCATCGCTTATCAAAGCATCGTACCTGATATTGATGAATCTCCCCGTGGTGAAAATCATGCGGATGATTTAGCCAAAAGACTGGCTTTTGAAAAAGCCAAAGCCATTTCAGAACAATATCCACAAGCGATTGTAATTGGATCTGATCAGGTCGCTTGGCGTGAAGGTGCACCGGATATTTTTATTGGTAAACCTTTAACAGTGGAAAAAGCAGTGAAACAATTGCAAGCTAATTCTGACAAAATTGTGTATTTCAGTACTGCACTCAGCGTACAACAGCTTTCTACCGGCTTTGAACATACACTGGTTGAACATTACAAGGTCAAATTCCGCAAACTCGGTTTTGCTGAAATTGAGCGCTATATTGAAGTTGAACAGCCTTTAATGTGCGCCGGTAGTTTCAAATGCGAAAGCTTGGGGATTAGTCTGTTTGAACAAATGACTGGGCAAGACCAAACCACACTAATGGGCATGCCAATGATTCAACTGTGCCATATCCTGCGTCAATTGAATATTTTAGTTCCTTAATTTTAGGCTGTATTTATGTCTCAAGCTTTAGATGTATTAGGCGGAATTACCGCTGAACAATTCCTTGCCGAATATTGGCAGAAAAAACCCTTACTGGTCCGTAATGCACTTCCTGAAATTGTGAATCTGTTAGAACCTAACGATGTTATGGAACTTGCACTGGATGAAAATATCAATGCCCGTCTGATTAAACAAAAAGATAAAGATCCAAACCAGTGGTCTGTAAAATCATCACCTTTAACCAAAGCTGATTTTCAGAAGATGCCCAAACTTTGGACACTGCTTGTTCAAGCTGTAGATCATTACTCTTTTGATTTGGCAGAACTGTGGAAAAAATTTCCATTTATTCCGCAATGGCGTCGCGATGACATCATGGTGTCCTATGCCCAAAAAGGCGGCTCAGTCGGGAAACATTTTGATTTTTATGATGTATTTTTAGTACAGGGTCATGGACACCGTCGCTGGCAGCTAGGGCAAATGTGTAATGCAGAAAGCGAGTTCGTTGCAGGCCAACCATTAAAATTATTGCCAGAGATGGAAGTTCATTTTGATGAAGTTTTAGCGCCAGGTGACTTACTCTATGTGCCCCCAGGTCTATCACACTACGGCGTAGCAGAAGATGACTGTCTGACCTACTCGTTTGGTTTCCGTATGCCAAATGTGGCTGAAATGATGGATCGCGTCAGTGATAAATTTGCTGATAATCAATTACTTAAAAACCCACTGACCGACATTATTCGCGATAAAATCAGCCCGATCGGTCAAATCAGTCACGCTGAACTTGAGTATTTAAAAACAGAACTTTTAGCACAATTACAAAATCCAACCGTGCTTGAAGATGCGCTCATGAGCTTGATGTCAGAACCGAAATATCCTGAAAACATTCCAGAGGCAGAAGCCATTGGTACAGGAGATTTGGAAGAAGCGTTAGATCAAGGCTATTCCCTCATTCTCGAGCCTGCATCACGTCT
The DNA here is from genome assembly GCF_057766365.1 of Acinetobacter sp. GG23. Taxonomy (NCBI): domain Bacteria; kingdom Pseudomonadati; phylum Pseudomonadota; class Gammaproteobacteria; order Moraxellales; family Moraxellaceae; genus Acinetobacter; species Acinetobacter sp. GG23. Next base: position 102,293 of record NZ_JBYMDJ010000006.1, read on the forward strand.
ACTTTATACAAAAGATGAAGATAAGTTGCTGTTCTGGGCCAATGGCGAAGGCATTTGTATTTCAGATGCGTTTGCACCACTTTTAAAGCAATTGGCTGACGGCAGTTCAGTATTACTCGATGAAAACCTTTATGATCCAGATATGCTGGAAGACATCGTCAACTTGTTAAATGAATCGATTCTGATGCTATTACCTGCTACAGAGCAAGAATAAACCGAACAAAAGGGGAAATTAGATTTCCCCTTTTTTATACTTCCGAATAGACCTCTTTCATAAATCATTTTTTATTCAGCTCCCATTTATAGAGTTCAGCTATTAAATTGAATCTCAATCCGAGTCTTTTCGCCCTATTGCGATAAGGTCCTGCAAGTATTCTGAAAGTTTTTAGACTTTTAAATACAGGCTCAATGCCTGTTCTTCTTTTATTGATTTCCCGATTATAGTTTTTCAATTCAGGAGCCAATTTACAGCACCTTTTGGCTTTTAAGGGCAACATAAGATTGGTATAAATTTATAGATCCTCTGATCACTTTTATCTGCAAAAGGAATCCGATTTAAATTTCGTTTGAATAACTCGAAATCATACACTGCACAGCGACGGATAGATCAACTCAGAATATTCAGGGTTTTATAAAAATTATGGTCTGTACCTTAAAGGTATAGGTCTTTTTCTTGCTGTTCTAACTTTTCTTCTATTTTTTAGACCTTTGTATGTCAATTTCTATAGCATTTACGATAATCACCTTGTAGTCTATATCTTCATCTTCAGGTAAATACTTCGGTAAACTAAACACCTTGGATTGAATCAGGCAACTTTCTACATGATCTCGTATTCTTGAGCCTGCGGGCGCTAAAATACCACAACTGAATGTTCCTTAAGATTCAGTTTGTCTCATTGCCAAAGCTAAATAACAATTGATTCATTAAAATAAAAAACAGCTGATCAAGCTGTTTTTTTTACAGTCCTGATCATTTAGCTATATTGTTTTTTCAAATATTTAACAATATCGGCTGACTCAAACATTTTCACGCCTGTATTCGGGTCAACTAAATAAGGAACCTGGATATCACGTCCCATAATTCCAACAATCTTCTCACGTTTGCCGCCGGTCAAGGGTTGATATTTCCCGGGTTTTAAACGCAACACAGCCGGCCCCATATCTTGCCAGCGTTCTTTAGGCACATTATGGAATATGAATGGAAGTTCCAGTTCAGTTAAAACACCACGTACAATGCGTGTAAATGGACTCGCTTCAAAACCCCATAATTCTAAAAGTTGGGTAGGCGCTTCACGATCAGTAATTTTTTTATTTACCCACACTCCACGTGCACCATTAATAATTGTTCCCGCAAAGGCAGCTACAGGAATTTTGGGATATTTCGCAAATTTTTTCGGTGTTTTTCCAGTTCGACCATAATGCTTAAATAAATAATGGATGATATCTTGAGATTCATACATTTGCGTACCCGAGTTTTCATCAATAAAAAATGGAAATTGTTTTTTTCCACCTTTCTTTTTGACAATTTTTCGGTATTTCTGTCCACCTTTTGGACAAGGATAAACCTCATAATCCAGATTTAATAAGGTCATTACTTCACGTACACGACGGCAAAATGGCGAACCTTCAAACTCATAAAGTTTGAGTGGTTTTTCAGGCTGTTGAGGAAAGGCAGTGCCACTGACTCCGCGTCCACCTTCAGTCAAGGCTGAAGCTAAAGCCTGTACAACTTTTATTTGATGATTCACCATTTTATCCTTATGCAATTGTCGTTATAAATCGACTAATTCTTCTTGTGCAATTAAAATTCCATTGTTATCGGCATAGAGATAATCGCCAGAACTGATGCTTACCCCACCAAAATACAAAGTTAAATCTACCTCGCCAATGCCTTTGCGATTACTTTTTTGTGGAATTGCGGCCAATGCATGTACGCCCAGATCCAATTCAGCAATCGCATCTACATCACGTACACAGCCATAAATCACCACTCCATTCCAGTGATTTTTAACTGCTGACTCTGCAATCATATCGCCCATCAAGGCACAGCGCATCGAAGCACCACCATCAACCACCAGCACTTTACCCGTACCATCAGTTGCAAGCAGTTCTTTTACCCGGGAATTATCTTCAAAACATTTAACAGTCACGACCTGACCAGCAAAACTTTTACGGGCACCATAGCTTTTAAAAAATTTACCATCCATGGATGGAGTGACTACTTGAATCTCTTTATCTGGATGATCATCAAGTAAATCACAAGTTACGAATGCTACCTTAGACACTTTTTATTTCCCCTTCATTTAGAATTTTGTATGCGTAAATTATCATAAATTTCAAATTTTTCAGTTTGTGTTTGCGCAGCCTCGATCATAGTATGAGCCACTTGCCCGGCTGTCACTGGCTTATACTTGAATGAATCAGGAACTAAATGCGAGAATTTCTGATAAAGCTTTTGACCCCTATCTTCTAGGCTGCGTTGTTCTGGACGATCCCCTAACAATAATGAAGGCCGCAATATTGATACATGTTCAAGATTCAAACTTCGGATATGCTTTTCAAGTTCACCTTTGACTCTATTATAGAAAAAATTTGACTGGGCATTCGCTCCCATCGCACTGATTAGCAAGTAGTGCGTATGAGTCGATTCAAATAAATCGGCAAAATGTGCATTTATTTCGTAATCGATATTATAAAAATTTTCTTTTGACCCTGCTTTTTTAAGCGTAGTACCTAAACAGCTGAACGCATGGCTATAGCCATTAACGTCTTCATCATTCAGCAAAAGAAAATCGTCTAGAATGAACTGTTGTACTTTTTCCAAGCTTTTGAGTGCTGAATCTTCACGGCGGACTACCGCAGTAATTTTCTCGCAACTTTCTATACGATTAAGTTGTTTCAGTAGCTCTCGACCTACTAAACCTGTTGCTCCAATTACAATCGCACTTTTAATTGATTTAGTCATTTTTTAAGCAATCTCTATCGGTTATTACTAATCTAACGGTTTCTTTAGAATTTTTATGCATCTAAAATGTTGTCAAAGCAAGTCAAGACTTGACTTAACAACATAGTTTAATCACAATATGGCACTTGTTTACGGGCTGGTGATAATTCTTCTGATGAAGGTTTTCAGTTGCAATTTCAGCCCGCCCAGACCAATCTAATTCAAGGAGTGCACGAGTGGCAAACTCTGCTCAAGCTAAAAAACGTGCTCGTCAAAACGTTAAAGCACGCAAACACAACGCTAGCTTACGTTCTATGGTTCGTACTTATCTTAAACGTACAGTAGCTGCAATCGCTGCTGGTGATTATGCTGCTGCTTCAGAAGCATATAAAACTGCGGTTCCTGTAATTGACCGTATGGCTGATAAAGGCATCATCCATAAAAACAAAGCTGCTCGTCATAAGAGCCGTTTGAATGCACAAGTTAAAGCTTTAGCTAACTAAGTTGTTGCATTGAAAAAAGCCCGTTAAGGGCTTTTTTTACGTCTAAAATTCAATTATTTATGATAAAAATAGAGTCGCTGAACTTTAGATAATAAAGATAAGATTGTAATGAATTGAAAAGCCTAGTAATTACGATGCTGTTTAATTATTCCATATAATAAAAATAGGATGAATAAATAATTCTCACCATAACTGTAAATTTAAGTTTATTCGTATTAATGTGCTTGGATATATTCTGTTTACTCAAAGTAATACATGTTTATTTTCAGATCAACTCTTGTAGATGATTAGTTAATAATCAAATGAATTCTAAGAAAATTTTATAATATACAAGTTGTTTTAACAGCTTCACAATTATCTTAAAGCATTAAATTGGCTGGATACAAGCAATGTTAAATTAATTGGAGAAAAGTAATGTTAAGAAAAATTATTCTTGCTACCAGTGTAGTAACTTCTTTAACTGTGGTGGGTTGTAGTACATCCATGCCCAATCCCTCTACCGATCGAAATTTAGCTCAGTTGCAAAATAAAAATTGGGTGTTAACAGAAATTAATCAAGTTGCTTATAAAGCTGATCCGAGCCAGTCTGCTGTTCCCACCCTGATATTCGATAATAGTGAAGTAAGCGGTAACGATGGATGTAATCAATTCATGGGAGGTTATGCGGTTATGGGAACTCAGATTAAATTTTCAAATCTAAAATCAATAGAAAATAATGCCTGTTCAAGTGCAACTAATTTACCCCAAAAATTCTCACAAGCATTAAGCCAGGTTGTAAGTTACGATGCCTCGAAGAATGAATTGAAGTTACTCGATAGTAACAATAGCGTGATCATCCAGTTTAAAAACCTTAAATAAATTGCAAAATAGAGATAAAGTAGCCCTCAATTGAGGGCTTATTTTATTTAATTAACACTTTACAGTATTACTATTTTGCTAAAATTTTTGATACTAAGGGTAAATTTTTACCATTCGATATTGCCAAAATTAGACTGTGACTTTGCGGAACAATACTCCATTTCTGGTTATTACCACCACCACAACCATATATCGTAATTTCACCGCGCCCATCAGCACTTGGTGTACGCCCCCCACTCAAGTCTAAACAGCTTTTCCCTTGGCGCAGTTGTTGTGTATCACCATTTATAGCGACTTCCCACACTTGACTTTGCGAATCATTATTACATGATGTAAGTGTTCTAGAACTGGTTAAACATAAGTTTGGATATTGTTGACTATGAATTTTACCAATCGCATCATGCACCCATAACGTCGATGCTTCACCTGTACAACCATTTTTCCCACTCATATAAACATTCAATATTCCAGTACCAAACTTCTCGACTTTAAGACAGCTATTGCCCATTTTTGGCATGACTAACATACTTGCATTGGCAAATGGAATATCATTCTTCAAGCCAAGACTATCAACAAATTTATGAAACACTTCCCAGGCTTCAGTCTTACCGTTACTGAGATCGTTATAATAAACATTTACCCAACGATTCAAACGGTAAATTTTAATTTGTTGCTGGGTATAACGCTCCATTTCAGTTTGAGCATCTGAAGATAACTCATCTTTAAAGCGATGATAAGAATCATAAAGCAGTCTAAATGTCGGTGATAAATTGACGATTTCCTTGCCCTTATTTTGCACAAATGCTTGATCCAGTTCTGGCATCTCAACACGTTTTAAAGCGGAATAACCATCTTCCTGTCCAATACTCACATACGGTGACATAGCGTCAGTAGCCACAGGAATATTGATACTGGAAAGTTTAAGTGCTTGATCATTGTCTTTTTGACAATATAAATCAACTGCTTGAGGTTTCTCACTTTGTGCTAAATTAATATGAAACTTATTTACGACAGCCAAATTCTGGGGATCAAGGTTAGGATTCAGTCGTTGTGGTGCTAGTGCAATATTTTGCACACCATTGGCCGACTGCACCTTTAACCAGCAACCCGCAGCTGTACCGCTTGTATTGGCTTGCGGCAAATCAAACACATTCCCCCAGTTACCACGTGCAGCAGGATAAATTAAACCCGACTGGTTGACGGGATCATATCCACCCACAATGGTATATACGGGCACACTAAACAAACGCGGCTTTAAATAATTTCCATCTGCACTGTTATACCAAACATTATTCGATTTCGTCGGTACTTTAGGTTGCGATACCTCCATCATTCGAGTTGTTGGATTCCACTTTTTATAACCTGTGACAGAGTCTTCAGCCCAAATATCGCGATCAAACGCAGGCTGAATTTTTTGTTGTGTACTGTATCCAGTATAGTGGGTATAACGTGAAATAGAGCTGGCTGTTGCACCACCCGACATGGCATCCCAACCATATGCATACTTACCAAGGAAGTTTGGCACACCATTTGTACCATTGCCCAAATTGGTCGTGCCCCAATTTAAATTCCCGCGCATTTTATTTCTAAAGGCAATATAGCCCCAACCACTATCAGCATGATGTGCAGCCCAGAACATATTTGTTCCCTCAGAACCTGGGTAATGCCCTAAACCATAATGATGGCCAATCTCATGACTAAATTCATTTCCAACTGAATCATATAAAGTCAGAATACCATTACCACCGCTTAACCCATGACTTTGTACTCCATTGCTATAATTGCCGCTGGCATGATGGATAACAACACTTTGGGTTACTTGGGGTTGTTCCTGACTTTGCATAGATGAACTGGTTACACCCCAGTTTGCAAGGTTAATGCCCACACTAAAAGTAGATTTAGCGGTATTTTCACGCATATCCCCACTATACACATCACCCGTGGTTGCACTCGCTGAGTTATAAATAGCTCCACTTGCTACCATCACTTTGTCAAGTTTCATATCTTCATATTTACTGACAATCATGCGTGCTGCTGGAATGGTCTGGAAATAATCCGTTCCTGCTTTCTCAGGTTCTAGCAACATGTAATGACCCGTTGACTTTGGTGGCTCAGTTAACAAACCTAAGCGGATACTTTGAACTACCAACTCTCCCGGTGCTGCAAAATCAATGTCTTCTGAACGTAAATCACCATTTTTATTGTTTACAGGATCAACAATACGAATAGATAAACCCGGACGAACCTCATTCCAGGTTAATGCTGTTGACCATGCACGTTTTGAAAATTGCACTCGTGGTCGATCATCTATATTGGATTGATCTGACGACGCAAGCCGTGAAGGATCATTCAAGTTGACTGTTCTAAGTAATCGATTATCCTGATAGATTTCAGCAGTCAACTGAGCTACCTTAATCATATCCTCGGTTGGAGTCACCAGTAAAAGAGCTTCCTTTTCACTGGTTAAGCGAGGTTTCTTTTTCGCTTCATTACCTTTTGGATCGACAACATGACTCTGTGCAAACTGAATCATTGCATTGAAATTACCTGACAAATCATTACGGATTAAACGTAGCTGACCATTTGATTCACAATCATTAAAACCAAGAACACTTGCATCAACAACATCACTAGAGGGTTCAACATAATTATTATTAACAGGAAGTCGAAGGTTATAATTTTCACATGAATTATCAACCTCCTGAACTATATCTGTACTATCCCCATTACTACCGCCCCCACCACATGCCATAAGCATTACAGATAAGGTACATACAGTTAAATATTTAAATCGTAATTGCATCACATTTTCACCCCAATCGCACAATAGTTTCTCCAAAAAGAAAAACTATGTGACTATATTAAAATTATTTAAATCAATAACTTAAGGGAATGAATAATATATTAAAATAATTAATCCCACTATAAAAAAATATGTGAAGGATTATACTAAATATTTGTATTTTCAAGGTTTATGCTTAGTTTTTTCAGCAAAATGTGAGTGCATTAGAACATTTACCTATAAGATATTTAAAGTTATGAATAATTCTTTTTTAAAAAATTAGTGGATATAACACCAACTTCAATTCAATGATTATTCGTCCAGCTCAAATCGTTAAAATTGTACAAGATAAAAGCGATTTATCATTTTTGAATAGAAAACCATATTGCTAGACTTTCAATGTGATTGAGGGATTTAAATTTTTATTTTTAGAATGAAAACTTTTATTTTTCTAATTTTTGAAATTCTCGAATTGAAAGTTCACTGACTTTCCCGCGCCAAATCCATTTAAGTTTTGATTCTAAAAACTCATCACCTTCAAACCAGACAAACAACCCTTCCATCATTTTCGGCCAGTCTTCCTGACTCACGGTATTACGCCCAGAAATCACTGCAATAATGGCTGCTAAAATCGTATCGTGACTGACTGCCAAACTTAAACCAAAATGATCTTGAGGATGGGTGTTATAAATCAGTTCCAGTACGTCCACCACACCGGTAATCGGATGTTTCATTCCCGGTAAAGCATTATTGACAAAACTATTGATAAAACCCAAAGCACCTTGTTTTCTGAAATATGGGCCTGCCTGCTTAATATCCAGTACAAAACTTCCCGGCTCAACCAACAAGCCTTGCTCAACAATTTCGATATAATGGGTGTTTTGTGCAAGCGTACTTGAATCAGCCCCTTGAATCATTAAAGCTGCTGTATCGACACAGCGTTGAATGGGACTTGAAATACAGTGCTGAATACTTCGGTCTGTATTTTCAATTAAATATGTGCCCCATGCCTGTGCCAAATCACGACCTTGCGAGGTCAACTGTAAATCGTAGCCAGCCAAACCCTGCCCAGCCACGACTTCACGAATAGAATGACGAGTAAATAAAGTCACAGGTGTCTTTGCATCAGGCAGTAAATCAATTGCCTTGAGCATACTAGTAGGGAGTAGGTCTAACGCCATGATGCAGCCAAAAATTAAACATGGTTCGGCACACTATAGCATGTTAAAACATCAGCTCAATGGATGTTCGCCATAAGTCCTAGAGCTTGGAATGCTATTTTTTTCATTTCGATATTTTTAAATGCAATAAAGCCACCATTCAATAAACTACTTCGTTGATTATATAAAAAAGATCTTCCTTTTAAATCAACCAAACCACCACCAATACGCTCAATCAGACATTGACCTGCACTGGTGTCCCACTCGCTTGTCGGATGAAACCGCGGATAAATATCAACCTTTCCTTCAAGCATCATGCAAAACTTATAGGCACTACCTGCTTTAAACTCTACAACATCAACTTGCTGTTTTAAGATATTCAAATATTCAGCATATTCGGACCGACCTTGACTACTTTGACTTAAACCCACTTGAATGACTGCAAATGGTTCATCTTCTGCATATTCCAGCCATTTTCCGGTTTGAATCTCAAATTTCAACGGTAAACCTTGCTTCGGACAAATATAGAGCGTTTGCTCGGCTGGAATTGCCAATATCGCGAAGACCGTATATGCACCTTCAACCAAACTTAGGTTAATGGTAAACTCAGGTCGTTTATGCAGGAATTCTTTGGTTCCATCCAGTGGGTCCAGCAACCAGAAGTTTTGCCATCGCTTACGCTCGGTATTGTCGCCTTCTTCTGACAATAAAGGGGTCTCAGGAAATTTTTTCTTTAATGCTAGGGTGATAAATTCATTGACCCGATAATCGGCTTGCGTTACAGGCGAATTGTCACTTTTTTTCTCGACATCAAAATCCCCACCTGCACAATAGGCCTGATATTCCACTCGCAAAATTTCACATGCCTGTGTCACAATAGGTACAAGCTGTAAAATTAATGCATCTTGTGGTGCTGTTGTTATTTTGAACATAGATTACCTATATATGCCGAATTATTCAGAAAAACCGACCATCATTTTTGATATGGGTGTACTAAAACATAAGTTATTATTTTAATTAAAATTTATTTAATCAAAATACTTTACCTGATTTTTATGTACACACATTTGTACACTTTGAAAAATCTGCTATGTACATTATAGCTTAGCAAGCATCGAAAATATAAAGCCCTCACTTGAAGGCTTTTTCTTCCGGCCATACTTCACTTAATCGCTCGACATCAATTGCGTGTCCATCTGCTTTTTCTGCCATGCTTCGATATTCTGCTGTGCATGCTTCGAGTAACTCACTGTTGGTAATGGTGTACTCAACGATGGTTTGATGGGAAGCTGTGGACAAACGCTTGTTGGCTTCACTGAGTTGCTTTGACAGCCCATTATTAGCCAACTCAGCACTACGAGCGGCAGCATTCGCATCTTGTATTTTTTTAATCGCATTTTGTTCTACCTCAATATATTTATCTGACCATGTTTGCATGATGGTGGCTTTTTCTTCTTGAGCCTGATCAATTGCATCTTCATAGGGTTTAATAGCTTTGGCCACACGTACATCACATGCGGTTTCAGCTTTGCGTAAATCGCCTGCTAAACCATTCACATGCCAGGCTTGAAAAAATAAGCACAACAAAAGCACAATGATCAAAGTCCAACGCTTGTTGTTCCAAATAATTAATAGGAATGGCATTAGTTAGCCCCCATGCATTTGCTGTGACGTTCCACCTGTCGCACCCAAACACCATAGCAATTGTTGGATCTAACCGAACAATCGCGCTTTGCTGCATACTTCCATTTCAATAATGAATCGCAAGCCTGTTTATATTTGCCTTGCTTTAAATTGCGAAGCATTGAAGATGATGACCAGGCACCAGTACCGAACTGATAAGTGAAGTCCATATACAGGTCATATTCAGTCTGGGAAAGTGGAATGCCCAAAAGTGATTTATTGAAAATCTTGGCATCTTTATCGATGTGGAATTTCAGATATTCAGTGGCTTGTTTTTGTGTGATTTTTGGATCAGTCATTTTGACTTTTTGGCCGTTTGGATAAACCGTGGTGCCAGTGCCGATCGTGGCCACACCTACACTATCTTTGTACGGAACTAAAACCGTGCCTTCTTTACTTTGCGTATACGCAATACCACCCACACTGATTGCCGTAAGCATGGTTACGATATATTTAGTCTTGTTCGACATCACATTTCCCCCTGCGCAACATAAGTTCGAATTCGTGTAATTCTTGAGCGCGTTGATCCTCTTTTTTCTTGTAGTGCCAATTGATTAGAAAACTAAATACACTGACCAACAAACCCAATAGACCGATTGCCAGGCCAATAATTGTGACTGGATCAAGACCTGTAAACTTCCCAAGAATTGAAGCACCTCCACCCACCACACTTGTTTTAACTGCGGATGATGTAACCACACCTGTCGTTTCTATAATTCCTTGCGCATGATCTGACATGCCGCCCCCTAAATTTTGGCAATAAAAAACCCTGATCCAATTAAAGATCAGGGTTGATGGTGGTTTGTTGGGTGTTATTTAAACTTCAATACAATGTATCCAGCATTAGGACTATTTACGACATTCAAATAAATCTGTGAAGTTGTAGCTTTACTTATCACACTTACATTGTTTGTTTTTTCATGAACTGTAAATTCACGATTTTGCAAACGAGGTGGCAAGTCAATAATGTCAACTTTTGAGACGCTCGGCTTATAGTCGATAAAGTAGTAATCCGCATCTTTATCATATACAGCATAAGATGAAATTTTACTTACATCAGGGGCAGGAAAGTACTTTCTATAACCCTTGCCACCAAAGTAATCACCAACAGCTAAGTTTGAGATAGATGTTGTATCTACAAGTGAATGGTAGATTTTAAGTGTTGTATTTACACGTCCTGCTTTCGTTGTCGTTAATACCTTGCGTCTTGTCGGCTCTGCATCTAAAGCGGGTAGCAGACCAAGACTGAATCCACCAACACTTGATCTCTGAATGTAGCGATCAACTGGGTTTACGGTTTGGTCTACCTTATCTGGCGTAAAATCAATTGCAACTGTCGGCTTCTGTGTTAAAGCAATATCCACACCTTTGGTAAAATCGTAACTGATTGAATCCTGAGAAAATGGTAAAGATTTTGGGACGTAGTAAGTTAAACCACTACCTGCGATTTTAACGCTTTGAAGCATCATAAAATCACGAAAGGAAGTTGCTTTCAACACAACAAAATCGCTCGTAATAGTGCAACCACCATCGCTATCAAATGCATAAGAATTATTAAACTGTAGGAATGGGGTAATAGATTCATACGAAGTGATTTTCTTACCCTTATTGGCAATTACATACGCAACTATATCCGATTTCAAAAGCAATCCATAACTCTCAGACACCGTGAAATCCTGTTTGTACGAAACTTCCTGAGTTTTATAATCAAGAGGAATCCCATCTGCCGACAGCGATGTCTTATGCTTATTCAGAACTGGATAAACCTGAACTGAAGCTGTGCTGGTTGCATTAATAGTTGCTGTGTTTGTTGCCCCTGATTTATGTGTAAACACTAGATTGGATGCACTAAACGATGTGTTAGTAATCGTCTGTGTCATAACAATTGTATTTGCATCAGGAATATCTAAAATAATACATTCACGACCTGCGGCATCTGTCCATAAGGAACCAATATCAGCTACAGTTTTACCGTGGGCAGCAAGTGTAATACTCCCTCCCATATAGCCATGGTTTGCTGAAATTTGAGCATCTGCAATGTATAGTGGCGCAACATCATCTGACATTGTGGCAATTGTGACACCGCCGATTTTAGCTTCAATAAAGTTGAACACTTGAGATTGCGTCAAAGAGAATGCCCGTTTTAATTTCACAGTTTGTTCAACTGTTTTCGCTTTGATTGTAAGATCGTCTCCTACAACACTCGCGGTAGCTCCAATGCCTCCTACTCCACCTGCCGAGACTTCGGGATAAATAGCTTCCTTTTTCAATTTGATAGAAGGTGTACCACTTTCATAAGCGGTTGCGACATTACCCAACTCTAACTGAACATTACTGTAATTTTGATTACTTGGCTGATACAGGTTAGCGATTATGAAATTAGCACCAACTGGCACTGTAAATGTATGAGGAAAAACCAAAGGACGTTCATGACTAATTGGAGTTATTGTTGAGTTACTTGAGAAGAAAGACAGCCATGAATACCCGAAAGTACCGCTCAAGGTATACGTCTGCCCTGCCACTACTGGGATATAATCTGTAGTCCCCCAACCTGCTGCTTCCCTTAATACGCCACTTGTATTTAGATAAAAATCCTTCTTAATATTATTTTCATTGATCAGGTTTTTACCCGACGGCTCAAATATAATTTCATAACTCTTGGGTAGTTTTAACTCGGCTTTCAAGGCATCTAATTGAGGTGAAGTTGCTTGTTTTATCCAACCACGCCAGAGTGATGTTGTTGGGTTATATGTATCGATATAAACATTGCCTGAACTGGCAGCATAATAAACTTGAATCATGATAGCCCAGTTATCGCCTGCACTATTTAATATGCCTAAATTTAGTAAATAACCGCTATCTAAAACAGGATAACCACGCTCAGGAGTGGCGTTACTACCGCCAACTTGATAGTGCCAGCCCACGGTTGTTAGCGATTTAATGTTTTGAGTTGTCAATCGTACAGGTTTAGCGAAAGGGTTTTCGTCAACATAGTTTTTTGCTTGCTGAAGCGGATCATAAATCGATTTGGAGAATGAAGATCCGTTATATTGCCAGTCGCCATTTTTAGCTGAATCAGGGTCGTTAGTCACTGTAACTTTAGAATTTGCTGGAATGGTCGCTTTGGCCGCATCCATTAGTGCATAGGTTGTGTATGACTTGTTACCAACTCCAATTGAATTAACTTGCGTCTGTAAGTCAGCTTCAGCCGCTATAGCTCTAGCATTCTCACTATTAACCTTCTGCGTAGTTAAAATGGCTTCTTGGTTTATGCGCTCATTAAGATTTATTTCAGCTAAATAAGCACGCTGAGCCTCATTATCAATAAAGCCTTTTAGTTGATTATCACCAGATATACGCGCTAAAACTTCACCTGGTAAACCATTCACATTTCCAGATACTAAAGAATCTATTATTTTTTGAAGTAAAGAAGTACCACCACCGATTTTTACTTCAAATTCTTGTAAAACAAACCAAAGCTTATCAAGATCAGCATTCAACGAAGTAGCATTAAATGAATTGTCATAAGACTTGAATTGAGTGTTTCGGACTAATGGTGAATTACGATAAATTTTTATTACCGAATTAACCAATGGTGGTTGATTAAAAACAACTTCTCCATTTATTAATGACCATGCACCAGTTATTGGTTTAATATCATTTACAGTAACAACTAAATGGTCTTGAGAATCACAAATAAAGTTCAATGTAAATTTCTTAGTTGTACCATTTGCTACATATTCTTTGTATGGCGTTTGTTCAGGTACTGCCATGATTTATCCCCTAATCGAAATCTAAGGCGGCTTCAACTTCACCACCGTTTGTCCTCCAATTAGGCGATTCATTAGCTTCATTTTGTCTGTGTATTTTGCCGATGCGTTCTGGTGAATCAGTGACAGCACCTGCTAAAGAATCTAGATCATCATCTGGCTGTTCGGTAATTGCAGGGTTGAACATACGCATATTTTTGTATTGTCTTGAGCTGTTTTCACCTTCTTCTGGTGTGTCAATGACTGATGTATGAACCCATAAAAGACCTGACATTAATGGCCCTTCCAGTGCTTCCAGAATGCGTTTATTTTTAGCACTTGTGTTATGAACTTCTTTTACACCACAACGGATACGACGTGCTTTCAATGCGCCTTTTAATGCTGCAGGTGCAAAGTTACCGATACCGTTAGTTTCAATCGTTAGGCTCGGAACATTGAATTGCTCAATCAGGTCGCATAATTGCCATACTTGACCACCTGTAATGTTTCCGTGTGCATCATGTGTGACGACTTCACCAGTCAGTGCAATAGATCTGTGCCAGTACTTCGCGCCAAAGTCATCATGTAAAACCAAAGCCACGGATGAAATATCCGATTTAAGCTTGCCGGATGATGGGTCCCATCGCATAGTGAGACCAACAATTTGCCGATCACCCAGCATCATGATGTATTTGCCGTTGGCACGGCGCAGGACTGGTTCACAGTCATAAGGAATCATCTTGTCAGGATCAAGACGCACATCACCAACTGGTTTTGCATGCATCTGATATTGCGAATCCCATTCATTCAGGGTTTTACATTCCTCACGTCGGCTTGTCATTTCCTCCGCATCAAAACGTTCGGCCCATATTCCTTCTGAATAAAAGTCAGCAATGTAATGGTCTTCAATAAGAATGATTTTGTATATATTCCCCTTTTTACTACATAAATAATCTTTTCCTTTTTCTAAATATTTAGAACCTTTGCTAATGCCTGCAAAAGCATGAACTGGATCAAAATCTAATAAATACATTTGACCAGCTTTGGCATTTTCAATACGTTTTTCATCCTCAAACATTTTTAGCACCAATATGTCTACTTTCTTTAATTTCTTAATATCGTCATACAGCGAATCATGTGAGTGAGGTGTTCCAATCCAGAGCTTTTTAGCCTTAGGTAAAGCAATATGTGTTTGTTCACTAAGCCTAAAACGCAGCTTTTCACGTGCATCTGGTGTGCCGGTAGTTTTTGGTGTTTCTACGTCATCGTTTTGAATGAACCCGGCTCGATGTCCTGTTACTCCTGACAAAATACCTTTTGACAACATAGTGCCGTAACGAATATCTGTAGCACCTTTAACCCACCAACGTTCAGTTTCACCTTTTTTACGCTTTACATCTTCGTTATCAACACATAAGGGGTGATTCTCAAGGACGTTTTTTGTACCATTACTGCATTTGTATGCATCATCGTCAGTGGTGCCTTGATGCAGTATTAAAATGTCAGGCCAGCAATAGATTACCCACGCATTAAATACGTCCAATATGCTTGATTTAGAATGGCCACGTGGAAGCATGAGCAACCCAGTACGACCATTAAGATAAAAGTTTTCTAAGAACGTGCAGACCCGCACATGGAATGCGGGTACTTTCCAACCCTGAAATTCAGCCCAGAGTAGAAAGAAAGCGAGAAAACTAATCTTCGGTTTGCTCATTAGCTATATTTAGCCTTTAGTTTTTCCGCTTCAGCTTCGGCCTTCTTGATTAAATTTTCTTCGTGTTTGCGTTGAGTCTCTTTGTTTGCACTAATGGGCGACACATCGCCACGCTTGAAAGCGAGAACCTGCTGAACTTTAGTAATAGCGGATGCACATTGGTTTAAACCTTTATAAAGCCAAACCTTATTCCCTCTATCTTCAGGAGTTTCAAACTTGCATTCAGAAGCTGCATAAGCTATCTGAATCATGTCATCTGTCATCGTTTCAGACAGTTCTTCTAGTTCCTTGATTTGATCATCACGCATATAAAAATCCCCCGTATAAATTACTTATACGAGGGATGAAATGAAGGTTTGTTGGGTGTCCTACTTTATGGTCATAGATTGTTAATGATTTGGAATGTATGCTGATCAATCAACTATAACTAGGGGTACTTTTAAATGAAAAATTTCATCATTGCTGCACTTTTAGCATTACCAACAACTATGACTTTTGCCGGTTCATGTGACCATAGCTGGCAATCTGCTAAAGATGGTTCATCTTGTGGCGATCGTTCTGCTGACCGTCGTCCAGGTGGCCGTTAATTTTTAAGTAAAAAGGGGCTGCAAATGCAGCCCTTTTTTATTGCATAACTTTCTCAATATCTGGTGCTTGAATATCGCCCCAATCATCACCAAGCCAACGTGTACGATCATGCTGACGTTCTGCTTTACGCAATAATTTCTCACGGTAACCAGGTGCAATCATGTCCTGCATTTCATCAAAAACTAAACGGTTTGCAGCTGCTTTGGTGTACCACAGGTTTTGACCAGGTAATTTAGATTTCACTGCCTTGAATGCCTCATTCGCTGCATTGGTATCCTTGTCATCATAATACTGAGTGAAGTTACCTACCGTTAAACCTAAGGCTGTTTTAAAGTCTGCACCTAATGGCCCCATAGCGAAATCTGTAGCACTTCGCCCACTGGTATCAGTACCTGCCACAAGAATGTCACCTAAGATAGATAAGCCACCGCCTTGAACCGCTGAACGGGTGAAAAAATTAATCGTCTTTTGTGGATCTTCATTATCCCACATGGTTGATGGATCATTGCCGTTTGCGATTTCTTTAAGCTGTACAACCAAAGCACCTAGTAAAGTTGTCATGCCAAATATGGAAGCCGCATAAGCCGCTTTAGATGTGCCTTTTTCAAGACTCATGGCGCGTGATCCATGGCGCATAAGGAATGATGTGGGGAAGGATTTAAACTGAGTAATCCCTTTGATAATTTCACCCATTGCCGTGCCTTTTTTAGCACCGGCAGTCATCCATGTACGTTCACGTAATCCGGCTTCAACCACAGCCATTCCCTGCTCATCAAGTAAATGAGCCTGAAACTGTGATGCAATTTCATCTTTTACTTTTTGTGGATTGCCAAACTTGGTCAATTGGTCATCCGGAATTCCATAAATAGAACGTGCCGACATAAGCTGATTGCCTTTACGATCTACAACTGGATCAGCCAGGCGCATCACTTCCCATGCACGTTCACTCAATCCGGTTTTTTCCATGAGCTCACGGTCATCTGCGTGCAGGTCTGACCATGCTTTGTCACGGCTTAAACGTCCGTATTTCTCCATCAGCATTTTACTGAAGCCAACTTTTGAAGCTGCTGTTAATGCATTGAGTCCAGAAACACGCATGACCTGTGAAGCAATACCACTTGATACACGTGCCAACTTTTGAGACTTACCATGTACCGAAGTCAAGCCATCATCTGACCAACGTGCAATAGATCCGAGCATTTCTTCTGTGGCTAAACCCAAGCTATGTGCCAGTTCACGATCTTCTGAATTTTTAGGATTTAATTGTGTAAGTAATTCACCAAAGGTTTTACGGAAGGCAATGTTGTGAATAGATGCAATTTTGGCAATCATGGCCTGATCGGTGATAGATGAAAGTGTGGTACCACCCAACATCGATGCAACATTCATAGAACGATATGCCAGACCTAAATTAGCAAGTACTTCTGACTGTGGTGTGTTCTGCCCTGAAAACTCATCAAACATGGTTTGTGCACGTTTACGTGATTTACCTGTGACATTAGCATCAACACTTTTTGCCCAATCTTTTTTCTCTGCTGCATCCATCAAAATACGCATGGCATTACGCGGATTACTTCCTAGATTCTCAACCAGGGCGATATCTTTAGACAAGCCATTTACATGCGCTTCCACCAGATCTACAAAAGGCATACCACCAAAATCAGATTGATAATCTAACCAGGCATCGGCATCTTTAAAATGCAGCACACGACTTTCAGAATGTCGGCTGGTAACCTTGGACGATGAACCACCTGTAGCTTGACGACCTATTTCAGTTTTGTTGGCACCGTTACTGGTGAGCGTATCAAATGAGTATTCAAGCAATTCACGAATCTGTTGTTGAGAATAAAATGAACCATCCTCGTGCACGTATTTGGATGTATCAATCAGATTTTCAGCTTTATTTACCCATGCTTCTTTCCCGGCAATAGCGATTTTTTGCAAGTCATGTGTTTGTGGTAGTCCCCAATCATCAAGCTTACCAATATCACCACCGGATCTATTGAACCGCTGACGCATTCCTTCAAATACATCGCCCATCTTGTCAGATATATTCTTGGCCAGAGCATCCCCGGTGTCTTGTCCAAAACGCTCACGTACAATTTTTTGAACTAAATCTGCGTCAGTGAATACACCTAGACCGCCTTTAATGTTGGTGTAAAAGTCCACCAGATCACCACGGTAAATTGAAGCAATAGCACGTGATTTAGAATCAAGTGATTGAACACCTGACATATCACCATGAGGCGCAACCATGCGATCTACTACTTCACTGGCTGATAATTTTGGATGGTCAAGCTGTGCTAAGTTTTTAGATTGCGTCAAAATGTCTTGAGCCGCAATTTTATGCTTACGCTTTAATTGTTCTTGAATATCGGTTGCAACTTGTTTGCCTGCTTCAGTCAGTTTGTCGGCATCGGATAAATTGCGCCAATTTTGAATATCTTTTTTGGCTAAAGATTTCATTGCATCTTTGATACGGTTTTCAATGTCCCTGGCTTCTTGTTGGTTTAATGATTGTTTGCCGAGTGCTTTTGCAACGGCTGCTTTGCATTGGTCTTTCATAAAAAAATGCTCAGATAATTTTCATCATCTGAGCATGGTTTTAAATGTGGTTTATTGAGTATTACACATAACCTTTTTGGAACATTTTCACTTCATCCTTTAAATCCTTGAATTGCTGATCAGTCATAGTTTCACAAACATAAGAAGGGTGCTTCTGATCATCAAGTTTTTTACGATAAACCAATTCATCTTCAGAGAATTTTTCGCCTTTATCTTCCACCCTTTTCCCGTGCAATGGCCCACCAAGGCAAAGAATTTTTACTTCAAACATTCTATTTTTACCGATTAAATTTGATGAATCATTAAACGATTTATTGCCCAAACTGTAAAGCACAACTAATGGCTGTTTGTGCGGCTAAAGTATCTTGCTGAGCCTGTTTCGCTTCTGCTTCCAGCTCATTCAGCGGTAATCACTGAACCGTGTTCTGATTTTGGTAGTGAATTAACAAAGCCTCGTACAAAGTCCATTGATTGCTCGAGGTTAATATTTCCGTCTGAATTGATTTTAAGTAGTGATGAGTCGGGTAAACGGTCAACGTCACTTGATGCACGCTCAGATGCGCTGAATTGCGCTACATCAGACTCATTGGCTAACTTGGCGAATTGCACACGGTCTGTATCGGTCAGACGTGTACGCACTAAAACAGGGTTGTTTATGCCTGATATATCCCAACCTCGAGTATTTGCATATTCTTCAATATAAGCGCGGTATTCTTCAGCACGACCATTTTCATAAGCTTTACCGATGGCAAGTGTTCGACCATTACCAGACTCTACAACATTGTCCATGCCGATAATTGGAGCACCATCAGACAACTTATAAGACTCACCCAATAGTTCAGGACGTAAATCATTAGCCATGTTTTCAATTTGTTGACGTGATGCTTCACGTGTCCGGTCACGCGGCTGTAGTTCAGATGGGTAATTAGGATTTACGCCATATGCTGCATCATTTGATGCAATTAGCTCATCTAGTGATTTAACTTCATAAGCCATGTCATAGCTTGATCCGTCCATGCCGATAGCATGACTGGTGCCATTGCCACCATAACGTGCGCTTACGGTGTTCCACTTCTTACGCCACTTATCTATCGCTTGTCCTACAGACATCCCAGACATACCGTTATTATTTACAATGGCATCGGCATTCTTAGAGTCATATTTACGGACGATATCAATCAGCTTTGCATTTGGATCTGCTTTTAGAACTGCAGCTGCTCCACCTGGGCCAAGTAAATGACCTAAATATTGCTCATGTGCTACTGGTTCACGCCCAAGACTTCTACGCATATAGCTATCAGCCTGCTTAATGTGTTTTAGGCCAATGCGAATTTGCTCATCAATATTATTTTTATCACCTCCACCCAAGCCCTTCCATGTTTTAGCTAGTGGTTGAAATAAACCATATGCTGTTGATAGGCGCTTACCATCTTTACCTACTGGTGGTTGGGCTGTATGACTAAAATTGCTTTCTAGATGTGCAATGGTCAATGCAACACTCGGATCTACACCTTCTTGCTGTGCCTTACGTGCAATTGTTTTTGCATTGGTTGGTAAAGCCATAGAATCATAATTAACAGGTTTTTGCTTTTCTTCACCTTTAACAGGATGAACCACATTCACCGGACGACCTGCTTTTAAGCTCTCAACTGCACCATTCATATTTTTAAGATGGTTATTATGTTGAATTGGATTAGAGGGTTTAACCGGTGCGGCTGCATCCTCAAGCTGCATTTCATTCAATACCAATGCAGATTGAATTTGTGTATTTCTAGTCTCCAATGCATCTACATCAATATTATGTAGTTCTGCATCAATATCTTTATTTAAGCCTTGAGCATAACGACCTGCACCGAATAACAAGCCATTCAACACAAGTTCAGTGGTGACACTTTCAGCGGTAACTTCATATTTTTTGGCTTGTTTATTGTAGTCCTCTGATTTGAGAATTTCCCCACTTAAAGCCTGACCACCGGTAGATAATGCTGTTGCACCGCCAATAGATAATGCCGCATCTTTTACTAAACCGCCTGTGCCTTTAAAACCATAGTTAATAGGTAATGCAGCTGATGCCCCTGCTACCACACCATCAATTACAGCAACCTTTGCAGCCGTACCAGAATCTACACCTTTATGGGTTAAATCTTCATAGCTGTAATTGGTTTCAGATAATCCGGTTGCTGCCACTGCCCCCGCAGGACCTGCGACAAGTGAACCACCTAGGGCACGTGTGGCAAAGTCAGAAACACCAAAAGCGATATTGCCGATCAGACCTGTATTTTCTTTATCTTCAAGCTGCTCAACTTCCATGACCAGCTTGTTTTGACGCTCTTTATTTTTATCAGCATGAATTTCGGAAAATGATGGCTCACGTACATCAAGCGCCCCATCTAAACCTCCGTTTAATGTGTCGTTGACAGAATATCCAATGTGGTCAGCAACACGTTCAAAAGGCTTGGCAACCGCATCAACAACCTTTACCGCACCCGCTAAAGCACCACGAGGAATAGCTGATCCTGCACCATCAAATAAGCCGGGCTCTTTTTTCTGTTGAGTTGGTTTGTGCGCAATACCTTTGGCGTTTACTTCATCAACTTGACGCTGATCTTCACCTGAATATCCAGATAGCCAATTGCTCATTACTTGGTTACTCCATCAGGCATGTTCATGTAGTACAGCGGTTTGCCACGCTCATTGATCAAGGCATAACGGATCTGACCTTTAGGGCCGGTTGTGCCTTCACGGCGTAAACGTAAATCCTTTAATTCATTTTCAGGGATTTTGTATTTTTGAGAGATGGCAGAATAACGACCATCGACAATCGTTTCAAAACGCTCATCACTCATACCGTATGGTTTTGATACTTTCCATTTTGACTTTCCGCTTTTCGCTTCCCCATAACTCATCTGATCATACACGCCACCAGTTGCCATACTTAGTGCTGTGTTGGCTATAGAATCACTTATATCGCCCTTGTCTTTATGCTGATAGTTATCACGCTCAGCAAGGTGAGCGTAAATGGATTTAAAGCCTGAAAACGTCATGTTGGCGGTATTACCCGAAGCTGAATTGCCCACATAGTCATTAAATTTCTTTTTAAGCACGTCATCTTTAGGCATGATGAGTTGCTTGTTTTTAAGTGCCTGTGTACCACTCACAATTGCAGTTGCTACATCTTCGCCTTTATCTGACTTAAAGCCATTCATACGTGCAATACCTGCCAAGATATATGACTGGTCACCACCGCCTAACTGACCCAAAGTAGCCCCCCAGATTGCATGACCTTTTGTGCCGTATTTTTTTGCATTGGAAACCAAGCCGCCAATGAAATTGATTTTGTCATTTACCCCCATGCCTTCGAAAGCCTTTTTAGCTTCAGGTAAATCCTCGGCAGAAATCGGTGCAAGTTTTATATTTGCATCTTTAAGGGCTAACTGGCTTGTACCATTATCAATCGCTTTTTGTGTCCAGGAAGAAGGATTGGTTTTTAATTCAGTAGCACTGAGTTCATTAACTTTTAGACCTGTTTCACGTACCGCTTGATTCGGATTATCTTTGAGTAAGTTTAGTTTCTCCTGGTATAAACTTTCATACACACCTAAAACCTTTTCTTCAGTCACGGCATTAC
Source organism: Acinetobacter sp. GG23 (assembly GCF_057766365.1). Lineage (NCBI taxonomy): Bacteria > Pseudomonadati > Pseudomonadota > Gammaproteobacteria > Moraxellales > Moraxellaceae > Acinetobacter > Acinetobacter sp. GG23. The sequence goes on from NZ_JBYMDJ010000006.1 coordinate 124,467, forward strand.
TGGTTGTACTGTTCTTCATCTTGGCTTTTTGCTGATTAATCAGCTCTAGCATTTGACTGGTAGACTTACGGCCAAAACTTTGAAAATTGGTAGACTGTTGTTTATAAAATTGATATTCACCCTCATGCTCAGTACCTTTTACCGCAGTACCTACATTCGCCAGATAGTCATCATCCAAAGCACGGCCTGTCAGAACCTGAGATTTAAACTCATTAAATACTTTGCCTGATTCTGTTTTGCGTTTATTTTCCTCAACTTCAACTTGTTTGGTAATGGCATCAATGCGGCTTAAAGCCTGTGCTTTCTTTTGCTGCGCCGTTGCACCGTCAAGATATGCATACTTGCCACCATCTAAATCAGTAATTAAGCCTTGTAGTCTTGCCGTATCTTTAGCTGATACAGCATCACTAATGACCCCATCGACTGACATCAAGTTACGAGTGGATTTGTATTTTTGGCGCATCTCACCCTTAGCGGCTTCAGATATATCAGCGGTGCTTAGATAGGTATCTAAATATTCCTCACCCTGTTTTTCTTCATAACGAGTTGCAATATCAAAAGCACGATCCACCAATTGAACAGACTTTTGAGCATCAGCACGAAGTTGTAACGGTAAAAAGCCGGGTGCCTGCTTAATCACGTTTTCATCCCAGTATTGCTTTAACTGTTTTTGAGCATGACCAGGCATTTCATTTTCAAGCTGCTTGTAACGATCTTGTGACCATTTCTGTAAGGTCGCATTTGCATCCTGCGCTTTACGTACTCCATTGGATACATCATTTTTAAGCAATGTCACCTGCTCGTTCATTTCAGTAGTAAGATATGAGCCAAAAGCCCAGTATTATCCGGTGAAATAATATCGCTCATGCTTTTAGCTCCAAATCTAAAACTGTGCCGTATTCGGTGAATCCAAAGTGTTTGTACAAACGAATGCATGCAGCGGATTCAACGTCTGTTGTGGTACCGCACTGGATGCGATCAGCACCCATCAATTGTGCCCACCGGATAAATGCTTGAATCAGCATGTAAGCTGCTCTGGATTTTCTAAACTCAGGTGCTACATACAGCACATCATCAAATGCAATTTTTATATCGTTGAACCAGTCACCACCCATGCGACCCACAAAACCACCAATGATTTGTTCCTGGTGCTCAACTAGAAAAATCACACCACCACCTTTAATCAAACTGGTGAAGTGCTTTTCTGCATGCTCAGTAACATAAGGACGGCTTTGATAATTCGGCGCTTCTTTTATAAATTCCTGCCCCAATGCGACCATTGCAGGCACATCGGGAAGCGTTGCTACACGTAATCGCATGGTTATTTCTCATTGATAGACATTTGCATAGCTATAGCTTGCAAGTGAAACGGTAGCGGTTTGTTGTGTGAAATTACCAAAGGCACTTCATGCAGACTTTCCCATGATCCACCTTCATGCAGGTGATAGCCTGTGTGGGGTTTTTGAGGTGCTAAAGGATTGTCGTCATAGGTGAATAATTCGATTAATTCGCCGTTGATTTCTGGTGCAATGGTTTTGTTAAAGAAGAAACTTATACGATCTACTTTTGCTTTATGCATGAGTGATGACATGGGTGCCTGGCTAAGTTCCGGTGGGAATAGCTCAACAATGCATTCGATAGCCTGACCAAAATTAATAGATTGCCCTGCCATTCCACCAAATGTCATGGTTGTACCATTGTCAGTAAATCCAACCTGGTAAACTGCATCACTATCACGCTGATAAGCTGAAATGTTGTTTAGATAGGTTACGCCTTTATCTACGGTATCAGTGACAAGATTTACACTACGTTGAGAATCAACCAAGGCATCAAAAGACAATTCTTCTAAACAAACAGTGCCACCGCGATTGATAAGCATGAATGCACGATCTGAACCCAGTTGAGTCGGAATGGAACTAATGCTAAGTACAGATCCACCGAAATCATGTTGCGCCCATGCAATGACTTCCTGGTCTCGGTTGAAGGTAATTGATGCTACTTTTCCATCACCCAATACACACCAGACAATATTTTCAGGTTCTTGTTGGTATGAAATCTCATTGATGCCTTTGTGGATCTCACCGATGTGAGAAGATAAAGAGCTGATCTCCGGAGAAACCAATCCGTCCACTTCAAAACGATAGGTCAAGGCACGTACACGCTCACCGCCACGTTGTACGAATAGCAATTCATTACCCACTCGTTCAGGTCGTGTGATTGGATAAGCACCATATGCACTGTGTTCGTTAATATTTACGGTTGTAGGCGTCAGTGCACCATCTGAATCAACCATGTATTCACCGCCCGATGTGAGGCATACCACACCGCGCTGTGCTTCTAAGAACAAAATACTGTTGGCTAGACCTGATGCTGAAACAATACTAAATGCATCGCCATCTTCTGTCGTTTCAAGGAAATTACCATTAGCACCCACACCACTAAACCAAATCTTATTTGGTGCTTTTTTTGTATTGGCCAGAACTAAACGCTGTTTATAGTAAGTGCAGCAACGAGGGTAGCCATTCACTCCATTGAATGCAGGAGGGATAATGCCCCATGAACGCTCAATTGCTAGAATATTGGCATCAAGCTTTTTAAGAATTTCGCCGTTGACCCAATCTGCATTGATGTACTGCGTAATTTTAATAATCCCGCCGTTTACTTCGATGTACTTGCCTATGTCTGCTGCAGTAAATACTGCCCCAAGCTCAGCTGTAGTGGGTGCCCAATCTGCGAAATTTAAATTAGGCTGCTTATTTGTGTTGTCTCGAAGTGATTGAAAATAAATACCAGTGTAAGCAACAACGTCACCCGCTAAATAAGGCTGTGTTTCAACCCAATTGTTGATTGCTTGAAGTGTGAATGATACGAATACCCCTAGATCTTTTCCTGATGATTGACCCTTTCGAAATGGGTAGCGTGCACTTTCAGAATCAGTCGGAACATGAGAATAGACAAACTCATTGATTTGCCAATTTCCGTAATCTGAATTACATGACAACCGATGAACAGGTACTTCACTATGCGTCATAAACATTTCATAGCGATACTGAACAAACTGTATGTTAGGTATTTGTTCTTTGGTGTATGGGCTTGCAAAATTAGCAATCCGAACCATGGTTTTAGGGTTGATAACCTCAATTAGATTAGGCTTCAAAACAATCAAAAATGAATTGTCCGAATTCACAACAAACGGAATTAAACGAACTGCAGTATTTTGATTGCTTAAAAAGAAAGTACCTGGTCTTTTCCGTACTCCACCTTCAACCAGTGGAATCACATTTTTAAGCGTCTTTGCGCCGTTGCTGTACTGCTGAATATCTGTACGTGTATACAGTGTGGGTGCTAATTCACCGGCACTGAAATTATTCTTCATGATGTGCTGTTTCATTAGTAGCGCACTCCCATCAATGAAGGGTAGTAATCTGCTGCAAAATCCTGTGCCGGACGTTCCTGGCCATTGATCGCACGTGCCTGTTTAAGCATATTTTGTAGCTTCTGCCATGCACTATCCGCTTCGGTTTGACTGCCTGTGATTGGCTTGGCAAGTTTATGGACCAGATACAGCGCCATGCATTCAGAAAATAATGAATCCCATAGTTTTTCATTGTCCTGATCTGCTACATACACCAGGTTAATTAGATTGGTATCAGCAAGAATATGACGTTCTTCAAACTCGTAACTGTATCCACCTGCACTAATGACGCGAATAAAATCCTTAGGTAATGGAAAGGCGTGGCTATAACCAAATGCTGGATAAGTTGTTACTGGTGCAAGCTGTACACGTTTCTTTGCAAATGACCATGGATGCATGCGAAGCAATGCACGACGTGATGAATCGTAGACAGCTGCACAACGACGTGCGTTTTCCGTATTGTCATCAAAGGATTGAATTGTCTTAGCACCAATCATGCTCAGTGCTTCATTGCAGATTGAAACTTTTGTAGTTGTCATAGAAAAAGCCCTCAAGTTTTAATGATCTTGAGGGCTTTTAAGGTTAGGTTTGTTGGGTGTTAAACTTTGTTTTGGCCTTCTACACCCCGATTTAAGCGATCGCGTGTACGGTGCTCTAACCACATCAAACCTTGCTCAAAATTGGTGATTGCCAAAGAGTTTTCACGGCATGGGAAAGCTTGATTTAGAATACGCAAACGGTGAAGAATGATAGCCATCAAGGCTTCATTGGTAATACCATTAACACCGTGTTCTTTTACTGGGCCGTTTTGAAAAGAAATATCGACTGTAAATTTTTCTGGATTATAAATTTGGTACCAATGACCATCTGGAAAATCAGGTGCCTGCATATGATCTACAAGTACATTATTAGCATCAGAGTGAATTAACTCACCACTAACTTCTTGATTTGGTAAATTCATAAGTTTCTCCTACTTCTTATTCAATTTCTTTTAAACAATTTCGGCACTCTGGCTTGGTATCAGTTCCAATCTCAGTCGCACCATGAAAACCAAAAAGACACATTAAGAATTGAATCATTTTGGCTGCTCCTTATAAAAAAGACCTCACACCCTGCTCAGAGGTGTGAAGCCAAAGTTGACTGTTAGACTACAAAATCAATCGCAACGACTTTCTTCTCATTCGCACGACCAGCTGCGAGAGAGTGAACACCACCAACCTGTTTAATATTTTTCTTATCAGCACGAGTTGTAATGTCGAAGTCAGTGATTGCAGCATCACCAAAATGAATTGCACTGCCTGAGTAAGCAACCGTACGAAGCTCCCCTACAGCCGCACCTTGGCTTAATTTTTCGTATGGAATCCAATTGAAGCCCATCCACTTACCACCTACACCGCCATCCTGTAGCATTTTCCCTGCCATAAAATCGGCAGATGTAAGTGTGGTATCACCTAAAATGCTAGATAGCATGTCTGATGTGTAGAGGATATAAAGCTGTTCACCGTTATGCTCATCCACTTCGTTTTTACGGAAGATAGATTTTGCTTTGATAATCTTCTGTTTCAAGGTACCAAAACCCGAAAGGATGATTTGACCTGCCGGCAATACTGTTGGCGTAGTTGTTGCGGTGCCATTATCTGCAACGCTTTTACGGCTAATTGAACCGATTGCAGCACTGTAAATAACATCATCAATTTTGCGGTTTTTCGCATTATAAAGAAGCTTGATATATTTATCGTTTGGATGCGCTTTCAGCTTTGGAATATCGCGTGACTCAATCGGAATAAACAAATCAAAATCAGCCATTAATACCGAACGAGTACCTGCATCTGGAATTGTCCAAGTTGTATCACCGAAACGCGCACCAGACGCTTGCATTTCAACTTGACCCATATCATTAATCGTAAATGATTCACCTTGAATACGACCACGGTTCACCACAGTTTTAAGCAAGCGTGATTCATTCTGTGCAGATGCTAATTCATAATTGTCATGGAACTGCTGAACGAACGCCGCCGTGATTTTGTTTTCATTAACTATAGGCATTAACTAACCCCTTATCTATATTGCTTTGAGTATGCTTTCTGAACTTGGGCATAGACCTGTTTATGATCAGGATGCGACTCATTCAAATAAGCCTCCGATACCATCAATGATTGAACATCTGCTGCACCGCTTTGTTGGGTGTTAGAAGGGGGTGTATCTTCATTAAGCTGTTGGCCGAAATAAGCAGCCATTTTCAGCACCAGTGGATTGTTACCAAATTCAGGGCTGTTTACTTCTTCAGGTGTAAGAATGCCGTTCTGAATAGCATTATTTGCAGCAGCTTTTGCAAAGCCAAAATTAGTATCGGTATCTGCTCCCCACGTTTCTTTCATGGCAGATACGCATGCTTCATTGTCTAAAGCCGCATTACCTTCCATGAGTGAAGGAATTAACTGGTTATATTCACCAAGCAAGAAATTTAAGCTTTTACTGTCCAGACCTGCTTCACGTGCACGCTCTAAGAACTCTTGGTTTTCAGGAATCGCCTTGAATTCGTCATAGTTAAAGCCTTCAACATTGACTTCATAACCATCAATTGATTCAGGCGCACCAGGTGCAGCTGTAGTTTCTTCTGTGGTTTGAGTCTGAGTTTCATCACCCTGAGTTTGATCACCTGCTAACACGCTAGTTTGAGTTTGCTCGGTGTTTTCATCTTGAGTTTGAGTCTCTGTGGTTTGCTCAGTCATTTACTTCTTCCTTATAGTCTGGGTTATTCGCTTGATTGATTTGATTGAAAATAAAACCTATGACGTTCGCCTGTCCTGCTTTAAAACAAGACTCACGTTCAGCATCTTGACCGCCACGGACATAGGTAGATTTATTGGCAAAAGTAAGTTGCAAATGATCAAGTACACGCTGACCATTGATGTCTAGATCAAATACATTTCGATAGGTTTCAGGGGTTGCACGACGTATGGCTTTGCGTTTAACAAAATTGCCTGTTTCTGGTTCTTCTTCTGGTGCGGGTAATGGACGTTCGGCAAGTTCGGCTTTAAGGTTATTTACTCTTAACCGTTCTTCATGAAGCTGATACTCAAGAGTGTTTGCTGCACTTCTATCAAATTCACTTGCAGCAACTGCAAGCTGTCTAGATCTGTAGCAGTTCCACCACCCCACACATGCAATCAATAGAAGAATTGTCAGTACTGCGATAATCAAAATCATTGCATCGTCTCCGTACCCACTTGCTTCTCAATGCCTTTAGCAACTGCACTGCCTGCCATTTGCATCATCTGCTGCTGCTGCTCTGCCTGTTTCTGCGCCTCCTGTGCCTTCTGACGCATATCACGAAGCTCTTTAACCTCATCAACTGTACGCATAATGTTTTGTGGAACACCACGACCATTCCCGACAAAGACGGCAACTGCGTCAAAATCAACATTGTCTAAAATGGTTTGATCTACCTGTGCAAACTGAGAAAGGCTCATGACGTATTGCTCTGTTGCTGTCACTTCTTCCATGCGTTGTGAACGTGCCATAGGCGATACAAATTTGAATGAAAGATTGCTGCCCCATAGTTCTTCAGGTGGTTGACCTAAAGCACCAGAACGAATAGCCAGACCAAAACAACGATCTAAGATTGATTGCAAGTACTCGGTTTGAAGTCGTCCATACATTGGTCCAAGCATCTGACGAATTAATTCAACACGTGTGTGAATCTCTGTAGCGGTCATTTGCGTGGTGCCGATGTTTGGCAACTGATCAGCCATTAACTTGCGACGGATGCCGCCTTGAATGTTGGTGAGTAAGTAATCTGCAATTTGAAAGTTGGTGCCATCATCCAGGCGCTTCATTGAATCGACACTGTTTGCAATGATGACTTTACGTGGACCAATACGAACGGTATGCGGATTTAATACGCCGTCATCTTGTGCGATCCACATGCCACCTAACTGCAAATCTGCTGAACGAACTGTGTTTTTCATTAGTTCATTGGCAGTCTTAGCATCAGGTAATGCAATCGTCATCTGACCATTGCCATAGACTGAATTAGGCAAACGTCTCAATCGTGGTACCGAACATGGAAATTCGTGGTACCCGGATTCTTTTAAGATGTGATTGTTATTGATATCAACGTGGTATGAAGCAAAAGGCATAGCCTTGTTGATCTGACCTGCTCCCACTTGCTTACGTGGTTGAATCACGTGTAGCAGCTTCATCTTTTCATCTTGGGCGGTCTTTGCTTTCTCAACCACACTGTGATGACAGTTATTCTCACCATACGTATTGATCATGGCTTCCACTGTCATTTCATGTTCACGGTAAATGGTATCTATTCGACCATCAGCACGTGTTGAACCAATAAAACAGTTCCCGATATGCCAAGACTCAAAGACATAACCGCCACCTGCTTCACGATCAATATCCGTATAGAGAACGCCCCAACCTGCAGTAACAATGTCAGTGACCGTTTCAAAGCTTTCACTGTCAAAGTTTGCTGCATGGATATTGCGCCACATGAATTGAGCAGCATCTTCAAGCCATCGCTCACCCTCAGTTAAGACAGAAATATCATCCACACCATCAGGCTGTGCTTTAAACCAAATAGCATTGGCAGGAGTTACACCGTTCATAATCATTGAAACGAGAACTTGCAGTGCATCCGCCGCCGTTGAATCGTATAAATCAGCACGTTCAGTTTCACGCTGACCTTTCACACTTGAATCAGAACTAAAGTTTTGCTGACGCTCTGGTGCACCGTATTTATAGCAATCTGCCCAGTGCGATTCATACTGTGAACGTGCAGATTTAAGCTGACTTAAACGAGCAACAAACTTCCGAGCGTCTTTATTCATTAGCCACCGCCTAGAGTTGACTTGGTTTTAGAGATGTCAGGCTGTGCACCAAGAACACTCATGCTTCCTGCTGAAGTCCGACGCATAGCTTTCTTGGTATTTGCTTCAGCCGTTGCCTTTTCAGCGGCACGTTGTGCATCGCCTTCTGGATCCTGCTCAACTGTTTTAGGTTTTCCGCACATGTTTAGTACTCCTCTGAAGTCCAACCATGAGGACCAAGAACCGGACGAGTACGCTTTGCAACTGGTTCACCACCTACACTGGATTCAGGTACATGCGGTGCTACTGGTTTGGCTGCTACAGCTTTGTTTTTTCGCCACTCAAGGAATTCTTCATATTCATTTTTAGCCTGTGGATCTTCATCGATGGGTTCACCCATAAGTAAAATTTCAGGTTTGTAAGCTGTACCAGTTGGTTCGGTTGAAGCAGAGGTTTCAGCATCCTTAGAATCAGGTGCACCGAGGATTTCATTTAAAACATCATCGGATTGTTGCGCCGTGGTTGGAGTGACTACTTCTGTTGTTTTCGGTGCTTCTGTTGTTGCACCTGGTGTTCTTGGTTGACGTGCCATGAAAAAGCCCTATCGATAATAGATAGGGCTAGTGTTGGTTGAGTGGTATGGAGGTTTGTTGGGTGATTATCTCGACTTTATCGGGGCATAAGAGTCGCAAGCAATAATTCTCCCTGTATTCATCAAACTCCCATCTGGCTTTAATACTCCGTCATCTGGAATAACAACATGGGTCATGGTTGCCAAGTGGTGAAATTTATAAGCCAATCTCACAGTTAAGATTTCATACTCTCCATCACGCTGAATAAAGAGACGCTCGCCATGTTGAATGAGCAGATTTTTATATTCAGGCAAGGTTTTTAGAATTGCTTCAAAGTCAGTCATTGACAACTCTCCACATCTGCAATGGCTTGTTTTACTTGAATCCAATAAGGATCTGAATGTGAACCTGAAACCATGTATTCATATTTAGCCATTTCAATTGATTCAAAATCTTTAATGATCAACTCATGACTTTCAACCAGGCGTTTTAGCTCAAAAGCATTAAGAATGATATCAACCCCATCAATATCAAAACCAATCCATTTATCATCAAATTGCTTTGCATAGAATCTTGCTTCATTCCATCCATACTTCTTTACAAACTCATTTGCTTTCACTTCCCAATCTCCTCATCCAGCTGCTCAATCACAGCATCTAATTCATCCCAATCATCAAACATATCTAATTGCCCTATCTTGTACTTGTACGTTGCCCATTCACCTTCACGTGGGTAGCGATCTAAACCAACTTCAATCTGCCAAAGCAAAATGAATGCATCGCCGTTGTCGTAATTTGGAATGCCGCCCCTTGACCATTCACTCACTGTAGACGCACCAGACACCGGTAGAACGTCTGCAATCTTTTCATGTGTCCAACCTAAGCGGCCTAAATCTAAGATCATGCGGTTGAAGTCTGGACGCTTGTATCCACGACGTTTTACGAGGAATTCTTTAACCTTTTTCTTGGTTCGTTGGTTAATAAAACGCGCGCGTGCGCGAGGAGAGTCCGCAGAAGCTAATAAATCAACCGTCATTCCCATAAATTTCCCCTAGAAATTCTCAAATTCCCAATTGTTGTTTTTGCTATTCCAGTACACGGCAACGAAGGGAATTGGATGCATTGAAGCGGCTACTTTTATTTTCACTTTTGCATCATCTTCCCAGTGCCCTTTTACTTCATGTGCTTCGAGTTCACCGTTGGCTTTTAAAACGATAAAATCAGGTGAATAAAACGTCTTATCAGCAAGACGAAACTTGATTGAATCGAATGCGTAATACTGGATTTCTCCCTTGAATTTTCGGCTTTCTAAGTACCCTGCGTAATTTCGCTCTGTTTTGTTCATTACGCCCTGTTTAAGTCTGCCTAGTGCTCTTGCCCCACTTTCTTGTTTAGAAGGCTGTGACACCTCATTTTTTCGCATTTGGTGCGTTTTTAAATGGTTATCTAACTGTTCCTCGCTCCATCTCATATTTAAGCCACCATTCTTAATTTGTTTAAAAAGGCTTGGTTTGCATTCCCTGCATAGCCACACCATTTTTTAAAATGTTTATTCCAGTGGTACCAGGTGCCGTTCTGGTTCATCCAAAATGTGCCGTCTGATTCGATATGTGTTGCTCCTTCAGGTTTCATGCTGCTTTCCCTTGCGACACTTCCTCACTTTCAATTTTTGAAATTGCTTTTGAAAACAGAAGAAACTCATCACGAGTCATTTTTGCGCCATGGACCGTAGCCGGGCTGAGTAATGAACGCACACGCTTAAGACTGATTTGGGTAGCATTGGCCAGTTGTGTACGTCTTCCAGAGTTATAACCACCTGCATTCGCCCACTTTCTAATTTTGTTTGTTTCAATCAGAGAGGCATTCTTTTCATTTTTCGCAGCTTTTTTAAGAACTGGACGTGGTACATATCCAGCGGCTTTAAGTTTTTTAACCTTCCCACCCTGCTTTAAAAATTTCTCAACTTCAGTTTGCAGTTCTTCACGTTGCTTTTGCTTTGATACATCTGCATCCGCACACGGCGTTAATTTCACTGATTGGTATTTCATGCAAAATCCTCCATAGCAACGACAAACCCAAGTTCGTGCAGGTATCGGCCATATTTTTTGATGTGTTCAGGGTTTCTTAGGTTTGCTTTGATTCGGGCTTCAAATGATTTTTGTGGTTCCCCAGGGTTGGAAAACTTTCCTGTAAATGGCTCGTAGTTACAAAGCTCTGAAACGAAGTAATTGATCTGTGAATCAGACAGTTTTTTTGCTTTCGATTTTTGAACCTGTGATTTAGGTTTTGATGATTTCAAATTTTGAATGCGGTAGATCCAGAAGTTCATCCAACCCTGTGCAGTGTTTTTTGACTGGTTTGTCGCCCACTGAGCAAAGCCCTTGAGTTCAGCAAAAATAAAATCATCAGCAAGTTCGGAATTCAGGTTCTTCGCTTGGGTGTGCAAATCAGATTGAATTGAATACACACCTGCAAGCTCTCTCAAGCTGTACAAGTTTCGATTGTCCTGGTGATATTCGAATGAATTCAAGAAATCTTCAGAACGTGATTTTTCAGAAGAATCCTCCTCTTTTTTTTCTTTAATATTTTCTTTTAAATCTATTTCTTTTACAGAGTGACATGCCATGTCACTGGTGGTAGGTACATGAGATGCTACTGGTGTGGTGACATGAGATGTACCTGCATTTGATGTACTAGGTACATGCGATGCTACTGGTTTTTGATTGGCTGAATCATTATAACCAGTGACATGCGATGCTACTGGTTTAGCAGGTAGTCTTTCACTGTAAGTAATGCTGTAAATGTTGCTTTTCCCATTCTCTTTATGAATTTCGACTAATTGGTAGTGCGCCAATTCAGTCATGTATTTACGTACCGTACGTTTATCTTTAATGCCTGTAATTTTCATCACTAAGGATTCGCCCATAGCGCGTTGCCCTATATGAAAGCCATTGATATGACGATTCAAAAACACTAAACATTTGATGGCTTCACCACTCAGAACGGCTAAATACCCCTCATCACAAATAAAGTTAGGTAATGGTGTAAAACCATCTTCATTTTTTTGAGTGCTCACAATTGCCCCTTTTAATAATGAAGGCTTGGGGAAACTGATAACTTGAGCAATTTCCCCACACTGCTCTTTCTTTCCGCTCATGCTTTGTGCTAAATTCAACATCGGTTCCATACCTCGTTTACTTTTCGGAGTGAACGGCAAGAAAGTCCAGCTGGTCGCACAGTTGGACTTTTTTTACGCCTGAATATTTTGGAGTTACGTCACGGATCGGACGTGGTGCCAGTTCAAGGTGAAATGTATCTTCGGTTTCTTTGGTAAGACCCATAACCGGCATGAGAGTATTTAAATACGCTTCAACTTCAGCGATATCTCGCATGACAAGGTCACGTATGTACTCAGAAACAGAATTAAATTTTTTAGACTTACTAATAGCTATAGCTTTGGTTTTTTCGCCATCGGTACATTTAAAAGTAATACTTTCGAGTAATTTTTCAGACATTTTCAGTTCCTTATTCGGCAACTTTTTTAGGACGCAATTCAATCCAAATATCTTGATATGTATCTGGAAAAAGCTCCTTTCTTGTAGAAATGCCTTTGTCCTCTGCAATTACTGCTAAACGAATTTTTCTGTCAGTTGGGATGTGTTTCCACCCACTCACTGATGGAGTGCGAATTCCAAGTAACCGCGCAACTGCCGCTGGACCACCCAAAGCTTCAATAAGCTGGTTATCAGTCATGTTGTTCTCCTAAATAATTTTTTAATTATTAGGCATTCCTTATTTTTTATCAATAGGAATACCTAATTTATTTCATGTTAGGATTTCCTAATGAAAACACTCTCTGAACGTCTTAAATATGCAATGGAAGTATTACCACCTAAGAAAATTAAGGGGGTCGATCTTGCACGTGCTGTTGGGGTTAAGCCACCATCTGTTAGTGATTGGCTTAGTGGTAAATCAAAAACTATGGAAGGGCCAAATTTAATTCGTGCTGCTCAATTCTTAAAAGTGAATACTAAGTGGCTAGCTACCGGTGTCGGGAAACCGACCGATGATGAAAAAAATACTGAATTTAGTAATGTAAGCTTTAATAATTTACCGTTTATGGAAATTCCGGTATTGGATTTTGTTCAGGCAGGCTTATTTGGAACCGTCGGTTATGACGGAATTAATCCCAAAGGCAAGACATACACAACATATCAAAGTGCAAAGCCTTCAGAGGTTTTCAGCTTAACTATTGAAGGAATGAGCATGGCACCTGAGTTCTTACCAGGTGATTCGATTGTGGTTGATGCATCTTTAGCACCACAACCCGGCTCGTATGTAATTGCCCAGAACGGATCTTATGAGGCCACTTTTAAAAAATATCGAGTGATTGGATATGATGAGTATGGTCGAGAAGAATTTGAACTTGTGCCGTTAAATCCTGATTATCCAACCATTTCATCCAGGGATCACCGTATAGCAATCATTGGTGTGATGGTTCGCCATATGAGAGATTATAAATAATAAGAGTTTGCTATGAAGAGAATATGGGATTATGGAACTTCCACGCCAGTTCAAAGGGTTGGCATTATCATCCTGGTTATTGGTTTGCTTTCTCTATTCTCTTGGATGATTAAAGAAGATATTTCGTTTGACGATCTTTTTGAACCGTATTACTTACCTGGATCAAGAGATTCATTGTTTTTTCACCTGTTCTTCTATCTCATCCCACTTGGTCTTTTGATGTCTTGGGGGTATCAAATTCTATTCGAGATTAAGCGGTGGGTTTTCAAGGAGAAAAAACAGAAAACGATAGAGCCTGCAGATGAAGCAAAGAAAGAAATACCAAAACAACGAACAAACACAAACATTCCCAATCAAAAAAACTTATATTTTAAAAATAATTTAGCTGCGTTTAAATACGCTTCTGAAAACTATATAGCTACGATGGATAGAAATACCATGAACATTGGTATCATCCAGGATATTATTTTGCAGAAAGATAACAACCAAGCCTTTCTTGTTCAACTAGCAAATAAGGGTAAAACAACATTGGTTGCTGGCTTCAATGATAAATATGCTGAAAAAATAACTAAAGGTAACTTGGTGTACTGGGGATTTGTAGATACAGCAAACAATGATCGTGATATTTCAGCTGTTGGTCATGTGATCGCTACACTACACCCTGAGTTAAATCCAAATAATGGGAAATGGGTTGTAAAAACCGACTTAACAGCATAATCGCTAATATTTATTAAACCGCCACTATGGCGGTTTTTTTATGCTTATAAAAAATATATCAAAAATATTAGGAATACCTATTTACTTTATTATTAGGATTGCCTAATATTTGTCTTGTACCTAATAAACCGAGATAACTCATGGCTCAATTCAAAACCATAGCAACTGGCACAAACCATACAAGTCTAATTGTCTGTGATGGTGAGCTAAAAGTGGTTCGTCTTGGTGAAGTTATTGCGGTTATCACCAACTGGTAAAAACAAAAAAGCCCTCCTGACTACGACATCAAAGGGCTTTTTCAAAACTACGAGGCAATTATGAATCAATATCCTTCACATAGTCAAATGCCAGAGTTCGCAAAGAACGAAAGCAATACAAAGCCTATGTTGTTTCAGCACCCTAAATTAGAAGAAATGCGCCTTTCTCGCCGTGCTCAACTTAAAGCGGATGTAATAGATATTTTTCTTTTCGCAGCTTTCTCTTTTGTAGCCTGGGTACTTATTAGCTTTTTTATCACTTTATTTTTCGGGGGCTAACATGAACGCATTTGCAGAATTACCTACCGCCTCATTGATTGAAAAAATGAGCAATGATGAATACCACGCTTGCCCTGAGTTTAGCTCTAGTCAGTTGAAAGACATGAACCGCTCTGCTGCTCATTTCTATGTAAATAGCATCAGCAAGGAAGCTAAAAAAGAAGCTTCAACTGCTATGAACTTTGGCACATTGGTTCACACCATGTTTCTTGAGCCTGAACAATTTGAAAATGAATTTGTGATTGCGCCTAAGTTTGATCGTCGTACTAAAGCAGGAAAAGAAGAAGCTGCAGCATGGGAACAGGCCAATGAAGGCAAGATGCTTGTATCAGAAGAAGATGTAGACAACGCAAATCGCATGGCTACCAACCTACGTACGTTAAGCATCTACAAAGCTATGCAAGATAACTACGGCATGGCTGAAGCAAGTTTTTTCTTCACTGATCCTGTTTTTGGTCTGAATCTTCGCATACGTCCTGACTGGCACATTGCCCCATGTAAAGAGTTTCCAAACGGCCTGATCATCGACTTAAAAACGACTGATGATGCACGTCCAATGGCATTTTCACGTACCTGTGCCAATTTTTCTTATGACCTTTCAGCGTCTATGTACCGTGAAGGATTCCAGGCTTATTACCAAACAGAAGATAAGCCGCCTTTCATCTTCCTGATTGCTGAACGAAATACACCCTTCAACGTCAAACAATATAAGGCTTCCGACTTATTTCTAAGTGTTGGTGATGCGCGTTACAACAAATCAAAAGCCTTACTTGCTGAGTCTCTACTAATTGATAAGTGGGATGGCTATTCAAAAGATTTAGAAGACATTTATTTGCCTTCGTACATGACCAAACAAGCTTTAGACAACGATTTTAACTAATTAAATTTTAGGAATATTTATTATGAACGCTCAAACTCAAAACATGCCTGTTCAATCTCAGCAATCAGTTGGTCTTTTAAATCTTGAATCGTTTGAACTGTCTCAACGTATTGCAAAGATGCTTTCAAATTCAACTCTTGTACCTGAGCAGTACCGCGCAACCATTAAAGTTAAAGCAGGTAAAGATAGTTTTGGCAATATGGTTTACCGCGATGAACCTAATCCAAACGGTTTATCTAACTGCGTTATTGCGCTCAATATGTCTAATCGTATGGGTGCAGATCCGCTAATGGTTATGCAAAATCTTTACCTGATCGAGGGTCGCCCGGCTTGGTCTTCTCAGTTCATTATGGCTGCAATTAATAGCTGTGGTCGTTTCTCTGCCCTTCGTTTTGAACTTGTAGATTTAGGTGAGAAAGAAGTTGAATACACAACAACTGAATGGGTTGATCGCAAAAAATCTACCATTGTTAAAAAAGTTAAAATTCAGGACATGTCTTGTGTTGCCTTTGCGATTGAGCGTGAAACTGGCGAACGTATTGAGTCATCAAAAATCACAATTGAAATGGCTGTTAAAGAGGGTTGGTACGGTAAAAATGGTTCTAAATGGCAAACCATGCCAGAACAAATGCTTCGCTATCGTGCTGCTTCATTCTTTGGTCGTGTCTATGCACCTGAGTTGTTAATGGGCTTACGTTCTGCCGATGAAGAACAAGACCGAATCATTGACGTTACACCTGAAAAAGATGTGTCTGAACAAACCGATACCAACCAGTTGAAACGTGAAATTCTTGGGGCTAAATCCCCTGCTGCACTTGATGAAGCAGAAAACAAAGTATTGATGCTTTCTGATGATGCAAAGCGTGAAGAACTTTTAAAAATAATCAGCGCCCAGGGTAAGAAATTTCAACCTGCAGCAGAGGTAGCTACTGCAAAAAAGCCTGAAGCAGTCCAGGAGGAAATACCGCCAGTAGAAGTGCAACAAGTTAAAAAGCCGACTTCTGCAGACGTTAAAAAGTCGTTTGCCAAAGCATTAAATAATGCAAAAAGTGAGCGTGGAGTTGCAGCAATTGAATCTCAAATTGATTCTAGTTTTGATTTATCAGAGAGCGATAAAAAACAGCTAGCAGTCAATGTTCAACAGATGTATGAAAAATTTGCACCGGAACCAGTTCAAGCGGAAGAACAGCCAGCTGCAGACAACTTAAGTGTTAATGAATTGCAAAGATTGCAAGCAGAAGCCGAAAAATTAGTTGCTCAAAAGGAAGAAACCAAAGCGCCTGAAGTAAACGAAATCAAAAGCCAGATGGCTAAAAATGGATTAAAAAATCAAATCGCCAGTGCGCCTAGCGTTGAAGCATTAAAAGAAATTGCTGCAACCGTTCGTGATTACAAATTGAAGCTAACCAATGACGATATGGGTGAAGTCCTTGCCGATTATGCAGCACGTAAAACATTCTTAGAAAATCAGCAAGACATGTTTGCCGAAGTAGAAGAAGTCTCATATGTCGATGCTGTGATCAAGCGAATTCAAAACGCCAAGTCTCAGGATGACATTAACGCTGAATATTCAGATCCGGCATTTGATGAGTTATCTGCCGCAGATCGTGATCGTATCGATAAAGAAGCTCAACTTCGTGAATCTGAATTACAAGACTAATTAGATAAGGTCGCACCCTAACCGGTGCGGCCACTGGTGAAGAATATGAAAGAATTTATATATGGATTTGGTTTTTTAGTAGCGATTGGGGTTTTGACAATCTTATTGAATCAGGTGGCGTGATGGATATTAAAGAAGAACATAACGAATTTTTCCATGAGCTCGATGGCCGTGGATTTATCTTTCAAAATAAAAACTGGTTGGGTGGATGTTTTGAAGATGATCAATTGCAAGTGGTTTGGGAAATGTGGCAAGCAGCCAAAGCCCAAGCGGTGCCGGAATGGATTGATGCTTCAGATCGCTTGCCAGAAGAAGGTGAGGAGGTTTTAGTGCATCACTATGGTCATATCGTACAAGCCACTAGGGATAAAAAATATTCTGGTGGATTTAAGCAAAGAAATTGCTACGGATGGGAGTCGGTTAGTTGTTATGTATCTCACTGGATGCTGATGAGCGTCAAGCTCCCTGAAAGCGTTCATTTCTATTATGAACATGATGCAAAAGTAGCAAAAGAAAAAGCCATGATCGAAGCACAGGAGCAAAAGGGATGAATCCAACTTTAGAGCAATTCCTTAAAGATGTTGCTTCGCATGAACTGACTGTGAATTTAGATCAAGGTGTATTCCGCGATATTACGATTGCGAATCCTAACACGATGGAAATGCACTACAACATTACCACTCGCCCAGGTTATCTAATGATTACTGGTGACATGGGTGATTTCATTTTTCAACGCACCAGTGACATGTTTGGATTTTTTCGACCTCAGTCAGGTCACTACATCAATCCGGGTTATTGGGGTGAAAAAGTAGAAGCTGGCGTTATTAGTGAGTTTGATATAGATACCGCTAATTCATCTTTACAAGGATGGTTAACGGATTTTCTTGCTGATCTTGATTTATCTGATCCTGAAGATAGACAGAAATCCAAACAAGC
This sequence comes from Acinetobacter sp. GG23, assembly GCF_057766365.1. Lineage (NCBI taxonomy): Bacteria > Pseudomonadati > Pseudomonadota > Gammaproteobacteria > Moraxellales > Moraxellaceae > Acinetobacter > Acinetobacter sp. GG23. Next base: position 142,526 of record NZ_JBYMDJ010000006.1, read on the forward strand.
ACTAGAAGCTGTTACTGATTTTATAAGCGGAACTCAAGGCTCGAGTGAATTTGAGTTTTGGAATGAAATTAATTCTTGGGATGCGGATGAAGCAGGTGGTTTGGATTTAACAGACTTTTTTGAAGCGTCCACGACTAAATCAACCTTTCATTATATTTGGTGCTGCTACGCCATTGTTCATGCAATCAAGTTGTATGACGAATACAAAGCACAGGAGCAAAAGGGATGAATGGGATTCAAGCAATTATTGCTGTTAATGAAGGTGAAAGCGTCGAATACTTTGATGATGAAGATGATGCATGGTTAAGTTTTAATAAAGAAACTGGTTTCAGAGTAGGTTGTCTTTTAGGCGAGCCTAACCACCATGGACGTATTGTTAAATTTAGGATCAAGCCTTCTTTTATTTATATCAATGGAGTGAAGGTTCCTGCTCCTTTACAAGACAAACCAACCTCTCCCATAAATTATTGGTGGTTTAATCCCAAAAAACCAAATGGTATTGCTACTGGTAAATGGCTTGATGACGCAGAAGATCATGCAATATTTGCCAATATTGGAATTTATTTAGAAGAAGATGATGTCGCTCAGCTTCGCGATGCTTCTAGAAAAATCATTAAGGTGGTGCAGCATGATTAACCAAAAACTAGAACAAGCCAAAGACCTCATTGAATCGTTAGCAGCTCGAAAAATTGGTGGTGCACATTACATCATGAGCAGTGAAGAAGTCGATTTGGCCTATGAAGTTTTTAACGATTATGTGGAACGGAATGAATTGAAAGGCGTTGATGTGAAGTTGCCTTTTACTATTTTGCAAAGTTTGCGGGAGGCGCCATGAAAGCGAATAAGTTCATGAAAGAGCATGGTCTCCAATATACAAGAAATTTAGTTCGAGATTATCCGAATCATACCCATGTCACCGATGATGGGAGAATGTTTATTAATGAAAATACGTGTGTATCTCATATCAAAGTTCAGTTGAATGAATTGGTAAAAATGGATGACCTAAAACGCCTTGTTGAAAGCCACAGGATTGTTGAATCTTATGGCGGTATTGATAAAGCTAGAGACTTTATTTCACCTTATAGTGGCGAGCAGTTAAATAAAAAAATTTACTCACCTATGCTTAGGACAAAACAAGCCATTGCAGATGTAGAAAGTTGTCTTGAAGCAGATAAGAAATTGGAGGGATTGTGATGGGATTATATATTTCGACTCCTGAACTCTTGGAGCGATACAGTATCTCTAAGGGTACTTTGATTAACTGGCGCAGTAGAAAGGATTTTCCTGAGCCACTAATCAAAGCACATGGCAAATCAAGCAGTCGCTACGGTATCAAGGCTGTAGCATTATGGGAGGAAAGAAACGGATTGCTTGAGTCGCTTGATATACAGCCTTTAATGTCAAATCGCTCATAATTATCCAGTATGGCGCAAAGCTTATAAAACCACTTTTCATAAGCTTGCGCCTGATCACTCAAATATTCATGCAAGTCGTATGTTCCCCATACCGCCGGTAAACCATGCCCAAGCATAATTTCACAAATATGCGGTGGTGCAAGTTCTGAAATATGTGTTCTCATTGTTCTGCGCAAATCGTGGGTTGACCACTGTTCAATCTCCACATCAAATATTTTTTTAATACTATTCCCGACATACATTGGAATTGTGGTCTGAAATCCCTTCTCTAGCCTGGTGTATTTCTTTCCTTTTAAATTAGGGAAAGCATATTCACAACTGTCTGGTGATAATGAAAATACATACTTTAAAAATGGCACAATTTGAGGAATGATGGGGCGAATAATTGGCTTGTGTGTCCTATCCCCCATCTTGTGATTTTCAGGTGGGATATACCAAATATTTTCTTGAAAGTCGAAGTCTGATTTTTTGGCTAATCGCAATTCTGAAACACGGCATCCAAAAAATAGAAGCATGATAATTATGGCCTTGTTTTTTGGCGACATCGCGTTATTTCTAAGTGATGCATGAACCACCCAGAATACTTCTTGTTCTGATAGATAACGTGAGCGCTTCACTTTCTTAACATTTAGATCGGCAGCTTTCAGATGCTGAATGGGCTGATTATTCAACTTGCCGTGAATACACCCCCACCGCATAATCAATTTCAAGTTACCTAGAATTTTTACTGCCACTGTTCTTGCATTTGTCACGATTGCAAATAGCAACTCTGACCACTCTTGTAGAGATATATCATCACAAATGCGTTTTCCGACACGTGGGTAAACATGGATTTCAAAGGCTCGGTAATCATCTTTGCATGCCACCTTATTGATACCAATCGTGTTAAACCAGATGTCACAAATTTCCTTTACCGTCGGCTGCTTTGCATAGTCATCTTCACGCTTAAGCTTTAATTGAAGTGGGTCCTTTCCCTGATCTAATTCGATTTTGTATTTCTGCACCAATATTCTGGCATCTTTTAAACTCATCAACGGATATGTACCAACATCTATACGTTTGGCTTTTCCATTAAAACGATACCGGTACTGAAATACCATTTTCCCCTTTGGTGATATGCGAACAGACAAGGCGTCACGATCAGTCACCACTTCAACTTTATCGCGTACTTTACCGTTATTTGATTTCAACCATGAATCACTTAAAGACATGCTACGTATCATCCAATGCGCTATAATTTTCACATTCATGTACAAGACAAAAATATGTACACAGATTTGTACATAATTTTTCTTGAAACGTAAACATATTTGTTGAACTTTGAAAATATTTAAAAAGCATTGATAATTGCGAAAAATGAATATTTTCAGTGATTGTATGGTTTTTCTATGTGCCTTGTTGAACTTTGAAAAACATTGGAGATTATTGAATGGAAAGACCAATTATTATTTTTGATATGGATGGCACACTTCTTGACCTTGCCTATGATGATTTCATCTGGAATCATCAACTTCCCATTCGCCATGCGGTCACACATGGCTGCACGCTCGAACAAAGCACTGAATCTTTATTTCATTTTTATCAAGAACACAATCATACCCTAAATTGGTATTCAACCCGGTTCTGGAGTGCAAAAGTGGGGGTCGATACCCTAACACTGCAACATGAATTTAAACATAAAGTTGCGCTGCGTTCAGGCTGTCTAGAATTACTCGATTATCTAAAAACCAATGGCTATCCTTGCTGGATTGCTACCAACGCAGATTGCGAAGGCTTAAAGTTTAAATTGGAACACACCCAACTGGCTGATTATTTTGATGTGATCATCAGCAGTGAAAGTATCGGTTACGCCAAAGAGTCAATTGAGTTCTGGCAAAAACTACAAGCACTTCACCCCTTCCAAATCAATCAAGCCTATTTTATTGATGACACAGAAAAAGTACTTAATAGTGCAAAAAAATTTGGTATTGGCAATTTAATTACCATTGCACAGCCCTCATCTAAAGGAAAGATACGGACTGAAAGTCCTTATCGTATTTTACAAGACTTAACCGACTTAATCGTTCTGTTAGAACAAGCTGAGGATCTGAAAAAATATGCCTAATCCTTCTCAACAAAACACTGTTGAAAGTATGCGTGTTGATAAATGGCTATGGGCGGCACGTTTTTTTAAAACCCGCTCGATATCAAAAGCCGCTATTGAGGGTGGTAAGGTTCATCACAATGGTGAGCGCGTTAAAGTGTCTAAAGAAGTTCGCGTTGGAATGGAACTGACTATTCAGCAAGGTTTTGATCGGAAAACTATTGTGATCAAAGCATTGTCAGCAAACCGTGGTGCAGCCCCGATTGCCCAGCAACTGTATGATGAAACAGAAGTTAGTGTTGCACGACGAGAGTTGCTTACAACACAAAGAAAGTTGCATAATCTAGCCCGACCTGAACATCGGCCAAGTAAAAAAGATCGCCGACAAATCAGTAAATTTAAACAAGATAATGGTCAACAGTTTGACCAAGACTGGTCATACAGCGATTAGGGGCTGTTAGCACTTCGTCTATGTCTGCGACGATGCATATTTTTTAGCTGATATGAGGCGTAGAGCAGGAAATTTAGTCATTCTAAATGACTGCTTCGCAACGATATAGCAGCAAAAACCATGCTTGTCCCGTAGGGCTGTGGCTAAAATTATCTCAGATGTCGTTATAAAACTTGAAAATAGTCTCGCTATTCTCTTTGTTTCATGCCTCATCTGCTCAATTTTAGCCTACAGCGCAAGCCATTTATGAAAGGTTAACAGACCTCATTTAAGCGTCATATTCTGTCGTACTTGACCGAATTGATATAGAACATAAAGAATGAATCTGTCACTATACTTGGGTGGAACACGTTTTAAAGTAACTCATCCACTTAAGTTAATATTTTTGTGACATCGTTTTGAGGTTGTGAGATGGATGATAATAAAAGTAAGGCGCTGAATGCTGCCCTAAGCCAAATTGAAAAACAATTTGGTAAAAATACAGTGATGCGCCTTGGCGATAATACTGTACTGGCAGTTGAAGCGGTATCTACAGGTTCTTTAACCCTGGACATCGCGCTCGGTATTGGTGGCTTGCCGAAAGGTCGTATCGTAGAAATCTACGGTCCTGAATCTTCGGGTAAAACCACAATGACCTTGCAAGCAATTGCACAATGTCAAAAAGCGGGTGGTACCTGTGCCTTCATCGATGCTGAGCATGCGCTTGACCCTCAGTATGCACGTAAGCTGGGTGTAGACCTTGACAACCTGCTGGTTTCTCAGCCGGACAATGGTGAACAGGCACTTGAGATTGCAGACATGCTGGTTCGCTCTGGTGCGGTTGACATGATTGTTGTCGATTCCGTGGCTGCCTTGACTCCACGTGCAGAAATTGAAGGCGAAATGGGCGACTCCCACATGGGCTTACAAGCACGTTTGATGAGTCAGGCATTACGTAAAATTACCGGTAATGCAAAACGCTCTAACTGTATGGTGATCTTCATTAACCAGATTCGTATGAAGATTGGTGTAATGTTCGGTAGCCCTGAAACTACTACGGGTGGTAACGCACTTAAATTCTACGCTTCTGTACGTCTGGATATCCGTCGTATTGGTCAAGTAAAAGAAGGTGACGAGATTGTCGGTTCTGAAACACGTGTTAAAGTCGTGAAGAATAAAATGGCACCTCCGTTCAAAGAAGCGTTATTCCAGATTTTGTACGGTAAAGGTGTCAATCAGCTGGGTGAACTGGTTGATCTTGCTGTTGCGCAAGAACTGGTACAAAAAGCGGGTGCGTGGTATTCATACCAAGGCAATAAAATTGGTCAGGGTAAAAACAATGTTATCCGTCATTTAGAGGAAAATCCTCAAATTGCACAGGAACTTGATCGCCTGATTCGCGAAAAGCTGTTAACACCGATCACCAAGCCAATTGAAGAAAAGGATGAAGAAGAACCAGACTTACTCGATGCTTAAATAGCATGATGTTAAAGTCGAATTTTTCGAGTTAAACTGTAAAACGCCCTACGGGGCGTTTTTTATTTGATGTGATAGATACACAATATGAGCAATTCCAAATTCCCCAAAATGCTGGACTATGAAGCTATCAAGCACCAATTTGATGATTCATCGTCAGAATCGACATCAGAAGCATTCTCCGCTCCCATAGAATCAGAGGCATTACATTTTGAAGATGACCCGCAGCCCAAGCCAAAAGGCCTGACAGGCTCTCGTTTACGCTCTTATGCCTTTGCAGTACTGACACGCAGAGAATACTCAAAAGCCGACCTGATTGAAAAGCTGGCACTGTATGCCATGGATCGTGAAGAAGTTTTAAAGCTGGTTGATGAGCTGGCAAAAGAAAATTATCAAAGTGACCAACGCGTGGCAGAAATCATGTTATCGAGTCAAAAACGTAAAGGCAAAGGTCCAAACCGCATTAAGCTGGCGTTAAAATCAAAAAAAATTGACACGAGTTTAATTCAGGAAGAATTAAAGGAAACCGATTGGACTGAACAGGCTTACCAATTGAAAGTAAAAAAATATGGTGCAAAAGTAGAAAAAGAACCAAAACTTAAAGCAAAACAAATACGCTTTTTAATGTATCGAGGTTTTGAAATGGATACAATTATGAAAGCAATTAGCCGTAAAAGCGAAGATTAAAACTATCCATTCGCAGAATTCGAAATCTTGATCAATCCCGGTCGTGATCTGAATAACCTGTGAGAAAATAAATAGGGAGCTCATCGAATTTTTCTAAATGCTCATTACGTCTGATTTCAGGACTGCTCCACCCTTTTGAATAAAGATTGATGTGAACTAAATCCATTCAACATAGATTCATCAATCACTTCAATTTTCGTTAAATCCAATTACAATCGTCTCTGAGCCACAATCATTAAGCATTGATCATTTATAAAATATCCTATAACACCATAAACAAATGATTTAAAAATAGGATAAAAAAAATTATAGTGCCAAATAATCAAATGAAAATCTTAAGACCAAGGGATTAAAATGAAATGAACAATAGCGTAAGCAAAATAGAAATAAGTATGATCATCATATAGAAAATACTACATGTAATTTTAAAATAAGGAATGATAGATAAGGGTAAGAAAAAATATGGTTGCATCATTTTTTTATTATCAATATGGTGGCAACCCCACTAGCAAAACTTCGGCACATCATAGTTCTGTTACCGTTGCTACCTTCCGGTCCTGGCGGGGTTCACAGAGTACAATTGCGAAGCCACCAGCGGGGCTACCATTGCAAGAACAGAGTATAGAGATTTTTATTTAACTTGCAAGCCTTGTGATGACTTTTCGTTCAACATTGATATTATTTGATTATTAAAAAAACAATCTTGATTAAAAACAGCATTTTTATATATTTTTAGCAAGGCTAACAATTACTTTAAACCTACGACAAGTTTGTAAATGCATATTGCATTTCACAGCATGGACGTTTTTAATGTGGTCAGATCTTTTAAATAGGTACATTCTAAATATTGCAAATTTTGAATATACCTAAGAATACGAAATGGATATTTTTATGATGCTCAAACAGCATGTTTTATGTGCCCTCGCCTTATTTGGTTCAGCTTCAATTTATGCAAACGTTCCAATTGAATCTCGCGGTTTAAGTCAAAACCCTGTTGAGTCGAGCGCTAACAGCGTCGCAATTAATTCTGGTGCTACGACTGCCAATGTGCCGACCAATCTGAACTGGCAAATCATGCAAAAAAATCAGCAACTAGAAAATGATATTCGTGCCTTACGCGGTAAAATTGAAGAACAGGACAATGAAATAGAAAAACTGAAACATGAACTCACCAATCGCTATACTGATCTGGATCAGCGACTTGAACTGTTACAGCAAAAAATAGATCCCGAGAGTACTGCTTCAGAGGAGGATAACCAACAGGGTACGTCTCCCAGCACCGTGAATACCCCAACAACAGCACCAGTAGTCGCAGCAAAGACAGCCTCTACTCAGCCAGCAGCGGTCACGACTCAAACGTCTGTAACAAAAACTCAAACCACATCTCCGGCTGATCTGGACAAAGCTGCTTATACCGTTGCTTTAGATGCCTATAAACAAGGTGGTGCGAAAAAAGCCATTGCACCGATGAAAAACTTTATTAAAAATAATCCCCACAGCATTTATATTAGTAATGCTTATTTCTGGTTGGCAGAATTCAATTTGGCCATTGAACCGACTAATTACGCTGAGGCAAAAAAGAATTACAACATTGTGATCAATCAATATCCAAATTCGGCCAAGGCTTCACTTGCCTTGTATCAACTGCATAATATTGCTAAAGATGTAGACCGTAATACAATATTGGCCAATCAACTTAAAACCAAGTTAATCAAAGATTATCCGAAGTCCGAAGAAGCGGGTTATTTCAAAAAATAAAAATACAAAAAAAGACACCTTTTAGGGTGTCTTTTTTTGTAGAAGCATATTCAATTAACGAACAATACCACGTTTGGATTGTTCTAAAGAATCAATCAGCAACTGAACTTCAGGAACTTCAGGAAGGATTTCCGCACGAATCTGTTGAATCGCCTGTTCGGTGGTTAAACCTTCCTTGTAAATCAATTTAAATCCTTGACGCAATCCTTGGATCACATTCTTAGACCAACCTTTACGACGCATCCCTTCTACATTCATTGCAAAGGCATGCGCTGGATTGCCTGAAACCATCACATAAGCAGGCACATCTTTCAAAATTAACGAAGCACCGCCAATCATACTAAAAGAATCGATTTTGCAGAATTGATGGATACCCGAGTTCCCTCCAACTACTACATAATCGCCGACATGCACATGTCCAGCAACACCCACATTATTGGCAAAAATATTATGATCACCCACCACACAGTCATGTGCAATATGGGTATTGACCATCAATAAATTATGACTGCCAATTTTAGTAATACCCTGATCTTGAGTCGTACCGCGATGCAAACTGCAATGTTCACGAATCAGGTTAAAATCACCAATTTCAAGCCAAGTTTCTTCGCCAGCATATTTTAAATCCTGACAAACTTCACCCACACTCGCAAACTGGAATATTTCGTTGTTTTTCCCAATGCGAGTGTAGCCACCTATAACTACATGTGAATGTAGCTTAGTGCCCTCACCAATGGTGACCTGTGGCCCAATAATACAATAAGGACCAATTTTTACATCTGAAGCAATAACTGCAGATGAGTCAATAATGGCGGTTGGGTGAATTAAATCGTTATTACTCATGCCTGCTCTATTTTCTGATGCGAAACCATAATTTCCGCGGTTGTTGCTACCACGCCATCGACTGTGGCTATACAATTATATTTGTAAATGCCACGTCTGTGCATAACCAATTCTGATTTTAATACCAGTTGATCACCAGCAACGACTTGCTTTTTAAAACGGACTTTTTCTGCGCCCGCAAAAAGAAACAATGAACCTGGGCCTGGTTTTTCATTATTCATAATAAAACCAAGTATACCAGAGACTTGAGCTAATGCTTCAACAATCAGTACACCTGGCATAATTGGGTAGCCCGGGAAATGTCCTTGTAAAAACTCTTCGTTAATTGAAACATTTTTATAACCAACGATACCATTATCAGTCACATCTACAATTCGATCGACCAATAAAAATGGATAGCGGTGAGGTAAATATTCACGAATTTGTTGAATGTGCATTGGCAATTCAGGCTTCGTAAATGCAGGATTATTCGACTCAGTCATCATATTCTATTTACGCTTAAAAGTTGATTCAAGGGACTCGATTTGAGCCTGTATATGATCAAGCCGTTTCACTAATTGGGTCAATGGCACATCTGCTAATTGTTTAAAGCGTACAGCCGCACGTTTCCAGTGTAAACTTTCTAACATGGGTGTCCCTGAAGAATAACTTCCTGCCTCAGAAATACTTTTTGTGACCATTGACATGCCAGTAATTGTCACATTATCCGTAATATTAATATGACCAACTACTCCTACTGCACCCGCAAATACACAGTTTTTGCCAATTTTGGTACTACCTGCAATACCACATTTTGCTGCAAGCGCTGTATTGGCACCAATCTTGACATTATGGGCAATTTGCACAAGGTTATCAATAATCACACCATCTTCTAAAATTGTGTCATCCAATGCACCACGGTCAATACTGCAATTTGATCCAATACGTACATCATTCCCAATTTTAACTGAGCCTAACTGTGCAATACGATGCCATTTACCTTGATAAGGTGCAAAGCCAAAGCCTTCTCCACCAATCACACTGTTGGCATGAATACGTACTCGATTACCTATTTTGGTTTCACCGGTTAAAGTGACGTGTGAATCAATAAAACATTGTTTGCCGATTTCTACATCATTATCGATTTTAACGTGGGATTGAATGATGGTTTCATTCCCCACGACACAATGTTCACCGATCACCACATAATGTCCAATATAGGCACTATCAGATACGATGGCAGAAGGATGTATTTGAGCGGTGCTTTCTATCCCTTGTTGAGTATGTTTTTTCTCAAAAACATGGGTCAGGATGGCAAAAGCCAGATAAGGATTATCGACGATGATAAAATTATTATGCGTATCTAATTGTGATTTTAAAGCTGAGGTAACAATAAGGGCACCTGCTGCTGAAGCACGTGCTTGATCTAAATATTTTTCAGCATTTACAAACGCAATATGTTTAGCTTGAGCGACATCTAAGCTTGCCAACCCTTCTAATAGTAAATCAGATTGACCGACATACTCGCCTTGTACCAGGCGAGCAAGATCTTCTAAGCGAAATTGTCTAGGATTCATTGATTACTTAATAATATTGACCTTTTGGATCATTTTATCAGTTAAATCATATTTAGGGTCATAGGCAAGTGCTGAATTTTTATTTAAAACAATATCCAGGTTATTTTCTTTACGCAATTGTTCAGCAGCTTGCTTCACACGCGCATCAAAAACAGTGCGAATTTGCTGAATCGAGCTTTGCACACTACCTTGAACGGATTGTTGTAATTGATTCAACTCTTGAAATTTGGCCTGATACTGTGCTGAAAGCTTTTGCTTTTCAGCATCTGTAAATTTGGTGTTGGACTGTGCCCGTTGCTGTAATGTTTCAAGCTCTTTAGACAACTGTTCAATTTTAGTAGTCTGCGGCTGAATTTTTTGCTGTACAGCTGTATTTTGCTGTTTTAAATAGCTACTATTTTCTACCAGACGCTCTAAATCAATCACCCCATAACCTGCAGCCTGCGTCAAAGACGCGATGCTTGCCAAGGCGATGCCTATCGCCATCGTCATTTTTTTCATTATTTTCTCTTTAAGCTTGTGGTTGTGCCAATTCACCCGAGAATGTATTAACACAACCTGAATTATTCTTACGTTATCTTAGAAAGTACGACCGATTTCAAACTGGATATTTTTAGTATTGTCACCCGTCTTATCATTTAATGGATATGCATAACTGAGTGAAAGTGGCCCAATCATGGTAATCCAAGTAAAGCCAGCGCCTACGCTATAACGCATGTTATTTGCATCAAACCCAAAATTGTCTTCACAATATTGTTTAGCACTTACACCTGGATCAGTTACAGTACCATTTAAATACAAGTTTCCGCTAGGAACCTTACATTGGGTATCAAATACCTGTGCCCCTTCAGCAAAAATAACTGGTCGAACCTGACGCGTCCAATCCCCTTTGAACGGTAATGGTAATGCCAGTTCTGCTCCAAACTGTACCAGCGCATTACCCCCTACTTCTTCTGGATCATAGTCTTTAGTTCGCGACTCATTATAGGTTACGCCCGGGTATTTCGGACCCAAGGTACTGTTGTCATAACCACGTACCGAACCAAAACCACCTGCATAGAAGTTTTTATAGAATGGTAGATCATTACCGTATCCTAATTTACCATAGCCACGAAGTACAAAGTCATATGGCAACGGCAAGAATGCTTGCGCATCATAGGTCAGTTTTTGATATTCAACATCACTGCCTGGTAATGCAATTTCACCATTCACACGATGTGACATCCCTGACGTCGGGAAAACAGGACGGTTTAAAGTATTATAAGACCAACCTAAATTTAAATTATAGGTTAAAAAATCACCATTAAATTCATTATCAAATGGAACTTCTGCTCCCGCTGGGCAAGTAGGTATACCTGTTGTTGGATCTGGAACTAGAGTAACACCACACCTTGTACCTGAACCCGTAGCTTTACCACCATTCGCTAATAAATAATCTCGAACATAAGTTGAAACATATGGACCTGTGGTGACGTCAGTTTGGTCAATATTTAGACCTGCACTGATGCTTTGGTTCTCATCAATTGGATATCCAAAACTGATACCACCACCAAAACTGTCCGTCACATAGTTGTTGACGTTATAGTCGTCATTCAACTTGGTTTTACGGTAGTACATGTTATAACCGCGACGCACACCATCAATGGTGAAGTACGGATCAGTCACACTTAAATTATAATAATCTTGTGTTTCTGAACGGGATAAATCAATCGAAACACTATTACCAGTACCCAAGAAATTCGTTTGACTTAGACCTGCTTGGAAGGTCACACCCCCACTTTGCGAGAAACCGACTGCCAAAGTACTTGTTCCAGAATGTTGCTCTTCCACATTAATATTTAAATCAACTTGATCTGGCACATTAGGAATACGGGCAGGTTTAATATCTACCGTTTTGAAGAAACCAGTACGTTCCAAACGGACTTTAGACAAGTCAATTTTTTCATTGCTTGCTAATGCGCCTTCCATTTGACGCATTTCACGACGCAATACTTCATCCGCAGTTTTAGTATTACCGGTGAAGTTGATACGACGTACCGTTACCTGTTGACCTGGATTAATATAGTAATTCAAGTTAACCAGTTTGGTTTCTTCATTAATTTCAGGAACCATGTTCACTTCGGCATAGTAATAACCTGCATTACCATACTTACGAAGTAGAAGCTGTTTAACCGCATTTACTTTTTCTTGAGAGTAAGTTTCGCCATCTTTGTAAATTTGTAGAGCTTTCAATTCTTCTGGTTTATAAAGTGCATCACCCAAGAACTTGGTTTCACCAAATTTAAATTGCTCACCTTCCTCCACAGTGACTTCAACAAAGATATTCTTTTTATCTTCACTCAAGTTCAAACTTGAATTGGTAATATTAAAATTGATATAACCTTTGTTTAAATACAATGCACGTAAAGCTTCCAGACTTGCTGCCATTTTCTCACGTGCATAGCGATCGTTACGCGTAACAATCGAACTCCAACTACTTTCTTTGACTGCAAAAGCTTGCTTGATTTCACTTTCTTTAAACACAGTATTGCCAATAATATTGATATCAACAACTTTAGCTGCTTTACCTTCGACAAAATCAATCGTTAAATCAACACGGTTATTCGGTCTAGCCACCGTTTTAACACTTACATCTGCGTCATAACGACCTTGCTGCATATATTGTTGTTCAAGCTCGGTTTCAATGGTTTGCAGTGCCGATTTTTTTAAAACCTCACCTTCTGCAATACCCATTTTTTTTAGCCCTTCTTCAAGTGCTTCTTTAGGAATAAGCTTATTTCCTTTAAACTCAACCTTAGAAATCAATGGACGTTCAACCACTGTAAAAATCAGCGTATCAGCTTCTTTTGAGGCTTTGATATCATCAAACAAGCCAGTGGCATACAAAGCACGAATTGAATTTGCAATAGTCGTATTATCAACACGATCGCCAGCATTGACAGGTAACATCCCATAGACATTTGTTGGCGTTAAACGAACAAGCCCGTCAATTTTGATATCGCGGACAATGAATTCATCTGCTGCATATACTTGTTGTACTGCTGCCATTGCACTAATGAGCGCCAAAGGCATAAATAAATGTGTGTGCTGCATGCCAGTCTTTTCCGATGTTAATTTATTTCGAATCTACGTTGTTATAAACGCATGAAGTCATTGAATAATGCAAGGAGCATCATGCTACCGAGCAGTACCATACCAATTTTTAAACCAACCAATTGTATTTGTTCAGAAACAGGTTTACCACGAATCAGCTCAATAAAATAGTAAACTAAATGTCCACCATCCAGCATAGGAATCGGTAATAAATTTAAAATACCTAAGCTTACACTCATTAAAGCCATAAAAGAGATAAAGGTCTGCCAACCCATTTCCGCACTTTGTCCTGCCACTTTAGCAATGGTAATTGGACCAGATAAATTATCCAGACCAATTAAACCACGAAACATTTTGATGATTGAGTTCAAAATCATACCTGAAATTTGACCCGTTTTATCAACTGCCATCATAAATGCTTCAGTCGGACTATATTGAATCATTTGTTTATAGTCTGCAGGAATATTTATTTTCCCGGGGATATTCTGTACGCCAAGCACACCTGAAACATTACCCATGTTGTCACGTTTGCCTTGTGGCATCACTTCTAAATGTATCAATTGATTTTGACGTAAAATATCTATTTTTAACAATTTTTCTGGTGAAGCCTGAACAACTTGAACCACATCGAACCAGTCATTCATTTTTACACCATCAATTGCAATAATTTTATCGCCTTCTTTCATCCCTTGGCGGATCGCTGCACCATCTTCACTCAGCTTACTCACAACAGGTGCGATATAGGGACGATAGGGTAAAAAACCCAAACTATCTAAAACAGATTGATTCTGATTTTTTAAGAAATCTTGAATGGGTAACTGGAAGGTTTTAACTTGCCCGTCACGATCAGCCTGAATCTGGATTGAACCTGTTTCACCGACCCGATCGACCAAGGCAAAATTTAGCTTTTCCCAAGTAGTAATTTGCGTACCGTCTACTGTAGTAATTTTGTCACCAACTTGCATTTGAACAGTTGCAGCCGGTGTATTCGGCAACACTTTACCTACGCGAGTATTGAGCTGTTCTTGTGACGGGATAAATAAAATCCAGAATAAAACCACGGCAAAGGCTAAATTAATCAGTGGACCTGCAGCAACAATCGCAATCCGCTTCCAGGGATGCTGACGGTTAAATGCTCGGGGTAAATCCTGTTCAGCAACATTGCCTTCACGCTCATCCAACATTTTTACATAGCCACCTAATGGCAATGCAGAAAGCTGATATTGAATACCAGACTTCTTAGACGTCCATTTCAGCAATGTTGGTCCAAAACCAATCGAATAAACTAAAACTTTTACACCGAGTTTACGTGCGACAATATAATGCCCAAACTCATGAATCGCAATAAGCGGTCCAAGTAAAAGAATGGCTGCCACGACAATAAACAAGGCACTCATGATTTAGTTTCCTTTATTGATGACAATTTGCTGTGCTACAGAACGAGCAACTTGGTCAGCTTGTAAAATAAGGTCAATAGATTCTGCAATCCCGCTTTCAACTTGATTCAAAGTCTGCTCAACCACTTGAGGAATTTCAGTAAAGCCAATTTTATTTTTCAAAAAGGCAGCTACGGCAATCTCATTGGCAGCATTTAAAATTGCGGGTGCCAAACCGCCACTTTGCATTGCTTGTCGCGCTAGTTTCAATGCTGGAAACCGACTGGTATCAGGTTCTTGAAAATCCAACTGTTGATTCATAAACAGATCAAGTGCAGGTACATGGGTTTGAATACGATCTGGCCATGCCAGCGCATGTGCAATTGGCGTACACATATCCGGATTGCCCATTTGTGCCAAAGTCGAACCATCCACATACTGAACCATAGAATGGATAATACTCTGCGGATGAACCACCACTGTTACAAACTGTTCTGAAATTGCAAACAGATGGCAAGCTTCAATGAGTTCCAGGCCTTTATTCATTAAGGTTGCAGAATCTACAGAGATTTTTTGCCCCATCGACCAATTTGGATGCTTACACGCTTGTGCAGGGGTCACCCTTTGTAATTGTTCAAAACTATGGTTTAAAAATGGACCACCAGAGGCAGTGAGCAAAATACGTGACACACCTTGTTTGGGTTGTCCATTTCGTTCTGTTTGGAAATAATTCTGAGGCAGGCATTGGAAAATGGCATTATGTTCAGAATCGACAGGAAGCAATTCTGCGTGATAATCATGTGCAGCTTGCATCATGAGTTCACCCGACATCACTAGCGCTTCTTTATTGGCCAATAAAACACGCTTACCGGCTTTCACTGCAGCCAGTGTAGGCAACAAACCTGCAGCACCAACAATCGCTGCCATCACTACATCGACATCTGTATGTTCAGCAACGGCAATTAACCCAGCTTCACCGGACAGAATTTCAATATTCTTCAGATTTTGATTTCGAAAATACTGTTTGAGTTCATCTACTTTATTGGATGGAACAACCACGATCTTTGGTCGATATTGTTTGCATATTTCCACAAGTTCCAAAATTCGACTATGCGCCGTAACTGCAAATACAGAATACTTTTCAGAATGCTGTTGCAGAATCTTTAAGGTACTTTGACCAATGGAACCCGTTACACCTAATATACAAACAGATTGTGACATCTATAAATCTACACCAATAAGTTTTAAAACATACATGCCTGCAGCAAAAATTGGAGCAGCAGCAAGCAATGAATCAATACGATCAAGCACCCCACCATGACCTGGCAAAATACGACCCGAGTCTTTAATTCCTGCACGACGTTTGATCATAGACTCGAACAAATCGCCCAATACAGAACTAAATACAGTTATTATAGATAAAATTAAAAATAAAATATGCTGAGCTAAGGTTAAATCCAAATAAACGACTTCGACCATCACCACAATAATCATTGCAGTGAAAATACCGCCATATAACCCTTCAACTGATTTATTTGGACTCACATCAGGTGCCAGTTTTTTCTTACCCAACTTACGTCCGACAAAATAAGCTCCACTATCTGCGCCCCATACCAGTAAAAACAGGTACATGAGCCACCATGGCGAGCTATGCCAAACCGAAAAAATTGCGGTAACCGCAGCAGAAATTAAAATAAAACCGATTACATTTAAGCTTGGGTTATACCACCCATCATAACTCGGATACGATTTAACCCAAAAGATGCTTAAAATCCATGAAAAAATGGACGCTGCCCAAAGTAATAGAGCGATATCATTAAAATATAATGCCAAAGTTGCTAATGCTGCTGTCGCTAATCCATAACCCCAAGCAATCGGTTTCACCAGGTTTTTATTTTTTCTTGGCATAAGCTTAAACCACTCATACCCTGCGACCCCTGCTGCAACAATCATCAGCACAAACATTGGATACTGAGACTGTGTAACAAACATACAACTAAGTACGACTGCTACCAATACCAATGCGGTTATAATCCGCTCTAACATTTATTAATTCTCAATTTTCTCTTGTTGGATTTGCTCTGAAGTTTTACCAAAACGACGTTCACGACCAGCAAAAACTGCCAATGCATCATCGAATTCTTCAACAGTAAATTCAGGCCATAAGGTTTGGGTAAAATACAGTTCAGCATAAGCAGCTTGCCAAAGTAAAAAGTTTGACAAACGGTAATCACCACCCGTACGGATTAATAAATCCACTGCGGGCAAATCTGCCATACTGACATATTGTCCAAACAGCTCAACATTTATATTTTCAACTGCGATTTTTTTTGCAACAGCATCTGCTGCAATTTGTTTTGCAGTCTGGGCCATATCCCACATACCGCCATAACTAATCGCGATGGTCAAGGCCATGCTGTCGAACTTAGCAGTCCTTTGTTCAGCTTGCAACATTAACTCACGTAAATGCGCAGGCAAACGAGAACGATCACCAATAAAACGTAAAGCAATATTGAATTTTTCCATTCGAGGTAACTGCTCTTGGATTGTTTCTTCCAACAATGCCATGAGTAAATCAACCTCAAACTGGGGACGATTCCAATTTTCGCTAGAGAATGCAAAAACAGTTAACGCCTGTATTTTATTTTTTCTACAGTGCTCAACAATCGGATCCAGGACATTTTTTCCCTCACGGTGTCCAGCACCCTTTTGCATTTGCATTTTTTTTGCAAAACGATTGTTGCCATCCATAATGATGGCAACATGTTTTGGAAGAGGCAAACTGTCTTCTGATACGGTCATTAAATCTTAGACCTTCATTAATTCAGCTTCTTTCGCAGCGAGGCGTTTATCCACTTCAGCAACGAATTTATCGGTAATTTTCTGAATATCATCAGACGCACGACGATCATCATCTTCAGAAATTTCTTTCTCTTTCAATAATGCTTTAATGTCGCCCAATACATCACGACGAATGTTACGGATCGCAACTTTGGCATTTTCCGCTTCAGTGCGCGCAACCTTCTGCATGTCACGACGTGTTTCTTCAGTCAATGCAGCCATCGGTACACGAATGGCATCAGCGGTAATCGGATTTAAACCCAAACCTGCTTCACGAATGGCTTTATCAATTGCTGAAACCATTGTACGTTCAAATGGCTGTATAACAAGTGTACGAGAATCTTCAAGACCAACGTTTGCCACTTGGTTTAAAGGCACGTCAGAGCCATAGTAAGGAACCATCACACCATTCAAGATAGATGGATGTGCGCGGCCAGTACGAACTTTAGCAAAACCATGTTCTAAAGACTCTAAAGTCTTGTTCATACGGTCTTCACTGTCTTTTTTAAGATCGTTAATCATATGATCTTCCTTACTTAATTCTAAGAGATGTAAATATTGAATAGGATATAGTATAAAGAGCTTTCAGGCCCACGTCATTAATTGGTAACGTGAGTCCCTTCTTTTTCGCCCATAACCACTGAAAGCAATGAACCCGATTTATTCATGTCAAATACTTGAAGTGGCACATTGTGGTCACGGCATAAACAGATTGCCGTCAAATCCATAATGCCCAACTTTTCGTCTAAAACCTGATCAAAGGTAAGGGTTTCATATTTTACTGCATCGTCATATTTGCTTGGATCTTTATTATATACGCCATCTACTTTAGTGGCTTTCAAGATCAAGTGGGCTTCAATTTCAATACCACGCAAGCAAGCGGCTGTATCTGTAGTAAAGAACGGGTTACCTGTACCTGCAACAAATACGCATACTTCGCCTTGAGTTAAATGACGAATCGCATCACGGCTTGAATATGCTTCAACTACTGCACCAATAGGTAAAGCAGACATTAAACGGGTTTTGATGTTACGACGTACCAATGCATCACGTAATGCTAAACCGTTCATCACAGTCGCAAGCATCCCCATTTGGTCACCGGTTACACGGCCAACCAAGCCATCTTTTTGCAGTTGGCTACCGCGGTACAAGTTACCACCACCAACCACGATACCGACTTGCACACCCAAACCGACCAAATGAGCAATTGCTAAAGACATTTGATCAAGCACTTGTGCATCAATCCCCATGTCTTTGTTTCCAGCAAGTGCCTCACCAGAAAGTTTGAGTAAAATACGTGCGTAACGGGGCTTTTTTGAATCCAACATCAGGAAATCTCCGAATCTTCCAATATCTAAATTTTTTCGTATATTTCAACTACAAATTTAAGCTGATTTAATCTGAATTAACTTTGCGTATAAGTCATATTCATCTGCATCGGTAATTTCGACTTCAAGCAAATCACCAGCTTTAATTTGGCTTTTATCAATATCTTCAACAAAAACATTGCCGTCAATTTCAGGCGCATCTGCATAAGAACGTGCCACAGCAACCGGAAATTCATCTTCCAGATCATCAACCAGTACAGTCATGGTTTGACCAATGCGTTTTTGCAGTTTGGCTGCTGAAATTTCTTGCTGTACTTGCATGAAACGTTCGTAACGGTCTTGCTTGATTTCTTCAGGTAAATGATCCGGCAGATCATTTGCTGTCGCACCTTCTACAGGTGAATAGGTAAAGCAACCTACGCGATCAAGCTGGGCTTCTTTGAGCCATTCAAGCAGAATCTGAAAATCTTCTTCAGTTTCACCTGGGAAACCCACCACGAATGTTGAACGAATTACCAGTTCAGGACATTTTTCACGCCATAATTTTAGACGCTCTAATGTATTCTCACTATGCGCTGGTCGCTTCATCAATTTTAAGATACGCGGACTGGCATGCTGAAAAGGAATGTCTAGATATGGCAGGATTTTACCTTGTGCCATCAAGTCAATCACAGCATCTACATGTGGATATGGATAAACGTAATGTAGACGCACCCAAATACCGAGTTGACCTAAAGCTTCACACATATCGAAGAATTTGGTTTTGACCGGCTGACCGTTCCAGAAATCCAGTTTGTATTTGGTATCTAAACCATAAGCAGATGTGTCCTGAGAAATCACCAGAACTTCTTTCACACCGGCTTTTTTTAAGGCTTGTGCTTCAGTCAACACTGAACCAACAGGACGTGAAACCAGATCACCACGCATGCTTGGGATAATACAGAATGTACAACGATGGTTGCAGCCTTCCGATATTTTCAAATAGGCATAATGTTTAGGGGTCAAACGAATTCCTTGTTCAGGAACAAGGTCAATATATGGGTTATGCTTCGGTGGTTCAGGTACGTACTGATGTACGGCCTCCATCACTTCTTGATATGCCGCCGCACCAGTCACTTTGAGGACATTCGGGTGCATTTTACGAATTTTTTCTTCATCTTTACCCAAACAGCCAGTCACAATGACACGACCATTTGAGCTCATAGCTTCACCAATGGCATCTAACGATTCTTGTACTGCAGATTCAATAAAACCACAGGTATTAACAACAACCAAATCAGCACCATCATAATCTGATGCTACATCATAACCTTCAGTCTTTAACTGAGTTAAAATTCGTTCGGAATCTACCAATGCCTTAGGACAACCTAAAGAAACAAAACCGACTTTGGGGGATCTCATGAATCTGCACTCCACTATAATGCGCGTATTGTATGTCTTTTCCGATTATAAAAATAGGTAGAAAGCCGACTCTTTGCATAACGCACCAAAATACGTCCAAATTTTTACCAAATATTTTAAGCGCACCATTTTGGTTCACTAATATTTTTATTTCCTTTAATATGCTATTTAAATTCTGTAATCAAACAACAAAAAGCACACTTTTATAGCGTCAGAATTTTTATTTTCACCCATGCTCAAAGTTGGCGTGCATTTTGCTTTATTTCGACAACATTTAACGCGTTGAATGTCCCATAACAGGGAGGAATAACAAGAGGTGCAGATGCCATTGCGCTATTTTAATACAGGATGCTTTCGCTAATGGATCAACCCGTCGGGATCGACTATCGCCTTTTAGTGGATAACTTAACCACTGCCATTTTACTGGTTGATAGGCAGCTGAATATTTTTTATTTAAATTCTTCTTGTGAATCTTTGTTTGACATTAGTTTGCTACGTGCTTCAGGTCAACCTGTCTTAAATTTACTGCATATGCCGAATGATGAATTCAATACTGAAGAAGCCTTGTTAAATACCTTTGTCACAGGACAGCACTATACTCGCCGGGAAGCCACTATTAGTGTGAACTTTAAAGATATTCATGTGGATTATACGGTTTCACAAATAAATGCCCAAAAACCGTATCACCCTCTTCTACTGATAGAATTGAATCCAATTGACCGGATGTTAAAAATCTCCAAAGAAGAAAACCTGATTCAACAACACCAAGTTGCCCGCCAACTGATTCGTGGTGTGGCACACGAAATTAAAAATCCCTTAGGCGGCATTCGTGGTGCAACCCAACTGCTGGCACGTAGTTTAAATGATCCTCAATATTCAGAATTTACCGACATTATTATTAGTGAAGTGGATCGCTTACGTAATCTGGCGGATACCATGCTCGGTTCACGTCAATTACCAAGTTATGAATTGGTCAATGTACATGAGCCACTTGAACGTGTCCGTTCGCTGATTACCAATCAAACCAAAAAGAAAATCAAAATCATCCGGGACTATGATTTGTCTTTACCCGATGTCATGGCAGACCGCGATCAAATGATTCAGGTCATGCTCAACATTAGCGTAAATGCAGTACAAGCCATGATGGAAAATAAAGAATTCTTTGTTGACCATCAACCTGAACTTATCTTGCGAACACGAATTCAACGCCTCGTTACTATTAATGGTGTTTTAAAGCGTTCTGCTGTTCGTATTGACATTGAAGACAATGGTCCGGGTGTGCCGGAAGAAATTTTAGAATCGGTGTTTTATCCATTGGTCACAGGACGTGCCAAAGGCACAGGCCTTGGTTTGAGCATTGCACAAAATATTATGCACCAACATAGCGGAATGATTGAATGCCAGTCAGTTCCAGGAAAAACAGTTTTTAGCTTATATTTACCTTGGGAGTTTAACCATGTCGCGAAATAAAATATGGGTAATTGATGATGATCGCGCCATGCGCTGGGTACTGGAAAAAACATTTAAAGAAGAAGGTTTTGACGTTACCAGTTTTGAAGAAGCCCAATCTGCGCTTGATCAACTGAGTATAGACACACCTGATGTAATTTTGACCGATATCCGTATGCCGGGAATAGATGGTCTAACCTTTTTAGGCAAAGTCAAAACCAGCCACCCTGATCTACCTGTCATTATTATGACTGCACATTCAGATCTGGAATCTGCGGTTTCAAGCTATCAAACCGGTGCTTTTGAATATTTGCCAAAACCTTTTGATATTGATGAAGCTTTGGCATTGGTCAATCGCGCAATTTTGCATATTGCCAAGTTGCAACAACAAGAATCTGCAAAAACAGCACCGCCTATTCAAACGACCGAGATCATTGGTGAATCACCTGCAATGCAGGAAGTTTTCCGCGCGATTGGCCGTTTGTCACAGTCGCACATTACTGTACTGATTAACGGTGAATCGGGAACGGGTAAAGAACTGGTTGCGCATGCCCTGCATCGCCATTCGCCACGTAGCAGCAAGCCTTTTATTGCCTTAAATATGGCCGCTATTCCTAAGGACCTGATTGAAACTGAACTTTTCGGTCATGAGAAAGGTGCTTTTACCGGTGCCAACTCGCAACGCCAAGGTCGTTTTGAACAGGCCAATGGCGGCACGCTCTTTCTAGACGAAATTGGTGATATGCCATTTGAAACCCAAACCCGTTTACTGCGTGTTTTGGCAGATGGTGAATTCTATCGTGTCGGTGGCCATATCCCGGTTAAAGTAGATGTGCGGATTGTAGCAGCCACGCATCAGGACTTGGAGAAACTGGTACAAGATGGTCGCTTCCGTGAAGATTTATATCACCGCCTGAACGTGATTCGTATTCATATTCCAAAACTGGCGCATCGCAGTGAAGACATTCCAATGTTGGCGCAGCATTTCTTGGCACGTGCAGGTAAGGAGTTAGGCGTAAACCCTAAAATCTTACGTCCAGAAACCCAAGAGTATATGCAGCAATTACCTTGGCAAGGCAACGTCCGTCAGCTAGAAAACACCTGTCGCTGGTTAACGGTGATGATCACAGGTCGTGAGGTTTATCCGGAAGACTTACCGTCTGAGTTAAAACAAATTCCAATTCAACGCTCTGGTGATGAAGCGCAACCCCATGGTTCTTTTGATCGTGTTTCGCTACATCATTGGGATGAATTACTGGCGCAATGGGCGATCCAAAAACTTAAAAACGGCGAAATGAAGATTCTCGACATTGCTACACCCATGTTCGAGCGTACTTTAATTACTGCCGCTTTACAGCAAACCCGTGGTCGTAAACGTCATGCTGCTGAATTGCTCGGCTGGGGACGCAATACGCTGACTCGCAAGCTGAAAGAATTAGGAATGGACACCGCAGATGAGGATGTTGAAGAAGAAGTTATCGAAAACTAATTTTTCTACTCATCTAAAAATAAAGCTATTTCGGGATAATGTCAGTCAGTTAAAAAATTGATTGGCATTTTCTTTTTTATAATCCTGTATATTCATTCGATACACGGAAACGTTATTCGCAACCTGCGTGGTGTTTGTAAATTATTGTCTTTGCATTAAAGTAGTAAAATGCAGAAAGTGAACAGGTTTTACGAATGACAAAATGTTTTTGGTTCTTTTGGCAAATGAGAAACACGGTTTCGCAGGGAACCACCGAACTCCAAAAATTTGATTAAAAAAGATAAGACTCCGTCGTAAATAACCAAAAAGTTAAAGAATTTATTTTAAAATTTCTTAACTGTCTCGCATTACTCCTTCGGGAGCTTTTTATTCAGTTCTATTTACTTATGCAGTAAAACCTACATAGCGAGAATATCCGGCTATGCCCAAATCAGATTTAAAAATCAAATAATTGGGATAAATTGATTGCGTGATTTCGGCAAACATATTCACCTGATCATCATGCGCATGCAGATCATCCACCGAACGCGGCATGCTTTGCTCAAATTCATCGGTCATATATTCAAAGCCGATATCCATGGCAATAAATAAGGTATGCTCACAAGGCTGCACATACTGCTCTTCAGCCCAATTAATGACATCTTGTTGACAATGTGGACACTGAATGTTGTCCGTTGCTTGAACAGATAAGGGAATAAGTTGATAAGCCATATATAAGACATCAAGTTGCTATACATACATTTTAGCAAAAAAACTAAAGTTCTTTATTTTTTCAATCAAGATTTGCAATAAAAAAGGGAATCATTAGATTCCCTTTTTAAAGTCATGTTTTTTTAAAGATCAGAAATCTATTTATGCGCAGATTTATAACGCGATAATGCAGTAACTGCCACAGCAGAAATTACAACTGCCGGCAAACTCGCCATTAAAATACCTGTGGTTCCTAAACCGAGTGCTAAGATTTTCCCTGTCAGTAGTGGTCCAGTCATGGCGCCTAACCGACCTAGTGAAATAGCACTGCCCACACCAGTTACTTTGCCCGTGCCCGAATAGAAGATGGGTGAAATGCCGTAAAGAATAGACTGCCCACCTGTTGAGAAGATCCCGCCCATTACACCTGCCATAACCAACAGTGGAATAGAATTTGTAGTGAACAACAGACTCAGGGCAACAAATAAACCGCTATAGATAATCACGGCCATCTGCCAAAGTTTTAAGCGATCAAGCAAGTAACCCAAAGCCAAAGTTCCAATCACCGCGCCCACTTGGAATACCAACATCACCATGAATGCTTGTTGTTTTTGCAAACCTTGCTCCATGAGCAAGTTGGGTAACCAGCTAATCAAAATATAATTAATCATGAGGGTAAAGAAAAAACCTACCCAAAGTGGCAAGGTGTTTTTATATTGTTGGTCTTTAAACAATACTTGCGCCATTCCAGGAACCGCTTCTGTAGACACTTGCATTACAGCCACAGGTTTTGGCTTATCTTTAAGAATAATGGCCATAAATGGAATAAGCGCTAACGGCGTTAAACCACCAATCAAGAACAAGGTTTGCCATTGAATCTCGGGCAATAAAATTGCCAGACCCGCTACAAAAATTGCGCCAACGGGTAAACCACAATACATCAAGCTATTTAACTTGCCGCGATTGGCTTCCGTTGCTTCATCACCCACCACTGAAATCATGGTCGGCATTGCCGCACCCAAGCCAAGTCCGGTAAAGAAGCGCGCTGCATATAAGATTTCGATGCTTGGTGCAATTGCAGTCAACGACATGAACACACCAAAAATACCAATAGATAACATCAGGACTTTCTTTTGTCCCAAATAATCCGCAATACGCCCACCAAAGAATGCCCCAAACAGCATTCCAAATACGCCTAAACTAAAGACATACCCCATCTGAACCTGATCTAAACCGAAGGTTGCTGCAATTCCTTTCGCTGCAATACCCGGTGCTTGAAGATCGAAACCTTCAAAAAATGCGACCCAAAAACACAAAAATATCGTTAAGATTTTTTGTAGTTTCCCTGTGTGTGTTTGTGCCATGATTGATCTCCATCAATAGTATACAAATCGTTTTTACAATAACGACTCATCTCACCATTCTCTGTGCAATCGCTCGCTAGAAATAGCACTACAATAGTCGGATTTCATGGCATAAAAATATGAAAGACCAATCAAATTAGACTTAAAAGATTAAACAAATAGACAATTTAAATCTTAGTTTTATTTATTAACACTTGTTTTCAAACACTTACATTTATAGTAGTTATTTATGATTAAACTATACTCAAAATTGATTTATGAAAATTAAGCATTAAAAAACCCGCATAATGCGAGTTTTTTAAATCGGCAAATTATGCAGATTTTTTAGCTTGTACATTCTTACGAATCGTAATCATGACGAGCTGTACTGCAGCAGGTGTAACACCTGGAATACGGCTAGCTTGTGCCAAAGTCTCAGGACGCACATCTTTCAATTTCAATGTGATTTCACGAGACAAACCAGAAACGATATCATAGTCAAAATCAGCAGGAATACGCGTTTCTTCCAGACGTTTCATCTGAGCAACATCTTCATGCTGTCGGTTGATATAACCGGCATATTTCACCGCAATTTCAATTTGCTCACCCACAAATGGAGTGACTTCAGAATGGGTTAATTCTGCAATTTGAGCAAAACTGATATTTGGACGTTTAAGTAAATCAATTGCACTACACTCTTTACTTAAATCCGCACCTGTCATCTCAACGAATTTTTTACCCATTGGATTATTTGGTGCTGCCCATAAGTGCTGTAAACGACCTGTTTCTTTCTCAACGGCTTCCATTTTTTCACAGTAAGCTGCCCAACGCGTATCATCAACCAAGCCTATTTCGCGACCGATTGCAGTTAGACGCTGATCTGCATTGTCTTCACGCAACATCAAACGATATTCGGCACGTGAGGTAAACATACGATACGGTTCTTTAGTCCCGAGTGTAATCAAGTCATCTACAAGCACCCCCATATACGCTTCATCACGTTTTGGTGTCCATTGTTCTTGATCCCAAGCACGGCGTGCTGCGTTTAAGCCTGCAAGCAAACCTTGCGCACCGGCTTCTTCATAACCAGTGGTCCCGTTAATTTGGCCAGCAAAGTACAAATTATTGATTGCTTTGGTTTCAAGTGAGAATTTCAATGCTTGTGGATTGAAATAATCGTATTCGATTGCATAACCCGGACGAAGAATGTGCGCATTCTCCATACCACGAATTGAACGTACCAATTCAAACTGTACGTCAAAGGGTAAAGATGTTGAAATACCATTTGGATAAAGCTCATGCGTATCCAGACCTTCTGGTTCCAGGAATATTTGGTGAGAATTTTTATCGGCAAATTTATGGATTTTATCTTCAATGGATGGGCAATAACGCGGACCTACACCTTCAATTTTACCGGTGTACATCGGTGAACGGTCGAGTCCGCCACGGATGATTTCGTGCGTACGTTCGTTGGTATGCGTGATATAGCAGTTCACCTGTTCCGGGTGCATAGATGCATCGCCCATGAATGACATGGTTGGAGACGGAAAATCACCCGGTTGTGGCGTCATCACAGAGAAATCCACTGAACGCGCATCAATACGTGGCGGTGTACCTGTTTTTAAGCGACCGACTGGTAAATTCAATTCACGTAAACGTGCAGCCAATGAAATTGATGGTGGATCACCCGCGCGACCACCGCTAGACTTTTCAAGACCAACATGGATGACACCACCCAGGAAGGTTCCCGTAGTCAACACAACAGTTTTCGCATCAAAGCGAATCCCCATTTGAGTCACTACACCTTTAACTGTATCGCCTTCAACAATTAAATCATCAGCTGATTGCTGGAAAATATCTAAGTTAGCCTGATTTTCCAGAGTTTCACGAATCGCTGCTTTAAAACGAACACGGTCTGCTTGCGCACGTGTTGCACGTACTGCAGCACCTTTACGTGAATTTAAGATACGGAATTGAATACCACCTTTGTCGGCAGCCAATGCCATTGCGCCGCCCAAGGCATCAATTTCACGAACTAAATGCGACTTACCAATACCACCGATGGCAGGATTACAGCTCATCTGCCCTAAAGTCTCAATGTTATGAGTTAAGAGCAAAGTCTGGCGACCCATACGCGCTGCAGCAAGTGCTGCTTCGGTACCTGCGTGACCGCCACCGATAACAATGACATCGTAAACTTTAGGATAATGCATAATGGTTTGAGAGATAAAAAAGAATGACGGAGTATTATATCAAAACTTGGAAAGATAAGTTGACAAAATGAGTCGATTTTATCAATGAAGACTTGACTGGACATACATTCGCAAAAAAGTTGAAATGTAATCATGCTTTGCAGAGTTACTATAGAAATAAAACACTTAGTGGGCAAAAATTTACGTGATTGGCATTGTTTTATTTTGGTTATTTTTTAAGCTTGATGTTGGATACATTACAAACAAAGGTATAAAAGATGAATAAGAATTTCCTCCTCTCATCCATTCTATGTGGTTTATGTCTTGCACCGTTTGCAGCCTCGGCCAATGATAAAGTTGAAAAGGTTTATAATGCGCAGAAATATCAACAGGTTTGTAAAGGTAAAACTCAAGGCGCTCAAGTCAGCTTTGCTTATCGAGGTGTGATCTGGAATGGTACCTGTGAACCTCAATTCTTCCCTTCTGCAAAAAATGCTTCTGTTAATGGAGATGAAGCAGAATTAACCACTGCTTGTAGTGGAGATATGAATGCTAAAATGGCAATGGTGAATGGTACAGAAATCAAAGGAAAATGCGCTTTAGGTTTTGTACCACCTCGACCTTCAATGCAGTCTCAACCTAATATGCAACGTCAAATGCAGTCCTCACCTGAAATGCAACGTCAAATGTATTCTCAGCCTGGAATGCAACCACAAATGCATTCTCAACCTGAAATGCAAACTCAACCACAAATGCAACCTTAACCTAAACTTCTGTCTCAATAATTTATATAAGACACTAATTTTATTAAAATTATCAACGGGTAAAAGAATTACTTTTACCCGTTTTGCATATTGATTATTTAAAAAACTCGTTTAAACTCCAAGTATATTAAGGATAAAAAATAGAAAAAAGGATATTGCATGGATTCGGGGTTATTTGCTTTTTTTTTACCCGTAGCGCTTGCCATTATGATGACAGGATTAGGGCTAGAACTTACAGTTAAAGATTTTCTTCGTATACAACGCCACCCTAAAGTTATTTTTTTAGCTTTATTTACACAACTGATTATTCTGGTTCTTGTGGCGTTTTTAATCTGTATCTTATTAAAACTTCCCCCATTGTTAGCTGTAGGCTTGATGCTACTGGCTGCTTCACCAGGTGGACCAACTGCAAACTTAATCAGCTATCTTTTTAAAGGGAATGTCGCACTCAATATCACTCTCACCGCAATCAACTCTCTGATTTGTACTTTCACCTTGCCGTTTATCGTCAATCTGTCGATTCATTATTTTCTAGGTGATCATCCAAAAATTGGTATGCCAACGGAAAAAATCACACAGGTATTTTTAATTGTTTTTATTCCTGTCTGTTTGGGAATGTTTATTCGCTCAACCCTACCGCATATTGCATTACGGCTCAACAAGCCCATGCGCTTATTTTCCGTGCTGTTTTTACTCTCTATTTTCTTTTTTGCACTTTATAGAGAACGCTTCAATCTGGGTGAGTATTTTGTTGATATCGGCTTGGCAACTGCACTTTTTTGTTTTATCAGTCTATTAATGGGTTATCTATTGCCCCATCTTGCCGGAATCTCTGACAAACAGGCACGCGCCTGTACCTTTGAAATAGGTATTCACAATACTTCTTTTGCCATGACGATTGCCCTGTCCGTTTTATCCAATACCACGATTGCGCTTCCTGCAGGAATCTATTCTATTTTCATGTACATTTTTGCATTTTCTTTTGGCTACATTTTAACAAGACGCCCACTTCTGCTTAAAGAGGGAAATTCAAAAGCACTCAATGATTAGCAAGTACCTGATTCATAGCTGCCAGATGAATCAGGTATAAAAAATAATGATTCTAGCGCTTAACTGCTTTCATTCTACTTAGAAAGACGAAAATAAATTAAGGCCACTCTAGCTATACTGATCGAAAGTTAATTCCGACTTATTCCAAATATTGGGTTGATCAGCTATACCATTATCATTCAATGTATAAAAATCAATACAACAACACGTAGCCTAAATCAAAAAAGCATCACTTAAAGAAAGGAAATTTCGAATGGATTCAGGAATTATCACCATTTTATTACCTCTAGCACTTGCCATCATTATGATTGGTTTAGGACTGGAGCTCACCCCGAAAGATTTCTCTCGCGTAACCAAGGAGCCTAAGGCTGTCTTAATTGCCCTGTTTTGCCAATTGGTTATTTTAGTCAGCATTGCCTTTATTATTTGCAAAGTCTTAGCGCTGCCTCCTCTTCTTGCTGTCGGCTTAATGCTACTTGCAGCCTCACCCGGAGGAAGTACAGCCAATTTATTTAGCTATCTTTTTAAAGGTGATATAGCATTAAATATTACTTTAACTGCGATCAATTCAGTCATTGCTGCTTTCACTCTACCTTTTATTGTTAACTTTTCAATTCAGCATTTTATGAATGATGGACAACAAATCAGCTTGCAGTTCAGTAAAATATTGCAAGTATTTGCCATTATCATTATCCCTGTCTGTATCGGCATGCTGATTCGGCACTATGCCCCAAACTTCACTGAAAAACTGAATAAACCCCTGCGTATTTTTGCGGTGAGTTTTTTGATCCTGATTATTATTGGTGCAGTCGCAAAAGAACGTCATCAAATTTTAGAATATTTGGCACAAGTGGGTCTGGCAACTGTTTTATTCTGTCTATGTAGTTTGATTATTGGTTATTTTGTACCGCGCTTGCTGGGTATTAATAGTGCTCAAGCACGTGCTTGCGCTTTTGAGATTGGTATTCATAACAGCACCCTTGCCATGACCATTGCACTTACTGTCATGGCAAGTTCCACCATTGCTATGCCTGCGGCCGTGTATTCAATTTTCATGTATGTTTTTGCCGCTGTGTTTGGCATGTTACTTAATAAGTTTGCACCCCAGCCACAACAAGTAGTTACAAGTTAATAAATATGCTGAAGATAAAGGGATTTCAACCTACGTTCTTTTATTTTCAGCATAGTTTTTATCAATATGTAGTTGTTCAAGCCCGAGTTCCGTTACAATACTATTTTTAAAAACACAAATTTAGGTTATCTCCGTGAAGTGGTTACAAATTCATATTACCGTTGATCAAGCTCAAGTCGATTTTACTGAAACCCTGCTCAACTCTTTAGGCGCTGTAAGCGTAACTTTGGATGATGCTGAAAATCAGGACTTACTTGAACCACTTCCAGGTGAAACTCCACTTTGGAATAAAGTCATTGTAACCGGTATATATGCCCAAGAAGAAGGCGAAGAAATTGACGTTAATGCTTTAACGACATTTATTACTGCACAAATGCCTGAAGCGCCATTACGCCATGAATTTCTTGAAGACCAAGAATGGGAACGTACTTGGATGGATGCCTATGAGCCCATTCAAATTGGTGAGAAATACTGGATTGTTCCAGAATGGATGGAAGCACCAGAAGCAGACGCTGTAAACATTAAGCTTGACCCAGGTCTAGCCTTCGGCACGGGCAACCATGCAAGTACATTCTTGTGCTTGCAATGGCTCGGTAAAACGGATCTAAAAGATAAAGTTGTCATCGACTATGGTTGTGGTTCAGGTATTTTAGGGGTTGCTGCACTGTTATTAGGTGCCAAAAAAGTATATGCCACAGATATTGATCCTCAGGCAGTGCTTGCAACCCAACAAAATGCTGAATTGAATGGGGTATTAGAGAATTTATTTGTGGGTCTACCCGAGGAATTTAATGAAGAGTTTAAAGATCAAAAAGCGGATGTATTTGTCGCAAATATTCTTGCCGGCCCGCTTATGACACTTGCGCCTGAATTCGCAACTTTAATTAAATCTGAGGGAGAGTTCGCACTTGCTGGCATATTAGAAGAGCAAGTTGCTGATGTTTCTAGTGTTTATTCTGAGTTTTTTGCTATACTCCAAATCGAAAAACGTGATGAACATTGGTGCCGAATTTCGGGAAAACGCCAAAATATCCATTAAAATTTTGAATAGACCATGAGCGAAAAACAAACCTACTGCCCCAACTGTTTTACCAAGTACAAGGTCTCCGTGGCTCAACTGACAGTTGCTCGAGGCATGGTTTGTTGTGCAAAATGCTCGACAAATTTTAATGCGTTAACACATCTTGTAGTAGAAAAAGATCAACCTTCTTCTACTACAACAGCCTCTGCTTTCAATCTTGATAATAAAAATTCTCAATCACATCAAATCACGGCTGAGACTTTCATGGCAAGTCAGCACACAGAACCGCATTTATTAGATATTTTTGATCGCAAAGTAGAAAACTCCAATATTGATTTAAAAACCTATCTCAACAATTTAAATTATTTCAGCACAGATCCGATTGGCACCTACCCCGCACTTAATTGGTCTGAAAAATCAGAACCAGAACAAAAAATAAGTAGCTGGAACTACATGGTATGGGGCGCTGTAAATTTATGCCTGCTGGGTTTACTTATTTTTCAATTTTTTTGGTTTAACCCGAAAATTTTAAATAACAGCCCTGTCTTTAGTGCTTTGTTAAATACTGCATGTCAGGCATTTAATTGTTCACTCATGGAACAAAATTATCGACTCATATCAACCAATAAAGTTAAAGTAAAACAAATTTCCAATCAAAAGACGCAATTTACCGGTGAGCTCATCAATTACCATTCTAAAAGTTTGGCTCTACCGATCATCAAGGTAGATTTAAAAGATAAGGGAGAAATTATTTCTTCTTATTCTTTACAACCTTCTGAATATTTAATTGCTAGTCTTAAAGGATTACAACGAATTCCACAAAATAGTCCTTTTAAATTTAAGTTTAGCCTTCCTATTGAACGTAAAAGCTTTGATACCTATAGTTTAGAAATAATTAGACCTTAATATTGAAAAAAACTATTAAAAAAAACAAAAAAATGTAAAAAAAATGCAGTTTTCTTGCTCACTTTTTCTTAGACAATGCTATCATACGCGCCACGAAAGCTTTGTGCTGCAAACTCCTCAGTATTTTCACAACAATTAAAGTTTAGCTTATATGCGCTTTATTCTAATAATGCGTATTGAGTAGATTTTTTGTTTTGATTTTGGCCGGTAACAAATATTAAACTATTGTTACGCTTATTTTTTAACCAAAAACTGTCGAGTTGTGGCAAGCTAAATGTACAAGTTTTAGAACTTCCGTTTTAGGATCTAAAACGGTGTTCATTTAATTTTATATACCACTTTTATATATCTCTTTACCCAAGTGATATTTGATTTTTCGGATTAATTCGCATGAATAGCAAATCTCCTATTTTTACTGCACAATCTGATGTCGCTCTTCGTATTCACGTAGATCGCGCAGTTCGCCACTATTTTGCACAATTACAAGGCGAGCAACCTTCTCAGGTATATGACATGGTGCTGGCAGAAATGGAGAAACCTCTTCTATCTGTAGTTCTAGAATATACACGTGGAAATCAGACACGTGCTGCCGAGATTCTCGGACTCAACCGTGGTACTTTACGTAAAAAGTTAAAAGCTCACGGTTTAATGAGTGAATAAATGATAAAATGCTCACGGTTACCGTGGGCATTTTTTTTATCTTATGTTTTGCCCGCTGTTTTAATCTAGACCTTTAATATTGTTGACGAAAATCATGACTATTAAACGCGCATTAATCTCTGTATCTGATAAATCAGGGATCGTTGAATTTGCTAAAAACCTTGTAGCTCTTGGGGTGGAAATTTTATCTACTGGCGGTACATATAAGTTGCTTAAAGACAACAATATTGCTGTAGTAGAAGTTTCAGAGCACACTGGGTTCCCGGAAATGATGGATGGTCGTGTTAAAACACTACATCCTAAAATTCATGGGGGTATCTTAGCTCGCCGTGGTCTAGATGAAGCTGTGATGGCTGAACACAACATTGATGCTATTGATTTAGTGGTTGTGAACCTTTATCCATTTGCTGCAACTGTTGCAAAACCTAACTGTTCACTTGCTGATGCAATCGAAAATATCGACATCGGTGGCCCTACCATGGTTCGTGCTGCTGCGAAAAATCATGCCTCTGTAAGTATTGTGGTCAATGCTTTTGATTACGACACTGTGATTGCTGAAATGAAAGCAAACGGTGCGTTATCTCTTGAAACTCGTTTCGACTTAGCCGTTAAAGCATTTGAACATACTGCACAATACGATGGCATGATCGCTTCTTATCTCGGGGCTCGCGTAGGTAAGGAAGAAGGTCAAGCAGACAAATTTGCACGTACCTTCAATACACAATTGAATAAAGCACAAGATTTACGTTACGGTGAAAACCCGCATCAATCTGCTGCATTCTATGTAGAAGACACAGCAACTGAAGCCTCTGTTTCAACTGCAAAACAGTTACAAGGTAAAGAACTTTCTTATAACAACATCGCAGATACAGATGCAGCGCTTGAATGTGTGAAATCTTTCGCTAAACCTGCTTGTGTAATCGTTAAACATGCGAACCCATGTGGTGTTGCTGTTTCTCTTGACGGTATTCAAGCGGCTTATGATCTTGCTTATGCAACAGATCCTGAATCTGCTTTCGGTGGCATCATTGCATTCAACCGTGAGTTAGACGTAGTAACTGCACAAGCCATTGTTGATCGTCAATTCGTTGAAGTGATCATTGCACCAAGTATTGCTGATGGCGTACTTGAAGTGACTGGCGCGAAGAAAAACGTCCGTGTACTTGTATGTGGCGAGCTTCCAGCTATTGATGCACGTCAATCGCAACTTGATTACAAACGTGTGAATGGCGGTTTATTGGTTCAAGACCAAGACTTGGGCATGATCACTAAAGATGATCTTAAAGTTGTAACCAAAGTTGCGCCGACTGAAGCTGAAATCGACGATATGATTTTTGCCTGGAAAGTTGCGAAATACGTCAAATCGAATGCAATTGTTTATGCCAAAGGTCGTCAAACTATTGGTGTAGGCGCAGGTCAAATGAGCCGCGTAAACTCTGCTCGTATTGCTGCAATCAAAGCTGAACATGCTGGCTTGGTGGTTGAAGGTGCAGTTATGGCATCGGATGCATTCTTCCCATTCCGTGATGGTATTGATAACGCTGCGAAAGCAGGTATCAAATGCATCATTCAACCGGGCGGTTCTATGCGTGATGAAGAAACCATTGCAGCGGCTGATGAAGCTGGTATTGCGATGGTATTCACGGGCATGCGTCATTTCCGTCACTAAGTTGGCGAATTGATCATGACTTATTTACAGTCATACGTGCTACATAAAATAGATTCTTAAATCTTTCATAGAGTCCTCCTCCCCTTTGGGTTGAGGACTTTATGTTATTTCGATTCATGGAGTATGAACCGATGAATATTTTAGTTTTGGGTAATGGTGGTCGTGAACACGCACTTGCATGGAAAATCGCGCAAGACGATAAAGTAGCGAAAGTCTTTGTTGCTCCGGGCAATGCCGGCACAGCAACAGAAAACAAATGCGAAAATGTTGCACTCAACATTTTAGACAATGCTGCAATCATTACTTTTGCTCAAGAAAATGCAGTTGATTTAGTCATTGTTGGTCCAGAAGCACCGCTTGTAAACGGTGTAGTGGATGCTTGCCGTGCAGCTGATGTAAAAGTTTGGGGTCCAACTCAATTTGCGGCACAGCTTGAAGGCTCTAAAGCTTTCGCAAAACACTTCCTTAAACGCCATAACATTCCAACCGCATTTTATGATGTGTTCACAGAAGTAGATGCTGCCAAAGCATTTGTTGAAAAAAATGGTGCACCAATCGTCATCAAGGCAGATGGTCTTGCTGCAGGTAAAGGCGTCATCGTTGCCATGACCAATCAAGAAGCATTCGACGCCATTGATGATATGTTGGCAGGTAACAAATTTGGTGATGCAGGTTCTCGTGTTGTAATCGAAGAATTCCTTGCCGGTGAAGAAGCATCATTCATTTGTATGATTGATGGCGACAACATCCTGCCAATGGCGACCTCACAAGATCACAAACGTATCTTTGAAGGCGACCAAGGTCCAAACACTGGCGGTATGGGTGCCTACTCTCCTGCTCCTGTTGTGACTGCTGACGTTTTCGAAAAAGCAATGAATGAAGTAATGCGTCCGACTGTTGAAGGTATGAAAAAAGACGGTCACGTATACACAGGTTTCTTATACGCTGGCTTGATGATTGATGAACAAGGTCAACCGAAAGTGATCGAGTTCAACTGCCGTTTTGGTGACCCTGAAACTCAACCGATCATGATGCGTCTAAAATCATCCCTAGTAGATTTGGTTCAAGCAGGCCTCGAAGGTAATCTTCCTGCGGAAGCAGAATGGGATGAGCGTAAAACTGTTGGTATTGTGCTGGCATCTAAAGGCTATCCAGAAACATCTAGCAATGGTGATGTAATTTCAGGCCTCGACACTGAAATGACAGATGCGAAAGTATTCCACGCAGGTACGAAAGCCAATGGAAATGGCGACATTGTGACTGCTGGTGGTCGTGTTCTATGTGTAACTGCACTCGGTAACACAATTGGCGAAGCACAAGCAAAAGCATTAGAGCTTTGTGAAAAAGTGACTTTTAACGGTGTTCAATATCGTAAAGATATTGGTTACCGTGCGATTGCGCGCGAAAATGCTTAATCTTAATTTGAATTAAGTAAAAACCCCGCTGCGTGCGGGGTTTTTCTTACTTTGCAATAAGATAATTATTAGCTATTTGCTCAAATTTTTCTTTGTGTTTAAGAAGTTCATGGTAATAGTCATACAAAATAGGAATTTATCGTTATATGTTTGAACATCTACTTCAATTTTTTTATTTTTTTAATCTAAGGCATATATGATTTTGTCATGCAACTTATTCAAAGTTTTATATAGATCATTAAACTCATTAGATTCACCTTTATCTAAAACCCTCAATGCAACTTTGTGAAATTTCCCTAAATTTTTAACAAAAATTGTATACTCATCCATAATAAATTTATGTAAGTCTAAAGGTATGTTTTTTTCATTGTAAGGATAAAAATAACTCTTGGTTTCATTTATATAAATTAATCAATATATTTGACCTATTGACCTAGATACTTCATCTAAATATTCCAATGTATTAATCATTAAATCCCTTTTAACCATGAAATTGTTTTGCTCTTTCCATGCATTTAACAAAACAAAAGCAGATAATGGTGCAAAAAGTCCCGCTGACCAACCAAACATGGTTGCTATTGCTGTCCCCTTATCAACTGCTAATGGATAGATTAAAAAATAGGTTATAATTAACATGATAAAAATAATAGCTAGATAACTTATTATTAAGTCTTTTATGATCTTTTCCTTCATTTTTGCACTTATTATGATTTGAATTAAATTGATGATATCTTTAATCAAATTTAAATCAATCATTTAGACAATCTAGGATATATAGAATTTAAAAAAGATGATCAAAATATCAACCCCTCGGCTCATCCTCCGCCAATGGCAAGACTCATACACTGCTCCATTTATCAAAATGTGTGCACACGATAAAGTCATGCGCTATTTCCCAAATGAAGTTATCTCCAATGCAACCCGCTTCCATCAATGAATCACATATATCCATTTTTATGATTTAGATTGGATAAAATCTTATAAAGCTCACTATTTAAACATATTCATTAAAATCATAATTTCAATAAAATTAATCTATTGTTTTATGGATTAATTTATAAAAAATTTAAACTTTCTTATGCAAAATAAAGCTAAGTATAAGATTTATAATCACTATTACGCATATAGATTTATTGCTATGATGAGGCAAATTTTGATTGGATAAAAACGCAATCTTATTAATGAATACAATGATTTAAAAAACTATCATCATTTTAAATTATTATTCGACAGATTGCTGATTGCATAGCGTAATTTGTAAATTATATAGTGCTGCACATCTATCAGAGAAAAGTTTGGACATGATGACTGTCATCATGCCTTCGTTCTATACTGATTTCGATTCGACTTAGTCTCTTTAATAAATGATTCGTAAATTTAAAGCCAAAATTAAATTTACTTGGGATGAATACATGAAAAAGCTCCTTGGACTTGTTTTAGGCCTAACCGTTGGCTTGACAGGCTGCTCTAAACCAGAAGCACCTGCAACTGACGCGGCAAAAAATGATACCGCAAAAGAACAAACTGTAGTTATGGCATCGACGGGTTCAGATGCAGATATCTGGCGTTTTATTGCTACATTACCTGAAACCAAGCAAGCAGGTATTAAGCTTGAAGTGAAAAACTTCACTGATTATGTTGCCATGAATACTGCGGTAGCTAATAAAGAAGTCGATATCAATGCATTCCAGTCATATGCTTATTTGGTAGCATTCAATGCATCGAATAAAGACAAGATTGCACCCGTGTCTACCACTTACCTTGAGCCAATGGGTATTTACTCGAGCAAAGTAAAAAAAGTTGAAGAATTTGCCAATGGTGCAACCATTGCCATTCCAAACGATGCAGCAAATGAAGCACGTGCCCTGCTACTTCTTCAATCTGCAGGTCTGTTAAAACTTAAAGCTGACTTTAATCCTGCAACAGGCACTCCAAACGACATTACTGAAAATGCTAAAAAAATCGTGATTAAACCGATTCAAATGGCAACCGCTGTTCGCGTGAAAGATGAAGTAGATGCAATTGTTTTAGGCAATACGCTAGCGCTTGAAGGTGGCTTGAACGTACTGAAAGATTCGATCTACTATGAGCCAGTAGACCAAAGCACCAAGTTAAATGTAAATATTTTAGCGACTGCTGAATCACGTAAAGATGATCCTCTACTACAGAAAGTAGGTGCGTTGTATCATACTGAAGCTGTGAACAAATATGTTCAAGAACACTTTGGTGGCACTAAGGTTGATGTAAATAAACCAATTAGTTATTTAACTGAAACGAAATAGTAATATAATCATCTAAACCAAACAGGCAAAGACATTTTGCCTGTTTTTTATTTTCTGCCTAGTTTCTGACGATATGATTGAATTTAAAAACATTTCAAAGCACTATCAGCTCAAAGGTCAAACTATACGTGCCTTGGACCAAATTAATTTGGAAATTCCAGCAGGCAGTATTTTTGGCATTATTGGTTATAGTGGCGCGGGTAAAAGCACCTTAATTCGTTTGATTAATTTATTGGAACGACCGAATGAAGGTCAGGTAATTATTAATCAAAAAGATTTTACTGCTTTGGATGCACGCTCATTACGTCAAGAACGTGCAAATATCGGTATGATCTTTCAGCACTTCAATTTATTGCAAACCAAAACTGTCGCGGCAAATATTGAAATGCCACTGAAACTTTTGGGTGTAAGCAAGGTTGAACGTGAAAAGCGCTTAAACGAATTACTTGAGTTTATTGATCTCAAGCATAAAAAAGATGCTTTCCCCGATGAGCTTTCGGGCGGGCAGAAACAACGGGTCGGTATTGCCCGCGCACTTGCCAATCATCCCAAAATTTTACTCTGCGATGAAGCGACTTCTGCACTTGATCCACAAACCACCAAATCTGTTTTGGCCTTGCTCAAAAAAATCAATAAAGAACAGAATATCACCATTGTTATGGTGACCCATGAAATGGATGTGATTGAAACGGTTTGTGATTATGTTGCTGTGATGGAACAAGGCAAAGTCATTGAAACCGGTTCCACCCTTGAAATTTTTAGTCAGCCACAACATCCGACCACTAAAAACTTTATTCAGACTGTGCTTCAGCAACAGTTGCCGGTCAACATATTAAAGAACCTGGAAAATCAGAATCACAACAGTATTTATTGCCTGCAGTTCTTAGGCAGATCTGCCCAAGAAACTGTGGTCCAAGCGGTGATTAAGAAATTTGATATCAGTTTAAATATCTTGTTCGCCAATATGACTGAAATTAATGGCACCGTAATTGGACAAATGTTTATCCAGTTGCTGGGTGATCCGGAAATTATCCAGCAAGCAATTGAATTTTTAGAGAAAAATGGCGTGAAAGTTGAACATTCAGGAGATCAGGTATGAGAGATTTAATCGTACAGTGGCTCACTGAACTTACCGCACCGTTTTGGCAGAGTTCCCTGTCGATTGACCAGTTTGTCACTGCCCTACAAGAAACCTTTCACATGGTGTTCTTTGCGATGCTGTTTGGCGGAATTTGGGGATTTATTCAGGGTATTGTGTTATTGGTCACCCGACCTGAAGGGATTCTGCCGAATCGTGCGGTTTATCATATTTTAAATCCGATTGTGAATGCCCTACGCTCGCTCCCTTTCATCATTCTACTGATTGCGGTTATTCCTTTAACCAAATTTTTAGTGGGTACGTCAATCGGGACTTGGGCAGCGATTGTTCCACTGACCATCTATATTGGCCCGTATATGGGACGCCTGATTGAAACGTCATTATTAGAAGTCAATGAAGGCATCGTGGAATCTGCTCAGGCCATGGGTGCTACCCCATTACAAATTATTTTCAAGTTTATTTTGCCGGAATCACGCAGTTCACTGATTTTAAATTTAACCACTGCCACCATCAGTTTAATTGGTGCAACCGCGATGGCGGGTGCAGTCGGTGCCGGTGGTATTGGTGATTTGGCGATTTCCTATGGCTATCAACGCTTTGATACCAGCGTGGTCATTTTAACCGTGATTGTGCTTTTACTCTTGGTACAAATTGTTCAGACCATGGGTGAATGGCTCGCCAAATTAAGATAATTTAAGATAAATAATCATCCGGTCAAAGCTTTAAAACCCTCAGTTAGAATAATGCCAGTCAGTTAAGAAATTGACTGGCATTTTTTATTTCGAATTCATCATGTTATTTGAGACGAGGAAACGTCATTCGCAACTGCTTGAGACAAGAATATATTTAACAAGTTACTGTTTCTGCGACAGATTTGCTACTTGGTGGTAATGAACGAGCTTTGCGATGAAAGGACTTTAAATAAATTATTTAAAGTCTTTGTAAGATGCTTTTCTTGCGAAGCTTCGCTTCTCATTTGGCTAAACAAAAGAACTGACGAAATCTGAATACTTGGGTTAAAAAGATAAGACTCCGTTGTGAATAAGCTAAAAGCTAAGGAGTTCATGATTCACTCTCATAACTGATCAGCATTACTTACTTAGAGGGTTTTTATTTGGCAAAAATATTCTGGTTAAAAATAATTCAATTTCCGACTTTATCAATAAAAACATCAGTTCTAACCAATATTGCAATTAAAAATCTGCTTCGATTTTGATAAATATTAAGCCATTCCTGTATTCAGAGCATGCTAAAATAGCCGTCAGTTTTTGCAGGGACTCATTTATGCACTTTGTTCATCTTGGAATACATACAGAATTTTCAATTACGGAATCGATCGTACGTATACCTGATCTTATGAAAGCTGCAGAGAATGATGCAATGCCAGCTTTGGCATTAACAGATCTGTCCAATTTGCATGCCGCAGTTAAATTTTATAAAAAATGTCTGAATAACGGCATCAAACCGATTTTGGGCGGTGTCATTCGCCTGAATGATGCAGAACATAAAGCAACCCTGCTTTCCATGACCAATAAAGGCTGGCGCAGTCTCACTGAAATTGTTTCGCGTGGCTTTATTGAAGGTCAGCAGCTTGATATTCCTTGCGTAAAAAAAGAATGGGTGCTTGAACAGAATCAAGACATCATCGTGCTATTAGGCATGCATAGTGATGTCGGCAAAATGCTCAATTCCTCCAACCCGCAAAAAGCTGAAGCCCTGCTAGAAGAATGGATTGAAAAATTTGGTAATCGTGTTTATCTGGCTCTGACCCGTACTGACCGCCCCGATGAAGAGAGCTTTATTGCAGGCGCAGTTAAGCTGGCCCAGAAATACAATATTGGTGTTGTGGCACATAATGATGTGCATTTTATTGCACCAACCGACTTCGAAGCACATGAAGCGCGCGTGTGTATTGCCGATGGTTATGTGCTTGGTGATAACCGTCGCCCACGTTCTTACACGCCTGAACAATATTTCAAAACTGCCGAGCAAATGACTGAACTGTTTTCAGACATTCCAACAGCGATTGAAAATACCTACCACATTGCCAAGCGCTGTAATGTCAGCTTGCGTTTAGGCTTCAATGACCTTCCCGACTTCCCCATTCCAGAAGGTCATACCATTGATACCTTCTTTGAGCATATTTCTCAGGAAGGCCTGGAAGAACGTTTAAATTTCCTTTATCCCGTTGAAAAACGTGATGAAGACTGGCCTGAAATTCGTAAAGTTTATGATGAACGTCTAGCCTACGAGATTGGTACCATCCTGAACATGGGATTCCCCGGCTACTTCCTGATCGTGATGGACTTCATTCAGTGGTCCAAAAATAATGGCGTACCGGTCGGTCCGGGACGTGGTTCAGGTGCAGGCTCACTGGTGGCGTATAGCCTGAAAATTACCGATCTCGATCCGCTACGTTATGACCTGCTGTTCGAACGTTTCTTGAACCCTGAACGTGTTTCGATGCCCGACTTTGACATCGACTTCTGTATTGCAGGTCGTGACCGGGTGATTGACTATGTGGCCCGTCATTACGGACGAGATGCAGTATCACAGATTGCCACTTTCGGCACCATGGCGGCAAAAGGTGCCATCCGAGATGTTGCGCGTGTACTGGGTAAATCTTATGGACTTGCAGACCGTATCTCCAAGTTGATCCCGACCAAGCCCTTAGGTGTAGACCTTCGTGCGGCCATCGACATGGAACCGCAGCTTAAAGATATCGTCACCAATCCATCCAATCCAGACAATGATGATGCGGCTGAAATCTGGGAAATGGCGCTGAAACTTGAAGGTATTACCCGTAATACCGGTAAACATGCCGGTGGTGTGGTGATTGCACCGGGTAAAATTACCGACTATTCAGCCGTCATGTGTGATGCAGATGGCACCAACCGCGTCGCCCAATTCGACAAAGACGATGTTGAATCAGCCGGTCTGGTCAAATTCGACTTCTTGGGTCTGCGTAACCTGACCGTAATTGAAGATGCGATTCAAAATATTAATAAACGCGTTGGACCGGAAAAAACCGTGGATATTGCGCATATTCCGCTAGACGATGCCAAAGCCTATTCGATATTCGCAAATGCCAATACCACAGCGATCTTCCAGTTTGAATCCGTCGGCATGAAAAAAATGCTGAAAGAGGCGCGTCCAAGCAAGTTCGAAGAAATTATCGCTTTCGTATCCTTGTACCGTCCGGGTCCAATGGATCTTATTCCTGACTTTATCCACCGTATGCATGGCGGTGAGTTTGAATATCTGCATCCCTTATTGGAAGGCGTGCTTGAGCCGACTTACGGGATCATGGTATATCAGGAACAGGTGATGCAGGCTGCACAGTACTGTGCCGGTTATACCCTCGGTGGCGCGGACATGTTGCGTCGCGCCATGGGTAAAAAGAAACCTGAAGAAATGGTCAAGCAGCGTCAAATCTTTATTGAAGGTGCTGCAAAAAAAGACATTGATGAAGCCACAGCCAACCATATTTTTGACTATATGGAGAAGTTTGCAGGTTACGGTTTTAACAAATCACATGCGGCAGCTTACGCCTTAATTGCTTACCAAACAGCATGGTTAAAAGCCTATTATCCGTCTGAATTTATGGCAGCAGTACTCACTTCGGAAATGCAGAATACCGACAGTATTGTATTTTTGATTGATGACTGCCGAATTAATGGCTTAGAAGTGTTTCCACCTTCTATTAATATGTCTTTTTACCAGTTCCATGCCAGTGATGAAAAAACCATTGTTTATGGTCTAGGTGCCATTAAAGGCGTGGGTGAAGCAGCTATGCAATCGGTGATTGACTCACGTTTTCAGGATGGTCCTTACAAAGATTTATTCGATTTTTGCCACCGTATTGATTTGAAAAAAATTAATAAACGGACTTTGGAAGCCCTCATCCGTTCAGGTGCTCTAGACTGTTTGGGCATTGATCGTGCCAGCATTATGGCGCAGTTGCCTGAAGCGGTTCAAGCGGCTGAACAGGCACGCTCTAATCGCGAAACCGGAATTATGGATTTATTTGGTGAAGTTGAAGAAGTTCAACGCAAACCGTCTAAACCAGTAAAACCATGGTCAGATGAAGTTCGCCTTAAAGGCGAAAAAGACACGCTTGGCTTGTATCTCACCGGACATCCGATTGATGTTTATCGTCCAGAGTTAAAATCCTTTATTCCTGTACGAATTAATGAATTAACCCCGACACGTCGCGGTGTCACCACGGTATTTGCTGGATTGGTGGTGGATGTTGCCAACTTCCCGAACCGGATGATGGTGACTCTAGACGATGGTACGGCACGTATAGAAGTTTCTGCCAATCATGAACGCTTCCAGCGTTTTAAAGATGTCATTCAGGCCGACCGTGTGGTGGTGATTGAAGGCGAAATCTATGAACGTGAAGGTTATGACCGTCCAATGGGACGCTTGACCAAAGCCTTTAGCCTGAATGAAATTCGCCAGAAACGTGCCAATAGCATCCAGATTAAACTCAATCATGAACATCTGAGCAAAACATTGAGTCAGGATTTACAAAAGATTCTGCTTCCGTTTTGTAATGTCGATATGTGCAATCATATTCCAATGCAATTACAAATTGATTACCCCTACGCTTCAGCGCAAGTTCACTTGGGTCTGAATTGGAAAGTTGCACCGCAGGATGAACTGCTGTCAAAATTGCGCGATTATTTTGGTAAAGATGTCATCCATATTGAATACCAGGTGAAATCCAAAGCCGCGAAGGCTGCGCATCATCAGGGCAAGCCAGTCCAGATCGCACCGCCGCCGGCCAATGTCAGCATGGATGATGCGATGGATCTATATCAGGCAGAAGCCAAACAATATTCTTAATTTTTAAATATTTAAATTCAAATCGGACACATTATGAGTCAAGTTGACAATGCTGTTGTTTCAGCACATCTCTCCCATGTGCGTATTGTCATGGTCAATACCACATTACCGGCGAATATCGGTAGTGCTTTACGTGCAATGAAAACCATGGGCTTATCCAAGCTGGTACTGGTTGAGCCTAAGACCTATCCGCACCCGGACATCAATGCTTTGGCAGCAGGTGCGGCAGATTTAATCGAACAGATTGAAATTGTGCCCACTTTAGAAGACGCGATTAAAGACTGTCATCTGGTTTTTGGCACCAGTGCGCGTAGCCGTACCATTCCATGGCCTTTGCTGGATGCTCGTCCTGCTGCGGAAAAATCACTGAATGCTGTGGTAAATGACC
Organism: Acinetobacter sp. GG23; assembly: GCF_057766365.1. Lineage (NCBI taxonomy): Bacteria > Pseudomonadati > Pseudomonadota > Gammaproteobacteria > Moraxellales > Moraxellaceae > Acinetobacter > Acinetobacter sp. GG23. The sequence goes on from NZ_JBYMDJ010000006.1 coordinate 187,213, forward strand.
AACAGGAAATTGCCATTATATTTGGTCGTGAAGACCGTGGTTTGACCAATGAAGAATTGGCGATGGCCAATTATCACGTTACTATTCCGGTCAATAACGATTACGGCGTACTCAATGTTGCCCAAGCCATTCAGGTAATTTGCTATGAAATGCGTATGGCGGCAATGGCATTGACTGAGCAGAAAGAAGATCCAGAAGCCACCATGCATGTGACCGATGAAATTGACATGCACTGGGATGAGCCATTGGTTACGCATAAACAAATGGAACAGTTCTACCCGCATATTGAAAAAATGTTGGCAGAAATTGAATTTATGGATCCAAAAAATCCACGTTTATTGCCTTTACGCTTGCGTCGGCTCTTTGGACGTATACAATTAGACCGTATGGAATATCATTTACTTCGCGGCATATTCACGCGTGTACAAGCGATAAATAGCGGTAAATGGAAAAAATCTATGGATAAAACAACAGATTCTTCAGAGGATCAATCTAATGCTTAAACAGCTTAAAGAAGATATACAGGCTGTATTCGCGCGCGATCCTGCAGCTCGAAACACCCTAGAAGTTCTCACCACCTATCCCGGCATACATGCGCTGATTATGCACCGGATTGCCCATGAACTTTGGCAAAAAGAGTGTAAAGGCTCTGCGCGCCTGCTGTCTTCTTTTAGCCGTTTTGCCACTGGCATTGAAATTCACCCGGGTGCGAAAATTGGTCGTCGTTTTTTTATCGATCATGGCATGGGTGTGGTGATAGGTGAAACTGCCGAAATCGGGGATGATGTCACGCTTTATCACGGCGTAACACTTGGCGGAACCACCTGGAATAAAGGTAAACGTCATCCAACCCTTGAAGATGGTGTGGTGGTGGGTGCTGGTGCCAAGATTCTTGGACCATTTACTGTCGGTAAAAACTCCAAAGTCGGTTCCAATGCAGTTGTGACCAAAGAAGTTCCGCCAGATACTACGGCTGTTGGTAACCCCGCCCGCTTTATCACCAAAGACAAACCCAAAGATGCTGAAGAGGCACGTCGCCGAGATTATGCAGAGAGCATTGGTTTCCAACCCTATGCGGCAACACAAGATCAGTCAGATCCTATTTTAGATGGTATGCGTGTTCTACTGGATCGCATTCAGCATAATGAAAAACGCATGAACAGTTTATGCCAGCGTTTATCTTTACTCGATCCTTCATTTAAAAAACAGCAAGACGAACAGCCGTTCAGTGTTGAAGAACTTAAAATTATTGAAGATGTACGCCGTGAATGTGAAGCGCAAAGCAGTCAATCCAAAGCCTAAAGTACTTATCTAAAAGATTAACAAGCGCTAACTTGCATGTTGATGCCAGTTTTTTTAGACTGATGAGCATGCAAGTTCGGTTTGTTGGCACTTCATTTATGTTTGTGACGGCGCATACTTTTAGCTGATATGAGATGAAGCAGGAATTTAGTTATTTTATAAATGAGTGCTTCGTAACGATATAGCAGTAAACACTAATCAATTTTAAAATTAAATGAATGGATGACCTATATGACCCTTAAGCCTTTGGCATATACATTAATTGCTGTATCTTTATTATCCGCGTGTAGCACGACCCCTAAAAAAGATGAAAAGCCAAATAGTCCGATTATTTTCACTGAACCTGATTTGACTGCCCCATTCTATGCACTGAATCCATTTAACTATGATGCTCCGCCTCCTTTTGAAATCGCTTTAAAACAAGCTGCAGTACAGCCTGTAAATAAAGTGGAAGTGAATCTTCAAAGTGATCCTTCCAAGAAAGTAACGCTAGATGTAAACAAGCTGATTATTCCAACCGTGAACAGCAATGAGCGTAATTTAAAATTTGCCGTACTTGCAGGTGAAAATGAAATTGATGTCACTGAAATTGATGATTTTTTACAACTGGTTGAAGGTAAAGCACGTCATTACCCACCTCGTTTTACTGAGCGTCAAGAACGTAAAGGGTTTGAAGCAAAATTAAGAGAATTGACTCAACAGCTCGATACATTAGCATCTAGAGACAATGCATCGTTTGATGTTCTGATCCGCGCATTTAAAGCCAGCGTGATGGCGCGTAACCTGGACTTGGGTTCAGTCTACACCACTAAATCTTTAACCTATGCACAACGTATTTTAAAAATTAATAAAGAAGATGCGGAAGCAAACTTCTGGTTTGGTTTTGGTTTATCCGAAGGTGGTGGTCAGCGTGAAGCAATTCCTTATTTAGATAAGGCGATGAAAGCGGGTGTTCAAGAAGCCTATCTCTCTGCGGCAAATAACTACATTGCCATGGAACAAAAGAAAAATGCGATTCAAACTTTGAAAAATTACAAAGTAAAATATCCGCAAGAAGCTGAAGTGGCTGACCGTTTAATTGCTGAAATTGAAAAGCAAGGTCGCTGGAATGTATGGCAAATCCTTACTCCACCTAAAGCATCTTAATTTTAATTAATGATTTAAATAGGCCGTCCAGTACGGTCTATTTTTATTTGGGTGAATTGAAAATTAGAAGAATTGTCGTATGATGAATAAAAATTCAAACAAATCCTTATTGCAGACTTTTATTATGCCAAAACAGATATACAAAGTTTTATTTGCTGCGCTAGTCAGTAGTTATTTGCTGACAGGATGTCAAATCGTAAGTGTTAAAAGCCAAGCCATCAACGTCACCATCGCCAATGAACGAGAAAGCATACTCACCCGCAACAAATTGAGTGAAGCGAGTTTAAACGTGCTTTCCATGACAGGTCGTGAAGCAAAAATCTGCTCTGACGAACCTGAACAATGTGTGCAGGAACTGCAACAAATTCCCCAAATTCAAGATGAACAATTATTATCTACTGCCAGTGAAGTCTACTTAGCCAAAGCCTTAACCTTTGAAAATTCAAGTGATTGTAAGAGTGGAATATTAACTAGCACCAAATCACAAGAAAAACAGCAGCTCCAGCAACTGACTTATGATAAATGTTTGGACCAACAACTTTACATGCTGGATAAAAGTATTCGATACAGTTATGCCTATATGTTTAAAACAAAACGCGGTCCCCAAGACCGTATTTTTGATAACAGACAGGTTCAAATTCGTGACTTTTACAACTTAGCTTTGGCTAAACTGGTTTCCGCTTATGCGCTGCGTCACAAACCTACAGAAGTTGAACACCAGATTAAAGTTGGAAAAAGCATCTACAGCATTAACTTTGATTATTACCCACAGCTTAAAGAACAAAAAATTGAGCAATTGCTTTCAAGTTATAATTTGAATTTTTCAGGTTTACGCTCCATTAACCGCCGTGATGGTTTTGGTTCAGAATTTGTCGTCGTTTTACCCCAAGTTAAAGATGATATTGGCGAAGGTAAAAATAAATATATTATCGACCCGATGAATTTTAGCTACAAAAATGGCATCAATCCGAATATCCATCAGGCCCGTTATTTGGCAGCCACCATTACCGCGCAACCAAAATCTGCGACCAATATTGAGGACATTTTAACTAAGTCAGAGTTTGAACTAAAAGCCTTTGATCCTTACAAATATGAAAAAGTAACCATGGCCGGTAAGACCTACCCGCTTGCAGGTAACTTTTCGACTCCCTATGGTTTATGGCTGGCACAAAATAATCTAGGCAAAGCTGCCTACTTAACCCTGATTGATCGTGATAATCATCTCACTATGCCTCATTTATACATGCTCGAGCCTTACAACCCGAAGAAAAAAGTGATTGTATTAGTGCATGGTTTGGCCAGCAGTCCTGAAGCATGGATTCGACTGACCAATGATATTATGGGAGATGCAGTACTGCGAGAAAACTTTCAGGTTTGGCAAGTATTCTATTCAACCAATATGCCCATTATTGAAAGTCGCTTTCAAATCTATGCCCTTCTTAACCAGGCTTTTGCACAGGTTGATTCCACAGCACCAGCCAAAAAAGATGCCGTTCTGATTGGACATAGTATGGGCGGTATTATTGCCCGGTTATTGGTAAGTGATGCAGATGTGACCAAAAAAGCTTTAGCCATGATGAATAATCGCCAATTAAATAAATACCAAAAATTACCGATCATTTCTCAGCGCTTAGTAATTAAAGATATTCCTAATTTCAGTCGTGCGATATTTCTTGCCACCCCGCATAAAGGAACCGATTATGCAGATCGCTGGTTTACCAAGGCAGCACGTAAAATTATTCGTATACCGGGTGCATTCTTGTCTGCCATCACTGACAGCATACAAACCCAGGATCTTGACGTTAAAGAACTCTTAACCCAGATTGATCATGGTCTTATTCAAAATGGTCCAAGTGACTTAAGCCATCAGTCAAAATTTATGGAACTGACCAAAGACATTAACCCGCGTAAAGGCCTCATGTTCCATTCTATTATGGGCAACATCACCGACAGTGATGATCTGAATATCATTAGCGATGATGTCGTTACTTATCAAAGTGCTCACTTAGATGGAGCTGTTTCTGAAAAGATCATTAAAGGCGGACATTCTATTCAAGAAACACCAGAAGCCATTTTAGAATTACGTCGAATATTGCGCCTCCATCTCATCCAGTTAGGTTTACATAAACCTTAAGGACAAAGATTTACTAATCTCAGGCGATAATGTGGATAAAGCATTGTCGACTGATTTTCTATTAAATTTAATGTGAAGATATTTTCTTAGACTATTTCCAAGCATCATTAAAATAGTTCAGATGTAGCTTACTGATCTTCATTACAGCTATATTCATCCACCCTTAGTATGAATAGCCACCGATTTTGTAGACACTCTTTAGTTAGATAAAATGGCTAATTAACGAGGTGTTTATGAGCAGTAGCAAACGATATCCTGAAGAATTCAAAATTGAAGCAGTAAAGCAAGTGACTGAAAAAGGTCATAGCGTGGCTGAAGTTGCCGCACGTTTAGGTATAACCACGCATAGTCTTTATGCCTGGATTAAACGTTATGATCCTCAACAGCCTAAAATCACAGAATCTGGTGATCCACTTGCGGAATTGGCAAAGCTAAAAAAAGAACTTCAAAGAGTCACAGAAGAAAGAGACATATTAAAAAAAGCCGCGGTGTACTTCGCAAGCCAGTCCAGGTGAGGTATGCCTTTATTCAGGACAACCAGCGTATCTGGCCGATCCGTCGTTTGTGTTCAACTTTAGATGTTCATCACAGTGGCTATTACGCATGGTTAAAGCAACCCATCAGTAAGACTGCTCAGAAACAGCAAGAGCTTTCAGGATTGATTAAACAACTCTGGCTCGAATCTGGTGGAGTTTACGGCTATCGTAAGATTTACTGTGACTTAAAAGACATAGGTGAAAGTTGTGGAATCAATCGAGTCCATCGGTTGATGAAAGTGGGTGGTCTTAAATCACAACGTGGCTATCGTAAACCTAGAGTACATACTGGGACTTCAGCGGTTGTGGCTGAAAATACTTTAGATCGGCAGTTTAATCCAACTCATCCCAAACAACTGTGGGTGACTGACATTACTTATATTCGTACACATGAAGGATGGCTATACCTTGCTGTGGTGATTGACTTATTTTCACGTCTTGTTGTTGGTTGGTCTATGAAATCGAGAATGACGACAGATCTGGTTTTAGATGCCTTATTGATGGCTCTATGGCGAAGGAAACCGAAGAACAAAGTACTCATCCACTCAGATCAAGGTAGCCAATATACAAGTCATGAATGGCAAGATTTCCTCAAACATCATAATCTGGAAAGTAGTATGAGCAGGAGAGGAAATTGCCATGACAATGCTGTTGCTGAGAGTTTCTTTCAGTTGCTAAAGCGAGAGCGTATTAAGAAGAAAATTTACGTATCGAGATCAGATGCTAGAGCAGACATATTTGAATATATTGAAATGTTTTACAACTCGAAACGACGACATGGTTCCAATGGTCAGCGTTCTCCATTAGATTATAAAAAGGCCCATCAAAAGATGGTTACGTGTGTCTAGAATTTTAGTGGCTATTCAGTATCCTCATAAAAAATCAAAAAACTGTTTCCTCATTTTTACGTATTTGTTGCAAAGCATTTTTCTCTACTCTTGCAAATTTGATAAGATAAGCCACTCGAATGAAGTTAAGTTTTTTGATAGACACGACTTGCCAGAAAATCAAAAAATATTAGACCTGAATGTCTTGCTGGTAAATAAACTTATCTTCATGCAAAAAATTGAAATTGGTGAGACAGCCAAGTTTTTAGTGATTTAGATTTATTCAAATATTTAAGGATTTTACCTCAATGAGTTACCCGGAAATCATGGCTGATCTTTCCACTTTAACACCCATGATGCAGCAATACATGAGCGTCAAAATGCAGCATCCTCACTCACTCATGTTTTACCGTATGGGTGACTTTTATGAGTTGTTTTTTGATGATGCGCATAAAGCTGCCAAATTACTGGGGATTACTTTAACCCATCGTGGCAAGGCCAATGGTGAACCTATTCCTATGGCAGGCGTACCTTACCATGCAGCTGAAGGTTATTTGGCACGTTTGGTCAAGAAAGGCGAAACCGTTGTCATTTGTGAACAGCTCGGTGAAGGCGATAGCGCAGGCACTCGCGGTAAAGCCCCTATGGAACGTGGTGTGGTCCGAATTATTACGCCCGGTACACTAACCGATGATGCGCTGCTTAACAGTCATCAATCTTCCAATCTGGTCGCGCTTTGCATTCAACAAAATCAAATTGGTATTGCGTTGTTGGATTTAAGCGCAGGTATTTTCAAGGTTCAACAACTAGACTTCCAACACGAGCAACTCGCGATTGAGCTCTCCCGCTTAATGCCAAGCGAGATTCTGGTGGATGAAGATATTGTTGATCCCAATATTATTGAGCAAATCAAAAAGCAACTTGAGTGCCCGGTCACCAAGCGTCCAAATGTCGATTTCAACGTCAATAATGCGCAAAAAACCTTATGTGATCAGTTGGCCGTATCGACACTGTCAGGTTTTGGGATTGATCATTTACCGCTTGCCAAAGCTGCCGCAGCCGCACTGATTCACTATGCCAAAGAAACCCAAAAAACGGCTTTACCGCATATCCGTTCCATTCAGCTAGAACAAAGCAGTGACTTTATTGCCTTAGATCCAGTCACGCGTCGCAATTTAGAGTTAGTCGAGCCATTATTTGATCACGGCACCTCATTGTTTCAACTGATCAATGACTGTCAAACTGCGATGGGCGGGCGTTTACTTAGCCGTACCTTAATGCAGCCACTACGTGATACCAAATTACTTGACGCGCGCCTTGATGCAACTGCAGCGATGCTCAATGGCTATCATGAGTCACCGATTCGCTTGGTGCTGAAAGAGATTAGTGATATTGAACGTGTGCTGAGCCGTATTGCTTTAGGCAGTGCACGTCCACGTGATTTAGTCCAACTGCGTCAAGCCTGTGCGCAAATTCCTTTATTGCGCCATGCCATTCAGCCGATGACTCAGGCAAAACAATCTAGCTTAATTCAGCAATTGGATCATGAACTGGGTGATTTTAAGGGGTTATACCAACGCCTGATGTCTGCCATTGTTGAACATCCGCCGGTATTACTACGTGATGGCAATGTTATTGCAGAAGGCTTTGACAGTGAACTGGATGAACTGCGTAAAATCCGTGATCATGCCGGTCAGTTCCTGATTGATCTGGAAACCCAAGAGCGTGAAAATACTGGGGTTTCAACCCTGAAAATCGGTTATAACCGTGTTAGTGGCTACTACATTGAACTGACCCGCGCGCAAGCTGAGCAGGCACCAGATCACTACATTCGTCGCCAGACCTTAAAAAATGCAGAGCGCTATATCACGCCGGAACTCAAGTCTTTTGAAGATAAAGTACTGTCCAGTGAGTCGCGTGCACTAGCGCGTGAAAAAATGCTGTTTGAAATGCTGCTGGATGAATTACGTCAGGACATCGGCAATTTACAAATGATGAGCAGTGCGATTGCGCAGATTGATATGCTGGCTAACTTTGCTCATCAGGCGCGTTTACGCAACTGGTCGCGTCCAGAATTCAGCCCTGAAATTGGGGTTAAAATTATCGCCGGTCGCCACCCTGTAGTTGAAGCCTTAAGCAAAACAGCTTTTACGCCAAACGATACCACTCTAGATTTTAACCACCGTATGGCCATTGTGACGGGGCCAAATATGGGCGGTAAATCGACCTTTATGCGTCAAACCGCACTGATTACTCTATTAGCTTACTGTGGATGCTATATACCGGCGAAATCTGCAGTATTAGGTCCAATTGATCGGGTCTTTACCCGTATTGGTTCAGCGGATGATTTATCCACCGGCAAATCGACCTTTATGGTTGAGATGACTGAAACTTCACAAATTCTGCATCATGCCACCAACCAGTCTCTGGTATTAATGGATGAGGTAGGACGCGGTACCAGTACTTATGATGGCTTATCTTTAGCTTGGGCTTGTGTAATCGACCTAAGCAAACGGATTAAATGCCTGTGCTTATTTGCGACCCATTATTTTGAACTCACGGAACTCGGCAAAGAATCTGGCATCGATAACTACCATGTTACCGCCAAAGAATTAAATGGCAATTTAATTTTATTGCATAAAGTTCAGCATGGACCAGCCAGTCAAAGTCATGGTCTGCAAGTGGCGAAATTAGCCGGTATTCCTGCCAGCGTAATTAAAGAAGCCCAAAATCGCTTAAAGATTTTGGAAAAACAGCAACATCAACAACTCAATAAAGCGGTACAAAATGATTTATTCAGTGGGGCGGATGAGTCTTCCATTCAGGTGATTGAACGTGTTGTGGAAGTGGAAAAAGATGTGCCTGCGCTGAATCTGTTAAGAGCTTTAGATGTCGATAATCTTTCACCCCGTGAAGCACTACAACAAATTTATGCTTTGAAAGATGCGCTAGAGGCTTAATTTAAAAGCGTACTGAATAAGAAAAAGGCTTCTAAATAGGAGTCTTTTTCATTTATATCGCACTTTTAGGCAGATATTCAGTTTTTATTAAAATTAACAGCCCTATATATAACAAATATCAATAAAAGCAATTGTTACTTACATGCATTTTTGCCTAAAATACAGCAAGAGTAATTAGAACCATATTTTTTAGGTAGCTGTCGCCATGACCTTTGTTGTCACTGAAAATTGTATTAAATGTAAATACCAAGACTGCGTAGAAGTTTGTCCAGTGGATTGTTTCTACGAAGGTCCAAATTTCCTCGTCATCAACCCTGATGAATGTATCGACTGCGCACTGTGCGAACCTGAATGTCCTGCGAATGCTATTTTCTCGGAAGATGAATTACCAGAAGGTCAAGAAGTCTTTATTGAACTGAATACTGAACTTTCACAAAAATGGCCAAATATTACTCAGATCGGTGATCAACCTGCCGACCGTGAAGAATGGAATGGTAAAACTGACAAGTTACAATACTTGGAAAAATAACAGTATTTTTAAACTAAAAAAAAGATCAGCAATTGCTGATCTTTTTTTATACCTAAAACACACATTTGATTGCAATATTTTCAAATTTTATCCCTTAATTTAGATTAAAATAGTACAGGTATCTATAAATATTTGATTTCTATAATGAAGCATTTTCTAAAGGGATTAATCGGGTTCGGTTTAATCCCGCTTGTCATGATTGGATGTACGACATCTCCTCAGAAACAAGGACGTACCACCACGACTCCCGATGGAAAACGGATCTTCATTCCACAAGAACGTATCATTATTGAACGCTCTGTTCCGCCTAAAACAGTTCCTTATGCTTATAATGCTTGGGTGGCTATAGGCGATAATTTGCGACGCGTACGCGAATATGAAGTGTTTCTTGAACGTAATGGCGTGGGCAATATCATTCCCAGTTTTGAACTGATGCGTACAGCACGTGATTGGCAAAAATGCGCCCGTTCTCAATACATGATTCCAAACCGTGAATTGTGGGACAACCAAATTTCAACTTTGCGTGTATTTAAATATCTGGTGGCAGCCAAAGTTCTCACAGACTTTGAAGTCACTTCAGTTTACCGTGATTTACCACTGAATCAGTGTGCCGGCGGGGCAAATTCATCTCGTCATTTATTTAACTCTGCGATCGATTTTCGTATTGGCCCTGCTTATCCTCAGGCTGAAGATTATGCTTACATCGAAAACTCCAAATTTAAATTATGCCAATTCTGGGCGCAACATGGTCAAAGTCTGAATATGGGACTTGGACTCTATGCTTCAGGTCAAATCCATATTGATACCCAAGGTTATCGTACTTGGGGACCTGATTTATCGCGTCATTCATCTATGTGTAATTACTAGGGGCTAGTTCAGATAAAAAGAGATCTTGATGATCTCTTTTTTATTGCCCTATTTTCAATAAACCTAAAGGATAAATTGCACTCTGAATGGAAAGGTTTAAAATGCTTGCATCGCAACAAAGGTGACGAAGCTATGCAAAAAATGTGGACAGAGATTGATGCTTACATCGATTCACATTTAATTCCAGAAGACCCTATTCTTCTACAAACTTTAAAAAACACCGAAGAAAAAGGTTTTCCAGATCACCTTGCAGTCGCTCCCAATCAGGGTATGCTACTGCAAATGCTCATTCAGATGAACAAGTGTAAGCGTGTACTCGAACTCGGTACTTTTGCAGCTTACAGCACCATATGGCTGGCTCGTGCACTGCCTGAAGATGGGTATATCTTAACCATTGAAGGTCGCGACACACATGCAGCTTTGGGTCAAGAAAATATCGACAATGCCAAACTTCCGCAAACGATAGACCTGAAAGTTGGACGGGCAGCTGATGTATTAAAATCCTTGCCTGCTGACTTCGAAGCTTTCGATTTTATTTTTATTGATGCCGATAAACAGAGTTACCCTGAATATTTAGAATTAAGTTTGGACTTGTCTCATTCAGGAACCATTATCGTGCTCGATAATGTCATTCGTGCTGGCGATATCATCAATCCTGAAAATCACAAACCGAGCATTGAAGGTATCCGAGAGATGTTTGTCGCTTTACAAAACCATCCTCGAATCCTGTCTTGTACTGCCTTACAAACCGTAGGCAGCAAGGGGCACGATGGCTTTGCACTGGCTATAGTGAAATAATTTGACACAAAGATCAAAAAACAATCGTACTGTTTTTTTATTTATTTATTAACAATTTACACAGACTGTCCATATAGTTATCCACAAGTTATGCGGATAACTATGACTGATTTTTAATCACACGTTATAAGCAACAATTTTGCTTATTTTACCACCAGTAACGGCACAGTTGAATTTCGGAAAATAGTCGTTGCAACACTGCCCAAAAAGAACTGGTGAATTTTACTGTGACTAAATGCACCGAGTACAATCAGTTGTATCTCATGTTCACTCTGATATTCAAGTATATTTTCAGCAACCTCACCATAACGATATTCCATGACCACATCTAGCCCAGCATTTCTTAAATATTGTGCAGGTTCATTTAATATTTCCGGATGGTCACCCACATAGAGTACATGGCACTGTAACAGTCTTAACAAATCACTTTGTGCAATTCTTTTCATTAGATTGACGCAGGTGGGTGAATATTCATAGGCGAAAATAAATCGCGTCGGTGGCTTAAAGTTCTCACCTACAGTCATTACTGTACAATTTATCCCGCGAATAAAGTTTTCAACATTACTGCCAATGGGTTTATTCCGCTCTGCAGAGCGCTCCCCGACTCGACCAATAATCGCAATATCGTCATCTCTGAGCACATTAAAACTTTGCTCTAAAAAATCGCCTTTTTCTTGTAGATGTGAAGCAGTTAAACCATATTTTTGCTGAATCATTTCGCTAATATGATCGAGTAAATTATTACTATAATTCAGTGCCAATTCGCTTTGTTTTTGTTCAAGTTCAGCCAGCTCTTTGAGTAACATTGCATTACTTTCAAAGCCTATTACTCCACTTATTTCCCCCAAGTGATAACTGGCAGGGTAATAATCTAAAACCTGTAATAACACCAATTCACGCTGAGTCTGCTTCGCAACCCATGCTGCAGCTTCAGCAACCGCATTTACGCATGGAGAAGAATCAATACAAGCGATTACACGTTTCATTTTATTTTCGCCTCGCTTTTCGCCGTTGAAGGCTTTAAGTCTATTTGTTACTTTTAACTTAGCACATCTCTTTCCTACTGTGCATGCTTTTATGTAATCACAACTTACGATGATATCTATCTTAATTTTATTGAATTTTTTTTAATCTCGATATCGAATAAATCTGGCAGGATTGCCCGCAACGACCGCTTTGGGTTCTATATCTTTAGTCACCATGCTATTCATTCCCACCACCGCATGCGATCCAATGCTTATGCCATCCTTCACACCCACATGTGCACCTAGCCACACATCTTGCCCAACTTCTATACCTTGTGAACGCACTGGTTGTTGGTAAATCGGCTGCTCTAATTCCATACCATGGTCAAAAGCATACAAATGACAATATGCAGCGATGCGGACTTGATCATGTAGTTTGATCCCTCTGCGTCCACCATCAAGAATGCAGTGGTGGTTAATCGCTACTTCATTGCCTATTTCTAATGGTCCATGCAAAGTACAATCTGCTGCAATAAAGGTATTATCGCCAATCACAATTTTTCGCCCCGGCTCGGCAAAAATATGCGCCAAGGGTGAAATGAAACAGTTTTCACCAATCTCGACCGTTTCCATTTGCATTAAATAGGCCTGATATTCTTTTTGCCATGCTTCGGCCCAATCCCGATTTTTTGGTTTTAATGACCAATATAACCACGGCATATAATTCAAACGGTGCCTATGCTGTTCACGATATTTTAACAGTGGATCTTGTTCAGTCATCCTGTGGCTCTTCTACAATTTTGAGTTGTTCACGACCGCGCGTCACATCCTGAATTTTTAATGACAAGGGTTCAATTTGATGAATTTGTAGTAAAGCTTCGACCTGAACTCCCGTTGCGGTATAGTCTGCTTTAAATTCGACCTGCTGTTGATCAAGTTCATATTGAAAGATCGACCATTCATTAAACTGACAGACAAAACTGACTTTTTTCTTTTCAATCAGTTCAATTTTTTCGGTCAGTAATAAACATTGCCCTGCACAGCCACCATAAGCGCGAACCAAGCCGCCTGTTCCGAGTTTGATACCACCGTACCAGCGATTGACCAGAACCAGAATATTGGTTAATTCATTGCCTTCAATAGTGGCTAGAATCGGCCTTCCTGCAGTTCCAGATGGCTCTCCATCATCATTAAACCGGACATTGTATCCAATTTTCCATGCCCAACATTGATGTGTGGTACTAAGATCCTTATGAGTCTCCAAAAAATCCTTGACCGCCTGTTCATTTTCGACAGGTACAGCAATGGCTTGGAAGCGACTTTTTTTGATGTCTTCTTCAAATGAAACAAGTGAGGCAATCGTAAATGGCATAAATCTGACAATAAAAAAATCAATATAAAATTATAACGTGTTTTAAAACATCTGTAGCCAACTTGAATCAGCATTTGAGCTGCAACACCCTCCAACAGATCCAGTATGCTCCAGTATTAGGAGCAATGAGCGCTTAGAAAAATTTACGCGAGTTAAAGTATTAATCCAATCGCTTTATGATTGAGTGAGGTAAATATATTTCATTGTGTAACTAAACTGTAAGAATTCTTTCTTCCTCGGAAACAATGTCTGAAACTATAATGGTGAAAGCATAACGTGGGCTTAGTAAACATAATTGTTGAGCCAGTTATTTATTAACTTACTTTCTATATCGAATAAATAATTTTAATCCTATTGTTTTCTATTGAAGCAATAAATTTTTATAAATTAAATTTATATAAAAAAATTTAGTTACTTTGATTAATATAAATTAAACATACCTATAAAATAAAGCGGTCTTTTTAACCTCTTAATGTTTCATTTAGTTAAAATAATTTAATATTTGTTTATTTGTGTAGTAAATTGCATCTAAATTTACACAAATATAAATCCTTTATTTATGTGATATATGACACATTGTAATGATCTTATTGAGCTTTATACCACAAAATACACCCTATTCTATTTAAGGAATTAAAAATTAATTCTTTTTAATTCATTTAATTATAATTTTGTAGTTTTTAATTAATAATTTGTTAGAAATTTAAAATAATTTACAAGCTATTTTTTCTCGATTCCCAATCTTCAATTTTAATGTTATTTAAATTTGGTTAATTTTTAGAAATAAATACTTTATAAAAAAGGCGGGAGATTCGATATGGCTACGATTAAAATATTATCTGTGAAAAATGGAGAAGTTATTCAGAATATTGATAATAATATTGTAAAACTAACACAAAATTCAGTTATTCAGATTAGTGCAAATATTGATGAAGTAGCGACTATTACTCGTCAAGGAAATTCTGCAGTTATTCGCCTCAAAAATGGCGAAAGCATTATTATTGAAAACTATTTCGACTATCCGGTGAATGCTAATCGAATTGTTTTTGAGAACGAAGGAAAATTATATTGGGCAGAGTTTACTGATCAAAATGGCGAAATGCTGAATACTATCCTTTATCATCCACTCACAGAAGGTACTGTCGAAAGCGCAAATATGGCTGCCGGAATTCTACCATGGTTGGGTGGAGCTTTAGCGATTGGGGCTATAGCCGCTGCTGCAGGTTCAGGAGGTTCTTCTGGGGGTGATTCTGGTTCAGGAAGTCGAGACAATACCCCACCTAAATTAACCGACATAATTGTTAATGAAAATGGTCAGCTGGAATTAAGCTTTAATGAGAATATAAACAGTTCAAATCCACGTCCTGAGGATTTTAATGTAATCGTGGATGGAGAAGAAATTCCAGTCACTAACATTATCGTAGAGGGCGATAAGATTATCTTAGTTACTGAACCAGAAATTCGCGACGGTCAAGAAGTTATCGTTGATTATCAAGATAGTACGCCAAATAATGATCAAGGCATCAAAGATTCGGAAGGTAATGTACTGGAAGATTTCGATTCGGCTGAAGTAGGAGGTGTAAAAAATCCAGATACTACCGCTCCTTTACTGATCGATGCTGAAGTCAATGAAAATGGCAATATCGAACTGAGCTTTAATGAAGATGTTTCCGGTTCCAATCCCCTGGAAGCTGATTTCACCGTAACTGTAGATGGTACAGTCGTGCCGGTGACGGACATTCTGATCAATGGCAGCATCATCACCCTGATCACTGACCCTGAAATCTCCGCGAACCAGACCGTTGAAGTCACCTATAGCGACAGCACGCCGGGAGATGCTCAAGGGATCCAGGATTCGGACGGCAATGTGCTGCAAGAATTTGATGCAGTTGATGTCGGCGGAGTCGAAAACAACTCAGAGCAGCAGAATCCGGATGTCGATGCACCGGTACTGATCGATGCTGAAGTCAATGAAAATGGCAATATCGAACTGAGCTTTAATGAAGATGTTTCCGGTTCCAATCCCCTGGAAGCTGATTTCACCGTAACTGTAGATGGTACAGTCGTGCCGGTGACGGACATTCTGATCAATGGCAGCATCATCACCCTGATCACTGACCCTGAAATCTCCGCGAACCAGACCGTTGAAGTCACCTATAGCGACAGCACGCCGGGAGATGCTCAAGGGATCCAGGATTCGGACGGCAATGTGCTGCAAGAATTTGATGCAGTTGATGTCGGCGGAGTCGAAAACAACTCAGAGCAGCAGAATCCGGATGTCGATGCACCGGTACTGATCGATGCTGAAGTCAATGAAAATGGCAATATCGAACTGAGCTTTAATGAAGATGTTTCCGGTTCCAATCCCCTGGAAGCTGATTTCACCGTAACTGTAGATGGTACAGTCGTGCCGGTGACGGACATTCTGATCAATGGCAGCATCATCACCCTGATCACTGACCCTGAAATCTCCGCGAACCAGACCGTTGAAGTCACCTATAGCGACAGCACGCCGGGAGATGCTCAAGGGATCCAGGATTCGGACGGCAATGTGCTGCAAGAATTTGATGCGGCTGATTTGCCAAATGGTGTAGTGAATAATCAGGAACTACCACTGAGTTTAGCCAATGATGAGATTTCTGCCTTACTCTTTAATAAGTCTATTGATATAGCTACACCACTTGCGACAATAGATGAACAAGATTTGATTAGTGTTCTTCCTGGAGATTCAAGAATAGCAGTAATGAATTTCACTATTGATAGTGGTACAGAAGATGTTGTGATTGCTGTACAGCAAGATAATTTAGTGGACTTAGCTAGTGCTTTCACTTTCGTAGTACGAAATACGACGACTGGTGAAGAGTTTCAGGTGGCAGCAGCAGATACAAGTCAAGGAGGATTAGTTGCTGGTGCACTAGGATTAGAATTATTAGGGGGAGTTGCAGATGCTCAAGGGCTGAGATTGGACATTAGTGACTTGCCTGCAGGCAATTATGAAGTTTCCATCTATGGTGACTCTTCACAATTAGCAGATATTTTGGCTACTGTAAATTTAGCGAGCTTAGGTGACAATACTGTCAATGATCTGGTGTCCGATACTATATTAGGCTTACTAGAAACAGCTTTAACAGGCCCAGATGCTGATCCCCGTGGGCTATTAGAACAATTGACACTCAGCCAGTTATTAGAGGTAACTACTGACATACCAGCCTTAGGCACCTTGACCGGAGCTGTTAATACTATTCTCTCTCCTTTATTGAATAATTCATTATTGGGTGATTTAAATAATACATCTGTAGGCGACATAATTGCAGGTAATGCAGAAGGTGCATTAGGATTCCTATTAACTACGCTTGGACTAGGTACAGTCCTAAACAGTCTAGTAAATGGAATATTGAATGGTGTAGATGGTGCGGGCCAAGCATTATTTGATAATTTAGTAGAACCGTTAGTTAGAGATATCTTATTAGATACGGTACTCGAAGGTTCCGACCTGGAAACTGGATTGAATAGCTTGTTAGGTTCAATAAATACATTACTCAATACTCTGGGATTAGGTAACGTTTTACCCACTGTCGATGGATTATTGGATATTGTGGCTCAAGAAATTTTGAGTAATCCATTAACTATATTAGGTGGAACGACCGCCGAAGTATATGTTGTGAATGGAGAAACGTACCGTGCAACAGGAAATATTCAGGAAACCTCAGAAGATGGTACTCAGGCTGATAACTGGGGGGATGGTGTATTAACTGCAGTAAATGGCTTGCCGATAACTTTTAATTCAACTGATGCAGATGGTAAGTTCACTCTTATTCAGGGAACCTATGGAGTCCTTAAACTCTATGATGATGGTAATTTTATTTATGATTCTAATAGTTTAAATGGACAAGGTACTCCGATCAGTGAGGTATTCAACTATACCGTAACGCGCAATGCTGGACAGACGAATGAGGAAACAGCTTCAGCAGACTTGACTATTAATATCGATACCGTAAATCAAATCATTAACTATGCTGATGACCCAACAGATAACCTGTTACAAGGCGGTGCAGGTAATGACACTCTGACCGGCGGTGCTGGAGCAGATACTGCAATCTATTATTTACTGAATAATACTGATGCGACTGGGGGTAATGGTACCGATATTTGGACTGACTTTAATGCTGCTGAAGGTGACATGATTGATGTTTCGGCTTTATTGAGTGATCAGGCTGTAAATGCATCGAATCTTGGAAATTATATAACACTCGAACAGCGTGGAGACGATACGGTAGTAAAAATCGATCGTGATGGTTTGGTAACAGACCCAAGCTATGCGCCAACAGAGCTGATTATTTTGCAAAATACAACCAGTACAAGTTTAGTTCTTGATGATTTAATTAAATATAATCAAATTTAATTAGCCAGATAAGAAAAGTTTTTTCGAAATCTTTTCTTAGAAAATCCAATACTAAAGATAAAAAATCCCGCTTCGGCGGGATTTTTTATCTTAGGCAAATATTTACAGCGTCAAAAACCAAGTCGATGCAATCACTACTATAATAATCATTATCAGTAAAACTTTGATGATCTTCGTTTGCTGTTCAAGTGGAAGTCAGCTTTGGCCAAGGGATTTGGAATGAAAAATACTATCCCAGTTCCGAGCTAAATAAATCACCAAAACACTTCATCCACTCATCCAAGCAATAAAAAACCTCCTGTAAAAAGAAGATTTTTAAACCAAGGTTCTTATTTTAATCAACGTTCACGTAATGCTTCTTGCGCTTTGTTAAACGGTTTAAGCAGATAATCCAGTACTGATTTCTGGCCGGTTTTAATGTCCACCGTAGCTACCATACCAGGCGTAATACTGAATTGCTTACCCGCTTTATTGATTAGTTTATCCGTATTGGTTCGAATATAGACCCGGTAATAGAACTGGTCCTGCTTCACTTCATCACGTATGGTATCTGGCGAAATAGTCGC
This sequence comes from Acinetobacter sp. GG23, assembly GCF_057766365.1. Classification (NCBI taxonomy): domain Bacteria; kingdom Pseudomonadati; phylum Pseudomonadota; class Gammaproteobacteria; order Moraxellales; family Moraxellaceae; genus Acinetobacter; species Acinetobacter sp. GG23. Next base: position 205,617 of record NZ_JBYMDJ010000006.1, read on the forward strand.
GACCTTGCCTTTTAATCCTCCATAAATGGAATAGTCATAAGCCGTAACTTTAACCAAAGCTTCCTGACCAGGATGAATAAATGCAATATCTCGTGGTGAAATTCGCGCTTCAATCAATAACTGTTCATCTAAAGGAACAATGGTCATGAGCTTGCCATTTTGAGGAATAACTCCACCAATCGTCATAACATCAATTTCTTTGACTATCCCTCGCATCGGGGCTTTAAAAACCGTACGACTTAAAGTATCCGACTTTCCTCTCACCACTTGTTGCTGTGTTTCTACATCGGTATTGGCTTTGGATAATTCTTCACGCGCCTTCACATAATACTGGTTGCGAATATCATTCATCTGATTACGCAGATTATTGGCTTCACGTTTTAAACGTAAAACTTCCACTTCGCTTGCAGCACCTTTAGCCACAAGCGGTTCAGTCATGCTCAGCTCCTGTTCAATCAAACTTAACGCCTGACGTAGACCGGCTATGGACTCATCCAAATTGGCACGGCGTGAATTATAGAGTGCGGTTTCTTCCTTCACCAGTTTACTGTCTTTTAAAACTTCTTCAGGAAAAGAAAGCGGCGTTCCGTTCACTTCTGCTCTTAAACGTGCTGAAGTGGCGCGTGAAGACATCAGCAATGAAGCTGATTCACCAACATTAGATTCAAGTCGAGTCGGATCGAGCTGAGCCAGGATCTGTCCCTGCTTGACAATTTCACCTTCACGAACATTTAACTTGGTTAAAATACCACCTTCAAGGGACTGGATGGTCTGCTCTTTTGAAGAAGGCACAACTTTACCGCTTCCCGTAGACACTTCTTCAAGTTTAAAGAACCATGCCCATAGCAATAAGGTGACTAATCCTAAACAGATAATCCAGATAAACAAACTGGCTTTAGGTAAGGGCGGTTCAAGCTCAGTAACTTTAATAGTACTTTTTAGATGCTGTGATTTCGCGCTCATGAGTTAGCTCCTGAAACCTGACGTTGCTGTGACTGATTTTGATTGAGAATCTGATCACGAGGTCCATCCATTACAATCTTGCCATCATTCACCACAATAATTCTATCTACCAGTTCCAGTACTGCGCGGCGGTGTGTTGCAACAATCAGGGTGCGTTGACCGAGCCATAATTTCAAATGATCAATCAGTTGTTTTTCTGATACATCATCAATTGATGCTGTTGGTTCATCCAGCAGCAGAATATTTGGCTGGCGAATCAGTAAACGTGCCAGTAACAGTGCCTGTTTCTGACCACCAGAAAAACCAATACCGCCTTCAAGAATCATATGATCCAAGCCTTCTTTTTTCTCCTGCACAAAATGAATTGCACCAGTAATTTTCAAGGCATTCAGTATTTCTTCATCACTGGCTAAAGGCGCGCCAAGCGTCAGGTTTTCGCGTACCGAACCAAAGAATAAATGTGCATTCTGGTTCAGCAACCCCATATCACGGCGCACATCCGAAGGGTCGATTAAGCTCAGCTCAACACCGTCAAGTTTAATTTTGCCCTGAACGGGAGTTTGCATGCCTGACAACAATTGCAGCAGGGTCGATTTACCTGCACCATTACGCCCAAGAATCGCAATCTTTTCACCCGATCTGATTTCTAAATTTGGAATCATTAGGCTTGGTTTTGGATCATCTTCACCATATTTAAAGGTCATGCCCGTCAATTCATAATGACCATTTAGTGCCGGACGATGAATCAAGTGGGCATGGTCCGGCTGATCCACCGGTTTCTTCATTAACTCATCCAGTCCATTTTTAGCCACTTTGGCTTGCTGCCAGCGACCAAGTACACCGGTAATTTGCGCAATTGGCCCAAGCATGCGTGAAGACAACATCGAACAAGCCACTAAAGCACCCGTGGTCATATCCCCTTTCATCACCGCAAAACAACCCACAAGCACTACAATGGCAAAGGTCAAACCCTGAATTTTCTGGGTCCAAGCGTTCATGACACCCACAATCTTGCGTTGACGCATTGAAATATCTGCCGATGATTCATTCATGTGATTCCACTGATTCTGGAATTTGGCTTCTGCACGCAACAGCTTGATATCTTCAATCCCTTGTACTGCTTCAACCAGCATGGCATTGCGGATTGCACCTTCACGCATTCCTTCACTGGCCAGTTTAGCCAAAGGTTTTTGTGCCAAAATTCCAGGCAGGATCATTAAAGGCACCACCAGAAGCATCACCCAAAACAGGTTGCCACCAATCAGCCAGAAAATCCCCAAAAACAGCAGAAAGAAAGGTAAATCGGCAATGGCTGATATTGTGGTTGATGTCACCAGTTCACGCACGCCCTCAAGCTCACGAATCTGTGAAATAAAGGTACCTGTGGATTTTGATCGCTCACTATTTTTTATTCTTAAAGCATGACCAAAAACTCGATCTGAAATTCTTAAATCTGCACGTTTACCAATAATATCAGACAGATAAATTCGTGCGACCCGCAAACTGAATTCGAAAATTGCAGCAATCAGTACACCACCAGCCAGTACCCATAAAGTGGGGATAGATTGGGCCGGAATCACCCGGTCATAGACATTCATGGAAAAAACAACAGTCGCCAAGGCTAAAATGTTGGCAATCATGGAGCCAAACATCACATCGATATAACGTTTCCAGTCACGTAACACAATTGACCAGAACCAGCTGCTTTCATAAGGTTTGATGTATTCATCCACCCGCGCATCTGGTACGGATTTTTCAGGTCGAAGAATATAGACCTGACGAATATTGGATTGCAGCACATCTAGGGTTAAAGTCTGGGCAAGTCCCTGATCACCACTCAACTGGACATTGGCATTACCTTCAGCATCAACTTTTCCAACAACACCGACCTGACCATCATTAAATTCCACCACAACAGGTAGGCGCCACGGATTGATTAAATCTTTACTAAATGTAGACTTACGCAAACTCATACCGACCTGGCGCGTAATTAATGTCATGATGTCATCTACATTCTGGTTGGAATTCCAGTCAAGCTGTAAACGGATACGTTCTTCAGATGGTTCTATACGGTAATGTTTGGCAATCGTAAGTACCGCTTGAAGCCACGGCTGATAATTGTTTTTATTATTCATGGCTGAATCTCAAACCCCTGGATTGGAATATTATTAAGCTCATAGAGATCACGAGAACGTCCTGTGACATTAATGTATCTTACAATTGCGTCATAAATGTCATAACGTGCATTTTCGATTTCCTGAGCTGCACTGTGAATGGACTGTTCTGCATTGAGCAAATCAACCGCTGAGCGTGTCCCGAGTTTATATTGCTCCTGATACAGCTCTCGGGTACGAATGGTAGTTTCCTTACGCGCAACCAAAATACCCATTAAACCTTGCTTATTTTCGATTTCTTCACGTAATAGCCGGATTTCATCTAGCACATCCAAATAGACTGAATTGACCTTTGCTTTTGCCGCTTCTTCGGCATAACTGGCAGCGCGGGTCTGGGATGCTTTTGCTCCTCCCTGATACAGATTACTGCTCGCTTCCAGCATAATGGAATTATACATCCCATCATCTTCATTATTATTGGGATTACGGCCATTCAAGGCCTGACTAAGTGAACCCTTAACACTCAGCGTTGGATAGTTACTTAATTTTGATTGTTGCTTTTGAAATTTAGCAACTTGGACCTCGGCCTGTGCCGCAATCATACTCGGAATCTTGTTAAATTCTGGATCACGGTATAAATCGGAATCCCTCACCACACGCTCTGGAATAGACCAATCCTGGCCTGTCACATCTGCACCCAATAATGTGCGCAATTTCTGTTGAAATTTTCTCAGCTGGGTTTGCTGTACCACTAAATTGGCTTGTGCGGCTTCTAAATTTGCACGTGCCTGAACGGGATCTGCCTGGGTACTGATCCCGGCCTTTGCCCTTAAATTGGCAATTTCAGCAATGCGTGAAATGCCATTAATCTGCTGCTGTGCGATTTGGGTGATTTCCTGATAACGCTTAATATTCACAATCGCATTCACAGTTTCATAAGCTACATTATCTATGCTCACTAAAACATTGGCCTGTTCAGCGCTAAGTTTTGCCTGTTGAATATCAACTCCACTTTTCACTTTGCCAAAATCGTAGAGCATCTGGGTGGCATTCAGACTGATGAGCTGATGCCCACGTTCACCCGAACTTAAGTCTCCGGTGGATAATCCACCTGAAAGCTGGGGATAATACCCGGCTTTGGCAACATCAATATAAGCCCCCTGTCCAGCTAAAACCGAAACACTCTGTGAAACATCTGGACTGCGCTGTAATGCCCGAAGAATGGTTTCATTGAAACCTAATTGGCTAACAGGCTGATATACGGGCTGATTTTTAGAAAAAGTATGTGTCTGATCAGAACGCTGTATTACAGGTAATTCCTGAACTTTTGAGGTATCTAATTGAAAGTTACTAAGGGTTTGAATATCAGCTTTATTATAGTTTTCATCGGGCTTAGGAACAAAAATTTGGCTGATCCCAGACTTGACCGATTGCATAAACTCTTTTGAACCGTCTGCATATGCATAGCCTATCTGTAGAGGCACAATACATATCAGGCATTGTATGCTCCTCTTACATAAGTGTTGCAGCAAAACTAATTTAGATTGATTTTTTAACATTATTTAAGTGACAATTACATTTAAAAATATCTTAACTTATTTAGTAAAAAATACGTCTTTTTTTATAAATTAATTGTTATTTTTTATAATGATAAGGTATAGATGATCCTGTTATTTATTGTTAACAAAATCATCTTTTATTTTGATTATTTTTTAGACTTTTAAACCGTAAAATCGTCACCTAAATACACTTGGCGCACCGTTTCATTTTCAAGCACCTCTTGCGGCGTTCCTTCTGCAATTACTGCACCTTCACTGACAATATAAGCGCGCTCACAAATTGCTAAAGTCTCTCGTACATTGTGATCAGTAATCAGCACCCCAATTCCACGATCTTTTAAATTTCGAATAATGTCTTTGATATCACCTACAGAAATAGGATCGACCCCGGCAAAAGGTTCATCGAGTAACATAAACTTAGGATCAGCAGCCAAAGCGCGAGCAATTTCGGCACGACGGCGTTCACCACCTGAAACACTCATCCCTAAAGAATCTTTAATATGGCTGATTTTAAAATCGGCCAGCAATTCACTTAAACGCTGTTGGCGTTGCTGTTTGTTCAAATCCTTACGGGTTTCAAGAATCGCCATAATATTCTCAGAAATGGTCAGTTTTCTAAAAATAGAAGCTTCTTGAGGTAAATAACCAATCCCTTTACGGGCACGTTCATGCATGGCCAAATCGGATAAATCAAGATCATCCAAATGAATCTCGCCTTTATCCATTCGGACTAAACCAACCACCATGTAGAAACTCGTGGTTTTACCTGCACCATTTGGTCCAAGTAATCCGACAATCTCCCCACTTTGCATTTGGAAAGAAACGTCCTTAACCACCCATCTTTTACTATAGTTTTTTGCAAGATGTTTAATACAAAGCGTTTGTGGTTGGTTTAACGATTGTTCCATTAATCACGTGCTCCCGGGAATGATTTTGAACTAGAAGGTGGAATGACAATTTGAACACGACCTGAAGATGAACCCGTGTTATTTGGCGTACCAGTAGCTTCAATATCACCCTTGTTCATACTATATTTCAAAGTATTACCACGAATACTTGCGCCACCTTGCTCTAATAATGCGTTGCCCGACAAGGTGATTATTCCGGTTTGGGCATTATAGAGAATTTTTTGTGCCTGCCCTTTGGCTAAACCTTTATTGACATCTACTTTTTGCTGAAAACGCGCAGGACCGCCTGTTGCCGTAATCGTGCTGATTTCTTTTTGACTGTTCAGATTGGCAATAATTGAATTGGCCTGCAATTTCATTGTGCCTTGCTCGATGATGACATTACCGCTATAAGTTGTCACACCCGTCTTTTCATTATAGGTTGCCCGATCAGCCACCAGGGAGATGGGCTGAGTTCTGTCAGAAGGAATGGCAAATGCCGTTGCCGATGAGAATACAACCAAACCGACTAAAGCTGCTTGCTGAAGCAAGGTTTTAGAAAATGTAAGCTTAAGATTCTGGTTCATATTTTCCTCGAATATTAAAAAATTCGTATTGACCGTTATTAAAATTGGCTTTCAGACCTTGGCTTACAAATTCAGCTTGCGGAGATTGCACAATTACTTGTTTATTGGTTTCGATTTCACGAGTTTTAGGGTATCCAGTCAACTCTGTGGTTCGAAACTGCATTTTGCCCTGTTGCATCAACTTAACCGCCAACACATCTCCAGACAAAACCACGCGTTCATTATCATCATAACCATTTGCGACTTTGGCATAAAAAGTGGCATCTACAGCACCATTTTTATACATAGACGCATTTAGATTGGTGAGTTTTGAGGTTTGTTTTTGCATGTCCTGTTCAAGACGATCGACCTGAGCACGAACATGCAAATTACCATTATCATCAGTTTGGGTAAGATTAATTTTTTCAGCAGAATAGGTCATACTCCTTGCTGAATCAACCTCAAGTTTATTACCCTTACCGCTGTAATAGTAGTAACCACCACTTATAGCTGCAATGGCTATAGCAGTTACGTATAAAACTTTTGTATCCATAAGTGTGGTACTTAACTCAAATGAAATGAATTATTTAACTATTAATGTGGGATAGACGTATATTTTTCAAGAAGCGTTTGGTAAGCCCCTTTGGCCATCAAAATCATATCGCAGATTTCACGTACCGCACCACGGCCACCCATTGCCTGAGTCACCAGATCTGCACGGCGACGGACTTCGACATGACCATTCGGCACAGTCACTTTCATGCCTGCAATGGCAAATGCAGAAAGATCAGGCCAATCATCACCCATATATAAACAGTCTTCTGGAGCAACATTCAATTGTGCACATGCTTCACGCAATGCAGTACCTTTATCTTCACGACCTTGAAAAACCAAGTCTACACCTAAATCAGACATGCGCTTTTCAACAATATTGCTTTTACGTCCAGTAATAATAATGACTTTGACACCTGCTTGCTGTACAAGTTTCATACCCAGGCCATCACGAATATCGAAAGATTTAATTTCATCCCCAGTATTGGTGAGTGTCACAAAGCCATCACTTAAAATACCATCGACATCAAGAACCAAAGCTTCAATATGACGCGCCTGTTCCAATAAAATATAAGATGCCATTTGTTAATTTACCCCAGCTTGAATCAAGTCATGCATGCTAATGACACCAATGACTTTATTTACATCATTTACAACAACAAATTGATTGATTTTCTTTTCGTTCATTCGCTCTAAAGCTTCAACAGCGCGAGCGTCTTGCGAAATGGTTAAAGGATTTTTAATCATCACTTCCGACGCCGCCAAATTCACATCAAAACCTTGTTGCTTATCAATTAGGCGACGTAAATCACCATCGGTAAAAATACCCAGTAGAACATCATTTTGATCTACAATTGTGGTTAAACCTAGGCGTTTGTTTGAAATTTCGTATAAAACCTGATTCATTGGTGTATCTGGAGATACTTTGGGTAATTCTGCACCGGTATGCATCAAATGTTTGACATGCAATAACAGACGTTTACCCAATGCACCCGCTGGATGTGACATGGCAAAGTCATCCGCAGTAAAACCACGTGCATCAAGCAAAGCGACAGCCAGTGCATCACCCAAGGCTAGAGTCGCAGTAGTACTTGAAGTAGGTGCCAAACCCAGCGGACAAGCTTCCTGAATATTACCCAAGGTTAAAGCCACGTCTGCATTTTGCGGCATTGGTCCTTTGTCATCACCACTAATGGTAATTAACGGAATTTCCAAACGCTTAATTAATGGCATTAGCATCATAATTTCATCACTCTTGCCCGAGTTTGAAATTGCAATCAAAACATCACCCGGTACCAGCATACCTAAATCGCCATGCCCTGCTTCACCTGGATGCATAAAAAATGAGGGTGTACCAGTAGATGCAAAGGTGGCCGCCATTTTACGGCCAATATGACCCGATTTGCCCATCCCGGTAATGACTAATCGCCCTCGACAATGCAAAATAATTTCGCATGCATGACTAAAACGGTCATCAATTTGCGTCGCCAATATTTCTAGCGCTTGTTCTTCTATACGCAAAGTTTCTAAGGCGACTTTTTGGAAATCTATTTGATTTGGCATATTTGGTGGGTTCAAAGTAGGTTTACCTTAACGCTGTAAAGCGTTGACTCTATTCAAGCAAAAATAATTTTCGCAATTTTATCATATCTATGCAAATCTCACGTTTCTAAATGTATAACTTTTCACACGTATATAAAAAAAGCGTATAAAACTTTATGAAAAAAAATGCTTAGGTTAAGATGAGCCATCTTATATTTAGCCTTTTGAAGACCTATGCAACCTTTTGTTCTATATAACTCAGAGCAACGTAAAAAAGTAGAATTTGTTCCGCGTGTGGAGGGACATATCGATATGTATGTTTGCGGTATGACCGTATATGACTATTGTCATATTGGACATGCTCGAGTCATGGTTGCATTTGACTACATTATTCGCTTCTTGCGCAGTCAAGGCTGGAAGGTAAAATATGTTCGTAATATTACTGACATTGACGACAAAATTATTAAACGTGCCAATGAAAATGGCGAAAGCATTACTGCATTAACAGATCGTTTTATTCAAGCGATGAATGAAGATGCTAAAAATTTGGGTTGCTTAGCCCCAGATGAAGCACCACGTGCGACTGACTATATTGATCAAATGCAAAACATGATTGGTAATTTAGTCAATAAAGGTACGGCTTATCCATCGAGTAATGGTGATGTGTATTTCCAGGTTGAAAAATTTGCCAAATACGGTCGTCTTTCTGGTCGCAAACTGGAAGATATGCAAGCCGGAGCCTCTGAGCGGGTCGATGTCGAAGTTGAAAAGAAACATCCGTTTGACTTCGTGCTGTGGAAACATGCCAAAGAAAATGAACCATCTTGGGCTTCACCTTGGGGCAATGGTCGCCCAGGCTGGCATATTGAATGTTCAGCCATGTCGACTTGCTGCCTAGGCAATCATTTTGATATTCATGGTGGCGGTTCGGATTTGACCTTCCCGCATCATGAAAATGAAATTGCACAAAGTGAAGCATCAACGGGTGAGCAGTATGTAAACTACTGGATGCACGTCGGTTTCATTAATGTTGATGGCGAAAAAATGTCTAAATCTTTAGGCAACTTCTTCACTATCCGTGATGTGATGGATAAATTTCATCCTGAAGTGATCCGTTACTTTATTGTGTCTTCACACTACCGTAGTCCAGTGAATTTCTCGGATACTGCCCTGAAAGAAGCAAAAAATACCCTTTCTCGTTTCTACCATTCATTCAAAGCTTATCAAGCAGTGTATGGTGACAAACAGGTGGAAAATTTAGATGAAACTTTAGTTGAACGTTTTAATACAGCAATGCGTGATGACTTCAATACCTCTGAAGCGATTGCAGTACTCTTTGAGATCAACAAAGAATTAAATCGTGCGGTAAAAGATGAAAACCAAGAACAGGCAACGCTTTACTATTCAACTTTACGCCACCTCACCAATATTCTTGGATTAGTTCAACATAATGTGAATGATTTCTTAAAGTCCGATATTGGTCAGGAAACTTTAGATTTAACTGCAGAACAAATTGAAGATTTAATTCAACAACGTGTTGAGGCCAAAAAAGCCAAAGAATTTGCCAAAGCCGATGAAATTCGCCAGTCTTTACTCGATCAAGGTGTAGTTTTGGAAGATACACGTCAAGGTACAATCTGGCGTCGTGCTGATTAATTAAACATTTGGAAGCATAAAGAGTTGACAGTTTCGTTAAATTCTCTATAATTCACAACCATTGCGGGAATAGCTCAGTTGGTAGAGCATAACCTTGCCAAGGTTGGGGTCGGGAGTTCGAGTCTCCTTTCCCGCTCCAGAATACGAAAAAGCCCTGATCATTGATCAGGGCTTTTTTTTTATATCGTTATTTTTATAGTTTTAATCTCAATCCTTTATCCCTGCTTTAACTCAAGGCACGCATACGACCAAAACAGGCATTCTATTTTTGCACTCCCCTTCACCAGAATGCATTTACATTCAATAAAATATTAATGATCTTAAGTTAATGGCATCCCAGCCGAAACACCACAAATACTGCAAAATAAGCTGAACATAAATTTAGATCATTACTCATGACGGTCTTAAAATTGAATACAAAGCAAATTGCGTCGGTGAAATTCCAATAAACTGCGTCAACTGATTTAAATAAATATTAAATGGGGTAATGGTCAGTGTAATGGTTGTACCAAATACCGCCATTCACACCAAAAAAATCTACCAAGCATAGAAAAACTTGTTCAAGTCGTTCAGTACTCCCCCCTGTTTCCTTACAGTCAATTACCTGAACAGTCAATCACCTAACCCAAGGAAAAAGTACAGATCACCTAGCTTTAGTCTTGAGTAATGTAACGAGTTAAAGCTGCTGCTGTTTCCTTCAATGCTTTAACTCTTTCGTGTTCAAAATCAATAGGAAGATGTAAGTCGCTTGCTAACGCTGCAATACAAAACTCAATCTCGCCATGGCTATTAAAAATTGGTACGCAGATCGCATTTACACCCACCAGCATATCGCCTGAAACTGTCGCAGCACCTTGCTGGATGATGCTTTGTTTCAATTCCAGAAACTCTTCCCAATTGGCAGGATAAACCTGTTGACTGAGTGCCTGTTTCTGTTGCCATTCACGTTCCATCAATGGTCGAACAATATCTTCCGCCATGAATGCAGCATAGGTACGACCGGTTGCTGAGTTCAGTAACGGCATAATTGAACCAACTCGGGTAATGACCGAAACCTGTTGATTCGGTTCAATCCATTGCACGATCAATGGTCCCTGAGAGGTCCATTTACTGATCTGTAAACCGCAATCAATCTTGCGGTGCAAATCGTAAATCATCGGTTGAGCCGCCTGAATCGTATCGGTTCTTTGAATACAACTTAAACCTAAACGCCACGCCTGTTCCCCGAGTGCATATCGTCCATCACCCAGTTGTCTGGCGTAATTCATTCGAACTAGACTCACGACATAACGATGAACTTTTGCAGGATGCATCGACAAATTTTCAGCAAGTTCTTTCAGCATCATGGGGGTTCGATGGGCAATCAGCGCATCAAGTACCGTCAACCCTACTTCTAAAGATTGAACCCCAGCTTGTGTTTTTTCTTCTGACATTGGTTTTCAAACTCTTAACTGCAATGACCAGCATTCTACTCGAAGCTAGTCAATTTCAAAGCATTACACAAGAAAAAATGGCTTTTCGACTGAGGCTACCCTTTTCCCTTGATGATCTAAAACTTAATCAAAGTTACGTTATTCATAATTAAATTATATATTGCGTAATTTTATAAAATAAGTATTATAAAAGGAATAGCAAAAATCAAGACAGCTTAGCAATACGTTATATAAGTTTTTTTAATTTCATTAATCATTTGTTTTTTAAATGAAAAATAAAATTAAAGCATTCAAAACCCAAGTCTGGGTTAGGTGGATAATTTTTAAAACTCGATGAGTAAAGCAATATCCGGACATTACTCCCTTTCAATACAAGGAACGTTTACATGACAGGTCAATTAAAATCATTTATTGAGGTCGCACAGGATTCGGATTTCCCCATCCAGAACTTACCTTTTGGTGTATTTAGTGAATCAGCTGAAGGCGAACGTCGTGTGGGTGTCGCATTAGGCGAGTGGGTGGTCGATCTTGCTGCTCTTGAGGCGAATGGCTTCTTGAAAATCAATCCAGACGAAACTTATTTCAATCAATCGACATTGAACAAGTTCATTGAATCCGGAAAAACCAATTGGTCTAAGGTTCGTGCAGAACTTCAAGATATTTTATCTGCAGAGAATGCAACATTACGTGATAATGAAGCATTACGTAAGCAAGCTTTCTTTAAACAAGCAGATGTAACGCTGCATTTACCAGTCCATGTTCCAGGCTATACCGATTTCTATTCATCGAAAGAACACGCCACCAACGTCGGTTGCATGTTCCGTGATCCTAAAAATGCACTCTTGGCCAACTGGTCAGAATTACCTGTAGGTTATAACGGTCGTGCCAGCTCTGTGATCGTGAGTGGTACAAATATAGTGCGTCCATCCGGTCAGATCAAACTTGCAAATAGTGATCGTCCAGTATTCTCGGCTTGTCGCAAACTCGATTTCGAACTTGAAACCGGTTTCATTGTGGGTAAGCCCAATAAACTCGGTGAACCCATCTCCATTGAAAATGCCTGGGATCATATTTTTGGCATGGTGTTATTTAATGACTGGTCGGCACGCGATTTACAACAATGGGAATACGTACCTTTAGGCCCATTCAATGCAAAAACTTTTGCATCTTCAATTTCGCCATGGATTGTGACCATGGAAGCACTTGAGCCATTTAAAACCAGCTCACCTGTCCAGGAACCAAAGCCTCTCGCCTACTTGTGTGAAGATCATTTAAACAACAGTTATGACATTAACCTATCTGTAGAAATTCAGGCTGAAGGTAGCGAAAAAGCTGACGTGATCAGCCAAACCAATTTCAAATATATGTACTGGTCGATGTCTCAACAGTTAACCCATCACACCATTGCTGGCTGTAATGTCCAAGTCGGTGACTTGATGGGTTCAGGTACGATTTCTGGTCCTACACCTGACTCTTATGGCTCTTTACTGGAAATTACCTGGAATGCGACTAAGCCACTGACCCTTTCCAATGGCGAACAGCGCAGTTTTATACAAGATGGCGACACATTGACCATGAAAGGCTACTGTGAAAAAGATGGCTTACGCATCGGTTTCGGTGAAGTGTCTGGTACCGTGCTGCCTGCGGTTGAATTTGACTTCGCTGCCGATACTGCCGAGGAGCAACTCAGTGAAACTGTATAGCTACTTTCGAAGTTCTGCGGCATACCGTGTACGGATTGCCTTGAACTTAAAAAGTCTGGAAACTGAAGTTATCCCTGTGCATTTGCTTAAAAATGGCGGTGAGCAGCACAGCGCTGAATACCGTCAGATTAATCCGAGTGAACTTGTACCTGCTTGGGTTGAGGATGCACATGAAGGTGGCTTCATCCTGACCCAATCTTTAAGCATTTTGGAATATCTAGAAGAACAGCATCCAGAAACAGCCTTATTGCCGCAGGACATTGAACAACGTGCCTTGATCCGCGCCTTTAGCCAAAGCATTGCCTGCGATATTCATCCACTCAACAACTTACGGGTTTTGCAATATTTATCCCACGTTTTAACAGTGTCGGATGAACAGAAATCTACTTGGTACAAGCATTGGGTTGAAACCGGTTTTGCCGGATTAGAAGTCCAGCTTAAAGATTCAAATGGCAAATTCTGCTTTGGCGAAACAGCCACTTTTGCAGATTGCTGCTTGGTGCCACAAGTGTATAACGCATTACGTTTCAATATTGATTTAGCAGCCTACCCTAAAATTGCTGCGATTTACCAGCACTGTAATACGCTCTCTGCATTCCAGAACGCTGCGCCTGAAGCGCAAGCTGATGCAGCTTAAATTTTAAATAAGGATATTTATATGGCGATTCAAATCGAAAAAATTCACCACGTGGCTTACCGCTGTAAAGATGCCAAAGAAACCGTGGAATGGTACAAAAAGAACCTCAATATGGACTTCATTTTAGCCTTTGCTGAAGACTATGTCCCTTCAACCAAAGCCTTTGACCCCTACATGCATTTATTTTTAGATGCCGGTAATGGCAACGTTTTGGCCTTCTTTGAATTGCCGACCCAACCGGAAATGGGCCGTGATGAAAACACGCCAAAATGGGTACAGCACATTGCATTAAAAGTAAAAGACCGTGCAGCACTGCTTGAGGCAAAAGAACATCTAGAAGCCAATGGCAACAATGTATTGGGCATCACCAATCACGGTATTTTCCATTCAATCTACTTCTTCGATCCAAATGGTCACCGTCTGGAGTTGGCGTATGACGATGAAAAAGCACCGGCAAAAATCGCCATGATCACGGAAGAAATGAAATATGACATGCTGGAACAGTGGAGCCGAAGTAAACGTGCACCCCATCATACCCATTTCTTGCATGCAGATGAACTGGACGAAGCCACTGCTCTTACAAAAGTGGATTCCTAATCATTGATCTAAAAAAAACTAGGCGATTGATCTAAAAAATCAGGGGAAGATTGAGTCATGAATAAAGTCGTTGCCAGTGCACAAGAAGCATTAGCCGGTATTGTCGCAGATCACCAAACTTTAGCCGTAGGCGGTTTTGGGTTATGCGGTATTCCTGAAGCATTGATTGATGCATTAAAACAAACCGGAGTGAAAGGTTTAACCTGTATTTCCAACAATGCTGGCGTGGATGATTTTGGTTTGGGCAAATTATTGCAAACCAAACAAATCAAAAAAATGATTTCATCCTATGTCGGTGAAAACAAGGAATTTGAACGTCAATATTTAAATGGTGAACTTGAAGTCGAACTCACTCCCCAAGGTACCCTGGCTGAAAAATTACGTTCTGGCGGTGCAGGTATTCCCGCATTCTTCACTCAAACTGGTGTTGGTACATCAATTGCTGAAGGTAAAGAAAGTCGTTTTTTTAATGGCAAAGAATACATCTTGGAAAACACCCTGACTGCTGAGGTGGCTTTGGTGAAAGCCTATAAAGCAGACAAGGCCGGCAATTTGGTATTCCGTAAAACTGCACGCAACTTCAATCCTGAATGTGCTATTGCAGGTAAGTTCACTGTAGTTGAGGTTGAACAACTGGTTGAAATTGGAGAGATCGATCCTGATGATATCCATCTACCAGGTATTTACGTCAACCGTATCGTCGTCAATGCAACGCCTGAAAAGCGCATTGAACAAATGACTTTAAAAGTGGAGGCTTAAATCATGGCTTGGACACGCAATGAAATGGCACAGCGCGCTGCGCTTGAGCTTGAAGATGGCTTCTACGTAAATTTAGGGATTGGCTTGCCGACTCTGGTTGCCAACTATATTCCTGAAGGCATCAATGTCTGGTTACAGTCAGAAAATGGCTTATTGGGCATTGATGAATTTCCCACAGCGGAAACAGTCGATGCCGACCTGATTAATGCCGGTAAACAAACCGTAACGGCTCGCCCCGGCGCAGCATTTTTTTCGAGTTCAGAATCCTTTGCCATGATCCGGGGCGGTCATGTCAATATCGCGATTTTAGGCGCGATGGAAGTATCAGAAACGGGTGATTTGGCCAACTGGATGATTCCGGGTAAAAAAGTCAAAGGTATGGGCGGTGCCATGGATCTGGTTGCTGGGGTACAAAAAGTAGTGGTGCTGATGGAACAGAATGCCAAAGACGGCAGCCCGAAAATCGTCAATCAGTGTACCCTGCCTTTAACCGGAAAAGGTGTGGTCAACCGGGTGATTAGCGATTTAGGCGTGATGGATATTACGGCTGATGGCATCAAACTGATTGAACTGGCAACAGATGTCACGCTTGAACAGATTCAGGCAGCCACAGGTGTGGAACTGATCACCACTGAATTAAATGCAGCTTAATATTTAAAAATAGTCAGGTGAAAATTAGAGCAGCTTCGGCTGCTTTTATGTATTTGAATACTCAATAATTCATTAAAATACACGTCGTAGGAAAGTAATTAAAATTCCAATTGAGCTACGACCATAAAACTATACGCATGAACGTGATTAGGGAATAAACTTTGATCACTTCTTTTTTATAGACCTTGAAAGAGCAAAAAAATATGTCACAACAAGATTTTGAAAATGGCTTAAAAGTTCGTACCGAAGTCATGGGCGAATCTTTCGTAAAACGTGCGCAAGACAATACTGTGCCCTTTACTCAACCCTTGCAGGACTGGATAAATGAACATGCCTGGGGCTCAACCTGGCAACGTGAAGGCGTATTGCCACGTAAGTACCGCTCACTCATTACCATTGCATTTTTAACTGCACAAAAAAGCCCAACTGAGCTTAAGGGTCATGTCCGTGGTGCACTCAATAACGGGGCGACGGTAGAAGAAATTCAGGAAGTATTGCTTCACAGCTTGCCCTACTGTGGCGCGCCCGCAACCCAAGAAGCCTTTCGTGCCGCACTTGAAGTCATTAATGAATATCAAAAACCTGAATAATTTATTTTAATTTTTATGGCGATAGCTTGAGTATCTTAGGATTTAAAATGCTTAGGCTATTTTATTTTTTATTGAATGAAGTAAGATGACCGCTTAGATATTGGATTTTACTTATTCTGTAGTTGCCCTTGATTTAACTGCACAATATCTGCCTCTAAATATTCCAGTTCCTGCAGATGATGAGTCACATAAATCATCGGCAAATCCAGCTCATCTTTCATCCGTTTTAAAAACGGTAAAATCTGCTGTTTTAGTTTGCTATCCAATCCGGTTAAAGGCTCATCCAGTAACAATAAATTCGGTGAAGATAATAAGGCACGGCCAATCGCCACACGCTGTGCTTCCCCGCCTGAAAGTTGATGTGCTTTACGCTGAATCAGGGGTCGTAATTCCAGTAATTCCAGCACTTCTTCAAACTGAAATTTTCCTTCCAAGTTGGCTACTAATTTTTCTGCATAACGTAGATTCTGCTGTACATTCATGTGTGGGAACAGCAAGGCATTCTGGAAAACTAAAGCAATTTTACGTTGATGCATCGGTACATAAATTTTTTGCTCTGTGTCTACTAAAATACGCTGATTAAACTGGATGGAACCCTGCTGAGGTTGCAACAGCCCAACAATGTTTTTTAGAAATGTACTTTTACCACTTCCTGATGCCCCGACGATGCCTAATAACGTTTGCTGCACTTCTAGTTTGATCTTTAATAAAAAATCAGCCTGTTGATATTGAAAATCACATTTCAACATATCAGCCTCCCAATTTACGTTGATACTTTTGCAAAATAAAATAATTGGCAATCAGAGCTGAAAATGCCAAAACCAAGGACAAGGCAACCAGACGCATTGCCATGTTTTCACCATCCGGCTGTTGCAGAAATGAATAAATCGCAATAGGAATGGTGCGGGTTTCATCAGGAATATTTCCCACAAAAGTAATGGTGGCACCGAACTCACCCAGACTTCGGCTAAAACATAAAATACTGCCAATCACAATTCCGGGAATCGCCAAAGGCAGGCTAATACTGCAAAATACCCTGAACGGACTTGCTCCCAATGAACCGGCCACCTGTTCCAATTGCCGATTAATCAATTGAAAAGACAGGCGAATCGGCTGCACCATCAATGGAAACGCCACAATCATCGAAGCCAGTACTGCCCCCTTCCAGTTAAATGCCAGTTCAATCCCCATTGCATTCAGATATTGTCCGATCCAGCCTTTATTGCCAAACAGAACCAAAAGCAAATAACCCAAAACCACAGGCGGCAAGACCATCGGCAATTGTAAACACGCTTCGACCAGAAACTTCAGCCGGAATTCATAACGCGCCAAATACCAGCCCATAGCTATAGCAAGAGGCAGACTCGTGACCGTTGCCCATAAGGCGACTTTTGCCGAAAGATATAAGGCACTCAGTTCTTCGGGACTGAACATGGGTTCGCTGTCTCCTGTTGCATCTGCCTAGGATTTCAGCTTAAAGCCATATTGCTGGAAAATGCTTTTAGCTGGGTAACTGCTTTTTATGAACTGTTCAAATTGTAGGGCTTCTTTATTTTTTGCACCCTGTTTGGTCAAAGCCAGTGGATAAACAATCGGGCTGTGGGAATTGCCCGGCAAAACTCCAATTATTTTGACTTTCTGGCTGATGAGTGCATCTGTTTTATA
>NZ_JBYMDJ010000007.1:0-30665 GCF_057766365.1 Acinetobacter sp. GG23
TTGCGGATTACTGGTTAGTCGGTGACTTGAACGCGGTAATTCCTGAATTGGTTTCTAAAATCTAATTCCTGAGTTACGTTCAAAAAAACGCTCTTGGCTTCCAAGGGCGTTTTTTATTATTAAAATTTTCAACAAAATCATGGGTGATTAAGTCGACTGGGGGCTTAAACTAAATCATGAATGATTAAGCAAAAATTATTATTTTCAAAACTACCGAGCTCTTTCTTCAACCCATTTAATTTCTCTCATTAAGATAAAAATAAAGAAAGTAAAATATTTAAGAAATAAGTCTACCTTTAAACTTATGCTATTCCAATGTAATGAAAGGGATGTATTGATAGGTGACTCATCATTAATTTTCCATGAGGATAGATGAGTAGAAAGAACCCTGAAAGAGCACAAAATAAGGGACTAATGGACTGTCTTGATTTAAATTAAACAGTACGAAAAAATGAACTAATTCACATAAAAATCAGACAAATAAAAAAGATTAAAAAATAAACGATAAATTCAAGAAAATTAACAAGATTAAGAGGCTTGATAAGAGACAAAAACAACAGAATTTATGCTATAATTTACGGCTGTATTTAGACTTTAACTCAGCTTGTTTTGAGTTAATTTTTTGCTAGATTGATTATATAAAACGAGCAGTTCCAAATACTGTTTGTAATAAGGAGTATGCATGAGCCTATCGGAAATCCGACCGATTGCCATTGAGGATGAACTCAAAAGCTCATATCTCGACTATGCCATGAGTGTTATTGTTTCTCGTGCATTACCAGACGTGCGAGATGGCTTAAAACCGGTGCATCGTCGTGTGCTTTTCGCTATGCACGAGTTAGGCAATGACTACAACAAAGCGTATAAAAAGTCTGCCCGTGTGGTGGGTGACGTAATCGGTAAATATCACCCGCATGGTGACTCCGCTGTTTACGAAACCATTGTTCGTATGGCACAAGAATTTAGCTTGCGTTATCAATTGGTCGATGGTCAGGGTAACTTTGGTTCTGTGGATGGCGATAGCGCTGCGGCAATGCGTTATACCGAAGTACGTATGCGTAAGTTGACCCATGAACTTTTGGCTGACTTGGAAAAAGATACAGTCGAATGGGAAGACAACTACGACGGTTCTGAGCGTATTCCTCAAGTTATGCCGACCCGTGTACCCAACTTATTGATTAACGGTGTTACCGGTATTGCGGTGGGTATGGCGACCAATATGGCGCCGCACAACATGACTGAAGTTGTGAATGCCTGCCTAGCTTATGCCAATGATCCTAATATCAGCATCGAAGGTTTGATGCAGCATATTTCTGGTCCGGATTTCCCTACAGGCGGTATTATTTACGGCAAATCGGGTATTGTGGATGCTTACCGTACCGGTAAAGGCCGTTTGCATATTCGTGGTAAATATCACTTCGAAGAAGATCCGAAGAATGGTCGTACCACCATCGTATTTACTGAAATTCCTTACCAAGTCAATAAAGCAAAAACCATTGAACGTATTGCTGAACTGGTTAAAGAGAAAAAACTTGAGGGAATCTCAGAACTTCGTGACGAGTCTGATAAAGACGGCATGCGTATTGCAATTGACCTGAAGCGTGGCGAAAACGCTGAAGTGATTGTAAATAACCTGTTCCAGAACACTCAACTTGAAAACTCTTTTAGCATCAACATGGTCTGCCTGGACAACGGTCAGCCGAAATTGATGAACTTAAAAGATATCATTGCAGCGTTTATCCGTCACCGTCAAGAAGTGGTCACACGTCGTACCATGTACGAGTTACGCAAAGCGCGTGAACGTGGTCATATCTTGGAAGGTTTGACGGTTGCTCTGGCAAATATTGATACCATTATCGAAACCATCAAAACTTCTGCCAATCCGGCTGAGGCGCGTGAGCGTTTACAAGCGGGTGAGTGGTCTGCTGGTGGTGTGGTTGCATTGCTTGAAAAAGCCGGTTCAGTTTCTGTACGTCCTGAAATTATTGAAGGCGAAGACCTGTCTAAGCCGTATGGGTTTGATGGTGGTATTTACCGTCTTTCACCAACGCAAGTCAATGCGATTATGGAATTACGTCTACATCGCTTAACCGGTCTTGAACAAGACAAGTTGCATGCTGAATATTCTGAAATTTTAGCGCAAATTGCTGAATATACTGCCATTTTGAATGACTTTAATTTGTTGATGAACGTCATTCGTGAAGAGTTGGCACTTATTATTCAGCAATATGGTGATGGACGTAAAACATCTATTGTTGAATCACGTATCGATTTCTCTCGTGAAGATTTAATTCCTGAAGAGCAAATGGTACTGACTGTTTCTAAAACAGGTTATGCGAAAACTCAACCATTATCTGATTATACTGCTCAGCGTCGTGGTGGTCGTGGTAAGTCTGCAACTTCAATGAAAACTGATGATTACATTCAGCACCTGATTGTGACATCGAACCATGCGACAGTTCTATGCTTTACCAATGTCGGTAAAGTTTATCGTCTGAAAGTATACGAAGTGCCACAAGCATCTCGTGGTGCAAAAGGTCGCCCAATGGTGAACTTGTTGCCGCTAGATGCCAATGAAACCATTACAGCAATTCTGCCTGTAATTGATGCACCGAAGAAGTTTAAAGACCGTCTAGTCGATTTCCAGGCATTTGTAAAAGCCAATGCTGCGAAACTTCAAGAAAATGAAGTCATCAATTCGCATTTTGCTGAACTTGAAGCTGCCTTAGCCGAGCTTGAAGATGGTGCAGATGACTTGTCTGATGCATTACGTATTCAATTGAAACAATTGGGTCTTGAGCTTTCTACGACTGATCTGGACGATGAAATCATTATTGATTTTGCACAGCAAGCTGAAGCAGTTCGTAAAAACTTCTATGTGTTTATGGCGACCGAGTACGGTACGATTAAACGGGTAGAGCTTGAACAGTTCTCGAATGTTCGTTCAAATGGTTTACGTGCGATTGAGCTGAATGGCGACGATACCTTAATTGGTGTTGCGATTACCGATGGCGAACAGCAAATCATGTTGTTCTCGAATGAAGGTAAAGCAATTCGTTTCGCAGAAACTGATGTTCGTTCAATGGGTCGTTCTGCTAAAGGTGTACGCGGTATGCGCGTGACCATCGGGGCAGCAGCGCTGCTTGAAGATGCGGAAGCTGAGGTGGATTCAGATGATGAAGATATTTCAGATTCGGCATTAATCAGCCGTATCGTATCACTGGTGGTTGTACCGGAAACTGGCGAAGTGTTGTGTGCATGTGCCAACGGTTACGGTAAACGTACCCCGGTGGGCGAATTCCCAACCAAAAAACGTGGTGGTAAAGGTGTGATTGCAATTAAAACATCTGAACGTAACGGTGAATTGGTCGGTGCAGTATCCATTGATGAAAGCAAAGAACTGATGTTGATTTCTGATGGTGGTACGATGGTTCGTACACGTGCTTCAGAAGTTGCTACCACAGGTCGTAATGCGCAAGGCGTTCGTCTAATCCGTTTAGGCAATGAAGAAGTCTTGGTTGGTGTTGTTTCAGTTGAAGCTGTTGAAGAAGAAGAGTTTATTGAAGAAGTTGAAGGCGAAGAAGTTATTGCCACTGAAGCTTTGATTGATTCTGAAACTTTGGTTGAGGATGAAACGATTGCTGATGAACCTGAAAATGAATCTGATTTAAGAGATTCTGACGAAGAATAAGTTTTGACTTAAAAAGAAGGACGCGTAAGCGTCCTTTTTTTTATGTTAGTCATTAGTTCCTTTACGTTTAAGATATCGAGATTTTGCAACTTTCTCCTTATATTCCTTGAGAAGTTTTGGATTTTTGGCTATTAATTCATCCATTTTTTTCTTGCCACCACAGTACTCTGGATGTTGTTTACGCAAGTCTTTAACTTTGACTCGTTTTTCACCATTGCTTTTTAATGAATAGATGAAAGAAGCGGAAGGATATTTTTTAATAGCTTCTTGTTTATACAAGGGAGTTGCAATATTAGTGAATAGGTAACTTGAATTATAGCTAATTATGTTATCTAGGATTTGTAAGGGAATTAAGATTACGGGACCTAAGATTTTATCTTTACCCCAAGGAACATGGGGTAAATCTAATTTAGTTTTTTTCCATTTTTTTCATCTAAGCAAAAGTAGCTGAAAACTTTTTGAGTTTCTGATGTTTGAATACCTAATTTATGACATTGATCTTTAGTGTAATCGGCAAAATGTTTTAAACAGATGTTGGTTGTTATGTCCGAAATCGTATCTGCTCCAATATTCTCAGTAACTAGAATCAGCTCTTCAAGGTCTTCTAGAAGACCAGATTGCACTGCTTTAGAGGATTTAAGGCAAGTTAAAATTTTCTCAACTTTAATGTCTTTAGAGCCTCTTCCGTTGACACTATCTTTTGAAACTCCTAATCCTGTAAATTTAGGTTCAGGAAAGTGAGAACATAATTCCGTGGCTTTATTTTCATCCTTATCTTTGAGTGCTTGCATTAATTCACTCATAAAAACTTTTTGAGTTTCTAATGCTGTTTGAACATACTTATTTGTTGACCAAGTTAAATAGTAACTATCAATGTAAAAGGGAGTGTCTTTTTCAAGTATCGGGTCAAAAAAGTCAATATCATTAGCACCAATAGGAATATTAAAATTTTCAAGAAATGTCGTCATTACTTATATACTCTTAAATTAAATAAATCTGATTAAAATATCATCAAATACAATTAATTAAGAGTGGTTATTTAATGATCACGTCATGTTGTGTCGTATAGTGTATTCTAATGTTGCTATTTTAAAGAACTGATAAATATTAATTTTAATTATGTTAATTAAATCATCAAAAAAGGAAGCCGAAGCTTCCTTTTTTGATTTTTATGAATTAGGCAGCCTGTTTCATTTCAATCTGATAATCTTTTTGTTTTTCAGCATCGAATTGACCTTCCCATTTACTGATCACAAGAACAGCCAACGAGTTACCAATCACATTTAAAACAGTACGTGCCATATCTAAAATACGGTCAATACCGGCAATAAATGCCAAACCTTCAAGTGGAATGCCAACACTACCCAATGTCGCCAACAGCACCACGAAAGACACGCCTGGAACACCGGCAATCCCTTTAGAAGTAATCATTAAGGTAAGAACCAAAATGATTTGCTGAGTCATACTCAAGTCAATACCGTAAAGTTGCGCAATAAAGATAGCCGCAATACTTTGATATAAGGTCGAACCATCCAGGTTAAATGAATAACCGATTGGAATCACGAAACTGGTAATCGACTTAGGTGCACCGTACGCTTCCATTTTTTCCATGATACGCGGTAAGACCGTTTCAGAACTGGCAGTGGAATAGGACAGAATCAGTTCATCTTTTAGAATTTTAATAATTTCCCAAATGCTGAAACCACAGAATTTAGCAACAAGTCCTAAAATGACAAAGATGAAGAAGAAAATAGCACCATAAACCAAAACAGCCAACTTCACTAATGGAAGAAGAGAGCTAAAACCAAAGTTTGCAACGGTTACCGAAATTAGGCCAAATACACCAAAAGGTGCAAACAGCATAATCATATGCGTCACTTTGAACATGGTTTCAGAAACTGCATGCAACACATCAATCAGTGGTTTTCTGGTCTCTTTAGCCAACGACCCCAAACCAATACCGAAGATCACAGAGAAGAAAATGATTGGCAGCATATGCCCATCAGTCAGTGATCCAAAAATATTGGAAGGAATTAAAGATAAAATGGTATTAACCAGACCATGAGAATGGCTACTCACTTCTTGTGTGGTTTGCTGATATTGAGAAATATCAGTTTGTGTCAAACTCGACATATCAATCCCGGCACCCGGCTGGAACACATTTGCTGCAACGAGACCAACAATAATTGCAACTGTGGTAATAATTTCAAAATAAACAATTGTTTTGAAACCGAGCTTACCTACATTTTGACCATGACTTGCATTGGCAATACCTAAAATCAGCATTGAAACTACAAGTGGAATGACAATCATTTTAATCAAATTAATAAAGATTGAACCCAAAGGACTCAGCAGATTATTAACCAGAGTTTCACGATATTCGGGAGAATAGTGTAGAAAAGAGCCTACAAGCACACCTAAAATGAGCGCAATAACGATTTGCCAAGCAAGACTAATCTTAATCTTCTTCATGCTAAGCCCTTAAAATTAAATATTTAAAGAAAAAAATGCTGTAATAACCCTGTCAACATCCTAAAGACATGTTAGTAGGAGCATGGGAATGAATCATATAAAAAATATTCATGGAATATGAATAAAGGGCTATTTTGCATTGATTGCCGCATGCAATCTAACATTTTTTCTTCACAATTCGCTCAATAGGCTAAAAAACTTTCAGTTTAAGTTGGAAATTCGATCTATTTGTTAAGTTTTATTTACTAATCTTATGCAATATAGCGCTAGATCATGATTTTTTATGGGCATAAGTCAGTCGGAAATATCCCCAAGCCAATAATATGGCTGCAACGGTCGCCAGATAAATCAGTTTAGGAATCACGATATTTAAAGGCACACCCATTTGGTTCAACTGAATAAACATTTGAATACCTTGGGTTGAGGGTAAAATATTTCCGAGCCATTGCATCCACTCGGGCATGGCTGAATGTGGCCATGCTGTGCCTGAGAGTAAAAACAGCGGAATAGACGTAAAGACAATTACATGGCCTGCGCGTTCCGGTATATCAAAATATGATGCAATCAGCATGGTTAGACCAATTACGCAACTGATAAAAATGAGTACGCCAATCAGCATACCGAAGAAATTTCCACCATGTGGATAATCATAAAGCCAAAAAGTAAAACCAAATAAATAGAAACAACCCAAGCAGCCAATAGTTAAAATGGCACTAAAGATCGCAAAAAATTCAGTCTTGCTGGGTCGCCAGTTTTGCAGTCGATAGCCTGCAATCAGCATACTTAAACCTAAAACAATGGTCTGATGAATAATTAAGGGGGCAATGGCGGGGAAAATATAACTGCCATAACCGGACATAGTGTTGAATAAGGGAATTTGATGTACGGAAAGCGCAGGGGTGAAATGCGAAATATTACCAAATTTTTGCACCTGTTCCGCAATCGCATTTTCGATGGAAGTAGCAAGCCCCAAACCAATCTGTTTGGTTCTTAAAAAATAGGCTGTGCTTAAATATAAGCCAACGCCTCCGACTTCTCCACGACGAACACTGTTGGATAAATTTTCTGGCAAAAGCAAAATACCATCTGCTTGCTGGGTTTTCACTATCATTTCCGCTTCAGCAAAATTACCTGTGACGGCCTTGATTTTCACATTCGGGCTTTTCGAAACTTCGCCAATGATTTTTGATGTGATCAGACTTTGTTCCTCATCCACAATCACAATTGGTAAGGACTCGGCATGTTCGGCTTTATAGGCGGTGGGATAGAAGAAGCTATACAAAATGACCGATAAAACCAAGGTGGTAAAGATCGAGCTATTACGCACAATATCTTTAAAGGTTTTGAAATAAAAGTATAGGAAGTCTTTGGTGCTATTTTTCATGCTTTAACTCCCTTTAAATATTTACTGAGGAAGAAATAGGCAGTACCAAAATAGAACAGACAATAAATAGCTAATACTGCAAGCGGTAATAAAGAAATAGATACAGGACTGCCAATCACCCATTGTTGCGTTTGTAATTTTGCATAAGGAGTGTAAGGAATAATATTGGCCCAGAATTGAGTAAACAGTGGCGCATTGTTTAAAGGTAAAGTGACTCCGGCAAAACTTAGGGAAGAGCCACCATATACTGCAATGAAACCGAAAGATTTGGCTAAGTCACGCGTGGCTAAAACTACCGTACTACTCATAAATGCATAAGCAGTATAAAAGAGAAACTGTCCGAGTAGAATGAGCCATAACTGACCTGCAACAAACCAGCCACGGATTTCAATCAGCCAGAACATCCATGCCCATGTCCATGCGGTAAAAATCAGCACATAGGTTAAATTTTTGGATAACAATGCCTTGAAAATACTGGACTGGTTGAGCCATTGTCCGGTGGTGTTTAATTTCAGCTCTTGTCCAACTGCAAAAGCCACACAGCAACACAGCAATAAATGCAAAATTGCAGGAATCATAAATGGTTCAAGGTAGAACTCGTAACTTAACCCCGGATTATATAAAGGGGATATCTTGACATGGGGTGTTGGGGCAGCCAGATAAGGAATTTTATTTTCCAGATAATTGTGTCCGGTAAAATCGGTCATTGCCTGTACGGTACTAACCAGCATCGCAGAGGAAATTGAATTCCCAACACTAAAATAGCTTTGATTGAAGGCAATACTGATTTCGGCATCTTTGGCTTGAACCAGTCGTTGTTCAGCCCCAGCCGGAATAGAAATATAGCCCCAAATTTTAGTTTGATTGAGTAGCTTTTCGATGTCATCGGGGCTTTGCGAAACGACTGCAACTTCTAAAGCGGTATTATGACTGACATATTTTTCAATATTTCGGCTGAGTTCACTTTGATCTTGGTCAATGATTGCAATCGGTAAATGTTCTGGCTTTCCTTGAGAAAACATACTGCTAAACAACACGATCATACATAAAGGGGCCAGTGTGACTAAGCACAAGTCCCATCTATTGTTCAGTAAATAGCGCAGTTCACGCAGCATGCCAGACCACATTATTTTGACTCTTTAATTTTAAACAGCACACTCATGCCCACTTTTAAATCTGCAATTGGTTGTACCGGAGTTAAATGAACTTTAAAGCTGCGAATGTCATATCCACCGGTTTGGCGCGTGGTTTTAATGGTGGCAAATTCACCTTCCGCATCTATGTTTTTAATTTTAAAAGTGGCAGTTTGATTTAAGGCCGGAATAAAACCGTCTATGGTTTTGCTTTTATAAATTTGGGCATATAGGTCTTCACGGACATTCACACTGATCCATAAATCATCATCCTGAATAATGCTGACGACAGGCACACCCATCGCCACCAATTCAGAGGCTTTGCCGTAGGTTTTAGATACGGTGCCATTAATTGGGGAAAGCAATTGGGTTTCAGCTTCCAAGGCATTGGCCTCGTTAACTGCCGCTTTGGCAATATCGACCTGGGCATTGGCTGAAGATTTTTGTTCAGGTGTGCTGCCACGTTTTGCACGTATGTATTGTTGATAGGCTGCTTCAGTCATTTGACTGGCTGAAACCGCTGCGGCCTGCATTTCATCACGACGCTGCCGGGAAATCACACCTTCTTTAAACAAAGTTGCTCCACGTTGATATGTGGTTTGAGCCAACGCCTGTTGCGCTTTCAGGCTTTGCCAGTTGGCATGCAATGTGTCAATATTTTCCTGTTGTGAACCACGGTCGGCTGTTGATTGCAGCGCTAAAGCAGATTGCAAAGAAGCCAGAGCTTGCTGTTTTTTTGCTTCAATTTCAGGGCTGAATAAACGTACCAGTTGCTGGCCCTTTTTAACTTTATCGCCATCATGCACATAAACCTCTTCAATACGGCTCGGCACTTTGGTACTGACATGAATGGTTTCCGCTTCAACCCGACCTTGCAGTTCAACTTGTTGCGGTTGATAGCTTTTCCATAAACCGAAAGCAATTAAGCCGAATAGTAGAATCAGAATGGTGATGCCGACAACTTTAATCACCGCTGACTTTTTTGTATTTAAGGTAGGATCTTCACTGGTCGGAGCTTGTTCTGAATAACTGAAAAATTCATGATCTACATGGCTTTGCTGTTCGACAGTTTTTTGCGTATCTGCGTTACTGCTTTGAGCTGAGGTATCTGTAGAGCTTCCGTCCGATGAGGTGTTTTCTACATCTTGATTCATATTTTTCCCCGGCAAAAATTAACGGATATAGTAAGTTTGAGCTTGATTGACATAGCTTTGGAATTGATTAATTGAGCCATGACTTTGTAATAAAGTTGCAAGTGACATCACATACTTATAAGCATTTAGCGCCATTTCACTTTTTAAACCGCTCAAAGTATTTTGTGCATCAATGACTTGGGTAGCCGTGCCCATATCTTCTTTAAAAGACAGGGTTTGAATACGCAGGCTTTCTTGAGCAGCTTTCATGTTTTGCTGTAGCAACTGATGACTTTGCTGTGCGGTAGTCACTTCGCTATACGATTTATAAATAATATTTTCAATTTCCTGCTTGCTGCGTTCCGTCATCAATTCAGAAGCATAGCGCTGTAATTCGGCAGCCTGAATATTTTTATTTTTATCGACCCCTGAAAACAGGTTGTAGCGTGCGACTACACCGACAATCCAGTTTTGCTTTTCATCCAGGCTGTATTCCCCAAAGGCAAAAAGATTGGGCTTTTTCGCTGCATTTTGGGCTTTGACATTGGCATTGGCCAGTTGGGTATCCATTTGCATTTTACGAATTAATGAAGATTGATCCTGATAAGTTTTCAGCAAGGTACTTAATGATTGGCTTTTTATAGAATTTACAAAGAGAGGGGTGCTGAGCTCCGTAATCTGGCTGCTTTGCAACAAATTATTCAGTTGAAAAAGACTCGATCTGAGACTGGCTTCTGCATTTTGATAGCTGCGTTCAGCATTGTTTTTTGCCACTTCAAACTGCATGCGCTGACCTTTGCTAATAAAACCTTGATTTTCCAGTTTTAGCGCATTGTTATAGTGGGTTTGCATGGCATCAAAATTGAAACGGCTTGAATCGAGTAATTGTTTTTGCAGTTGTGCATTGAAGTAAGCCTGAATCAGTTCAAAGCGTTGTATGTCTTGTTGTTGCTGAGTATTAAGCTGGCTGCGCTGTGCTTTAATACTGGCCACTTCCTTAGCGCTGGAAGTCATTCCACCGGTATAAAGCGGCATCAATACTGAAACTGTAGGGCGGATCACCTGATCTTCCAAAATCACATTGGCTGAATCGGGAAATAGACCCACGCCGCTATGAATGGTTTGATTAAGACCTTGTTTTAAAGGATCAGCTATTCCTGAAGGAAGGTTTTCTTGATTAATACGATCATTGATGCCTTGAGAGAGCGTTTGTTCCAGATTGTTTTTAAATGAATCGAGCGGAATATCCACTTCATTATGAAATGCATAAGCCCGTACATTTAAATCGACCCGTGGCAGCCCTAAACCTTTTACTGCTTCTGCTTCAAGTTTTGAAGCCTGTTGTAAGGCTAGATTGGCTTGAGTGCTATATGAATCCGTTAAAACCGATTGTTCAGCTTGTGCATAACTAATATTTTGAGCCAATACTGTTGTTGTATAAAAAGTCGAACTAGACAATAAAGTAATTTTAATCAGTATTTTGATGGTCTGGTCTATATTTTTTTGTGCCCATGTCAAATTCAGTAACATCGATTCAGCTCTCAACATTGTTGTAACAAATTATACATCGCTTGAAAATAAGATGTCTTTATCGTTAGTAACTGTATTGTTTAATATGCATTTGTATATTAAGCACTATTTATTTTTCAGATCAGAATGGTTTTTCACAATACTGCGATAAAAAATATAGTTATCGCATAAAAAGAAATCTAAATATAGACAAAATAGAGCGCTTTGAATTGATTTCTCGTCTTAGTGCTTTTAGTAAAGTCCTTCAAGTCCTCTATACATTATCAGTATCTTGAAATCTTAATAAAACATGCAAATCGACTTGGATTAATCAAGCATTTGTAAACTGGTCATGGGCAGCAGGTTGGATGAGCCAATTTGAAGATGATGCAATTGGGTTACATGCTCGACTGGTTAAGTGGTGACGCGTAAAGTTATCCTTTAGAAATCTTTAAATTGCCAAGAAGATTAATTTAATTTTTAGCTACATTTATTTATGTCGTGATTCTGAGTCCAGCTTTAATTGTTCGTAGAGTCAGGCATTTAATCGTGGGTGAAGTATTTATTAAGATCATTAAAACGAAAAGAACAACAGCTCTTTATTGAACTTTTGACTTTAAATGTCCGATAGCATTGAAATATTTTCAGGATAATTTACTGCAAGCACAGGCTATCTGTGGTTAAATGCCGTTATTTTATTGTGTTTCACTTTGAAAGGAAAAATCATGCGCGCGTACAATTTCTGTGCTGGTCCTGCTGCATTACCGACTGCCGTTTTAGAAAAAGCCCAAGCTGAAATGCTCGACTGGCATGGCAAAGGTCTTTCGATCATGGAAATGAGTCACCGTAGTAGTGACTATGTGGCTGTGGCAGAAAAAGCAGAAGCTGATTTACGCAAATTGATGAACATTCCAGAGAACTATAAAGTGTTGTTCTTGCAAGGCGGTGCTTCACTTCAATTTTCTGCAATTCCTTTAAACCTTTTAGGCAAAAATAATAAAGCAGATTATATCCATACCGGAATCTGGTCTGAAAAAGCGCTTAAAGAAGCACAACGCTATGGCGAGATCAATGTCGTTGAAGCGGGCACAACTATTAATGGTAAATTAGCGATTACGGATCAAAGCCAGTGGAACTTATCTGACGATGCGGCTTATGTGCATTATGCAGATAACGAAACCATCGGCGGTCTTCAGTTTTCAGGTATTCCTGAAGTAAAGGCACCATTGGTATCTGATTTATCTTCAAGCATTCTTTCTGCTCCGATTGATGTGTCTAAATTTGGTTTAATCTATGCAGGCGCGCAAAAGAATATTGGTCCTGCTGGCTTAACTCTAGTGATTATTCGTGAAGACTTGCTTGATCAAGCGAAAGCTGAAACCCCAAGTATCTTGAAGTATTCAGCGCAAGCGAAGAATGATTCTATGGTCAACACGCCATCAACCTATGCTTGGTATTTGTCTGGTTTGGTATTTGAATGGTTACTTGAAAATGGCGGAGTAGATGCCATGCATAAAGTAAATCTGGAGAAAGCTAAATTGCTTTATGGCTATATTGATTCAAGCGATTTTTATGCAAACCCTATTGCAGAACAAAACCGTTCCATCATGAATGTGCCATTCACTTTGGCAAATGCTGATCTAGATAAATTGTTCTTGAAAGAGGCTGAACAAAATCATCTTCTTAATTTGGCAGGTCACCGTTCAGTTGGGGGGATGCGGGCAAGTATTTATAACGCCGTACCTTTAGAAGGTGTACAAGCTTTAGTGAACTTTATGGATGACTTTGCAAAACGCAATGCTTAAGCCCTAAAGTTAAAAAAGCCCGTCACATGATGGGCTTTTTATTGATTAATTTTTTGTTGTTGAAACACGTCTGTTGAAAGTCAGATATTAAAATAAGCTTAAAGAATAAAGTGATGCAAAATATAGGCAGACATAAACATGCCTAACATAAAAAATAGACATGAAGTAGAGTCTAACTGGAAACGTTTTTCAAGTTGATGTTCAACTTGTTGTATATTTTCTTCTTGCACGATTTTCATGGAAAGCTCTATTCCGATTTATTTATCGTTAATTCCTATTTGTAATTTGCATTTTTAGCATAAAAATTTGATTAAATAAAGTACTAAATAAAAATATGTAATTAAAATATTTATTTTATCGACATAAATATCTCATTTATTTCTCACTTCTTATCAACCAAGACAAGAGGGGGATAAAAGTCTAGGAATTAATCACTAAAATATAATCGGGAGCGTATTTTTTCAAATATAAAAATTTGAATTTAAATTGTAGATAAGTATGCTTTAAATTGAATTCAAAAAGGTTAAATATAATATTGGACTGTGGGTAAACCTAAAATTAATTTGCAATGAAATAATAAGAAACTCATATAAAAACAGCAGCTAAATCGTAAGGGTAATCATCACAATATTAAGCTGCTGTTTAGAACTAATTATTTTTTAGAATAAATATTCACTTGAATCCACAGATTGCCTCGAATAAATTGACCAATCTGAAAATCTTTATCGGCCGCGTTCTTGGTTGCAATACGGATTAAAGTGGCTTCCTGATTTTCATCATGAATTAAGGCCACATCATAAAGAGTGTAGTCCTGATCCATAAAGGACATTGAGGTTTTACCGACAATATTACCTTGGAACCAGGCTTCATCTTCCTGTCCCATATTTTCGCCATAAAGATAGGCGACCATTTTGGAAAAATCGACCGTCACAGGTTCTTTGTCATCTTCCGATTTAGGTTCCCAAGCATCAATCTGTTCTTGTAAATTTGGTGGTGCAATGCCGTCATTGGCTGCTAAAATATCGTTTAAAGCACGGTGATGCTTGATTGAAGCAGGATCATCGACTACCAATTGTTCATGGTCCGAAACCGCTTCCAGTTCATAAGCCCAAGCATTTAACTGGGCCAGATAATTTTGACCTTTTTCATAGTGTGCATGGTTAACGCTATAGAGCGTATCAAAAGCATAAACAATGGTATTGTCACCCAAGTTTAAGCGTAAAACAGCCTGTGTATTTGATTTACAGCTAATGATTCGTTCAATTATGGCATCAACTTTATAGGGGCCTTCGAAACTTGGAAATGCAGTTTTCACAGCTTGTGGCTTGTTATTTTCAACTGCAATAACTTGATTTAATTGCACTGCTGCTTTTTTGGGTCCTTGAATTAGCCATACTGTTTCGTCCATGTCACATTCTTCGGCACATAAACCCATAGGCATAATGGGTGCATTTAACGCCAAACCAAGCCACTTCGGCACATCTGTAGTTGGATGGTCTGTCAGTAAATTCCAGTGTTCGACATGGCTGCCAAAGTTTTGATCTTCAATGGTGATAATTTCTGGTCTATTTTGATTTTTCATATTCACAATTGATGTTGGGTTATATTTGTATATTAAATCGAGGGTTATTTTGAAATTTCAAGTCATTTGACTAAATTTAACCATCAAATGATGAGAAATGGGTTAAATATCCAGTGAAAGAAAGCTCTGGAAATAGAAAAGAAGCTTAAAAATGAGTTTATCTTATTCAGCTTCACAGTGAGCAATTCACTAAATGGATTTATCCATCATTTTGTCACACGAATTTGTTAAACAATTTGTTAAACTAGATTTTAATATTTTTTTGCTATGGATGCTTTGTGCTGCCATTTAAACTTTGGGTCGATGCCGATGCATTACCTAAAATTCTACGTGAAGTCATTATTCGTGCTTCAGACCGTTATCAGTTAGAAGTCACTTTTGTCGCCAATCAAAATGTAGGCATCACGCCTTCAGTTCGAATCAATTCTATTCAGGTAATGAGTGGGGCAGATGCCGCTGATAAAGAAATCATAGATCGCATGAAAGAGCATGATATTGTGATGACTCAAGACATTCCACTTGCAGCGCTAGTGATTGAAAAGGGTGGTATTGCGATTCATCCACGCGGTGAGGTATATACCACGGCGAATGTCAAAGCGCGTCTGCATTTGCGCGATTTTATGGATTCATTACGCGGAGCAGGAGTCAACACAGGTGGGCCACCGCCAATTTCTGAACGTGATAAACGTGAATTTTCTAGCTCACTCGATCAAACCATCCAAAAACAAAAACGTAAAACTGCCCAATAAGCCGAGCTTGATATGCATTCTAAAGCCAATATTGTTTCAACCTATATTTTATTGGTGCTTATTTGGGCCACGACGCCATTAGCGATTGTCTGGAGTGTTTCAGATTTAAATAATCTGTGGGCATTAGCATTGAGGTTCCTGATTGCGTTACCCTTAGCATTCAGCTTGTTGCTATTACTCAAGGTGAAATTACCAACAGACAAAATTTCAGTCCACAGTTATATCGCCGGTGCCTGTAGTTTTATTGGATCGCAATTTTTTACCTATTTGGCAGCCGCATATTTAAGTTCAGGCATTATTGCTTTAATGTTCGGTTTGGCTCCCATCATGGCGGGCTTAATTGGACATTTTGGCTTTCAAATTCATTTGAACCGTTTGCAATGGGGAGGCATGTTCATTGCAGTAGCGGGATTAGCGATTATTTGCTTGGGTGGGAGTGATCATCATATCCAGCCGATAGGAATCGGGCTAATGTTGATCAGTGTATTTGTCTATTGCTCTTCAATTTATTGGGTCAAAAAAGTTAATGCACCGCTAGAACCTATGGCTCAAGCTACCGGTTCAATTTTGGTTTCTGCACTGTTTGCTCTGGGAATGTTGCCTTTTATCTGGCAGCATGCGCCTACACATATTCCCGATACCAAAGCCTTGGTGGGCCTGTTTTATGCAGTAATCATGGCCTCGGTAGTCGCCATGATCTGTTATTTTAAACTCATACAGAATATTAAGGCGACGACATTATCGCTGACGACTGTATTGACTCCAATGTTGGCACTGTTATTTGGTGCTTTATTAAATGATGAAAAATTATCAGTGATGATTTTTGTTGGGGCATTTGTCTTAATCTTTGGTTTATTTATCTACTTTTACCGTGACATTAAGGCGAGTCGAAACCTCGCCCATAAAATTAAATCTGATTCTTAAGTTATTAATCTTTATTTTTCAACGATACGCATTCAGACAGCTTCACCCGATCTTGTGGATGCAAGGTAATAAAATAGGCACCGGTACGGAATTTACCATTGTCTTCAGCTCGGCTGTAGGCAACTTGTGCTGTTGCCGCAATATGAAAGAAATTTTCAGGGTGGCTTAAGGTCACATGAACATAGGTTCCTTCCTGAATAGGTTGCTCATTAAAGAAACTGAAACCGGTTTCTGAAAAATTGACATTTTCCGGAATGGGTAACATGGATTGTACAATTGCATCGTACAAAGAACCGGTAATAAGGTTTAATTTTTGATTGAATAAGGATAAGATTCGAGCAATTTGTTGATCTCTTTCATTTAATTGTTCTAATTCGTAGTTTATTGCGTGATCAAATTGATCTAATTCTGCGAGTAGTAGAAAATAGCGTGGCAAAACAAAGTTAGGATCGTAAGGGTCATTAAGTGCGACATCATCAGAAATAATCTGATAATTAATTCGCAAGGCAGCATCTATACGCGACATAACGCGACGTTCAATGTTGCCGCTTTGATGCTGTGAATTTTCCATAATTATTCCTCGGACTAAATGGTATGTTTAAACCAATCTCGCTGTACATAGGGTTGAGATATACTCGCGCACGGCGTAGTAACCACTTTATTTCTT
The DNA here is from genome assembly GCF_057766365.1 of Acinetobacter sp. GG23. Classification (NCBI taxonomy): domain Bacteria; kingdom Pseudomonadati; phylum Pseudomonadota; class Gammaproteobacteria; order Moraxellales; family Moraxellaceae; genus Acinetobacter; species Acinetobacter sp. GG23. Next base: position 17,050 of record NZ_JBYMDJ010000007.1, read on the forward strand.
TTATTGCTCTGGTTTCTATGATCGGCCTCACATTAGGTGTAGCTGTACTCATTACGGTGTTATCCGTGATGAATGGTTTTGACCGAGAACTAAAAAACCGCGTCTTAGGAATGATACCTCAAGCTACTGTTTCTTCAACGCAAATTTTAACAAATTGGCCTGAACTTGCAAAAAAAGTTGAACAACACGAGCATGTCAAAGGCGTAGCCCCCTTCACCCAATTACAAGGGATGCTGACAGCACAAGGGCAAGTAGCTGGCATCATGGTCACAGGGATCGAACCTGAGTATGAAAAGAAAGTTTCGATCATTCAGGATCACATGATTGCAGGTAGTATTGATAGCCTGAAAAAAGGTGAATTTGGCATTGTGTTAGGTAAACAAATGACGGATTCGCTCGGTCTAGGCTTAAATGACAATATCACCTTGGTATTGCCTGAAGCAACGCCTTCCCCTGCCGGCGTAGTGCCACGTTTCAAGCGTTTTAAAATTGTCGGGATTTTTAGTATTGGGGCAGAAGTTGATTCAATGATGGGCTATATTGCCCTGAATGATGCTTCAACCTTGTTACGCTTACCCGATGGCGCGCAAGGTGTTCGTCTAAAACTGGATGATATCTTCCTTGCGCCAGAAGTTGCGGATGATATTGTCAAAGACTTGCCAAGCAATTTCTATGCATCGAACTGGACATTTACTCACGGTAATCTGTTTAGTGCCATTCAGATGGAAAAAGCCATGGTGAGCTTACTTTTATTCCTGATTGTTTTGGTTGCTGCATTTAACATCGTATCGTCACTGGTCATGGTAGTCACAGATAAAAAATCTGATATCGCGATTCTGCGTACCTTAGGTGCTTCACCTGCTACTATCACTCGAATTTTTATGGTGCAAGGAACCATCATTGGGGTAATTGGTACCGTATCTGGTGCCATTCTCGGAATTATCTTTGCCTCAAGTATTAGTAATGTGATTGGCTGGCTGAATACCACATTTGGTTTGAACTTGTTTGATGCCTATTTCATTAATTACTTGCCGTCTTATTTACGTTGGCAAGATGTGGTGGTGATTGTGTGTCTATCCTTGCTTTTAAGCTTCCTTGCAACGATTTATCCAGCTTTCCGTGCTGCGAAAACACAACCTGCAGAGGCCTTACGTTATGAGTAATATTGTCCTCGAAGCGAAAAATATCTCGAAAAGTTTTACTGATGGAAAAACTACGGTTGAAGTGATTAAAGACTTGTCTTTACAAGTTAAAGCGGGTGAATTTGTTTCGATTGTGGGTTCGAGCGGTTCAGGTAAAAGTACCTTGTTACATGTGTTAGGTGGCCTAGACTGCCCAACACAAGGACAGGTGTTTTTAAATGACAAACGCTTTGATACTTTAGGCGAAGCTGAACGTGGTTATTTACGTAATCAGCATTTGGGTTTTGTTTATCAATTCCATCACCTATTGCCTGAATTTACCGCATTGGAAAATGTTGCAATGCCGCTGATGCTGCGCGCAGGAACGACCTACAAACAATCTAAAGAGCAGGCAGAATACTTGCTGAATCGTGTAGGATTGTCGCATCGGATGACGCATAAACCGGGCGAGTTGTCTGGTGGTGAACGTCAACGTGTGGCTTTGGCGCGTGCTTTGGTGGCGAAGCCTGAACTGATGCTGGCCGATGAACCAACTGGTAACTTGGACCGTAAAACCGCAGTGAAAATTTTTGAACTGCTCAGTGAATTACGTAGCGAGTTTAATATGGCAATGCTGATTGTGACCCATGATGAACAACTGGCTCAAGCCGGTGATTCTATTTTGCATATGCAAGATGGAGTGTGGATTGATGGCTAGACGCTGATCGAGAAGTTTAAAAAATGATTGAAGCTCACTGCGGTGGGCTTTATTATTGCGCAAAATAAAAAATATTATAAAAATAATGATTCAACTAATCTGTTTGGGATGGGTAATCGGTATTGCGACGATGGGAAAAACTTTCCCGATCTTACAGTCGTTGCTGAGTCCATGTATTGCACTTTTTATTCTGTCTTGGTTTTTAAAACTGACTGTTTTAAAGCAGGTTCATTCTTTGTGGTTCAAATTTTTACAGCTCTGTATAGGCTTCAGCCTAGGTGTTACGCTGGGCTATAACTATGCTGATTATCAATTGACTGACAGGTTACAGTTTCGAGAAAAGCGGCCTGAACAAATTGAAGTGGTTGTTCATGTTAAAAAACTGAATGAATGGGGGGCACAATCCATTCAGCAAAAAATACAGGTACTGAATCGACATGCTGAAGTGGTGCAGTGGCAGGGGTTTTTAAAAAATGAAATAAATTCTGATCCGCGATCTGGACTTGAACTGGGTCAATATTATCGCTTGCAAGGAAAAATTCTGCCAGCGCATAGTTATGCAACTCACGGTGTCTTTGATCAAGAACAATGGTATCTCCAGCAAAATATTATGTCTGGTTTTAAAGTTACATCGATACACAAACTGACAGAACAAGACATTTCTGCTTTGGGTTATGGCGGATATGTAAGGCAGCAACATTCTTTTTCAAATCAAATCCAGCTGTGGATGGAACAGCAACGTTTAGCGCTACGTAATTTTATTCAGAAACAACCGCTGCAACATAAAGGGCTACTTCTAGCATTGTTAACAGGGGATAAAAGTTTGCTCCTGCCGGAAACTGAACACTTATTTCAGCGTTTTGGCATGAGTCATTTACTGGCCATATCAGGGCCGCATGTGTTGATTTTTGCTTTACTCTTCTGCTGGACCTTACATCAACTCATTTGTCGATATGGTCCGCAAGTTTATTTAAAGTGGCCGAAACAATACTTTTTGATTATGCCGTTTTGTATTTGCGTCCTGCTGTATTGCGCTTTTGTCGGTTTTGAAATTCCTGCATTAAGAACCTTGCTCACCTGTTTATTGATGAGTGGATTTATCCTTTTAAAACAAAAAATTCAACCCTTAAGTATTTTGCTGTTTAGTGCCTCTATTCTATTAATCTTTGATCCCTTTAGTATTTTATCTGCTGCTTTCTGGTTGTCCTATGGCGCATGTTTTGTGCTTTTACGTATTCATCAAACCGTGCAGCAGCAAAGTCATGTAGAGAAAGTCAAAACCAAGACTGAAATAATCAAAATCCAACTTAAAATTCTAATTGAATCACAATGGAAAATATTTTTGGCATTATTTCCATTAATGCTGATTTTCTTTAAACAGGTGGCATGGATTACTCCACTCAGTAATTTATTTGCCATTCCCTGGATTGGTATTGTGATTGTTCCCTTAGATGTGATCGCGGCGTTGTGTTATTTCATTTTTGAGCCTTTGGGAAGTCTGATTTTTCAAATCAATAATGGGTGTCTCTCAGTTCTGCTTATCTTCATGCAAGGGCTAGATCAAATTTTTTCACCTGCATTACAACCGATTGCCATGAGTTTTTGGATGTTGCTGAGCTTATGTCTGGGTTTGCTGATTCTGTTTTTACCGCGCGGAACGGTGCCAAAAACCTGGTCGATATTATGCTTTGTGCCTTTAATAATGATCGATTCCAATAAGAATGAGTTTGAATTAACGGTATTGGATGTTGGTCAAGGTCAAGCGATTTTTGTCCGCGATCAGAATCAGACAATGATGGTGGATATGGGGGGAAGTTTTGATGAGGAGAAATTCAGTGTGGGTAAGCAAATCATTTTGCCATTTTTATCGGTCAATGGAGTTAGTGAGTTGAAGCAACTGATTTTGACCCATTTAGATCAGGATCATAAAGGTGGTTATGAATCGGTCAAATATGATTTGCCTATCAACCAGGTCTATTCAAATGAACAGGTTGAAGTCGCAGATTCCAGTCAGTTTGATTATTGTCATCAAGGTCAAAAGTGGCAATGGAGTGATCGAGTGAAAATAACCATTTTGTCACCCAAAACAGAACAGTTGAACAATGCCAAAGATGAAAGAAATGAGATGTCCTGTGTCGTTTATTTACAGGTAGCAAATGCACAACCTTATCAAAATTTTCTACTAATGGGAGATGCCGGTTGGCCAACAGAATATCAGATTTTACAGCAGTATCCTGATTTAAAAGTCGATGTCTTGGTTTTGGGACACCATGGTAGCCGGCATAGTTCAGCCTATCACTTTTTAAAGCAATTAAATCCAAAATTGGTGATTGCATCGGCAGGTTTTAATAACCGGTATGGACATCCCAGTTCAGTGGTTGAGTCGCGTTTAAAAGAATTAAAAATTCCGTTATTAACTACTGTAGACCAAGGCAGTATTCGATTTTCAACACATAAAAATATTATGGCTACTGAGGTTGAACGTGATTCACGGCGATGGTTAAAGCGTTAAACTATTTCAGCTTGAATTGCTTTCGCTCGAACTTCAGCAACCACTTCTAATGCTTCATCTGTTTTCAAATGATAAACCTTGTCTAGTTCTGGGTTGGCTTTAAAGCGCTTATAACTCCAATGATAATGTTCTGGGTAACGACGAATTAAATTTTCGATGGCTTCGAAAATAACACCGGTACCCTCATTGGCATTGCCTTGATAAATACGTTCATCGATAGGCTCAATATGCATATCAAAACCGTGATCGTTATTACGAAGGGCATAGAGAAATAAAGTTTTAGCTTTGGTTTTTTGAATCAGTTTGGCACTTAAATTACTGGTCGCCAGAGGAATCCCAAAATAAGAAATCATATCTCCACCCACATTCGGAGTGTGATCTGGCAGAATCACCGTAGTACCGCCTTGTTTTAACGCTTTAAAAATTTGTCTTACCCCCGATTCATCGGTAGGCACCAAATTGGCTTGTTCACGACTGCGGGCTTCACGGACAAACTGGTCGGCAGATTCATTTTTGACCGGTTTATACAGAATGGTCATTTGTGTGAATTGAGCCAAGTAGGCATTCATGATTTCCCATGTGCCAAAATGCGGAACAATCAGTACCAGGCCTTCAGGTGCTTTAAGCGCCTGTTGAAGTATCTGCTCACCGCTAATTGAATGAATACGTGCAATATTTTTATGGTTGTCTGCACCCCAAATACTAAAAAATTCGAAATATGAAGTCAGTTCATTATGAATTGCTTTTGGAATGATTTCTTCATGTTGCGCGGCGGTCAATTCCGGTAAAGCAATTTGAAGATTAAGACGAATCGTATCTGAGGTTTTTGACATTTTTAAAAAATTGACGAGCCCAGCTAACATTCGAGCGATAAATCTAGAAATTTGAATCGGTTGTCGACTGAGGAATTTCAGTAGGCGGTATGTTGTATCCGTTGGAGTATGATCAGTCATTGCCTATCGTCAATGTATATAAAGAGTCAAAAAGAGCAAATATTATAGGCGAAAATGGATGGTTTAGGCAGATTTCTCTGATGCAGTGTATATAATGAGTTCAATTTAACTGATCCTTGGATTATTTTGTATGTCCGATTGGCCACCAAAACCAGAAAATGAAATTCAGAATACGCCACATAATTCTCAAAACATAACTGGCAAAGAATGGCATATTTTAGAAAAAGCCGTTTTAGCTTCTGTAGAAGAGCAGCGCCGTGCACGTCGCTGGAGCATCTTTTTTAAATTGTTAACTTTCGCTTATATCCTTTTTGTTTTAGTGGTCATGGCAAAAAGTTGTAGTACCTCATCTAGCGATCCAACTGCAACGACAAGTTCGCATATTGCGGTAGTGGATATTATCGGCACCATTGCTGCAGACAAGCAGAGTGTCAATAGCACAGATACGGTTAAAGCACTAAAGAAAGCCTTTGAAAACAAACAAAGTAAAGCTGTGGTTTTAAATATTAACTCGCCTGGCGGATCGCCGGTTCAGTCCGATGAAATCTGGCAAGAAATCCAGTATTTGAAAAAATCGCATGCTGATAAAAAGCTCTATGCCGTAATTGGTGATACGGGTGCTTCAGGTGCATATTACATCGCCTCAGCTGCTGATGAAATTATTGTGAATCCCTCTAGTCTGGTCGGGTCTATTGGCGTGATTATGCCGAACTATGGTGTAAATGGCTTAATGCAGAAGCTGGGGGTAGAAGACCGCACCATGACTTCAGGTGAAAACAAAGCTTTGCTTTCCATGACTCAGCCGGTTGATGCTGCACAAAAAGCACATGTGCAAGGTGTACTTGATAATGTCCATGATCATTTTATCAATGCAGTGAAACAGGGGCGTGGTAAGAAACTGAAATCTCAAGATCCGGCAATATTCTCTGGTTTATTCTGGACTGGTGAACAAGCGGTAAAATTGGGGATTGCAGACCGTATCGGCAGTCTTAATACGCTGAAGCGCGAATTGAAACTGGAAAAAGCCGTGAATTATACCATTGAATATAGTCCTTTTGATTCTGTACTTGGACGGATGGGAAGTTCTATTGGGCAGGGATTCGCAAGCTCACTTTCACAACAAGTGCAATCTGAACAAGCGACGAAGTTACAATGAAACCATTGATCCATTTTGCGCACGCCAATGGCGTGCCATCAAAAGTTTATCAAAAGCTGTTTGATTTGCTGAAAGATGAATACGATGTTATTTATGTACCTTTGCTGGGGCCAGACAAGCGTTATCCAATTGATAACCATTGGAAAAGTCTGACTCAGCAAGTGATTGACAGTATTGTCCGTCAAGCTAAAGGCCGTCCCGTAATCGGTTTGGGACATTCTTTGGGTTCTGTACTGACCTTTCAGGCAGCATTAAAGCGCCCTGAGCTGTTTAATCAGGTGATTATGCTTGATCCACCAATGATCATGGGCAAAGAGGCTTTTGCATTACATATTGCGAAGCTGTTTAAGCTCAAAGCATTGGACAAAATGTCTCCTGCAGGTTTGTCCAAGCGCCGTCGCGATCATTGGCCATCTCGTGAACAGGCCGCAGAACTATTAAGGCCAAAAGGGTTTTATCAGGACTTTGAAGCAGCCTGTTTTCAGGCTTATATTGATCATGCCTTGCAGGATGATCCATTGCGTGGTGGTGTAGAGCTGACCATTCCGAAAATGGATGAGGTAGAGATTTTTAGAACCAATCCCTCTCTTTGGTGGTTGCCACAAGTTAAGCCACAGGTGCCTGTGCATTTAGTGGTAGCTGAGGAAGGGCCTTTTTTAGCACGTAAGTTCCCACAACAAGTTCAGAAGAAATTCGATATTCCTTTTGAAGTATTTAAAGGTGGACATATGTTCCCGTTGGAGCATCCGGTTGAAGTGGTTAAATCGGTTAAAGAGCTCATTAAGTCACAACAGGCTAATTAAAAGACTTTTAGTTGAGTTACCAGTGCCTTAAATTTCTTCCTAGGAAGGAATGAGTAAGTAGTAATCACAGTTTTGCAGGAAATAAAAAACGCATCCGAGGATGCGTTTTTTATTGCATAAAATTTAGTTTAAAATTTACAAAACTGAACAGGTTCCTGCATTACTTGACCACGGTACAACACACCTTGTTCAGTATGTTGAATTGTATCTGTGCAAATCCATTCCACCACTTGGGGGTAGATTAAATGTTCAAGCACATGAATGCGATGCGCTAAAGAATTTACATCATCATGCAAATTGACTTTAAGCACAGCTTGAGCCAAAGCCTGACCAGCATCCAATTCAGCAGTAACATAATGTACGGTACAACCATGCAAAACATCACCTGTGTTTAAAACACGTTGATGGGTATGCATGCCTTTGTAATTCGGCAAGAGAGAAGGGTGAATGTTGAGCATTTTCCCTTCCCATGCTTTGACAAACTTGGTACTCAAGATGCGCATAAAGCCTGCAAGAACAACCAAATCAACATTCCAATCGAGTAATTGCTGATGCATGACATCATCAAAAGCTTCACGATTCGGATATTGCTTGTGTTCAATCACAGCAGTTTGAATTCCTGCTTTTTCAGCACGCTGTAAAGCATATGCTTCAGGTTTATTGGAAATGACCCCAACAATTTGACCTGACAGATTGGCATCTATTAGGGCTTGTAAGTTACTTCCACTGCCTGAAACGAGGACAGCAATTTTGATCATGTGCTGTTCTTTATGCAAAAATTACGCGAACTTTTTCATCAGCGCCGGCAACAGATTCAGCATTTTCAACAATGTGACCCATGTTCCAAGCTTTTTCGCCCAGGCTTGTAAGCAATTCTAAAGTTTTATCAGCATCTGCTGCATCAACAACAATGACCATACCTACGCCACAGTTGAATGTGCGGTACATCTCGAACTGTTCCACACCACCTTCACGTTGAAGAAGTTTGAACAACTCTGGCCATTCCCAAGAAGACTCATTCACCACTGCTTGAGCACCATTTGGCAATACGCGAGGTAAGTTACCAGGTAAGCCACCACCCGTAATGTGTGCCATTGCATGAACATCAACTTGTTTGCAAAGTTCAAGCAATGGTTTTACGTAAATGCGTGTAGGTTCCATTGCAACATCTGCAAGTGGGCGACCGTCTACGATTTGGGTAAGATCGACATTTTTCACGTCTAAAATTTTACGAAGTAAAGAGTAACCGTTTGAGTGTGCACCTGAAGACGCCACACCAATCAATACGTCACCAGCTTTAACTTTGGTTCCATCAATAATTTTGCTTTGCTCAACTACACCTACACAGAAACCTGCAAGGTCGTAATCTTCACCTTCATACATGCCAGGCATCTCAGCAGTTTCACCGCCTACCAATGCACAGCCTGCAAGCTCACACCCTGCACCAATACCGGTTACGACATTTGCAGCGACGTCCACATTTAAGTGTCCAGTTGCATAATAATCGAGGAAGAATAATGGTTCAGCACCACATACAAGAAGATCGTTTACACACATTGCAACCAAGTCTTGACCAATCGTGTCATGACGGTTCAAATTGAGTGCTAAACGTAATTTTGTACCAACACCATCTGTGCCAGATACGAGAACAGGTTCTTCATAACCTTTAGGGATTTTACAAAGAGCGCCGAAGCCGCCTAATCCGCCCATAACTTCAGGACGTGAGGTACGCTTAGCCACAGATTTGATTCGATCGACAAGTGCGTCGCCCGCTTCAATGTCGACACCCGCATCTTTATAGCTTAAACCAGTGTTTGGGGAAGTTGAGTTGCTCATAATGAAGTCTCCGCATTCGCGCCGCGATTATACCCGAATATACGAAACTCTTATGTTATTTATGCACTAAAATGCTATCTTTATTAAAATATTTTACTTTCTATAACGAATAAACCGAGAAAAGGCGAATTTGCATGGTGGATCGTACCTTACGTCGCATTTTTATACTCTCAGGAATTGCATTAATTCTTTGGGTTTTGTATCTGCTTAAACCCGTAGTATTGCCTTTCGTAGCAGCATTTTTGGTGGCTTACTTATTTAGTCCGTTGGTAGAGAAGCTTCATAAGATCGGCTTGCCGCGCTGGTTAGCTATTAGTTTTGTCTTTGTAGGCATTGGTGTAGTTCTCACCTTGGCGATGTGGTATTTGGTTCCCCTGGTTTGGCAACAGCTGATGTATGCGCGAGACAGTATTCCAGCAGGAATTCATTGGCTAAATTACACCTTTTTACCTTGGGTGTCGCAAACTTTTAGCGTCGAGCAAATGGAAATCGATACGCAGCAAATGTCGACTGTGGTCATGGAATATATTCAGACCAATTATAGTGCCGATAGTATTCAGGCAATGGTATTGAAAGTCGCGCAATCGGGTTTGAATTTCATACAAATTGGCGGAACGGTGGTTCTGATTCCAATTATTGCATTCTATTTCCTGTTGGATTGGGATCGTATGCTCGACAGTTTCCGCCGTTTAATCCCTCGTCCTTATGAGAAAAGTACTTTACACATTGTCGGTGAATGTCACCAAGTCTTAGGGGCCTTTGTTAAAGGTCAGTTTTTGGTGATGTTCTTGCTGGGTACGGTCTATGCAGTCGGCTTACAAGTCATTGGTCTTGAGGTCGGTCTGATTATTGGAATGGTTGCGGGTCTGGCCAGTATTATTCCCTATTTGGGCTTTGCAGTGGGAATTATTGCAGCTGTGATTGCAACACTATTCCAGTTTGGTATTGATTGGATGCATTTAGCATTGGTGCTGGTTGTATTTATGATTGGCCAAGCCGTTGAGGGTTATATTCTTCAACCTTTCTTGCTCGGAGATAAAATTGGCTTATCTCCTGTAGCCGTGGTATTTGCTGTATTGGCCGGCGCTCAACTTGCCGGTTTTCTGGGAATGCTGATTGCTTTACCGGTTGCGGCAGTTATTGTAGTGCTGCTACGGCATGCGCGAGATTGTTACGAGAAGAGCCGTATATATAGGCACTCCTCTGTAATCATACAAGAGCCGGGAGCAGGATCAATTTCAATTGAATCGGATCAAGTAGATGTAGATATCGAATTGAGAAATACAGAATCAAAAATTCTGCAAGATGCTGAAAAATCGAGTAAGATTGAATTGATGGACAATAAAGAACCCTAAGGGCAAAACACACATATGCGTCAACTGCAATTAGATATAGAACCTCAACTGGATGCCCGAATTAGTGATTTTTCGGGTCCAAGTTGGGGGCATGTCATTGATGCAGTGCGGCAGCTTCATGCTGGTTTAATAAATCGCTTTTATATATATGGTGGAGCTGGTTCAGGTAAAAGCCATTTACTTTCTGCTATTTGCGATTCTTATTTAGAAGTCGGTAAATCTGCAATTCAAGTCTCATTACTGGAGTTACTCGATGCACCAACTGAAGCGATTACATCATTAGATCAATATGACCTTGTGGCATTAGATGATATTGAAGCCATTAGCGGTGTTCCACATTGGCAAAAAGCAGTATTTCATTTAATTAATTATAATAATGAAGGTGGAGGACAGTTAGTTTTCTCTTCTCGTGTTGCACCCATTGAATTGAAACTTGAACTTCCCGATTTACAGTCACGTTTGACTCAAGCGGTGAGCGTTAAAGTGCCGACAGGAAGTTTATATGCGGATCGTTATGCGCTTGTAACATCGGTATTAACACGTCGGGGAATTCATATGGATCAGCAAATCATAGATTATTTGTTGCTGCATGGACCGCATCAAACCTCTATTTTATTACAAACTTTAGAACAGTTGATACAGCTGTTAAAAGGTGAAAAAACAAAAATCAGTCATGCCAATTTAAGACAAATTTATGCATTAATTGATGAATATCGGTAAATAATAAAAAATCTTGAGAAATTATTAAAGCTGTGACAAAGTACAGCAAAATAGTTCAATGTTGCAAGGAACGTGCAACGATAGAATAAAAATATTAGAAGAATACAAGGAGAAAGGTATGCTCAAACGGAGCATAGGTATAGGGGTGTTATGCTTTGCAGGACATGCTTATAGTGCGGATATTATCGTAAATACGACTGAAGATACTAAAAAAGATGACAAGGAATGCTCATTACGTGAAGCAATAGAATACGTTAATTTAGGATTGCCTGAAGAAGGGCATTTGGGCTGTGGCGGTAAAGGTTCGAGTTCAATCATTACGCTTGAAAAAAAAACCACCTATAAGTTAGATAGCCAAATTAAAATTGCGGCAGCGCTTACTTTAAAAACGGTCTACGATAACAGCTTTTCAAATGACCTTAAGCCCGGTTTAAATAATGCCATTATTAAAATGATAGGTAAGGATAATATCTTTTATATTGATGATGCAAAAAAAGGTTTAGTTCAAGTTAATATCAGTGAAGTGAATTTGCAGGGATGTGGTCAAAGTGTTTGTGCTACTCAAGGCGGTTTAATTTTCAACAATGAATATTTAGTTTTAGATCATGTGAAATTAACAGATGGTATCGCGACGCAAGGGGGTGCCATTTACAATGTAGGTGTACCGACTGAACCAGAATCAATATTACGTAGTCTAGTGGAAATTAAATATAGCCTAATTGAAAACAACAAAGCTGATGAAGGCGCCATTATTTACAGTCAGGTTCCACAATTTAGAATATCAAACTCAGTTTTTCGAGAAAATGAGACGAATTTAGCAAACGCTGCAAATATTTATTCGTCTGCCGATTTAGACAGTACATTATTAGCCGCATTTCCCTATATGTCCTATAAAATTGCCAATAGTACCTTTTACAAAAATAAAGGCTGGGTAATTAATGTCCGAGACGGTATAGGCTTAAATAATCTGACAGTCATTGGTAATACTTCTGGAATTAAATTTAATGCACCTGCCCAAAAAGCTTATCTTGCCAATAGCATTATTATGGGCAATCCCTATCCTATCACTCAGGATGAGAACTGTTCCTTTGCAAATACGGATAAGACTTATAGCCAAAACAATATCGTAGCAAGTAGTTGTACGACGGGGGATAGTTTATATCCGAATGATGTCTGGACAGGCCAGCAGCTTATTGCAGGTGATACATTAGATGGAAAATGTAAAACCTTGAGTGAAGATCCGAATTCGCTCTTGTGCCCATATTTCCAGTCAGAGAAGGATTTTTTAGGATATTTTCGGCCGCGTATTTTGATGAGCTATAAAAAACTGGCTGAATCATTAATCGTAAACAAAGGCAAGTTTCAGGTAGCTTCAGCATCAAAAGTAATGGGATGTGAACGTATAGATCAACGTGACAATGCACGTGATGATGATAATGATTTATGTGATCGTGGTGCAGTTGAGATTGTTGTGCCAAGCACAACTGGACTTGTCGGGGAAGATTTGCTTATAGGTCAAACTGCTCAAATTTCTGTAGTTGACCATCTAAGTGATAGTGATTTAGTGCCAAAAGAGGAATGCGAGGCCATACTGGGTAAAAAGCCTGCAGGTGAAGCATGGCAGGCAGGTTGTTTGCAAGTAGTTCAGACACAAACACCTTCCAAAGGTAAGCTGACTATTAATGAAGATGGAACCTTGATTTATACACCTCAAGGAGACTGGCATGGTGCAGATATTTTTAAAATTCGTTTAGTCACGTCATCTACGCGTTTTAATAAAACTCAGCCCTATATGGAAGTGAATGTAAACGTTGTACAGGCACCTCAAAATACTATGGAAAGTAAGAGCGTGAACACTTCCGGTGGCTCTGTTGGATTCTTCAGTCTATTTGGCATATTGGGTCTTGTTGGATTACGCCGATATAAAAAATAATTAAGGACGATCTATGAAAAATTATAAAAAGGGATTGCTCACGGCCATGGTATTGTCTGCCATGTCACTCATGGCAGCAGAACACAAAACAATTTATGTTAATACCTTCGATGATGAAGATAATTCCAATAATAAATGTTCATTGCGTGAAGCAATTAAAGCAGCCAGTTTAAATAAGGCTTATGGTGGTTGTGCTGCAGGTAATCCTGAGAGAGGGCAGAAAGATTATATTCAGCTTGAGGAAGGGGAATATATCCTTAATAGTGAATTAACGCCTGAATCAGAAATTTATATTTATGGGAAATTGCCAGTTGATTATTCAACCAAGGATGTCTTAACCAATGAATATCCGGCACGCCAAAATTTAAAGACTAAAATTACCACAAAAGGTGCATCACGAATTTTTAATACCGTTGACCAATCGCCGACACTGTCTTTATACAATGTTGCTTTAGAGGGGGGGGCTTTTTGTTACGTAGCTGGGGAGTTATAAAATCAAGTTACTTTAA
>NZ_JBYMDJ010000007.1:30675-208399 GCF_057766365.1 Acinetobacter sp. GG23
ATTGTTGATTGGAGGTTCTTTAAATATGGTCAACAGTGCTATTTTAAACTCAGTCTCAGCTAAAGATGGTGGGGCAATTTATTTCGTAGCACACAAGTCAGAAAATCAAATTACTTTAAGCAATACCCTAATACAAGGCAATAACGCAAATGAAGGTAGTGTTATTGCGATGGACTGTATGGTAAATCTGGGTAAAACAAATGCGCTTATTAGTATTAATAACAGCAGTATTGTGGAAAATGGTTCAGCAACTAGCCAGAGTGCAATAGATTTATGTGGTAGCTCAAAGGTACAGATCACTGCAAGCACAATTGCAAAAAATACAGCGAATAGCAGTAATGGCAGCATTTTCCGGATGATAAATACTGGCGATCATCGTTTAAGTCCAGGTTCCGAATTATCTCTGCTCAGTAATACTATTGTTGAAAATAATGCGCATAGTACTTTGTATTATGATGATACTGGAAGTATTTCTTTAAATTTCAATGTATTGGCTTATAATAGCGGTAAGTCTTGCCGTTATGCTTTAAAAAATGGCGATTTGACAGACACTAAACGTGTTATTGGTGCTTATCAAAATGCTTTACAGCTTAATTCTGGAATAGGGCAGTGTGATTTACCAGCAACGTCTACGGCTGGGAATACTGCTTTAAATACCAATATCAATTTAAGTTCAACCGATATGTTGACCATTTTGTCACCCTATCAACCTCCATCTAAATATAATTTATTTTTACCAATGTATTATCCAATCGATAATCAGAATGCTACTGACTTGGTAAATGCGGGTGAGTCGGAATGTAGTCGCACCGATCAACGTAATCTGGCGCGCATTACAGATACCACCCATATATTAGATCCAGATCTGAACAACACCTGTGATATTGGTTCGATTGAACGTATGCGTTTAACTGCAGCGGATACGACGACATTAACAAATCGTTCTTACACCACTCTTATTGCCGAGTATCAAGCGCAAATTGACAAATTTAAAGGATATCTTGCAGATCCTGAAGCAGATAAAGAGCTTAAAACAAAAGATCAAGAAGATTTAAAAAAATATGAAGCCTTAAAACAATTTACTGAACAATATGTGCAGTATCGTGCCATATATTTTGATCCTTTCTTAAATACTTTACCAAGCGAAGAGCCTGCTTCGGATGTGAGTGGTGCAATTCAACTTAAAGCGCTAAATACCGATAACTATACGATAACGACCTATAACTATGGTATAGGTAATTTTGTTGAAAAAAATGGGGGGTACGAGTTTGTAGGAGCTGCTGATCCTAACTTTAAGTGTGAATGGAAGGAAGATCTAAAACAAATCATCATTTATCGTACAGATGGTAAAGTGGTAGATGGTCAATCTTACTGTTCATATAGTATTGCTTCTAAACTAGGCAGTTCAATCACATCTACTGGACTTATAACCGCAAATTTTATCAATATTGCTCCTATTGCAAAAGATGATACCTATTCCATTACTCCAAGCTCAAATTCGGCGCTAAGTGTTAATCCGTTAGTTAATGATAGTGATGATGGGGATGGACCGACAACACATTTAACAATCAATAAAAGTGTATTTTACAAGGATGCACAAGGGGTGGAGTTACCGATAAGGATAGAAACTATTCCTGCTGGCTTAATTGTAAATGCGGATCGGAAAGGCCCATGTCCAGGTAACGATATCAAAGACACCTGTTATGGCGGGCAGCTCTATTTTGAAGTGAAAAATACTTTTAGTCAGTTTGATTATGAGCTTAAATATAAGATTTATGATGCAGAAGGTATACCATCAAATAATGCGGAAATTAACTTACTCAATACTGAGAAGAATACAAATAATCAAGCATCAGGCGGTGGTGGAAGTCTTGGAATATATAGTGTTATAGGCTTACTAGGACTTGGCTTGTATAGAGGTCGTAGAAAGAAATAGTGAACTTGAAATTTAAAAAATGCCTTATTTAGTAAGGCATTTTTTATAAGGTATTCAAAATCTTATGAACATAAAAATATTATTTATTTAATTTGATTAAGCATGAACCCTCATAAATCATCTTTTGCTCAGTTCCAAGTTATGGATTCCAGCAATTAAATTGAATCTCAAACCAAGTCTTTTGTCTCTATTTCAATAATGTTGTGCAAAGGATTTTGAAGGTTTTTAAACTACCAAATAATTGCTCAATCTGTATTCTTGTTTTATTGATGTTCTGATTATAGTGTTTTAGTACAGGATTCAATATACAACGTTTCTTGGCTTTGAACGGCAACTGGTTATTGGAATAAAAATTATAAATTTCCTGATAGCCTTTATCTGCAAGAATAAAATCTCCGAAAAGAATCTGCTGTAAATTACGTTTGAATAGCTCGAAATCATGCACCACACCACAACTGCTACATAAACTCAGTATTTGCTGAGTTTTATACTGAATTATGGTCTGCCCTTAAAAGATACCTGTCTTTTTTTACCGCTATAGCTTTTTTTCTATTTTTTAGGCTGTTGGATATGAATTTCTATGGCATCCACGATCACAATATCCCAGGCAATACCTTAGCACTCATTTTCTAGTTGAAAGTGTATAACAGGCAAACTCTTCGGTAAATTAAAAGAGATTCAAATGAATCAAATTATCTTCTACATGACGTAAAAGTCTTAAGGCGGTTGGCTCTGAAATCCCCTAACTCATAGCCCCATGAAAAAATTCTTTCCCCCCACTAGCACGGACAAAGCAGAACTTGATCTTATAAACTTAAGTTAGGTGATCTGTCTTTGGCAGTGGTATGCATTTTCAGTTGCTCAAGTATTAAATAGAAGTTATCCATTAGATGTGAGTGTATTGCTTAAACTGGGTTTCAAAAAGTTTTTTTGAATTAATGTATTTTGTCCAGAGATTATGCAGGATAGTGCTGAAATGTGGGATGTAAATATCAATCAAAAAAGATCATTTTTTTAATTTATGAAAGAGTTCTAATATTGTTATTCGTACAAATTTTATCGTAATGATCAAAGTGGGGGATGTCGCTATTAAGCAAAACTCAAAATAATGACTATCTTTTTAGATAGCCATTATTATTAATTTAGTGACTTGCAGATTGAGGTTGTAAATATTTACTGATGTATTCATCTCGAATAGCAGGTCTTTCTTCAGGGGTTGCCTTTTGCATGCGTGTGCCTAAATCTCTACGCTCTTGGCTACTCATTTTTTGCCAGGTTTCTCGCATTTTTTGCTTTTCTTGCTCTGGCAGCTGGGTAAACCAATCCATACGTTGGTGTAAAGCGGTGCCTTGTGAGTCAGGTAGTTCTTTCAGCGATTGATAGCGCTGTATAAGTGCACGCTGTTCAGCATCTGACAGGGTTTCCCAGGTTTCTGCCACTTGAGTGTCCGCATCTTTAGAAAAAATCCAAAAACGTTCAAAACCAGCGAAACTGGTTTGTAGAAATCCGAGTGCACAAAAAGCAAATGCTAATCTTTTAGCTGCCATGGGGAACTTTATCCTCGCCTAAAACCATTAACATCTCTAAATCTTCAACCATTTGTGGTGATAATTTTGGAGTAACTACAACTTGATTCTGAGGCTTTTCAGCTATCTCAATAGAATTTGGAAATACTACAAAACCTGCAATTGCAGCAGCAAGTGCAAATCCTGACATTTTCCAAAGTCCGTAACGGGAGGTGTCGCGGTCTTGAATTTCTTCAATAACATGGTTCATCACAACAGCTTTATCTTTATGGTGTTGTGCGAGTCCATCGAGTTTGGAAGTAACTTTTTTTAAGTAATCATCTTGTTTCATTCGGATGACCCTCCAGAGTATGGATTCAAATGTGCCAACGAGTTCCGAAGACCTTGAATAGCACGGTGATAATGCGTTTTTACACTGCCTTCACTGCATTCCATGATTTGCGCAGTAGTGTATGTATCAAAGCCCTCCCAAGCACGCAGCATAAAAGCCTGTTGCTGTCGAACGGGGAGCTGAGAAATAGCTTGCTGTATTTCTTCGGCCGTTACGGCTTGATCAAGAAAATCGAATGGGCTGGGAGTATTTTCATCAACAATATCATTCAGTTCAATATCATCGTCATCGAGACTCACCTTTTTAAAAAATGAAAAAGGTTGTGCTCGCCGAACTTCTTTTCTACGCCAGTCTTGTAATTTATGGTTCAAAATGGTGTAAAACAGGGGATACCATTCATCAGTCGGCTTTTCGGCATATGTTTTGTGCAAGGAAATAAAAGCTTCTTGCACCAAATCCATCGCAATACCTTGTTGACCTTGAGTCGCACTTTCCATCATCACCAAGGCACGCCCTGTCACATCCTGCATAAAAATTTTTAGGCGCTGTTCAGCCGTACTCTTCAGAATACTCAAATTTTCCGCTTGAGACTGTTTTGGTGCTGAATCCATAGAGATGGAAAATCCTGTCATTGGACACCCACCATTATTCCTATTTTCATACATATATAACGTTAGGAATAATGGTTTGGTTGACAACAAATTTATTATTTTTCTAGTGTAGTCTATTTTTAAACATTAACAGGTGATGTTTAAAATAAAGTAACGAAACGACAGGCTTATAAACGTTGGCGAACCATCTCAAAGAAACAAATCGAACCTGCAACAGCAACATTCAATGATTCTTGTCCACCCGGCTGTGGAATAGAAACAGCTTCAGCATGCTTAAGTGCATAATCAGAGACACCTTGACCTTCATTACCCAGAATCCAAACACACTGTTTTCTTAAGTTCTTTGAGTAAAGGCTTTCAGATTGGTGCGAGCTGGTAACATAGACTGGTATGGTAAATTTCTCTAAAAGATCTTCTAAAGCAATATTTTCATAGGTTTGTAGAGAAAAATGTGCACCCATACCTGCACGTAAAACGCGCGGTGACCAGATCGAGGCTGAACCTTTGGTGCATACAACTTGCTCAATGCCGGCAGCGGCAGCTGAACGTAGCAAAGTTCCCACATTACCCGGATCCTGGATATTATCTAGGATTAGAGTGTCTTCTTTAAAATTTAAGGCTTGATTTGAACTCGGTAAATCAACAATTGCCAAACATGCCAAAGAAGTGCCTAAGGTACTTAGGTCGTTGTATAAAGCTTCACTGAGTATAAAAACATTACCGTCGTACAAGGATACAATTTTTTCTAAATCAGGATGACTATAGGCAGCTTCAGTGGTGAATATAGAATTAATGCTTCGATTCTGTTCTAACCAGGCAAGGCTTAAATGGGTACCTTCAAGTACCGTTTGACGATTCTTTTTACGGAATGAACTTTGCTCAATCAATCCACGTAGGTGTTTGATTTTTGGATTGTCTTTTGATTCAAGAAAAAAAGCTGGCATGGGAGAGTTATCCGTGGAAGTAAGCGACAAATACGCTTACTTCCATTTTTTAAATTAATGGTGGTAGTGAGTAACTAAGTCAACTTCATTTTTAGAGCCAATCACAACAGGAACACGCTGATGCAATTCGGTCGGTTGAATTTCTAAAATACGAACACGGCCAGTGGTAGATGCGCCACCCGCTTGTTCCATCAACATACTCATTGGGTTTGCTTCATACATTAAGCGAAGACGACCGGCTTTTTGAGGATCTTTCGTGTCGTATGGATATAAGAAAATACCGCTACGGCAAAGAATACGGTGAATATCACCCACCATACAAGCCACCCAGCGCATGTTGAAGTCTTTACCACGCACTGACGTTTGACCGTCTTGAAGTTCACCAATATAGCGTTTTACCGGTTCTTCCCAATGACGTTGATTGGATGCATTGATAGCATATTCTTTGGTATCGGCAGCGACCTGAATATTTTCAGAAGTTAATAAAAATTCTTGAGTTTCAGGATCGAAAGTGAAGAATGCAACACCTGCACCTACGGTAAGCGCCATCATAGTAGAAGGGCCATATAATACATAACCCGCAGCAGCCTGATTTGTACCGGGTTGCATGAAATCCTCAGCTTTCGTCACGGCATTTTTAGCCGGCAAAATAGAGAAAATTGTGCCGACACACATATTGATGTCGATGTTGCTTGAACCATCAAGTGGATCGAACAATACCAGGAACTCACCATTTTCTTGAGCCGGAGTGAAATCATCGAGCTCTTCTGAAGCCAACCCGCCTACATGTGGATGAACTTTTAAAGCGTCGATCAAGTAATCATTCGAAATAACGTCAAGTTTCTTTTGTTCTTCACCTTGTACGTTTTCGTGTTGTGCGCTACCCAAGACACCTGCCAAAGCTCCTTTTTGTAATAACTGATCGATGGCTTTACATGTATTACCAATTGTTTCAATTACTTGAGCAAGTTCAGGTGTTAAGTTCCCTGATTTTTGTTCTAGAAATTGGGAAAGGGTGAGGTATGACATGTCAGGAAAACTCCAATTAGAAAATGATAAAAAATTATCAAAAGAATATAGGCAGTCATTTTAGATGAGAACGCGGCAAAAGAACAATTAAACTCGACTATTTGTCGTGATTTTACTCTTGTAAGTTCTGTGGAAAATGCTATGTTGAGGAACAACGGGTATTAAAAATCGTGATAGGAGCCCAGTTATGACAACGCAAAAGTTTGATGCGACTCCAACGCCAAATGAAGCTATGAATTTAGATGATATTTCTGACGAAAAAGTGAAAGAAGCCTGGAAGGCTTATGAAGCAAAACCAGAATATAAAAAATTCAATAAGCATGATCTAATCGAATCCATGCAAAGCTCAAATGATGAAGTTGAAAATTCTGAACAAGCTTAAAATACAAAAAAAGCGCTTAATCAAAAGATTAAGCGCTTTTTTATTCATGCCATTATTTTAATAAAGGTGGAACAGCTTCGTAGTTCAGTTCTACACGGCGGTTTTCTTTCCATGCATTTTCATCATGGCCAGCATTAATTGGCATTTCTTTACCATAGCTTACGGCTTCTAATTGTGTAGCAGCAACGCCATTGGTAATGAGGAAGCTTTCTACTGCTTTCGCACGACGCTCACCCAAAGCCATGTTGTATTCACGTGTACCACGTTCATCGGTATGACCAGTTAAAGCCACTTTTGAATTTGCATTGGCAACAAGAAATTGTGCATGGGCCTGAAGGGTTTGATAGTCTTCGTTAGAAAGATCACTACTGTCATAGTTAAAGTGAACTACACGTTTTGCCAAGAATGCTTTATTTGCTGCAGTCACACCTTTAGAAGAAGCACCTGCCAGGTTTTGCGCACTTAGGGCAGCATCTTCACTTAAGCCTTCAGTGCTTACTGTGCCTGCTCCAGATGGATTTTGTCCTGCTTGAATTTCAGCTGCAGGTTTACGGCTGGCACAACCGGTCATCACTAACGCTGTTGCAAGAACAGGAAGGACTAATAATTTAACTGCTTTCATCTTTATCTCCATGATCATCATTGCTTTAAATTAAATTGTTATTTAGGGGCCCAAGCAGGTTCACGAACCTCACCTTGTTCACTTGGTAAATTCATGCGGAAACGGCCATCAAGCGACATAATGGACAATAAACCCCGATTCCCTTCACGCGTTGCATAGACCACCATTTGTCCATTCGGTGAAAAGCTTGGTGATTCATCCAAACTGGTTGGGGTTAGAATGTTGGTAATGCCGGTATTAATATCCTGAATAGCAACTTTGTAATTGCTGCCACTTGGACGATGGACTAAAGCAACTTTTTTACCATCCGCACTTAATGTGCCGCGTGCATTAAATGCACCACGGAAAGTCAGGCGCTTAGTTGAAGCATCGGCAAAGTTATAGGTATAAATTTGTGGTGAACCGCCCCTGTCAGAGGTAAAAATAAATGATTTACCATCTGGGGCATAACGTGCTTCTGTATCAATGGCACTGTCATTGGTCATACGTTGTAACTGACGTGTTTCCAAGTTCATTTGATAAACTTCAGGGTTGCCATGTAACGATGCAGTAAACAGCATGCTTTTACCATCTGGCGAGAAACTTGGTGCACCATTTAAACCACGGAAACTCGCCAGTTTTTCACGCTGACCTGTGGCTAAGTCTTGTACATAAATCGCAGGACGTTTAGTTTCAAATGAAACGTAGGCAATTTTTTTCGCATCGGGTGTCCAGGCCGGTGACAAAATTGGATCACGAGAGTTCAGAATAGTTTTTGGCTGTTCGCCATCTGTATCTGCAATTTGTAGAGTGTAGCGCTGTTCAGGAGTAGCCGGGTTACGTAGCACATAAGCAATACGTCCACTAAAGTCACCTGCAATACCGGTCAATGCCTGATAAATTGCGTCACTAATCATGTGGCCGGCTTGGCGAATACGTGAAGCAGGAACAGTCAGCAATTCATTTAATAAATACTTCTGTTTTTCGATATCGTAGAGTTGATAATGAACCTCAAAACTACCATTTTCTGTTGTTTTTACTGTACCGGTGACCACATAAGGAACACCTGCAGATTTCCACGCCTCTGTATTTGGGGTGTTCATACTCGCTGTTGCAGGCAGGTTTTTTGAAGCACTTGAAAATTTGCCTGAACGGTTTAAGTCATTTTCCACAATAGGATAAATGCTTTGATCATTATTAAATGGAATAATGGCAATTTTCGGTGCTTCTTCTGGTGTCTTAGTAATTTCTAAATGCAGTTGTGCATAAGAGTGGGTTGCTAAAACAGGACTTAAAGCTGTCAAAATGGTTAGGCAAAGTAGATGTTTACGTGTCATTTCCATCATCCGCTACGTACTCTAAAAAATGTAAATTATTGTGAATTCGGCTGTGTCACATAATGGCATGATTTCGAATGATTGAAAGCCCATCATAATGACTAAACTGTTATAAGACTGTGAAAAATGAATAAAATTTTACCATTTTTAGCAACAGTTAAGTTCAACTGTCAAAAAGCCACATCGATCAAGTTTGATGTGGCTTTTTATTTTATTTCGCAGTAAAGCTTGAAGTAAAGGTTCTTGCTTCACGTCGTGCATCTGGATCGGAAGGCATCGGGTAAGGAGCGGCTGCACGTACAGCGGCTTCTACACTGGCTTTCATATCCGGATCACTTGAGTTCACAATGACCGATTGAACAGCACCACTATCACTTAAAGTCACACGAGCAGTGGCTTTTTGACCAGATGAGCCGCTTGGAATATCCCAAGCACGTCTAACTTTATTTTCAAAGTCACGTTTTGCAGTTGAGGCAATTTTCTTTGCTTCAGCTTTTTTGGTCGCGGCTTCTTCAGCGGCTTGTTTGGCAGCGGATGCTTTCGCTTCTTCAGCTGCATGTTCACGCGCTTCTGCATCCGCTTTAGCTTTATTGGCTGCATCCGCTTTGGCTTTGTTAGCCGCATCCGCTTTAGCTTTTTCAGCAGCTTCAGCTTTGGCTTTATTCGCAGCATCTGCTTTAGCTTTATTCGCTGCATCCGCTTTGGCTTTTGCAGCTGCGTCCGCTTTGGCCTTATTTGCAGCATCGGCTTTGGCTTTATTGGCTGCATCGGCTTTGGCTTTATTTGCAGCATCGGCTTTGGCTTTATTGGCTGCATCAGCTTTGGCTTTTGCAGCTGCATCCGCTTTGGCCTTATTTGAAGCATCGGCTTTGGCTTTATTTGCAGCATCAGCTTTAGCTTTATTGGCTGCATCCGCTTTGGCCTTATTTGAAGCATCGGCTTTAGCTTTATTTGCAGCATCAGCTTTAGCTTTGTTAGTCGCATCAGCTTTGGCTTTTTCAGCGGCATCTGCCTTGGCTTTTGCAGCTGCGTCCGCTTTGGCTTTGTTAGCGGCATCCGCTTTAGCTTTATTAGCCGCATCGGTTTTGGCTTTTTCAGCAGCATCGGCTTTGGCTTTTGCAGTTGCGTCCGCTTTGGCTTTATTCGCAGCCTCTGCTTGAGCTTTTAATTTATTGGCTTCAGCTGCTTTTGCCTGTTCGGCAGCTTTCTGTTCCGCTTTTTTCAGAGCCTCAGCTGCAGCCTTGGTTTCCTGTGCAGCTTTATTTACATCAGGCTTTGCTGATGCTAGTGCTGGTGTAGGAGGAGTAGGTTGCGTAATGGGAATAACAGGGGCATCTTCAACACTTGGTTTTGCGGTTTGTTGTATCCGCTCTGCCACCTTTTCATGTGCTGTTTCAGCAGAGTCGGTCTGTTCTAAAGGCATAGGTTCGGGTGGTAATAAATCTTCGGGTGTGACCAAAACCATTTTAATCTGTTTAGGTGGCTCGACCGGTTTACTCATGCCCAAAAAAAGTAAGCCAGTCATTGCCACTACATGGACTCCAAGGGTAAATCCAAGCGCAATTGTTTTTTCTTTAGATTGTGGCTTTTTGAAATCTTTCATACTTTATTCTAGAGGCTTGGTTAGTAAACTAACTTGTGTTAAACCAGCATCTTGAAGACCTGACATTAAAGCCATGACCTCTCCATAAGGACGTGTGGTAGCACCATTAATAACAACATTCATTTCCTTGTTATCATTTTTGGCTTGGGTTTGTGCCTCAATTAAAATACTTGTTAACTGAGCCAAATCAACAGGACCGTTTTTCTGGTTTTTATATTCCAGATAATACAGACCGTCTTTATCCAGGGTCACGATTGTTGGTGCATCTTTAGATTCGATGGGATTGCCATTGGCTTGAGGTAAATCGACTTTAATCCCACTGGTGATCATGGGTGCAGTGACCATAAAAATCACCAAAAGTACTAGCATGACGTCGATATAAGGGACGACATTCATCTCACTTTTTAAAGGCTTTTTGACACGCTCAAAGCGTCCAGAACGCTGAATTGCCATTAGTCATTTTCCTGTGTAGAACTCACAGTTTGACGTTGTAATAGCGCCACCATTTCTTCAGCAAATAATGCGCGGTCAGAATAGACAGTTTCACCTTTAGCAGTGTAATGGTTAAAGGCCAATACAGCAGGAATTGCAGCAAAAAGACCAATCGCTGTTGCAATGAGGGCTTCGGCAATACCGGGAGCTACCGTTGCCAAAGTAACTTGATCAACATCTGCCAGACCAATAAAGGCATTCATGATGCCCCAAACCGTACCGAACAGACCGATATAAGGTGCAACAGAACCAATACTGGCAAGTGCGCCCAAGCCTTGTTCAAGCAAACCTTGGTCACGGCTTAAACCGACACGTAAAATACGTTCTGTACCTTCAATCGTTTGTGTAGCAGGAGCTCGGAATTTTTTAAGTTTAAAAAACTCGCCAATGCCTTGATAGAAGATATCTTCCAGACCGGTACGTTTGGAATTGAGTTGGGCGTTGTTGTATAGGGTATTAAGTTCAGCGCCAGACCAGAAGATTTTTTGAAAATGCTCATCTTCAGCCTGGGCCTTTTTATAACTCATATGTAACTTGGCAATCAGATACCAACTGTATAAAGATGCTAGCAGGAGCACCAACATGACCAGTTGAACGATGGGACTTGCTTGTAAAATAAGATCTGATATGTGTAAAGATGATTCTAGTTGTGTTGCCATAGTTACAATGTGCCAATAAATTTTTTAGTCTTGTCCTAACTCTTTTAGAATTAGATTACGGATTTCCTCAGGAAGCCGTGTTGGACGCATGCCGTCTACACTAATACATGCCAATTCGACTTCTCCAGATGCAAGCATGATTTCACCACGATAAATATTTTGTTGCAATACAAAAGATGTTGCTTTACATGAAACAACACTCGCAGTCACCGTAATCAGATCATCCATGAGGATTGGACGTGAATATTTCACATTTATTTTATGTACCACAAAGTGATAATCTTTTTGATGCCAGTAATGCTCAACGCCTGCCGCACGTAACCATTCGGTGCGGGTGCGTTCCATAAAACGAATATGGTTTGCATGATAGACAATGCCACCTGCGTCAGTGTCTTCAATATATACACGAATGTTAAATTCGAATTTATTCGTCATGATTGGGTCCCATTTTTCAATTCAGTTTTATGGATTTAGCTGCACTTTTAGCGGATTGAAAAAACTGTGGAAATGACGGTTTTTGCGCTAAGAGTCAAGCTATGTAACGCATTGCAGTTTATCATCATGAGAGTTGAGTCCAATGGCACAAGGTTTCAAATGAGATCTATTCTGTATTGAATTAGCAAAACCTTTAGAGCTAAAAAAGTGAGCAAAGGATGCTCACTTTTTTGAAAAAATGTATTTTATTTTTTTGCAGCGTGCATCTTTTTCCAGTCTGCCTGTACCTGTTCGGCAACTTTTGGATAATCCAGGACGAAGCGCACATGGCTTTCTACTCCGGTTTTTAAAGTTGCATTATCGACGATAAATAACGGGTTATGGTTAGGTGCAGCTTTCGCCATGTCTTGATCGGCAGGGGTTGCGCCGACAAAGACGAACAAAGATGGCATCAGCTGACCATAATAAGCAAAATCTTCACTGGCACTGGCATTGTTGTCCAGCACATGCAGTTTATCTTCGCCATTCACTTGCGCAAGTGTAGGTTGCATCAGCTTGGTTAAGGTTTTGTCATTGGTCGTCACAGGCGCGTATGGGGCAATTTCTACTTTTGCAGTCACATTATTGGCTGCGGCATTATGTTCAACCATTTTTGGTAAGTCTTTTAAAATACCTTGGCGAACATTTTCACTGTTGGAACGAATAGTGCCGACCATATTCACCTGATCGGGGATGACATTACCGGTTGTACCGCCGTGAATACTGCCAATACTGACTACGCCCATGCCTTGGGTCAAATCAGCATTACGACTGATTAAACTTTGCATGTTGCTGATCATTTGTGAAGACGCATAGATTGGGTCACGTCCGAGCCAAGGCATAGAGCCATGTACCTGTTTACCATTGACTTGAATACGTAAATGGTCGGCACTGTTCAGAATCGCGCCATCTTTATACAGGATATTGCCGCTTGGCATGCCTGCCATTACATGCATACCGAAAATGACTTCCGGTTTAGGATTATTCAATGCACCATCGGCAATCATTTTACGTGAACCAATTAAATGACCTTGAGTAAAGTTATCAATATCGGCACCGCCTTCTTCAGCCGGCTGGAATACAAAGACTACAGTACCTGCAATTTTATCTTTATTGGCTGCTAAAGCTTTGGCTGCGCCCAATAACATTGCGGTATGCGCATCATGACCACAGCCGTGCATGACATGAGTTTCTGCACCTTGATAAATGGCTTTGGCTTTACTGGCATAAGGAAGACCAGTTTTTTCTTCAATCGGCAGGGCATCCATATCCGCACGTAATGCCATCACTGGACCCGGTTTCGCCCCTTTAAGTACACCAATCACACCTGTTTTGGCATAGCCTTTACGCACTTCAATGCCATAAGATTTTAACTCTTTTTGTACCAGCTCAGAAGTTTTGAATTCCATATTTCCAAGTTCAGGATGTTGATGAATGTGTTGGCGAAGCTTAATAGTATGTGCTTCAACATTTTTAACGGAATCATCAATCCAGTCTGCAAAGCTCAGTTGGCTGCAAAGGATAAGGGGAAGACAAAGGGAGATCTGCTTGTACATGTTCATATCTTGGGAGAACCTTAAGAGTTTGAAATAGTTAAAGTGACTCTATAGAATTGCATATTGTTTTAAATTTAACCAAAACCCTGTAGGTATCTTAAATATACCTTTAAGGTATGCTTTATTTTAGTGATTGGAATAAAAGGTTTTTATTTATACTTTTACTTTGTAAATTTATGTATTTTACTTTGAAATTAGCATCTAATGAGTTGCGGTTGTTGCAAGAGTTAGTTTTTGGATCTGTGTCCCAGAGATTTAATTCGATTCAATTTATTAAGTTGTTACAGCCTAGCTAAACATTCGAGATTTAAATGAGTCGCTTTTTTAAATATATAGTTATTTTCGCATTGGGGTTCGCACTGTGGAATTATTGGCTGAAACCGGATAAAGGCATTTCAGATGCGGCTGATTATCAAAGCATAGAGGGAGTGCAGCAGTTCAACGGTTACAGCATGACGAGTTTACAGCCTTATACGGGAGAGTTTCGGGTTTTATCGAGAGAAAATTATAACTTTGGACGTGAATCGGAAATTAGCCCGGTCGATTTTGCTTTGGGATGGGGAGCCATGGCAAATCCTGCCGTTTATAAGCAGTTGTCTATCCGGCAAAGTAATCGTTGGTATTACTGGCGTTATGAAAATGCTCCACCTATTCCAGT
Organism: Acinetobacter sp. GG23; assembly: GCF_057766365.1. Lineage (NCBI taxonomy): Bacteria > Pseudomonadati > Pseudomonadota > Gammaproteobacteria > Moraxellales > Moraxellaceae > Acinetobacter > Acinetobacter sp. GG23. The sequence goes on from NZ_JBYMDJ010000007.1 coordinate 44,815, forward strand.
CAATGAAATTTCAACCCATAGTGCCAATACGCATTTAATTCCTGCAACAAAAGCAATCGCCAAACAACTGGCTCAAATTGATCAAGACAATTTGATTTATTTGAAAGGGCATTTGGTGGAAGTAAAAGCACAAGATGGATGGACATGGCGGAGCTCTTTAAGTCGTGAAGATACAGGCGGCGGTTCATGTGAGTTAATGTTGGTGGAAGAAGTACGCGTTATTTCTAAGTTATAAGTATCCAATTGCTTAAAATAAATAGAAAAAATTTAAGATGATTTCAATAGAAATTTTAAATATTAAGGTAGGGGAAAGTGGTAGAACAAGAAAATAGTCAGGCTTTAATTTTACAGCAGCCGAATGGGCAGAAAGTGTACTTGGATTTAAATCATTCTACAGATACAACTGCAATTTGGTCTTTTGTTATTGCGATGATGATCGCTTTTATATTGGGAATATCAGCCACGATTATTGCGATTTGGTATGGAAGGAAAAGTTTTGATTTAACAAAACAATCTTTTGAGGCTGTCATAAAACAAATTAGAAGCTCAGAGGATTTAATGGCTTCATCAAATCGTGAACTTATTGAAAGCCAAGAAAACTTAAAAAGAATAGATATAGCTAACGAAAGATGTAATTCAATTCGTTCGGTAGCTGCTGAATTTATTTCGTTATGCGAACACTTAATGTATGAAGCTAAAAATTTACAGAATAATCTAATTGGAACATTACCAATTGACTATTTAGCAGAGCTAACCCAAAAAAGAGATCTAATGGAAATCAATGGGACAAGATTGGAATTGTACTTAGGGAAATCAGATTTAAGCGCTAGTATTCTTATACTTAAGCGAGGATTGATTAGAGAAATTACTCCTGGTTTAAAGAGAGAAAAACACGATGTTGAGGTAAGTTATTGGCAGGATGAAATTAGAAATTTCAAACTAAATCTTACAGACTACTTTGAATAAGAATTGCCTAATAAAAGAAAGGGAGAATAAATCTCCCTTATATATCACTTCTCTTTCGGTTCAGGCGGTGTCATCCCAAACTGTAAATACGCCATATTGGTGGCAATACGGCCTCGTGCAGTACGCATTGCATAACCTTGCTGAATCAAATATGGTTCAATCACATCTTCCAAAGTACCTGAATCTTCCGCCATTGCTGCGGCCAAAGCTTCCACACCGGCAGGCCCACCATCAAAACGTTCTAACAACATGCTTAAATAACGACGGTCTAAAGTGTCCAAACCATCTTTATCGACTTTCAACATATCCAGTGCACGTTGCGCCATATCCTGATTAACTTCACCAGTGCCTTTGACTTGTGCATAGTCACGAACACGACGCAGCAAACGGTTGGCAATACGCGGCGTACCACGCGCACGACGGGCAATTTCTTTTGCACCATCACCGGTCATTGGAACTTCCATTAACAATGCTGAACGCGACACAATATGGGTTAAATCTTCAACCGAATAAAATTCTAAACGCTGCACAATACCAAAACGGTCACGTAGTGGAGAGGTGAGTAGACCTGCACGTGTCGTTGCTGCAACTAAAGTAAATGGTGGTAAATCCAGTTTAATCGAACGTGCGCCCGGGCCTTCACCAATCATGATGTCGAGTTGGTAATCTTCCATGGCTGGGTACAGGATTTCTTCAATAACGGGAGAAAGACGGTGGATTTCATCAATAAATAAAACATCACCTTCCTCTAGATTGGTCAACATAGCGGCCAAATCACCAGCACGTTCAAGTACAGGACCAGAAGTCGATTTTAAATTACCGCCCATTTCTCGCGCGATAATGTTGGCCAGCGTGGTTTTGCCTAAACCTGGCGGACCAAAAATGAGGGTATGGTCGAGTGCTTCACCACGACCACGAGCTGCGCCAATAAAAATCTCCATTTGCTCACGTACCACCGGTTGGCCAATATAGTCATCCAGTGAAGTGGGACGGATGGCACGATCAAAATGATCTTCGGGTTTTTCAGAACCACTGATAAGACGGTCTTGCATAATGATTTAGATTCACCTTTAGGGGCATCAATTGAGTCCGTAAGGATTCATACAGCCTCAAATATTTATCTGAGTTTAGATGCAATTGCGTAGGCATAACTTTACTTTTGCCAGATGAGCAGTATACCGCGCAAGGTAACAAAACCCTTTATAGAAATAATGGCATGTCCATATTCCATATTTCTGCGGCAGCATTCAGGCTGCTTTTCATTGCATCTATTTACATCTATAACATTAAATAATGAATTATTTATTCATCGACTTTAATGCTGCACGAATAATATCACCCGCTTCGGTATAATCACCTTTCACGGCATTAATCAGTTTTTGTGCTTCAGCAGGTTTGTAGCCTAAAGACTGTAAAGCCGCTTCCGCTTCTGCAACAGCAGAATTCCCCATAAACTGAATTTGTGCTGCTGTTGAATTGGTCGGCACATTGCCTGAAGACATGGCTTTAAAACGGTCACGAAGTTCGATCATCAAACGTTCAGCAGTTTTCTTACCCACACCCGGAACTTTAACCAAGGTATTCAGATCTTCATTTTCAACGGTATGGATGAGCAGGTCGATACTTAAAGTTGATAAAATACCAAGCGCCATTTTTGGACCAACGCCATTTACTTTAAGTAAGGTACGGAAAATAGTTTTCTCTTGCGCATCTAAAAAGCCGTAAAGCAATTGTGCATCTTCACGAACCGTTAAATGTGTCCATAAAGTCACTTTTTGCCCTTTGTGTAATTGGCAAAATGTAGAAAGCGGAGTATCCACTTCATAGCCTACGCCATTTACATTTAAAAGTACTGTCGGTGCTTCTAAAGCAAATACTTCACCAATGAGACATCCAATCATTTTAATTTGTCACTTATCTGTCGTGGGTTGCATAGTAGTGAGCATTTGCAGGAAAGGCAAAATGCTCACGCATAATTTATTAAAAATAATTCGTTAAAATTTGCAGAAATATTACCCCGCATATCTTCAAAAACTTAGATCAAACCGGCTTTGTTGCCTTGTAACTCTTGTGACAGGTTATAAGCCTGATGGTCTGAAAACTTCGAAATAATGTCCAGCACCTGCATAATATTTTCATAATGATTACTTTCAAAATTCACACCAGCACGCTGCAGCATAGACATTAGACGCTGTTCCTTAAAACTTAAAGTTTTATGCGGTGTGGTCAGAGGAATAAAGGCATTCAAAATATTTTGCAGACTTTGATGCGCGATAATTTCCAGACCGGCTTTTTGCGGATGTTCAAAAATTTTGTCACGCGCTAAATTCTTCGCTCGGTCAATGCCACGTTCAATATCTTCAGCGCAATACTGCAATAAGCTGCCCTTGAGTTGTCCCGACAAAATTTCATAGTGATGTTTGGCAAATGCCGTGGTCACTTCATCAACCAGTCGTTTCATGACTCGGCCACGTAAAGCGGCAATTTTTTGCTGCCATGTTGTCGTTGGTATAGACAATTCTTCCGGTTTGCCATAATCCGCAATCAGGTCAAGGAAAATCGGTTCCACTTCTTCATAAGAAAGCATATTTAAAATAATGCCATCTTCCAAATCAATCAGGGCATAACAAATGTCATCTGCTGCTTCTAATAAATAGGTTAGTGGATGACGGCAATAGTGATATTCCCCCAACTGAATTAAACCCAGCTGTTCTGCAATTTGCTTTAGAATTTCTTTTTCAGACTGATAACAGCCAAACTTTGCCCGCTGACTGGCAGGGCGGTCGCCCTGAGAGGCAATCGTTTTAGACAGCCATGGATACTTTAAGTAAGCCCCTAATGTTGCGTAAGTCAGGCGCATACCACCATCATTCGGGTGGTAGTCAATTTTAGTTAGTAAGCGTAAACCTTGAGCATTACCTTCAAATTGACGTACATCGGCTTGTTCTTCAGGTGTGAGTTCTGCTAAAAAGTTACCATGTGAAGCATCATCAAACCATTCGCGAATGGCATATTCACCGGCATGTCCAAAAGGTGGATTGCCAATATCATGTGCCAGACAGGCGGCCTGAATAATGGCCCCGACATCGGCAGGGGAAATCCAGACGGGCAGTTGATCTTTAATTTTTTCAGCTGCGAGCATGCCAAGGGAGCGACCAATACAGGACACTTCTAAAGAATGGGTTAAACGGGTATGAATGCCATCATGCTGGGTCAGCGGATGGACTTGAGTTTTACGGTTTAATTGTCGAAAACTTTGCGAAAAAATAATACGGTCATAATCTTTATGGAAGGGGCTACGTGCCTGTTCTGTACTCTGTTTTTTGCTACCAATGCGAACTGTCGAAAGCAGTTCTAACCAACGCATTTGTTCCATTTATCATTATTCAGTGACGACCTGAATTCATCATGCCAAAAAAAAATCCAATAGACTAGAGTAGTGCGACATGAATTGTCGGGAAAATATTTTTGAGTGAAAGTACTTATTCTTGAGTTATAGAAAAAAACAGATCAATAGATCTGTTTTTTTAAATGAGACCAATAATTATACCAAATCTTCACCATTCGCTTTTGCTTCTTGTGTATCGCGATAGACCGCTGTGCACAAGGTAAAAAGAATACAAGTTGCAACGAGTGGCCAAAATAAAACATACAAGGTTAGAAATTGGGTAGTCATATAAAACTCCTTATTTGTTTTTGTTAGGTAATTGATGAAATTCAATCACCATCTGATTGATTGTTTTAAAATCAAAATGATCTTTTCGATTTAACAACGTGATGCCAGTACACACCAAAGCGCTCGTGCCATAAGCAGTGAGAGAGCTTAATAAAGTGGTGTAGTCACGTAAAAATCCGATGGTCCAAGGCAATAAAGCGAGAGTGGCAAAAATACCCACCCATAAACCGACTTTTTTGCCAAAAAAACCAAAACTCATCAGGCCAAGAACTACGCCGGCGCCTAAAGTTGCAATAAACTCAAAAGCATAAGCAGTCAGACCTTGAATCGTAATCCATTCAAAACGTACAGTCAGGAAACTGATAAAGGCCAGTAGGACTGCCCAGTTAAAGGCACGCGCTGTGACTTTACCCCAATACAGACTGACAATGACCGGGAAAACAATTGCTCCCCATAGCGCGCCGACAAAAATTAACATTGATAAAATATCGAATTTTAATGTCGCAATCAGAATACCGAGCATGGTGGCTACAATCATGGTCATACGGCCAATAAACAGCATCTTTTTGGGATCAGGACGGTTTTTGGCGATTTGTTTGCCATAAATATCGGTCATGACCAGAGCCGCCAGTGCAGATAAGTCAGAATCTGCTGTAGATGACAATGCCCCAATTACCATGATAAACAGCAATACCACCATAAAGGGTGGAAGATAGGTTGCAGCCATTTGTGGAATCAGGTTATTTAAATTGCCGTCAATAGGTTGTATGCCAGCAAACAAGGCCAATAATCCGAGCATTCCTAATCCAATCACAATCGCTGCGTAACCAATCGTTGCAGTAATGAAACTCGGTTTGATCAAATCTTCGCGAACGGCAAATAATCGCTGGGCAATGGTTTGGTTACCAATCGCATAGGCCAGAACGGCGACAAAAAAAGGTGCACCTTGTTCTAGAAAGGCAGCTTTAGAAAAGAAATTCAGTTGATCGGCGCTTAAGTTGTGTACCCCAGTTTGGAATAAAGCCGGCCCACCTAAAGTATAAAAAATGACAGGAATAATAATCACAGCAGCCACAATCATCGCCACCAACTGACCAAAATCTGTAAACACGGAAGAGCGGAAACCTGACCAGAGCGTATAGGATAAAACCCCAATACCCGTAATGAGAACACCGTGAGTAAAGCTTAAAGGGGAAAGAATCTCAACCAAGGCGCCCGCAGCAGTAAAGTTCACCATCAAACTAATAATACTACCGACAATATTTGAACCCGCTAAAATGAGCTGGCTTTGAGTGCCATGACGGGCATGCATAATTTCGGCTAGCGTATGGGCATTAGGTGCAAGTTCCCGAAAACGCTTACCAAAAGGATAAATAAATAGAATCATCAGCGCACCCCAGAAACCATAGTGCAGTGCGCCTGAAACGCCGTATTTATAGCCCGAGGAAGCCGCTGCATAGAATGAAGCGGCCCATATCCAAGTGGCGGTCATGCTTGCCGCTGACATACCAAATCCCATGGAACCATTGGATACCATGTAACCATCGACATTTTCATTTTTTCGTTTAATCCGCAACGAAAGTAAAAAAGTTATGCCGTAAAAAAGCACCATCAATAGTACAGTGGTTGTACTAGTGAATTGAAACATAATAACTCCTTAAGCGCGTCACAGTCTTGTTTAAACAAGCTAACAACTGAGTGACAGATTAAGGCTCTAATTCAGAAAGAGCAGAAATATTGAGATAAATATAAGCTTGTAAGTCTATGAATATAATATTGATATATTCCTGCTTACAATAAAGGTGAACATCCGTAAATTGTTCTAACGATAAGAACAACTGTATATATCGGGAAGGCGAGTGTAACATAAGTTCATCAAATTAACTGATGAACCCCATCATTGTAAAAATTTTTTACTTATATAGATGTTTTGCATGATTTAGCTCTACTGATTAAAATATTCCTGCAGCCAAAAATTTTTAATTAAATACATAAGCTTATTCGTAATCTTTTGCTAAATAATATTTTTTTTTCATAAACAATTAAAATGTAACATTTTTTTAAATTATAGTTGATCTACATCATTCAACTGTAATTTTAAAGTGCTAATGGTCAGCTTTAACAGGTTAAAGCATAAGAATATTAAGGATTTGAAATTATTTAGAAATAACATAAATATGAATTATTCAAAGATATATGGCATCTTTTGACTGATAATTAAGATGTTTTTGTCAAAAATTATCCGCTATACTTCACAGATTCGTAAATTTCTATCTAGCTGATTTGGTCAATACCAAGTAGAATATGCGCTCTCTCTAAGTCACATTGGCGGTATGGTCCCAAAGACCTGCCCGTGGAGCCAAAATCAGCATGTTTATCGTGGCCGGTGCACCAGCACACTCTTCTTTTAAGAAAACTCAACTCTTAAACCGTTTAGCGTCAATGAGTTCTGTTCAATCAATTGAAAGTCAATGGATTTATCTGTTTGATCAAACGCTCAACGAGCAGCAGCATCAATCTGCATTACAACTATTAAATGACGGTGCGTCTTTTGAAGTTCGCCAACCGGCAAGTGATGAAATTCAAGTTCTTGTAACACCGCGTTTGGGGACTATCTCTCCATGGTCGTCTAAAGCGACTGATATTTTTGCCAATTGTAATACTCCCATACACCGCCTTGAACGCGGTGTTTTGTTTACTTTAAAGGGTATTTCTGAAATATCGAATGAAGTGAAACTGGCATTGCATGACCGCATGACTGAAAGCGTGTTCAATCAAATTGATGATGCGGCTGCCTTATTTAACGAGACTGAACCAAAACCTTTAAATAGCATTGATATCTTAGGTCAAGGTAAAGAAGCACTGGTTAAAGCCAACTCTGAATTTGGTTTTGCATTGTCTGATGAAGAAATTGATTACTTAACCGAAGCATTTATCAAGATGGGTCGTAACCCACATGACATCGAGCTAATGATGTTTGCACAAGCAAACTCTGAGCATTGCCGTCATAAAATCTTCGGTTCTGAATGGACCATTGATGGTGAAAAACAACCATTGTCATTGTTCCAAATGATTAAAAACACCTATAAAGAATCGCCTGCAGATGTATTGTCAGCCTATAAAGACAACGCTTCTGTAATTGTGGGTTATGACACGCAACGTTTCTATCCAAAACCGGATGAAAACGGTCATCACGTTTATAAATACAAGAGCCAAGCTGCTCATATCTTGATGAAAGTAGAAACTCATAACCATCCAACAGCGATTGCACCATTTGCCGGTGCTGCGACAGGTTCGGGTGGTGAAATCCGTGACGAAGGCGCGACAGGTCGTGGCGGTAAACCAAAAGCAGGTTTAACCGGTTTCACCGTGTCTAACCTGAACATTCCGGGTTTTGAACAACCTTGGGAAGACAACTACGGCAAACCATCGCGTATGGCATCTCCACTACAGATCATGATTGATGGTCCTTTAGGTGGTGCTGCGTTTAACAACGAATTTGGTCGTCCGGCCTTAAATGGTTACTTCCGTACTTTCGAACAAAATGTAAATGGCGATGTAAAAGGTTTCCACAAGCCAATTATGATTGCCGGTGGTTACGGTAACATCCGTCCTGACCATGTAGAAAAAGATCCAATTCAACCGGGCGACTTATTGATCGTTCTCGGTGGTCCTGCAATGCTGATCGGCTTAGGCGGTGGTGCAGCATCTTCTGTAGATAGCGGTAAACTCGGTGAAAACCTCGATTTCGCATCTGTACAACGTGAAAACCCGGAAATGGAACGTCGTTGCCAGGAAGTGATTGATACCTGCTGGCGTTTTGAAGATAACAACCCAATCGTATCTGTACATGACGTGGGTGCGGGTGGTGTATCGAATGCCATGCCTGAACTTGTGAACGATCACGAACTGGGTGCAGTCTTGAATCTTCGCAAGATTCCTTCATTAGAGCCAGGCATGTCTCCAATGGAAATCTGGTCGAATGAAGCACAAGAACGTTATGTATTGGCGATTCGTCCATCTTCATTAGAACTTTTTGAATCGATTTGTGCACGTGAACGCTGCCCATTTGCGGTACTTGGTGAAGCAACTGAAGCACGTCACTTGACGGTTGAAGACCCATTGTTTGATAACAAAGCTGTGGATATGCCAATGCAAGTGATGCTTGGCGGTACACCTCGTATGAGCCGTTCATATGAAACCATTGAACGTAAAGGCGATGACTTCACTGCGGCAAATATTGATTTAAAAGATGCGATCTACCGCGTTCTTAAAAATCCAACCGTTGCATCTAAATCGTTCTTGATCACCATTGGTGACCGTTCGATTACCGGTATGGTTGCACGTGACCAGATGGTGGGTCGTTGGCAAGTTCCTGTAGCGGATGCTGCAGTAACTACAACCAGCCTTGTCGGTTACACAGGTGAAGCAATGGCGATGGGTGAACGTCCTCCTGTTGCATTGTTAAATCCTGCTGCGTCTGCACGTTTGGCTGTGGCTGAATCGATTTCAAACATCATGTGTGCCAATATCGAACAAATCAGCGACATTAAATTGTCTGCGAACTGGATGGCGGCGGCTGGTCAAAAAGGCGAAGACCAAGCATTATTTGAAGGTGTTAAAGCCATTGGTATGGAAATGTGTCCAGCCTTGGGTATCGCAATTCCAGTGGGTAAAGACTCATTGTCTATGCGTACCACCTGGAACGACGAAGGGATTGACAAATCAGTGACTTCACCAATGACAGGTGTGATTACTGCATTTGCACCAGTGGGTGATGTGCGTAAAACATTGACCCCTGAATTGAAAAATGAAGATTCAGTACTGGTACGCATTGACTTGTCTAAAGGTCAGTTCCGTTTAGGTGGTTCGATTCTTGCTCAGGTTTACAAAGCCATTGGTTCTGTAACACCTGACGTAGATAGCTTCGATGACTTCAAGGCATTCTTCGCTTTAGTTCAAGACTGGAACAACCGTGGCTTAGTGAAGGCTTACCATGACATCGGTGATGGTGGTTTGTTAGCTACTGTTGCAGAGATGATGTTTGCATCACGTCTGGGTATAGCACTTGAAGATCAATCGACTGAAGCTTTATTTGCTGAAGAAATTGGTGCAGTACTACAAATCGCAACAAGCAATTGGGAAGCACTACAAGCTGAAGTTGCTGAATCAGTATTGAAAGATGCAATTAGCGTTGTTGGTCGTGTAAATAATACAGATCAATTGTCTATCAATGGCTTAGTACTTGAACGTAGCGACTTGCAAGTGGCTTGGACTGAAGTGTCTTACCAAATCCAGCGCTTACGTGACAACGTTGAAACTGCGGATTCTGAGTTTGCTTTAATTACAGACAAGAATCACAAAGGTATTATTGCACAGCCGACATTTGACTTGAATGAACCTGTTGAAGCGCCGTTTATTAATTCACGTCGTCCAAACATGGTGATCTTGCGTGAACAAGGCGTAAACGGTCATATTGAAATGGCTGCAGCATTCGACAAAGTGGGTTTCAACACTGTCGATGTTCACATGAGTGATTTGATTGCGGGTCGTATTGATCTTGACGACTTTGAAGGTTTAGTAACGTGTGGTGGTTTCTCTTACGGTGACGTCATGGGCGCAGGAGGTGGTTGGGCTAAATCGGTTCTATTTAATCCTAAACTTCGTGACCAGTTCGAGAAATTCTTTAACCGTGATGAAACCTTCTCTCTAGGGATCTGTAATGGTTGTCAAATGTTGTCTCAATTGGCTCCACTGATTCCGGGTGCTGATGCTTGGCCACGTTTCCACCGCAATACTTCTGAGATGTTTGAAGCGCGTGCGGTTAACGTCCGTGTAGAAAAATCTCACTCGATTCTGTTAGACGGTATGGAAGGTTCGATTTTACCAATCGCAGTTGCGCATGGTGAAGGTCGTGTCGTTGCAAGTAATGACAAGATAGCTGCGTTAAATGCAGGCAATCAAGTTAGCCTACGTTATGTCGACAGCTTGGGTAATGCTACACAGCAATATCCATTGAACCCGAACGGTTCACCTGAAGCGATTACCGGTGTGACTTCGAAAGACGGTCGTGCAACCATTATGATGCCGCATCCTGAACGTAACTTCCGTGCAATTCAGCATTCCTGGAAACCTGAAGAATGGACTGAAGATGGTGCATGGTTACGCATGTTCCGTAATGCTCGTAAGTTTATTGGTTAATATTTCCCGAATTTAAAAAGCCACCTTCGGGTGGCTTTTTTATTTTGAACATATTTTTATTTAATTTTTATTTCTCCCGCTGGACTTGGTTTGGATTTTGCTTTTATATTGGAGTGAAAAATAATTTGTGTGTTTTATGCACAATGATGATGCAATATAGAAGAAAGATGGTTCACTCAATATAAGTTCAGGATTGAATCTCTAAGTGAGGTGACACAATGCCAAAAACTGTGACATATACAACGATTGATAAAGCGACTTTACGTAAGAAAGGCTGGATGTTTTTTATGGCAGTTGTTGGGCTACAAATGTTGTTTTTGATTGGTAGCTATTTGCTTCAAAGCTCTTAATTTTTAGATTAAAAAAACCACCGAGAGGTGGTTTTTTATATTAGATATTTGAATAAATTCACAGCTGCGCTGAGTGTTCAAAGTTTTAATGAATAACGTTTAAGCAGTGTTTTACTTTGACAGGGCATGAGGAGCACTGCTCCGTAAGACAAAACCCTTTTATTTGGCAGAAGATACATCCTTGTATCTCTGCCAAATGTGCGACATCCATGTCGCTAGTCATGTGATTTTATGGTTGATAATAAAAATAGAGTTTTTCTTTTGTTATTATGGGGTAATTAAAAATACATGAGATAGAAATTGAAAACTAAAGAAAAGAGATCAAAAAATAATATAGTTTTTGGAGCTGTTGTTGGCTTAGCGGGGATTGCTTGTGGTTTGTGGCTTCTAATCTCTTTGGAGAAATTATCCGGAGCTGAATTCGTTGCTTCAAGTCTTGGATTTGCTGTGATTGGATTAATTATAACCTTCGCTGCCGAAATCCAAGAGTTTTCAATTGCTGGAAATAGTGTCAAATTAAAGGAATTGAGAACGGAAGCAGAAAGAACAATAGAGGAGTTAAAGCAAGCTAGAACAGAAGTATTTAGGTTCTTAGTTCAAAAAAGTATTGAATTTTCTGGTGGATGGGCAACTGACTCTAGAGTGGATGAGAGAGTTATTCCTTTTCTTAAATTATTTAAACAGATTGAAAAGTTTGACAGTGTTAATGAGCTAGAAATTGATATTAAAAAGGCTTTAAATGTTTTGATGGTTGGATAGTATAACCAGCTTAAGTTCATTCATGAAACTACAAAAAATGTAGGTGATAGTTTTAACGAGCAGGATAAACCAGATATTTTATATATAAAATTAAAAGATGAAATGCTGTATACAATGATAAAAATGCGTTCACCTAAACCAAATTTTGATGATGTAAAATTGGATATACTAAAAAGTATGCAAGCCTATTCAAAACTATATGCGGTAAAAGTTAAACTCGATAAATTAGAAAAGGAATTATGAATCGTCCTTAAACTTATCCTTTTTTTGGCAGTATTAGATTATAAAAAACGGCTTCAATAAGCCGTTTTTTATTTCTGAAATTTTTATGGCGCTAATGGTTCTTGCTGTTTTGGATCTGGCATAGGCGCTGATTCTTCCTCATTACTATAAGGATTTTCCAGTGCCAGCGTCTGATCAAGCTCAGAGTCAAAAACGTCGGTCAGCATACTGTCGTAACGTTTGGCATTATAGCTTAGTAGACTGGATGCTTCCTGTGGAGTGATAAAACCTATCTCTACCGCATTACTAATACGTTCATCAAAAGTTAAACCTTTAAACTGTCCTTTCGATTCCGCTTTCTTGAACTTGTCCCAAAGCGGTTCTAACTCAAGCAACATGTTAAAGGTCGATTCCATACGGCCCGTAACATCATCTTCAGCTGTGTTATAGAACACGTGTTTTTTCAGTTCATCGCGGAAAGCATTGTCCTGCATAATGATTTCGCCAACCTGTTGTTTCAAAGCATCACTAGGTTTGTTAACAGGACGACCGAGCGGGAAACAGATGAATTTCACTAAGCCAGCCGCAATGCTGACAGGAAAGTTAGCAAATAAACCATAAAAAGCTTCCTGTGCATTAAACAGAGATTTTTCCAGGGCCAGTTTTGCATGAATTTGCTCAGCCTCAGTTTTTTTGCCATGTTCATAATATTTAAGAATCGCAGTGCTGATAAACAGATTGGCATGAATATCTGCCAAACGCCCCGAAAGCATTTCTTTACGTTTAATATCTCCCGCAAGTAAGCCTAAACACATATCGGCAGTGAGTGAAAAGTTAGTACTTAAACGGTTAATAATTTTGTAATAGGGGCGAGTAAGTTCATCAACACTTTTCGGTGCATCAGATGAACCACCCACATAGCCATAAGCAAATGCACGCGCAGTGCGGTTAAAGGTATAGCCTAAGTGTTTAAACAGCATATCATTAAAGGTATTCAGGGCAGCATCTTTGTCCGTGGCTTGTAGCAGTTGCAATTCCTCAAACAGATAAGGATGACAGCGCATCGAACCCTGACCAAAAATCATTAAAGAACGACTAAGGATGTTGGCACCTTCCACTGTAATCGAGACTGGAATAGTTTGATAATAGAGTGCTAGAAAGTTACGTGGCCCCATTTGAACGGCACGACCACCGACCACGTCCATCCCGTGATTGACGACGCGGCGCATGGTTTCAGTGGCGTAGTATTTGGCCATTGCGGTCATGACTGCGGGTTTACCGCCTTGGTTCAAACCACAAGTAACCAAATAACGGAAGGCTTCCAGCATATAGGTATCACTGGCAATATCACTGGTGGCTTCCTGTACACCTTCAAATTTACCGACTGAAATCTTGAATTGTTGACGGATTTTGGCAAAGGCACCTACGGTCAAATACGTTACTTCACTTGCGGCGGTCGATAATGCAGGTAAGGAAATACCACGACCCACTGCCAGACATTCCATCAGCATACGCCAGCCTTTACCAATATTCTCAGCACCGCCGATAATCCAGTCCAGTGGAATAAAGAGATCTTTACCATCTACGGTTCCATTCATAAAAGGGGAACCGGGATTGTGCCGTGCTCCAACTTTTACGCCCTCATGACTGGCAGGAATCAGGGCACAGGTAATGCCATATTCCATCTTGTTTTTATCACCTAATAGTCCATCAGGATCATACAGCTTAAATGCCAAACCGATGACAGTTGCAATCGGGGCAAGGGTAATCCAGCGTTTGGAGAAATTCATGCGTAAGCCAAGCACTTGCTGGCCTTCAAAATCTCCATAGCAAACCACACCGGTATCCGGAATGGCCCCTGCATCTGAACCTGCTTCTGGACTGGTTAAGCCAAAACAGGGAATCTCTTTACCATTGGCCAAGCCCGGTAAATAGCGGTCTTTTTGCGCTTCAGTTCCATAATGTAGTAATAATTCACCCGGTCCTAAAGAATTGGGCACCATACAACTGACCGCTGCCGTTAAGGAACGGGAAGCAATCTTGCTCATAATCCGGCTTTGCGCAAATGAACTAAAGGCACGTCCGCCATATTCCTTAGGAATAATCAGCCCTAAAAAACCATTTTCACGAATGTAAGTCCATGCTTCGGGTGGCAAATCTTTATAGTGATGATGGATATCCCAGTCATTCAGCATACTGCATAACTGTTCGACTTCATGATCTAAAAATGATTGTTCTTCTGTCGAAAGCGTAGGATAAGGATAGCTTTCAAATTTGGACCAGTCCGGTGCTCCCATAAACAGGTCTTTTTCCCACCAACTGGTGCCTGCATCCAAAGCTTCGCGCTCAGTGGTGCTCATTGTCGGCATAGCATTGGCAAGGGTCTTATAGGCAGGTCTGGTCATCAGTGCCATTCGTAATGAATCAATCATAATGACCAGACTGAGTAGAATAAGTGGAATACCAAAAATTAGCGACCATGGACTAATAAAGGCGGTGACTACTGCAACGATGATTGTTGTAATTGCCCCAGTATTACGGCTCAATGCAAAAAAGAAAATGGCCCAGATTGTAAAAAATTGAATAAGCACACTGATGATGAATAACATTTATTTTCTCCAGTTGCTTACACCCAATCAAAGTCAGAGAAACAGTAAAGGGTATCTGGAAATCGCAAGATAACTTATTGCACTGTTTTATTAGAATGACTTTAGGTGTAATAAAAATATTGTTGTTAAGACCGAGAGGCGAACTAAGGATTCCATCCCGAATTTATATAATTGAATCTTGTTTTTAAGATAGAGCGTTTTTTGAACAGTGTAAAAGATTGAACTGTAAGAGAAATGTCACGAAAAGTAATAGCGACTTGTATCTATCTCTATTTTGAATTTTATTATTTTTAAATAAGTAATAAATCGTTTGCAGCGATTTATGGACGCGTAATATTACGATAACAGTAAACTAATCTAGAGGATCATCCACATGCTTAAACTGATCTATTACGTTCCTGGATCTTATCTGGAATCGACCAAACTCGCCGTGTTCGAAGCAGGTGCAGGTGGGATAGGTAACTATGAGCATTGTGCCTGGCAAGTTTTAGGTACAGGACAATTTAAACCAGTGAAAGGGGCAGATCCTTTTATTGGTGAAGTCGGCCAACTGGAACAGATAGAGGAATGGCGGGTAGAAATTATTGTGCCTGAAGATAAAGCATCTGATGTCGCAAAAGCATTAAAGGCAAGCCATCCATATGAAGAGCCTGCTTTCGAATTTATTCAGATATTGGATGTGAAATATTAATTTGCCACAGAAGAATATTCTGATACGCGAAAGGGTGATATGGATGTCACCCGTTAGACAGAATTTCAGGGATGAATCTTCTGTCTAACAAAGGGTTTTGGTTATTTTGAGCCTTCAAAGTAACATCTATGCCTACGCAAATTTAAAGCGAGTTATGGCAAGCGTATCAGGCTGTGCCAATTTTAAATTAGAATCAAACCTTCTGAATAAATAATTCACGGTCAAAACGGTATTGCGGGAAGAACACACCGTCAACCGCGCGTTCACCTGCAGCAATGACCATCACAGGATATTGCTGATCATTCAGATTTAAAATTTTATTGACCATCGGTTCATCAAAACCTTCCATCATGCAACTGTCAAAACCATAAGCCCTTAAAGCCAAAACCAGATTTTCACAAGCCAAAGCTGTGGTTTTGCTTGCCCAAAGTTTTGCATCTGCCGGGTTAAAGGCAGTCACTGGCAATTGCTTATCCAGTGTACGTGCAACTTTGAAAGCCACTTTCTTAAAGTTACCCAGAGCATTGAAATAACCTGTTTTATAATTATACGGAATGAACTTATAATATTTCTGCACAGCAGCAGGCGCTTCAGGAAATGGAAACTCAGAAATGTTCATCTTTGCCATTTCATCAATACGATCGGTACGTGCCACACAAACAATCAATTCTGAAGCCGTTTTTGCTGCCAATTGGCTTAAGCAGGCTTTTACCAGCTGTTTCTTTTTAGCCGGGTTTTGCACTACATAAAAGGTCCATGGCTGCAGATTTGATGAGTTTGGTGCAAGCAAGGCAAGGTCTAAACAATCATCCAGCACTTCGGCAGGAATAGTTTTTTTAGTAAATTTACGTACAGAACGACGGCTCTGCACAACTTTCTTAAAATTCTCGACATCAATATCTGTCGGGGCAGGCTCAAAATAACGTTTTTTTTCAGTTTTGGTTTCGCTTGAATCAGTCATCTTTATCTACTCAAATTTTAAAGCTTGAAATTTAGATCTATTAAAAAACATAAAGCCACTGAACAATGTCATTATTCAGTGGCTTTTCATTTAACAATAAAACAATTAATTAAATTGTGCAAAATCTGGCTTACGCTTTTGCATAAATGCAGCCACCGCTTCAGCCATTTCTGGTGAAGAGACACGCTTCATAAAGATTTCAGCTTCATCATCCACACAGTCCAGAATTTCCTGCAAGTTATGTTTCATTAAGGCTTTGGTTTGCTTAATCGAAGCCAATGGCAGTACAGCTAAAATCTGCGCCTGTTTCAATGCAGTCGCATATACATCTTCTTCAATGCTATTCACCAAACCTGCACTGAGTGCTTTTTCACTGTTAAATTTTTGTGCAGTAAAAAGCAACTCAGCCGCTTTGTGGTAACCCGCCTGTTGAATAAGCAGCTTGCTCGAAGCCCCTTCAGGAGAAAGACCCAAGCTTACAAATGGAATCTGGAATAGGGCAGTGTTGTCGCTATAAACCAAATCACAGTGTAAAAGCATAGTAACCCCAATACCAATCGCTACACCACGAACCGCTGCAATCAAAGGTTTTGAAAATTTCGCAGCAGATTTTAATACTACAAATGGAGGTGCATCACCAGCTTTCCCGGCAAGTGGAGTTTGAATGAACTGCATGAAGTCCTGCATGTCATTACCCGCGCTGAAATCTGCATCTGCACCGCGTAAAATCACCACACGCACATCTTTATCTTGATCAGCTTCATCTAAAGCTTTAGCAATCCAGAGATACAATTCGCCATATAATGCATTTTTTGCTTTTGGTCGATTAATGGCTAAAGTTAGTACGCCATTTTCTAAATTCGCATCCAAATGTTCATGAGGTTGTTGAATACAGCTCAGTGTCATCGTACTATCCTTGCTTTAAAACTTAATTTAATTTTATGGCGTTTATTATGTCGCATATTTATTTGGGCGACACAACTCATGAGTCATAAAAAATTTGATCTGTTATGAACTATACATTTGATTATCTTGTTTTCATTGGTCGGTTTCAGCCTTTTCATTTGGCACATATGCAAACGATTAAAATTGCTTTAGAGCAAAGTCAGTATGTGATTTTGGCACTCGGATCTGCACAGAATGAACGTAATATTAAAAATCCGTTTAGTGCTTCTGAACGTGAAGAGATGATTTTGTCCAACTTTTCAGCAGCAGATCAACAGCGAATTAAGTTTGTACATGTGGTTGATGTCTACGATGATAAAAAATGGCAAAAACTGGTTACTTCGCTGGTAGCAGAAATGGTACAGCCTGAAGATAAAGTCGGTTTAATTGGTCATTTTAAGGATGAATCTTCCTATTATCTCCAGCTTTTCCCTGAATGGGAGATGGTGGAGCTTGAAAGCCTGAAAGGTGCAATTTCAGCAACGCCGCTGCGTGAAGCGTATTATCGTGGAGAAATCATCGAATCTGCTTTTCCACTTGGAACCAGTGAATTTTTACAGAAATTTCAGAACACGCCTACTTACCAACAATTGCAGCACAAATACCTGACACAAGATAAAACCAATCTGGAACAATTTTAAGTAAGCTTTTAAGTCGGGGCAAGAAATTGCAACGATCTAGGAGTGGATAAGATGAATATCCAGACCATAATCAAAAATCTCTTAATTGCTGCAACAGTAAGTTTAAATATCTTAGCTCAAGCAAATGCACAAGAATGGATATTGACCCCTCAGACTCATGTCAGTTTTGATATCAGATCGATGGGTTTTTCTATCGTGAAAGGGCAATTTGAGCAGGTTCAATCCAGTATGAGCTTTGATCCCGCAGTTCCACAAAATGCCTCGGCCCAGTTTGTATTGGATATAAATAGCCTAAGTTTGAGCAGACCTTCACTGAGAGAGATGATTTTGGGTGAGGATTTATTTTATGCAGAAAAATATCCAACAGCGACCTTTAATAGTCATGAATTTATAGCCTTAGGCAAAAATCATTACAGTATAAAAGGTGATTTAACCTTGCGCGGTATTACCCAGCCTGTAACTCTAGATACTGTTTTAAAACCAAATATAGCCGATCCCCAACTTTTAGATGTTGAATCTAAAACCGTGGTGAATCGTAGTGATTTTGGTATGAAAAAATCATTTGGTGGGATAGGTGAGAAAGTGAATATTGCAGTAAATGGACAATGGCAAACAAGATAGTTTATGCATTTAAACAACCGCTTAAAGTACTTCAGAATTTCGAGTTTTTTTACGCTTTTGCATAATGGTTTTATTCTTATAGTGATATATAGACTTCTATACTTTTAAGTTGCTGACAGCTTTTAAACTTCTTGGTGAGCTTAAAATATAGGACAGCCTTTTAAAGTTAAAGTATTTAAAAATAACAATTTTATAAAGTGCTATTAGGTTGCTAATAATATATTAAGCTAATTCTTATAAGGAAAGTATGTCGGGTATTCTTTTCCATTAGTCATTAATGATTTTACAAAAACCCCAATAAACTGATATAAAAATAACTAAAATACAAATTCGAAAATTTAAAAAAAATTTAATCTAAGGATGGACCGCATGTCTAAATCCGATCAATAAGCAATCATAAAAGGTGGATTTAAATTTGAAAACAACAATAAAAAATGGACTTGTTATCTTAGCAATGGGTTCAGCTTTGATCAGTCAGTCCTTTGCGCAATCCTGGGTTTTAACACCTCAAAGTAATGTTGGTTTCGAGATCAAGTCGATGGGGCTTACGGTGGTCAAGGCTAAATTTAATCAAGTTCAATCGAGCATGGAGTTTGATGCTAAAGCACCGCAAAAGGCATCGACACATCTGATTATGGATGTAGAGAGTTTAAGCTTTAATAAGCCTTTGCTGAAACAGATGATTTTGGGCGAAGACCTTTTTTATGCAGCGAAATATAAAACTGTAAGGTTTAAAAGTACCCAATTTAAAGACTTGGGGAATGGTAAATATAATGTTCTAGGAAATTTGACCTTGCGTGGTGTGACCAAGCCTGTGATTTTTGTAACCACATTTAAACCTAACCTCTCTAATGTCAACTTACTCGATGTCCAAGCTTCTGCAGTGATTAACCGTAGCGATTTTGGTATGAGAAAAGGTATTGGAGGTGTAGGGGAGAAAGTGAATCTTCAGCTTTCGGGGCAATGTGAAGTGAACTAAAATTACATTTGCGGGTGTTTCAAAAAGATCTTTTTATAGGTTTTTTTAATTTATCTACTGTGCTGTAGGCTGGTTATTATGTGGGTTTAAAAAATCCAAGCAAAAGCTAAATTAAGATTTTGGGTTATAAAAGACCGCAAAGAAACAAGTAGAATAAAAGCCCAAAGCTTTGGGCTTTTATAAATTTAGTGGTAATACTATCAAGCTACCTGGAGGGCTTTTAAGTCTTCCAATACCTGTTCTGCATGACCTGCAGCTTTGACTTTACGGTATTCTTTGACTAGTTTGCGATTATGGAAAATAAAGGTTGAGCGTTCAATACCCATCACCTGTTTGCCATACATGTTTTTTTCTTTAATCACATCAAAGTGCTTGCACAGTATTTCTTCTTTGTCACTGATCAGATTAATGGTCAGATTCTGCTTTTCGGTAAAGTTCTGATGCGCTTTAACAGAGTCGCGTGAAATGCCCAAAATAGTGGTATCTAAAGCATCAAATTGATCTTTTAGACATGAAAAACCTATCGCTTGTGTGGTACAGCCCGGGGTTGAATCCTTTGGATAAAAATACACAATTAGCCATTCAGTCGGAATTTCGGTCAGATTAATTTCATCCGTGGTGGTAGGGAAGGTTTGATTGAGGAGACTGATATCAGACATGTCTTGATCCTTACAAAGTTGAATTTGTCATATTGATCTTGAATTTATACGGACATGATAGCGAATTTATGCATACTTATGCTGAAGTTCGCCAGGTAAATTTTCAGTAATAAAAAGCCTGCAATTGCAGGCTTTTATTGAATCCAAATCAAGTTACTTTTTAGGTTGTTGAGCAGATTTCATTGCTTCTTCAGTTAAGCTTTTAAGCTTGCCTGTAAGTTGTGGACCAAAACAAGCTTGAAGATCTTTATTTTGTTTTTGAACAAAAGCTAAAGTAGCTGGGCTTTTCTTCTGGTTAACGGTACTTTGAATTTCCCATTTTTGAGCATTGGTTAATTTACCGTCCGCCTCAACCGCACAAGTACAATATTTGCTTACTTCTGCAGCTGATAATTTTTTACTTTTGCCTGTTTCATCTTTACAAACATTAATTAAAGCAGATTTTACATTAGTGCTTTTATAAGCTTCTTGGAGCTTGTTTGTTTCTGCAGCATTTGAAGCAGTTGCCATGAATGCTACAGCAGAAACTAATGTAGAAAGAATAATGTTTGATTTCAAATTTTTCATGTATTGTTACCCTGTTATGACGGTATATAACGTGTTGGATCTGCGATACCTGCATCAGCAAAACCTTGTTTGCGTAAACGGCAACTATCGCATTTGCCACAAGCACGTCCTTGGTCGTCTGCTTGGTAGCAAGACACCGTTTGACTGTAGTCTACGCCATGTTCTATACCTAAGCGAATAATATTTGCTTTGGATAAATGTAACAGAGGTGTTTCAAATTTTAGAGGTTTACCTTCCACACCTACCTTGGTTGCAAGGCGGGCCATGCGTTCAAAAGAATCAATAAATTCAGGGCGACAGTCAGGATAACCTGAATAATCAACGGCATTGATACCAATTACAATCGCTTCTGCACCAAACACTTCTGCGGCAGCAAGCGCATAGGACAGAAATATCGTGTTACGTGCTGGAACATAAGTTACAGGAATACCTTCTTGTTCATGATCTGGAACATCAATGCTATGGTCTGTTAATGCAGAGCCACCGAGGTTACCTAAATCAATATTAATGACGCGATGTTCTACTCCAGCACGCTGTGTTAATACTCTAGCAGCATCAAGTTCAGTGGTAGAACGTTGACCATACATAAAACTGATGGCAATACATTCATAACGTGCTTGCGCCCAAGCCAAACAAGTTGTTGAGTCTAAGCCGCCAGATAACAAAACTATGGCACGAGAGCGCATATTCAAATCTCCAAACAAATATATGTATTCAAAAACAGAAATAAATTAACGACCAGTTTCATCATTCCAGAGCAATTTATGCAATTGTAGCTGGAAACGAACAGGGAGATGGTCTTCTAAAATCCATTGTGCTAAATCACGCGCAAGTTGAGGTAATCGAACCACACCTTTTTCAACTGCAAATGCAGGAGAGAACCATACGGTGCTAACCTTGTCGGCAAGTTTGTATTGTTCAACTTGTTGTTTTGACCATTGATAGTCTTCACGATTACAAATTACAAACTTGATTTGGTCGTGCTGAGTCAAATGATCAAGATTACTAAGCAAATTTCGTGCGACTTCACCAGAAGTTGGGGTTTTTAAATCGAGCACTTTAGAAATACGCGGATCAACTTTAGATACATCTAAAGCACCACTGGTCTCAAGTGAGACTTCACAGCCCAAATCGGCTAAACGTTGCATCAGAGGTAGGGCATTTGGCTGAGCCAGCGGTTCACCACCCGTCACGCAAATATAGGGGGTTTTAAAATCGAGTGTTGTTTTAATGATGTCGTCTAGTGATTGGCGTTCACCACCTTCAAAAGAATAAGTAGTATCACAATAAGTGCAGCGTAAAGGGCAACCCGTTAAACGAATAAACACTGTTGGCAAACCGGCAGCGTTGGCTTCACCTTGTAATGAATAGAAAATCTCCGTGATGCGTAAACCCGCAGACGGATCAGAAACAGGAATAGCAGAAGAGCGAAGAGTATTCATAACAAAAAATTACCACACCAAAAAACATGAAAGTACAAAAACAAAAATCTCTACGACCATGTCTGACCGTAGAGACGAGGAGTGGCTAAAGCTCCGAGAAACACAAATTTTCCGTGTAAATTAAAGACTTAGTCTTCGCGTAATAAATCGTTTAGGCTGGTTTTAGCACGCGTTTTCGCATCAACTTTTTTCACGATGATTGCAGCATATAAGTTGCAAGTACCATCTTTAGAAGGAAGGCTACCAGAAACAACTACAGAACCTGCAGGAACGCGACCGTAGTGGATTTCGCCAGTTGCGCGGTCAAAGATTTTAGTCGATTGGCCAATGAATACCCCCATTGAAATCACAGAACCTTCTTCAACAATTACACCTTCAACGATCTCAGAACGTGCACCGATAAAGCAGTTGTCTTCAATAATAGTTGGATTTGCCTGAAGTGGTTCAAGTACGCCACCAATACCCACACCGCCCGACAAATGTACATTTTTACCAATTTGTGCACATGAACCTACAGTTGCCCATGTATCAACCATGGTGCCTTCATCAACGTAAGCACCAATGTTGACATAAGAAGGCATCAATACCACATTTTTTGCCTGGAATGAACCTTTACGAGCCACAGCAGGTGGCACAACACGCACGCCAGCAGCTTTAAACTGTTCTTCAGTCCAATCGCCAAACTTGGTATCTACCTTGTCGTAGAAACGAAGATCACCAGACTCAATGGTTTTGTTGTCATTTAGTTTAAAAGATAACAAAACTGCTTTTTTAAGCCATTGGTGAACAATCCATTCACCATCAATTTTTTCAGCTACACGAAGTGAGCCGTTATCTAGGCCAGCAATAGCTTCTTCTACAGCGCTGCGCACTTCAGCAGGGCAATCAGCCGCTGTGAAATTAGCACGATCTTCAAAAGCTTGTTCAATGATTGTTGAAAGCTGAGACATGATCTTCCATTTCCAAAAAAATTTCCCAAGATTTTACACTATATTGAGACAAAAATAGATGAAAAAGTGGCTTTAGATCGGAATTAATTATTAAACCTATCTGGAAGGCTTTACTCACCAAAATGCGAGAGATTTATTTGAGAGGTTTGTAAAGTATTAATGCGTTAACACAACGCAAACAATACAGTGATTAATGCAATATCTTATTAAGCTTGATATAGAGATTTCATCCAATAATATAAAATTATCTATATAAAAAATCATTACTAATCAATGATAAATAGTATTTGTATCAAAATTTAACAAAAGTAAGCAAATTTTGAATAAAACATAAACTCTTTATCTTTTATAGTTTAAATACGAAAAAAACATTAATGATGAAATAAGCCATTTTGAGGAGAAACACGATGAAAACTTTAAGTACGATTTTAGCAGCAACTGTACTAACAGCTCTTGCCGGTACAGCGATGGCTGACGATGCAGTAGTACAAGATGGTTATGCATTTGATCGCAATCAACTTATTCCAACAGGTGTTCGTGCTGAAGTAGGTACAACAGGTTATGGTGGTGCGTTACTTTGGACTGCAAACCCATACGTAGGTTTAGCGCTTGGTTATAACGGTGGTGACATTTCATGGACTGATGATGTTTCAGTAAATGGTACGAAATATGACCTAGATATGGACAACAAACTAGCTTATTTAAATGCGGAGATTCGTCCTTGGGGTGCCAGTGAAAACCGTTGGGCACAAGCTTTATATATGGCTGCTGGTGTAGGTTATCTTGACAATCAATATGATTTACAAAAACGTATCGGAAATGGTGAGACCTTAAGCATTGACGGTAATAACTATCAATTAGGTGTTGCCGGTCAAGAAGGAAATGTACGTGGGAAAATGTCTTATGAAAATGATATTGCTCCTTACGTAGGACTAGGGTTTGCACCAAAAATTAATAAAAACTGGGGTGTGTTCGGTGAAGTCGGTGCTTATTATACAGGCAATCCAGATGTTCAATTAACACAAAATAATTTAGTCCCAGTGGCAGGTAATACTGTATTAGCTCAAGATGCAGTAGATAGAGAAGCGAATGAAATAGCGAATGATGATAAATACGCATGGTTACCGGTAGCTAAATTAGGCGTAAGCTACCACTGGTAAGTTAAAATTATCATTCTTTAAAAAAAACGAGCTTCGGCTCGTTTTTTATTTTCGAAAATTAAGTTTTTAAGTTTAAGTTATTGCAGATTATCTGTTGAAAAGTAAATCCTTTTAATTAAAAGCACTAACTCAGTTTAATGCGCTAACGCAATGCATCAATTATTTACCCAAGATAGAAGATCTAAATAAACTGGCTAGATCATTTTCGATAGCTGTTTTCTGAAATATGGGTTTCAATCAAGTCAGTTAAAAATAAAGCGTAATGGTGGAGTTCTAAAAATAGAGCAAGGCTTTGATTTGATGTCTCAAATTAGATAAATAGAATAATAGAAATACTTCGATAGAATTAAAAAAGGGATATTGTAATATCCCTAATCTAAAAAATGTGATTTCAATCCTCGGGATAAGCAACTCGTTTTAATGCTTTGATATCCGCTTCAGGTGAGCAGAGTGAAATAAACTCATAACCATAGCCGCGCAGTAAATGACCTTTACGTACTGCAATCCAGGTGGTATTTAAGCCAAAAATATCGGTTGGAATTTGTTTTAAACGGTAGTCACGTTCTGAATCATAAGCGACATTGTTGACAATGCCGACGCCCATATCCAGTTCGACATAGGTTTTGATAACGTCGGCATCAAGTGCTGACATTACAATATCGACATCAATTCCTGCCTCTTCAAAGGCCTTGTCAATTTTTGAACGGCCGGTAAAACCGCCATGGTAGGTAATCAGCGGGTATTGCGCCAAGTCTTCTAAACTAATATCTGTTTTATTGGCCAAAGGATGATTTTGTGGCGTAATAATACTGTGTTGCCAAGTATAAAAAGGCACACTCGCAAGATTGTCTTCAGTGGTTAAAGACTCGGTTGCAATACCGATATCGGCTTCACCTTGAAGTAGCATTTCAGTAATTTCAACCGGACTTGCCTGTTGCAAAATCAGGTGTACTTTTGGAAATTCTTTTTTAAATTGATTTACAATCGGCGGTAACACATAACGTGCTTGCGTATGTGTAGTTGCAATCGTAAGCGTGCCTTCATCGACGCGGTTAAAGTCATCTGCAAGACGTTTGATGTTGTCTGCATCGACCAGCATGCGTTCAACAATGCCCAGTAAAGACTGACCCGGCTCAGTTAAACCCAGCAAACGTTTCCCTTTGCGGATAAACAATTGCACACCCAGTTCATCTTCCAAATCTTTAATGTGTTTACTCACCCCTGATTGTGATGTGTAAAGTGCTGCTGAAGCTTCAGTTAAATTAAAATTTTGTCTAACGGTTTCTCGAATAATTCTTAATTGTTGGAAATTCATGAGTCTGCATACCTTAAAAGGGGATGGGGCTTGTTTTGCCCCATCTATTTGTTCTTAAGCGACATCATTGGCAAATAAATGCAATGCAGATGGGCTTAACCATACAGTTTGATTGGGTTTGAATTGATGTAATTTGGCCTCTTCAGAGCTAAGCGAAATTTCAATCAAATTACCTTGGCGATCCTGAAGTTCGGCAAGCACTTTACCGGCAATCCAGATTTCACGTAAGAACGTAGCTTGAATAGCATTTTCTTGCGGAGCGGCATGAATGCTGAGTTCGTTTGGACGCGCAAAGGCAATGATTTCACCTTGGGGTGCATCTTTCACCTGTGGTAACTGAATACGGTCTTCACCCAGATGAATGATGCCTTGCTGATTTTGACCTTCGAAACGATTGGCCTGACCCAGAAAGTCGAAAACAAACGGCGTTGCCGGTTTTTCATAAACTTCACGTGGTGAACCAATTTGCTCTACATTTCCTTTATTCATCACGATAATTTGATCCGCCACTTCTAAGGCTTCTTCCTGATCGTGGGTGACAAAAATAGAGGTGATATGCAATTCATCATGTAAGGTACGTAACCAGCGACGCAGTTCTTTACGCACTTTGGCATCTAAAGCACCAAACGGCTCATCCAGTAACAGTACGCGAGGCTCAACAGCGAGTGCTCGGGCCAATGCAATACGTTGACGTTGACCGCCTGATAACTGAGCCGGGAAACGATCCGCCAAGAAACCGAGTTGAACCAAATCAAGTAAACGGGTGACACGTTTTTTGATTTCAGCTTCAGAAGGACGCGTCGAGCGCGGACGAACACGTAAACCAAAAGCAATATTGTCAAATACAGTCATATGACGGAACAATGCATAGTGCTGGAAAACGAAGCCCACTTGACGTTCGCGAACGTGTACATCAGTTGCGTCTTCACCTTCAAGAATCACCTGACCGCCATCCGCTGACTCCAAGCCTGCGATAATGCGCAGCAGGGTGGTTTTGCCGCAGCCTGATGGACCGAGTAATGCCACCAGCTGACCATCTGGAAAATCCAGTGATATATTTTTAAGTGCATGGAATGCACCGAAGTGTTTTTCAATATTTTTAACTTGAATACTCATGATGTCATTCCTTAAGAAACTTGTGACTCTTCATTGCGTTTGTTTTGCTTTTCTTGGCGTATTTCAACCCATGTTTTTAAAATCAAGGTCACAATGGCAAGTAAAGCCAACAGCGAGGACACCGCAAACGCAGCACTAAAGGTATATTCGTTGTAAAGAATTTCGACGTGTAGCGGTAAGGTATTGGTTTCACCACGAATGTGACCAGACACCACCGATACTGCACCGAATTCGCCCATCGCACGGGCATTACACAGAATCACCCCGTAAATCAGACCCCATTTAATATTCGGCAAGGTCACTTTACAGAAGGTTTGCCAGCCAGAAGCACCGAGTACAATCGCGGCTTCTTCTTCTTCGGTGCCTTGCGCTTCCATTAAAGGAATCAATTCACGAGCCACAAAAGGAACAGTAATAAAGATGGTTGCAAGTACAATGGCAGGCACGGCATATAACACTTTAATGTCATGATCCATCAGCCAACTGCCCATCCAGCCTTGAGTACCAAAAATTAGCACCAACATCATACCTGCAATAACCGGCGATACAGAGAAGGGTATGTCAATAATAGTGGTTAAAATGGATTTACCGTGGAAGTTGAATTTTGCAACAGACCAGGCAGCAGCAACACCAAACACCACGTTTAATGGCACGGCAATGGCAGCAGTCAATAAAGTCAACTTTACTGCAGATAAAGTGTCTGGATTGATCAGGGCTTGAAAATAAACTGCAACCCCTTGCTTAAAGGCTTCAACAAAGACCAAAATTAACGGAAGAATCAGGCAGCTCAAGAAAAAGATCAGCGCAATGGTAATCAGAAGATTACGCACCCAGGCCGGTTCGCGGGTTGCATCACGAGATTGCAGTTTTTCTGCTAAAGCATTGCTATTGGTAGTTAAACTCATGGTGCAGTTCTCCCTGTACGGCGGCTTGCCCACGCTTGTAGCAAGTTAATCAGGAATAAAATCGCAAAAGAAATTAACAACATCACCACCGCAATCGTGGTTGCACCTGCGTAATCATATTCTTCTAAACGCGAAATAATCATCAAAGGCGCGATTTCAGTTTCATAGGGCTGGTTACCGGCAATAAAGATCACTGAACCATATTCACCGACACCACGTGCAAATGCCAATGCAAAACCAGTCAGTAATGCAGGAAACAGAATCGGCAAAATGATTTTAGTTATAATCTGAAAACGGTTGGCGCCGAGTGCTGATGCAGCTTCTTCCAGTTCGGTTTCCATATCACTTAAAACAGGCTGTACCGTACGAACCACGAAAGGTAAGCCAATAAAAATCAGCGCAAGCGTGATTCCTATCGGAGTATAAGCCACTTTAATACCAATCGGCTCCAGGTACTGACCAATCCAGCCTGTAGGCGCATATAAAGATGTCAGGGCGATACCGGCAACTGCGGTTGGTAAGGCAAAAGGTAAGTCGACTAAAGCATCAATAATCCGTTTACCAGGAAAGCTGTAACGAACCAGACACCATGCCAGTAACAAACCAAATACTACATTGACTAAGGCAGCAATAAGTGCGGCACTAAAACTTAACTGCAAAGATTTTAGGATACGTTCTGAACTTAAAATTTCCCATAAACCGTCCCAACCAATTCCCAGTGATTTAATAAACACTGCAGAGAGTGGAATAAGAACAATTAATGACAAATACGCTAGGGTAAAGCCTAGAGAAAGACCAAATCCTGGCAGCACTCGGGATCGCTGCGACATGATTACTCCTCAAAAGAGAAAATGCTGACCAATTAAGTCAGCAAAAATAAAAGTTTAATTAGGCACAAGCATAATTTGCAGACTTCAAATTGCAAATTTAAAATAATACTTGCTCTCATCAGAAAAATTGATATGTTGCAGTACATTTTCTGAAATCAAATAATCATAAATTTCAGGAAATGGACCAAAACCAGAAGCAACATTAATATGTCCGACTTGACCTAAGTTAATAGGATTGAGCTTCCATGCTTGGGCTAAGCATTTGGCATCTTCAAAATTTAACCAAGGATCGTTTTCACTAATCATTAAAGTGGTCGGTACGGCAATTTTCAGTTGGTGGAAATACGCACTGTAATCTGATTGACTATCACGTGCGAAACCAGCTTCACCAAAACGTGCAGGATTTGCGGGTGCAACCAAAATCAAATTTTTAATTTTTTGATTTAATTCCGGATGCTGAGCCAATGCTGCAACGGTGGTTAGGCAACCAAAGCTATGCGCAACGATTTGGATCTGACCTTGAATTGGAGTTACAGTATTTACAAATTCGCTTATCCAGTTTTCAAGTACCGGGTCATTCCAATCCTGTTGCTGTACACGAGAGCATGACATGAGTTGTCGTTGTAACCAAGATTGCCAGTGGGCATGTTCGCTGCCACCTACGCCTGGAACAATTACGGTATGAATCATGTCGATGCTCCTCTATCTTTGCAGCACGATTATTTCGCGCTATTTGCCTTTACGATTTGGTCAAAGATGCCACCATTTTCAAAGTGAGCTTTTTGAACTTTATCCCAACCACCAAATTCCTGGTCAATGGTGACAAGTTTAAGTGGCTTGAATACATTGCTGTATTTGGCTAACACTTTTGCATTACGTGGACGGTAAAAGTTACGTGCTGAAATCTCTTGACCCAATGGTGAATACAAGAAGTTCAAGTAACCTTGCGCCACGTATTTGTTACCTTTTTTCTCGGCATTTTTTTCTACAATCGCAACCGGTGGCTCAGCCAGAATGGACAGGCTAGGCGTTACAATTTCAAATTTACCCGGTTGTTCACGAAGCGCTAAGTGAGCTTCGTTTTCCCAAGCCAGTAATACGTCACCAATGCCGCGTTCAGCAAATGTGGTTGTTGCACCGCGTGCACCAGAATCGAGAACTTTGGTGTTTTTATAAATTTTACGCACAAATTCTTGGGCTTTGGCATCGTTGCCACCCGGTTGGTGTTTCGCCCACGCCCATGCCGCTAAATAGTTCCAACGTGCGCCGCCAGACGTTTTAGGATTTGGCGTGATGATGCCTACACCCGGTTTAACCAAGTCGCCCCAGTCTTTTAGACCTTTAGGATTGCCTTTACGTACCAAGAAAACGATGGTAGAGGTATAAGGTGTTGAGTTTTGAGGAAGTTTCTTTTGCCAGTCAGCTGGAAGAAGTTTGGTTTTTTGTTCAATCACGTCAATATCCGCAGCAAGAGCCAGCGTCACGACATCAGCATCTAAACCATCAATTACTGCACGTGCCTGTTTGCCAGAACCACCATGAGATTGTTTGAAATTGATTTTTTGACCTGTGCGGCTTTCCCAGTATTTGCCGAACTGTTTATTGATATCTTCATAAAGTTCACGCGTAGGGTCATATGAGACATTTAAAAAGTCTTTTGCCAGGGCACTAAAAGATGTTGCAGAGATAACTGCGGCTAAAACCCCTAACCTTAATGTTGCTGAAATGCTCATGCCAACCTCAATATGCTTAACTATTTTGTAATATAAGTGCAGAATAGCGCCATACTTTATGCATAAAAAATAATAAAAAATGGATTTAATATGAAAAAAAGAGATAAATAAAGCCTGTTCGGTATCCAAAGCACTGGCCTTATGAATAAAGCCAGTACTGTTCTTGATCTTCCCAGATTATTTGGTGCTATTAGCTTTCACGATTTGGTCAAAAACGCCGCCATTATCAAAATGTTGTTTCTGAACTTTGGTCCAGCCACCGAATTCTTTATCAATAGTTACAAGCTTCAAAGGTTTGAATACGGATTTGTATTTTGCCAATACAGCCGCATTGCGTGGACGATAAAAGTTATTGGCAGCAATGGTTTGACCAGCAGGTGAATACAGATAGTTGAGATAAGCTTTGGCTAAATTCAGGTTGCCGTCTTTCTCGGCATTTTTTTCTACAATCGCCACCGGTGGTTCAGCCAAAATAGACAATGATGGCGTCACAATTTCAAACTTGCCCGGCTGTTCACGTATCGCCAAGTGAGCTTCGTTTTCCCAAGCCAACAAGACATCACCAATACCGCGTTCAGCAAATGTAGTGGTTGCTCCACGTGCACCAGAGTCGAGAACTTTGGTGTTTTTATAGATTTGACGTACGAATTCTTGTGCTTTGGCATCGTTACCGCCTGGCTGATGTTTCGCCCAAGCCCAAGCCGCTAAATAGTTCCAGCGTGCACCGCCAGACGTTTTAGGGTTAGGAGTAATAATGCCTACACCGGGTTTAACCAGATCGCCCCAGTCTTTAATACCTTTCGGATTGCCTTTATGTACAAGAAATACAATGGTTGATGTATAAGGGGTGGAGTTATTGGGAAACTTTTTTTGCCAGTCTTTTGGCAGAAGATTCGTATTTTCTGCAATGGCATCAATATCTGCAGCCAGTGCTAAAGTCACAACGTCTGCATCAAGACCATCAATGACTGAACGTGCCTGTTTGCCGGAACCGCCGTGTGATTGCTTGAAGTTAATCTCTTGGCCTGTGGTTTTCTTCCAATATGCACCAAACTCTTTATTATAGTTTTCATACAGTTCACGGGTTGGATCGTAAGAAACGTTTAAAAAGTCTTTTGCAAGCGCACTAAAAGATGTTGCCGAAATAAGTGCTGCTAAAACCCCGATTTTTAATGAGCGCATTTTTACTATCCTTTACATTTAAATTATTCATGTTTTGTAACAAGACAAAGCATAGCGTCATCTTTTTTATTAAAAAAATAATAAGAAACGAATTTGATATGAATAAAAAAGCTATTAATCTAAGGCGGCTGTTTTAAACTAAGTTATCATTTACAGGATGCTTTGTTATGCCATGTTTTAAGAATGCAGAGGAAGTAAACGAAATTTCATTATTGGATCGGGCCTTCCATTATGGTGATGGTTGTTTTACGACTGCTCGTGTTCGGCATGGCAAAATTGAGCTTGAAAACCTGCATATGGCGCGACTGCATTTAAGTTGTGAACAATTGCTGTTAAAAGCAGATTTAAGCTTGATTCAAAAAAGTTTGGCTTTATTGCAACAACAATTTCTGGAAGTGAATGGCACGCTTAAAATCATCATTAGCCGCGGTGAAGGACAGCGCGGATACAGCCTGCCTGATCATCTGGCAGATGTATGGGTGTTTTTTTATCCTAAGGTTGTTGATGATTTTCAAGTTGAAAAAATAAAATCGGGGGTACTACAACAGGCACTGGGACTGACCATGCCCAGCCTGGTCGGTTTAAAAAGCCTGAATCGTTTGGAACAGGTATTATTAAAAAATGAGGCCGATCAAAAAGGCTGGGCGGAAGCACTGGTGACCGATGTGCAAGGCACTGTTGTTGAAGGAGTAAGCAGTAATTGTTTCATTCGTTTAAACAATAGATGGATTACCCCAGAACTTCGTTATAATGGCGTGCATGGTGTGATGCGCGCGGAGATATTATCTCGTATGCAACAACAAGGTATTCATTGCGAACAGCGCTTTATTGATATGGAAGAAATTTCAAAATTTGAAAGTCTGTTTTTCTGTAATGCCTTAAGTCCAATGAAAGTTGTGACTGAACTTAATCAGCAAACTATGAATGTTCAAGCCTGTATTGAACTGTTTAATAACCTTCAATTGACTCAGATTCGTTAATATGTCCAGCACACAGAAAAATTCAAAAAAGAAAGCCACAAAAGTGTTTCCATTGAAAGGTTTGATTATTTTATTCCTGGGTTTTGTGGTGATGGCTTCAGTCATCTTATGGTCAAGCTTATTTAAGGCTTACCCAGTTCAAGGTCAAAAGCAGATGCTGGCGATTGGAAATGGAGATACCTATTCAGGCTTTATTGATCGTTTAGCTCAGGAAAATAAAGTCAGTTTCCCAATTGTATTGAAGCTTTATCAAAAAATCGTGATTCATGACAGCATGAAAGCCGGTGTATATGAAGTGCGTCAGGGCATGACGATTCGTCAAGTGATGGATATGGTATCAAACGCTGAAAATGCACAAATGAATCGTATTCTGGTGATTGAAGGCACAACGTTCAAACAGCTAATTGAAAGATTGAAAAAAGATGATCTAGTGACTAAAGAAGTGCTGAATCTGCCACAGGAGCAAATGCTGCAAGCATTGAATATTCCATTTAATCATCCTGAAGGCCTTTTTGCGCCGGATACCTATTTCTTTGCCAAAGGTGAAACAGATAGAAAAATTCTGACAGATTTGTATAACCGTCAAATGAAATCTTTAGATACTGCCTGGGCCAATCGTGCAACCGATTTACCTTATAAAGATAAATATGAAGCTTTGATTATGGCTTCAATTATTGAAAAAGAAACCAGTCTGGATCGTGAGCTTGAACAGGTTTCCGGTGTGTTTGTCCGCCGCTTAAAAATGGGCATGCGTCTGCAAACAGATCCTACTGTTATTTATGGGATGGGAGATAATTATAAAGGCAATATCACCCGCACAGACTTGCGTACACCGACTTCTTATAACACTTATACCAATAATGGTTTACCACCAACTCCAATTGCGTTACCCAGTCAAAAAGCCATTGAAGCTACAATGCATCCCGATGCCTCAAATAATATCTATTTTGTGGCAACAGGTAATGGGGGGCATAAATTTACGGCAAGTTTAGATGAGCATAATCGTGCAGTGCAGGATTACTTGTCAGTTTTAAAATCGAAGAAGGAGTGATGGATGTTTATTAGTTTTGAAGGCACTGAAGGTGTCGGGAAAACCACACTCATTCGTAAAATTTATGACTATTTAGAACAGCAAGGTCAGCAAGTGGTGCTTACTCGTGAGCCGGGTGGCACACCGATGGCAGAACAGATCCGTTCGCTACTGTTGTCAGTTAATCATGAAGAAAGCATGGCCAATGATACTGAATTGCTACTCATGTATGCTGCCCGCGCACAACATTTGCAGCAAGTGATTGTGCCTGCCTTGTCCGCAGGTAAAACGGTGCTGTGTGACCGTTTTACCGATGCCAGTTTTGCCTATCAATGTGCGGGGCGTGGCTTAAGCAAAGAAAAATTGCAGTTATTGAATGCAAATTTTGTCTCACATATGCCGAATATCACGTTTTGGCTCGATGCACCGACTGAACTGGGCATGTCGCGTGCGCGTGAGCGTGGAGCACTGGATCGTTTTGAACAAGAAAAAGCCACTTTTTTTGAGAAAGTACGCTCGGGTTATCAGGAACTTTGGGAAAAACAAGGTGAACGGATTAAGCGCTTAGATGCCACTCAAACACCAGATCAGGTGTTTGAGCAGGCAATGATCTATCTGAAATAACTTTGTAGATTGAAACAAAGATCAAAAAGATCAGTGCTTAAGATGGTTTATTCTTTTATATTCAGTATCATCAGGGATGAAGATGAAATATAAATGAAAAGTACCAAGGCCGAAATTATTGCTTTTTTACAGACTGAGTTTCCACAAAGTCTGGAAAAATGTGAAATAGAATCAGTGACTGAAAAAGGCGCATCCATTATTTATCATGTGGGTGCTGCTGATTTAAGACCGGGTGGAACAGTATCGGGGCCGACCATGATGACTGCTGCCGATTATGCGCTATATACTGCAATACTGGGCGAGATCGGCATTGTCGCGTTGGCAGTCACCACCAGTTTATCCATCAATTTTTTAAGAAAACCTACAGCAGAACAGGATATTCGTGCAGTTTGCAAACTAATGAAAGTCGGCAAGGCACTGATAGTCGGAGATGTATGGTTGTATTCGATTGATTCGGAAGAACCGATTGCCCATGCTGTAAGCACTTATTCCATACCGCCTCAGCGATAAATAAAGGTTATGCAGCATTAAAAAGCCAAACAAACATGTTCGGCTTTTTACTGATTTTATAATTTTTAAAAATTAGGCTTCAGCATTCACCAATGGTGTTTCCACTTGAAAGCTAGGTGGGATTAGAATGGTTTTACGCAACTCATCTGACAATTCAGGGTAATCCAAAGTAAAGTGCAGACCGCGTGATTCTTTACGCTCCATGGCACAGCGCACAATCATCTCGGACACCAAAACCAGATTACGCAGTTCAATCAGGTTTTTACTGACTTGGTAATCGTGATAATACTCGGTGATTTCCCGTTTCAGCATTTCAATACGGTGTAGCGCACGTTCCAAACGTTTCGTGGTACGAACAATGCCGACATAGTTCCACATGGTCTGCCGCAGTTCATCCCAGTTTTGTAGAATGACTACATCTTCATCTGGATGCATCGCCTGAGAATCATCCCAAGCAGGTACATCGGGAGATTTATATTGGGTATCAAACTGACTTTCAATATGTTTTGCAGCACTCATGCCATACACAAAACATTCTAAAAGTGAGTTGCTGGCCATTCGGTTAGCACCATGTAAGCCAGTATATGAAGTTTCCCCAATCGCATATAGTCCTTCAATATCCGTCTGGCTGTGTTCATCGACCACCACACCGCCACAAGTATAGTGTGCAGCAGGAACGACCGGAATCATTTCTGTGGTGATGTCGATGCCCAGTTCCAATAGACGGGCATATAAGGTAGGGAAATGTTCCTTCACAAACTCGGCCGGTTTATGCGTGATATCGAGCCAGACATGACGAATTCCCAAACGCTTGATTTCATAGTCAATGGCACGTGCCACAATGTCACGCGGTGCCAGTTCAGCGCGTTCGTCAAAACGCAGCATGAAACGTTCACCATCCGGTAAGCGTAAATAAGCCCCTTCACCACGCATGGCTTCAGTAATCAAAAATGAACGTGCTTGAGGATGATAAAGACAAGTGGGGTGGAACTGGTTGAATTCCATATTGGCCACACGACAGCCAGCACGATAAGCCATGGCAATCCCATCACCGGTGGCAATATCCGGATTAGAAGTATATAGATAGGCTTTCATGGCTCCACCACACGCCAAAGCGGTAGAGGGTGCTAAGAAGGTATGCACTTTTTCAGTTTTTTCGTCTAAAGCGTATAAGCCCAGAGCGCGGTTGCCTTGATCTTTCATCCCTAATTTCTGTGAAGTAATCAAATCAATGGCAATGTAATTTTCAAAAATGCTAATGTTCTTTTTTTCTTGAGCTCGTTCAACGAGGGTGGTTGAAATGGCACGACCGGTTGCATCTGCTGCATGGATAATACGGCGCTGTGAATGGCCACCTTCACGAGTTAAATGCAGTTGTTCTTGTTCGTCTAAGGTGAATTGAACACCATGTTTTAAAAGGAAATCAACCGAGGGCTTGCCGCCTTCCACCGTTTGTTTAACCGCTTCAATCTCACATAACTGCGCACCTGCAATCATGGTGTCATCAATGTGCTGTTCAATTGAATCAGTTTTATCTAGAACAGCCGCGACACCACCTTGGGCATAAAAAGTACTTGCATCTGTTAGAGTTGATTTTGCCAAAACTGCAATATTGAAATGATCAGGGAGCGATAAAGCCAGACTTAAACCAGCACCACCACTTCCCACAATGATCACATCAAAATGATGCGTAGTAGTTAAATTAGACATGTCCATCAGCTAATTGGAAAAAAAGTTTGGTAATAACAACGCTTTTTTGATCAAAAAACAAGAGCTAATATGCTAATGTATGATGAGAAAAATTAATAAACCAACAAACTTTTAAGAAATAATTAAGCTGTTGTTTATACAAATATAATTAAACATCTTATTACACCAGGTAGACAAAGTTTATGCTAAAAACGGTCTACCCATATTTACAACGAAATGGAGCGAATGCTTTATATGAAAAATCGCTATGTACAAAAAGGAATTTATGCTGCGGTGTTTACCATGGCGGCATTGCAAACCCAAGCAGCATCGTCAGTAGACTTTTCTAATTTAGTTGAGCAAGTCAGTCCTGCAGTTGTCAGTGTAAATGTCGTTAAAAAAATGACAGAGCAAGAATTGCTGCAGCAGCAAGTTCCTGAAATATTAAAACGTTTCTTCGGTAATCGGGTGATCATTCCTCAACAACAGGCACCCCAAGATAAAACGGCTTTTGGCAGTGCGTTCTTTATTAGCAAAGATGGTTATTTATTGACGAATCACCATGTGGTAGAAGATGCTTCTAAAGTGACCATTATGTTAAATGATCGCCGTGAGATTGATGCGACTGTTGTCGGAAGTGACGAGCGTACAGATGTTGCGCTTCTCAAAGTTAATGGCTCGAATTTCCCTGAATTACGTACGGGTAATGTTGATCGACTCAGAGTGGGAGAGCCAGTACTGGCCATTGGTTCACCATTTGGTTTTGACTATTCAGCTTCTGCCGGCATTGTCAGTGCGAAAATGCGCAACATGATGGGAGAAACCTCAGTTCCATTTATTCAAACCGATGTAGCTTTAAACCCGGGAAATTCGGGTGGTCCATTATTTAATCAAAATGGTGAAGTGGTTGGGGTGAACTCACGGATCTTTAGTGGGACAGGTGGATATATGGGCTTGTCCTTCTCTATTCCGATTGATGTGGCAATGGATGTGGCAGAGCAGTTGAAAAAGAATGGTAAGGTGACACGTTCATACTTAGGCGTAATGCTGCAAGATATCGATCGTACCCTTGCAGAATCTTATAAACTTTCCAAACCTGAAGGTGCACTGATAACCCAGGTGGCACCAAATTCTCCGGCAGCCAAAGCAGGCTTCAAGTCGGGCGATGTGATCTTGAAATATAATGGGTCACCCATTTCAAGAACTTCGGATTTGCTCAATTACCTAAACCGAACCACACCGAATCAAAATATTCAATTGCAAGTTTTACGCGATGATAAAATCCGTAATATCTCAGCAACATTAACCACTGCTCCAGATGATACCCCTGCAAAAGTGGAACAAACTGCTGAACAGAAAGGTCCAGTTATCGGTGTTAGCATTCGTAATTTAACTGCTGTAGAACAAACGCAGTTGAATATTAAAGGTGGTATTTTAGTAGAGGAAGTGAAACGCGGCGGTATTGCTGCACAATCGCGTATGACTGCCGGAGATATCATTACTCAAATCAACAATAAAAACATTCTCAACAGTACTGATTTTATTAAATCTGTGTCTGAATTGAAAAAAGGTTCAATTGCACGTGTTTCGATTATTCGTCGAGATCAACGTGCTATTTTAGGTATGCGTATTGAGTAACGTAAATGAGGTAAGCTCGAAACCACTCTGAAAAATGAGTGGTTTTTTATATTTTGCAATTTTACTCGATCCTGAAATTACGTAGACTGTATTTCCTTGAACGAAATTTTTGCAACGAGTAAGGATTTAAAGAATAGATGAGCACAGTTTTTGATTTAGAAATGACCGTTCAATCAGATCATATTGACAGTTTGGGGCATGTGAATAATGTGGTGTATATGCAGTGGATACAGGAAGTGGCGACTGCTCATATTGAAGCCTTAGGTTTGGGACTCAAGCAATATCTCGAGCTGAAGCATGCAATGGTGGCAATTGAACATCATGTGCAATATCGAAAAGCGGCGTTTGAAGGCGAAAAAATTATCTTGCGCACCTGGTTGAATGATATCAATGCCCTCTACTCTTTCCGTCAATACGTTTTCTATCGTCCTCAAGACCAAAGTGTTTTATTCACGGGAAATACCAAATGGGCGTGTATTGAAATCGCAACAGGTCGACCAAAACGCATGTCACCGACTTTTACTCAAGCCTATCAACCGATAGCCGCTGATATTAATCCGCTGGATTTCACTCATATTAATTCAAAGGGTGAATATTGATCCATCTATTTCTATCCACTAAAGCTTAAAAAACCTGAGTTAATTACTGTCATTACATTCATAGATCAATACTGGGATAAGTCAGATTTATAGCAAAGTTTTGTAGAAGAAACTGACTATTTTTAAAAGCTCTCTGTATTTTTAACTATCTACTGCTTATACTGTGCAACATCTTCGGAATATCCTTTTTTGCACGTCATAAATACTTTGTTCATTCAAGTATGTGATTGTGTGTTTTGATTTAGAGTAGTTTATGGCAGTTGCTAAAAAGTCAGTTAATATCAATAATATACGAAATTTTTCGATTATTGCACATATCGATCATGGTAAGTCGACGCTTGCAGATCGGTTCATTCAAACCTGTGGTGGTCTACAAGCTCGCGAAATGCAAGCGCAAGTCCTTGACTCTATGGAGATTGAGCGCGAACGTGGAATTACAATTAAAGCGACTTCGGTAACGCTTTATTATACCCATCCCAATGGTGAAGAATATCAATTGAATTTCATTGATACCCCAGGACATGTGGATTTTTCATACGAAGTTTCTCGCTCTCTTGCTGCCTGTGAAGGTGCTTTGCTGGTGGTTGATGCTGCACAAGGTGTAGAGGCTCAATCAGTAGCCAACTGTTATACCGCTCTTGAACAAGGGCTTGAAGTGCTTCCGATTTTAAACAAGATTGATTTACCTCAAGCTGAACCTGAGCGTGTAATTCAAGAAATTGAAGATATTATCGGAATTGAGGCAACAGAAGCACCTACATGTTCTGCAAAAACAGGTCTAGGTGTTGAGGGCGTTTTAGAAACCTTAGTGAATGTGATTCCGCCACCAGTCGGCGATCGTGAAGCAGCATTGCAAGCCTTGATTGTCGATTCTTGGTTCGATAATTATTTGGGCGTGGTCTCGCTGGTTCGTATCAAACATGGCCGTATCCGTAAGGGCGATAAAATGCTGGTCAAATCGACCGGACAGACCCATATTGTGACCTCAGTCGGTATTTTTAATCCAAAACACACTGAAACAGGCGAGTTAGAAGCGGGTGAAGTGGGCTTTGTTATTGCCGGGATTAAAGATATTTTTGGTGCGCCAGTGGGCGATACCATTACTTTGTCTACGACCCCAGATGTTGCTATTTTACCTGGTTTCAAAAAAGTTAAACCGCAGGTATATGCGGGCCTATTCCCGATTGATGCCAGCGATTTTGAACCATTCCGTGAAGCGCTGCATAAATTACAAATTAATGATTCAGCATTGTTTTTTGAACCAGAAAGTTCAGATGCCTTAGGTTTTGGTTTCCGTTGTGGCTTTTTAGGCATGTTGCACATGGAAATTGTGCAAGAGCGTTTAGAGCGTGAATATGATTTAGACCTGATCAGCTCTGCACCAACGGTAATTTATGAATCGTTAATGAAAAATGGTGAAACCATTTACATCGACAGTCCATCGAAAATGCCTGATGGTTCAACGGTTGAAGATTTACGTGAGCCGATTGCTGAATGTCATATTCTGGTTCCTCAAGAATACTTGGGTAACGTCATGACTTTATGTGTTGAGCGCCGTGGTGTGCAAAAGGAAATGAAATTCTTGGGTAAGCAAGTATCGCTGACTTTTGAAATTCCATTGGCTGAAGTGGTGATGGACTTCTTTGACCGTTTAAAATCATGTTCACGCGGTTTTGCCTCGCTCGATTATAACTTTGTACGTTTTGAAAGCTCGTCTTTGGTCAAAGTAGATGTACTGATTAACGGTGAAAAAGTTGATGCATTGGCGATGATTGTTCATCGTAATGATGCACGTCATCGTGGTATTGCGCTGGTCGAAAAAATGAAAGAGCTGATTCCACGTCAGATGTTTGATGTTGCAATTCAAGCGGCGATTGGCGCACAAATTATTGCGCGCTCAACCGTAAAAGCGATGCGTAAAAACGTATTAGCGAAATGCTATGGCGGTGACGTTTCACGTAAGAAGAAACTGTTATCGAAGCAAAAAGAAGGTAAGAAACGCATGAAACAAGTGGGCAGTGTTGAAATCCCGCAAGAAGCGTTCTTGGCTGTATTGAAAGTAGAAAGATAATAAAATTGAGGATATAAGCCCATGGATTTTGATTTTAATTTAATCCTTGTACCAGCGACGCTAATTTTCTTTTTGTTGTGGTTGTTGGATAAGTTTGTCTTGAAGCAAAGACAAACACGAGGCAAGGGTAATGAAAATTTCATTATTACATGGGCTTATGATTTCTGGCCGGTTTTGGCTGTTGTCCTGATTTTACGTTCATTTTTATATGAGCCTTTTAATATTCCTTCAGATTCGATGGTGCCGACTTTAGAAACTGGCGATTTTATTCTGGTCAACAAATTTACTTATGGAATGCGATTGCCTATCGTAAATACCAAAGTGATTGACGTCGGTGAGCCAGAACGTGGTGATGTGATTGTATTCCGTTACCCACCGCAACCAACGATTAGTTATATTAAGCGTGTGGTGGGCTTGCCAGGCGATCACATTGTTTATGATCACGGACAGTTATCCATTAACGGGAAAAAAGTCGCTAAAGTTCCAGTGGAATTTAGCCGTGAAAAAGATATCTTAGATACCCCAACATCTATTTATTATAAAGAAACCTTAGGCAACCATACCTTTAAAATGCGTGAGCTTGAAGGTGTAAATGTTGCACGCCAAGCACCATTTATTAATTATGTTGAAAATGGCAAATACTCGGCTGAAAATGGTTTATATTGGGAAGTCAAAGTTCCACAAGGTCATTACTTCGCGATGGGGGATAATCGTGATCAAAGTGCTGACAGTCGTTTTTGGGGTTTTGTACCGGAAGAAAACTTAACAGGTCGTGCATTCTATATCTGGATGCATAAAGAGCCTGGTTTTAAATTGCCGTCATTTAATCGTAACGGTAAAATTGATTAAGCATGAACGGAAAATAAAAAATGCGTAAAAATCAACAAGGTGCGTCTTATATTGCAATTTTGATTGCAATTATTGGTTTTGCATTTTTAGTAAAAATTGTTATTGCAGTTTGGGGGCCGTACGTAGATGATCGAATGATCGATAATCAGATTACGGAATTAATGAAAAGTAGTCCAAAAAACATTGCACCTTCTGAATTTGAAAAACAGATGGGGCAGCGTTTTGATATGAATGGTATACGTGATATCAAGTTTAAAGATGTTGCAAAAGTCGTCAATATCGATGGGCTACAAGTGAAAAAAGAGTATGAGGTAAGAAAGCCATTCTTACTCAATATAGATTTAGTATTAAAGTTCGAGAAAAGTTTTGATCAAAGGTCAGTCCAAACCAAGTGATATGCACTTGGTTAGCCGTATCGGTTACCAGTTTAAACAGCCAGAATTATTACGGCTTGCACTGACACACCGATCGGTGAGTCATAAATCTAACTACGAGCGTCTGGAGTTTTTAGGCGATTCGTTATTAGGGATGATTATTGCCCATTATTTGTATCAAGCCTATCCGCATGAAAATGAAGGACGTTTAACGCGTATGCGTGCCACATTGGTTCGTCAAGAGGCGTTAGGCAAAATTGCAAACGATCTGAAACTTGGTCCGTGTTTAATCTTAAGCACAGGTGAGTTGAAATCGGGTGGACATCATCGAGAATCTATTCTTGCTGATACTGTAGAAGCGATTATTGGTGCAATTTATGTCGACTGCAATGATTTAAAAATCTTGCAAGAGATTGTACTTAAATGGTACGTACCATATTTAGACCATATTGAGCCTACAGACCAACTCAAAGATCCAAAATCACGCTTACAAGAATATTTACAAGCCCGTAAAAAGCCTCTCCCTGTTTACGATGTTGTAGATATTCAAGGCGATGCCCCGAATCAGCATTTCAAAGTGGAATGTATTATCGAGGGTTTGCCTGTATTGTACGGTGAAGGATCCAGTCGTCGCTTTGCTGAGCAAGCAGTAGCGGCAGATATTTTAAAACAATTGGAGCAGTAATCTGCATGACTACACATTCTGATCACATCGATGCTGATCACGAGCCGCAAAGCAACGGCAATGACCTGGTTAATGAATTTTTCAGTTCACAAGGCACAACTATTCCTGCAGATTTTAAAAGCGGATTTGTAGCTATTGTTGGACGTCCAAACGTGGGTAAATCTACGTTAATGAACCATATTTTAGGTCAAAAACTTTCCATTACTTCACGTAAGCCACAAACGACTCGTCACAAGATTGTCGGTATTGATACGCGTGAAAAATCTCAGGCCGTATTTGTTGATACGCCAGGGATGCATAAAAAAGAAGTCCGTGCCATCAATAAAATGATGAACCGTGCAGCAAGTTCGGCATTGCGTGATGTCAACTTGGTATTGTTTGTTCTGGATGCTGATAAATGGACTCAAAATGATGAGCTCGTTTTGGAAAAACTGAAGAATGCTGAAATGCCAGTAATTCTGGTCATCAATAAAATTGATACACTTGAAAATAAAAACCATGCACTACCGTTGATTCAAGAACGCGCAAAATTAATGAATTTTGCCGAAATTGTTCCGGTTTCTGCACTTCGTGGTGCGAATTTAGATCATTTACGTGACACAATTGAACGTTACTTGCCGTTCCAGCCACCTTTATATGCGCTAGATCAAATTACTGACCGTTCAGAGCGTTTCCTTGCTTCTGAAGTGATTCGTGAAAAGATTATGCGTCAGTTAGGTGAGGAACTGCCGTATGATTTAACCGTGCAGATTGAGTCATTCAAGACTGAAGATGCAACTGTTCATGAGAAAACCGGTCGTCCAAAACCAGCATGTACCTATATTGATGCGACTATTTTTGTTGATCGCCAAGGCCAGAAAGCCATTGTAATTGGTGAAAAAGGTGCGAAGCTGAAAAAAATCGGTATGGATGCGCGTGCCGATATGGAAAAAATGTTTGAACAAAAGATCATGTTGACACTTTGGGTTAAAGTAAAAGGCGGTTGGTCTGATGACGAACGCGCATTGAAAAGTTTAGGTTATAGCGATATCTAAGCACATAGATAAGTAACTCTTTTATAGGGAATAGTGATGATCAAAGTATTGGCAGTTATAGCATGTGTTTTATTCCTGCAAGGCTGTATTCATAAACTTGTCACTGTCCCTGTAAAAGTCGCTTATAAAACTACCAAGGGCGTGGTTAAAGGCACTGCAGCCGTGGTAGGTGCCGTCATTCCTGATGGGGATGATGACGAAACAAACTCTAAAAAGAAAA
The DNA here is from genome assembly GCF_057766365.1 of Acinetobacter sp. GG23. NCBI lineage: Bacteria > Pseudomonadati > Pseudomonadota > Gammaproteobacteria > Moraxellales > Moraxellaceae > Acinetobacter > Acinetobacter sp. GG23. The sequence goes on from NZ_JBYMDJ010000007.1 coordinate 88,598, forward strand.
AAGACTAGATTTGATTATTCATGCGAAATGAAGAATTGCATGGTTATTTAATCCATCACCGTAAATACCGTGAGCGCAGTCATATCGTGCATTTGTTTACGCAGGAGCATGGCCGTGTTGATGGGATATTGAGACAAACGCCACCTCCGCAATATCAACCGATTTGCTTGCAAGCTTCAGGAAAATCGGATCTTAAAAATTTCACTAAACTTGAAATTGTCAATCAGCCGGTTTTTTTCTTTGGCGATGCCTTCTTTTCTGGTTTCTATTTGAATGAACTTATTCTTCGTTTGTGTCCAGTTGAAGTCGAAATGCCGCAGACTTTTGTGCAATATCATCTGACCTTGCAACAACTACAGCAATTGGCACAGCACGAAAACCCTCATCTGTTTCTCAGACAAATTTTGCGTCAGTTTGAGCATGCCCTGTTAGAAGAGCTTGGTTATGCACTCGATTTTAGTATTGATGCCCAGCAGCATGAGATTCAAGAAGCCCAGCACTATATATTTCAGCTCAATGAGGGTTTTATTCCGACAGCCCAACAGTCACGCTCAACTTTATTGGGACAGCATATTCTGTCGATGCTCGATTATGAAAAGGGTAGGGATTTTAACTCGGAGCAGTTACAATTGTTGGCGCAACTGTACCGGCAGATGATTACTTCTCTGTTGGGAGACCGGCCGCTGAAAAGCCGTCAATTGTGGGTTCAAAATACTCAATCTAAATCTTAATTTTTAATCATGGTTAGGAAATTGTTATGGCTGCTTTGCTTGGTGTAAATATTGACCATGTGGCGACATTGCGACAGGCGCGTGGAACTACTTATCCAGATCCAGTCAATGCTGCATTGATTTGTGAACAAGCCGGCGCAGAAGGGATAACTTTGCATTTGCGCGAAGACCGTCGCCATATTCAAGATGATGATGTGCGTCGTATGCGTCCGTTGTTGAAAACACATATGAACCTGGAAATGGCGGTAACCCCAGAAATGGTTGAATTTGCCAAAGAAATCAAGCCGCATCATATTTGTTTTGTTCCAGAAAAACGCCAGGAAGTGACTACTGAGGGTGGTCTGGATGTTTTGGGATATTTTGAAGAGGTCAAAGCTGCAACCCAAGCCTTAACAGCCATTGGTTGTGAAGTATCTCTGTTCATTGATGCCGATATTGCACAAATTGATGCTGCAATTGCCTGTGGTGCGCCTACTATTGAAATTCATACCGGTGCTTACGCAGATGCAAAAACACCAGAAGCACAACAGCACGAACTTGAGCGTATTGCTCAAGGTGCAGAATATGCGGCATCTAAAGGTTTACTGGTGAATGCAGGGCATGGTTTAAACCTTGAAAATGTCACGCCAATTGCAAAAATCCCGCAAATTCATGAACTCAATATTGGTCACTCCATTATTGCCGATGCCGTATTTATTGGTTTAGCTCAAGCCGTTCAACAAATGAAAGCTGTGATTAAAGCAGCAAGATAAGTTTTCAGAATTATGTCGTCAATAAACTATGATGATCTCATGAAGCCCGTTTTGGGCTTTTTGGGATGTGAAACTCCTCAAGCATGGTTGGATGAAGCAATGAATAACCTCGAGTTACTCATGCAGGATCATGCCAATTGTGAAAAAAAAGCAGCAGGTACAGCCATGAACCTAATGTTTCGCTACACCTTTTTTACCGATTTGCAGATTAAATTGGCACAGTTGGTGCGTGAAGAAATGTTGCACTATGAACAAGTACTTGAACTGATGACCAAGCGCGGACAGGAGTGGCAATCAATTAGTGCCGGTCGTTATGCAGGTGGCCTGCGTAAAGAAGTAAGGACGTATGAGCCTGAAGCTTTAATCGACATTATGATTATTGGTGCTTTTGTAGAAGCACGTTCCTGTGAACGTTTCTATGCGCTCGCACCGCTTGTAGATGAAGATTTGGGTAAATATTACCGCTATCTTCTGAAGTCTGAATCACGGCATTTTGAGGATTATTTGGCCTTGGCCTTGGATGTCGCTCAAACCTCAAAGTTAAAAAACCCTAAAGAAGATATTCAGCAGCGTATTGCGCACTTTCGTGAAGTTGAAAAGAATCTGATTTTAAGTCCGGATGATTTATTCCGCTTTCATAGTGGTGTACCGAGTAAAGCTGCTTAATCTATAGCTTTTTATCTATAATATTTTAAAAAATCCTCTATTTGAATAGGGGGGGGTATATCTGGGCATTTTACAATCTTAAAAAAATGCCAATCTAAATGGATAAGATTGGCATTAATACATCAGACTAATTTTTTATGTAGAATCAATTAAGCTTCAATGGTTTGTACCGCAATTTTCTTGGCAGGATCGGCTTTACGACGTACTGCTGGAACCGGTTCGCCATAATATTGACGGTCAGCAAAGTAGCTTGAACGAACCATCGGTGCAGCCCAGATATTTCTGAAACCGAGTTTTTGACCATGTGCGGTATAGCGTTCAAATTCTTCCGGTGTTACGAAGCGGTCAATCGGTGCATGCTGTTTAGAAGGCTGTAAATACTGACCGATGGTGATGTAGTCGACATCATGTGCACGCAAATCATCAAGTAGAGCCAATACTTCTTCTTCAGTTTCACCCAGACCGACCATCAAACCACATTTGGTTGGAACGTCAGGGCAGTATTCTTTAAACATTTTTAGCAGGTCTAATGAATGCTGATAGTCGGAACCTGGACGCATCGCTTTATACAAACGTGGCACAGTTTCAATGTTGTGGTTGAATACGTCTGGCGGGCATTCCGTCATAATGCGTAATGCAACATCCATACGACCACGGAAATCTGGAACCAGAATTTCAAGTAAGGTTTTCGGGCTTAACTCACGTGCTTCTTTAATGCAATCGACAAAGTGCTGAGCACCGCCATCGCGAAGGTCATCACGGTCAACAGAGGTAATCACGGCATATTTCAGACCAAGATTGGAAATTGTTTCTGCCATATGACGGGGTTCATCCGGATCAAGTGCATTTGGACGACCATGTGCAACATCACAGAATGGACAACGACGAGTACAGATATCACCCATGATCATAAAGGTTGCTGTACCGCCACCAAAACATTCTGGCAGGTTAGGACAAGCAGCTTCTTCACAAACAGTATGTAGTTTTTGTGCGCGTAAGGTGGTCTTAATGCGCTGAACTTCTTCAGGAGCCGCCATTTTTACACGAATCCAATCCGGTTTGCGTGGCGTTTCAACCGTAGGGATAACTTTTACAGGAATACGAGCGACCTTCTCTGCGCCACGAAGTTTGACACCCTGTTCTGGTTTACGGTTTTCAGACATATTCAACTTTTCCACTGTTTTTGACGGGGGAGATACTAGCCATGATAGCGCTTTTATTATAACGGACTTGAATCTAAATGGGGCAAAAAGCATATTCATTTAATAAATGTAGTCATCATTTAATATATGTGAGGTAAATACAGCAAATTGCTACCAATTACGTCATAATATAGCGAAGATAGACTAGGATTAAATAGGAGCGTTGAATGCCACGTAAGAAAGAGGTCGTTAGTGGAACTTTCGTCAAGTACGATGCGGTAGTTCTCGGTTCAGGCCCTGCGGGTGAAGGCGCGGCAATGAAACTTGCCAAATCTGGCAAGCGTGTTGCAATTGTTGATATACGTGAGCAGTTAGGTGGTAACTGTACGCATGTAGGAACCATTCCAAGTAAAGCATTACGTCAAACGGTATCGAGCATTTTACGTTACCAGCGTGACCCGATGTTCCAGAAAGTGGGCGACTGGAAACAGTTCACCATGAAACAGGTATTGCGTAATGCCCATAAAGTGATTCAGCAACAGGTTGAAACCCACTCTCGTTTTTACGATCGCAATAAAATTGATATTTATCATGGTCGTGCATATATTCAAGATAAAAATACCGCACTGATTTTCAGTGATGATGGGATTAAAGAAACCATTATTTTTCAACAGCTGGTGATTGCGACAGGTTCGCGTCCATACCGCCCGGCGGCGCTTGATTTTAATCATCCACGTGTATTTGATTCAGACAAAATTTTGGAGCTGGATTTCTCAATCCAAAAAATTATCATTTATGGGGCCGGTGTTATTGGCTGTGAATATGCATCGATCTTTATTGGTCTAGACCATAAAGTTGATTTGATCAATACACAGCATAAATTACTCAGCTACTTGGATGATGAAATTTCTGATGCGCTGTCTTACCGTTTACGTGAGCAGGGTGTATTGATTCGTCACAATGAACAATTGGATCATCTTGAAACTTTCGATGATCACGTGGTCATGCATTTGCAAAGTGGTAAGAAAATTAAAGCCGATGCCATTTTATGGTGTAACGGCCGTTCGGGTAATACCGATGGCTTAGGTCTTGAAAATGTAGGGATTAAACCAAACAGCCGTGGCCAATTAACGGTGAATGATCAGTACCAGACAGAAGTGGAAAATATCTACGCTGCCGGGGATGTGATTGGTTGGCCATCGCTTGCTTCTGCTGCTTATGACCAAGGTCGTTGCGCTGGTTCAAACATGAGCGGTGAAGAAAATGTTAAACCGGTAAAGGATATTCCGACAGGTATTTATACCATTCCGGAAATTTCATCAATTGGTAAGACAGAACAACAATTGACTGAAGAAAAGATTCCTTATGAAGTGGGTCAGGCATCTTTCCGTCATTTGGCACGTGCGCAAATTACGGGAGACACTGTAGGCGAATTGAAGATTCTATTCCATCGTGACACTCTGGAAGTTTTAGGGGTGCATTGCTTTGGTAATAATGCTTCGGAAATTATTCACATTGGTCAGGCAGTCATGAACAGTGGTAACAACACGATTAAATATTTTGTTGAAACGACATTTAACTATCCGACCATGGCGGAAGCCTATCGTGTAGCAACATTGAATGGTATGAACCGTTTGTTCTAAGCCAGACTTAATCCCAAGATTGAAAACCCGTAAGTGAGCTTGCGGGTTTTTTTATAGAAAATATCAAGCAAAATTTTGATAATTATAAAATGAACCTACTGAATCAGAACTTATCCACTCTGTTAGTCATTTCTACTCAATTTTATGGTTTGCACTAACCCACTGGAAAATTAATTCCACCCAGTTTGTTAGATATTAAATGACAATAGGCATAAACTCTTAATGCTTTTTGCTCATCTCAGATAATAAATCGAGCTGTATCTCTTGTATTTGAGCCAGTCTATCCCACTGATGCATTAACAGATGATCTAATTTTTCATGCAAATGTTGAATTTCAAGTTCGGCTTTTAAGTTAATTTGATAATCATTTTGTGAACGCAATCTGTCTTTTGCTTCCTGTCTATTTTGGCTCATCATAATCACTGGTGCCTGAATAGCTGCTATGCAGGACAGGATTAAATTTAACAGGATAAAAGGATAAGGATCGGCAGGACGTGAAACCATAACTACGGTATTCACAATAATCCAAATGGCTAAAAAAATAGCAAAACAAATCAAAAAAGACCAGCTTCCGCCAAAAGACGCAATTTTATCTGCCAGTTTTTCGCCAAAAGACCAGTTTTGATCTAGCTTGGTTTCAACATTTTGTGTGATCAGTTCCTGCTGTCGCATACTGTTAATCACTTCATACTCAAGATCAGTTACTTCACCTCTTTCGGACTTTAATAATGAGTGAACATACTGAATTCGATACTTGGTTAAATCTGCCTGACAAATATAACTATGAGGTGACCATTCTGGAAAATCCTGTGAAATCTCTTCGGTAATGACTTTACGTATTGTACCCATCGGGATGAGACTTTTTAACGGAAAATGTTTTCCACAAACCATACATTTATAACATTCATTTTTTTCATTCATGATTGCTCTCTTTTATAATAATGCCGAAATTATTAGATAGATATTCTTGACTGTATTTTAACCGCGTTTGGATTTTTTCACTGTCTATATTATTAATTTTCTATACAGCAAATATTGGATTCAGTAAGTACCTCAGAGTGTACTTTCGTCATTTTACGGTAATGGATGAATTCACTTAAAGCTGAACCATATCCAGTACATCTAGGGTTGGGGAAGTCTTTAGGATGATGTTCTTTATATAAAATGCCTTTGCCGGCAGCCATGGATTACATTTTATTTTTATTATGCTTACCTTTGGAATCGCGATGCTCTGACTCCTTATCCTGAATAATGATTACAGTTTTAAAACTACAATATAGATGCATATGGCAACCGGCCAAGGGCAGTAAGCTGGAAGGTGAAGTCTGCTGAAATATTGAATTGAATAATTTATAAGGTTAAACGTGCAGAATAAAAATTTTGAACCTCTCGAATCTCAGTTATTGTCATTTCAAGATTTTAAAAACTGATTTTTTATTATTTTTATTTACATTATTTTTAGAAAGGACGATCTCCTGCAAGACTGATGCGTTTGAGTAAGCAAGGTTGATTGGAGGGGAAAAGGCATCGTGAATGTAGGGTGATCCGATTGTCCCAGAATACAATATCTCCTTGTTGCCATTGAGGTTCATAGCGAAAGTCAGCTTTTAAGATATGTTCATCTAATAAGGGAATTAATTCACTCTCAGCTTGATCATCATAATTCACCAGTTCAACTTTACTGCGCGTATTCAGCCAAAGTACTTTGGGGCTACTTTTTTAAACGTTAATGTGGACAGAATGCCTGATTGAAATATTCAAACATTTGAGGAGTTTTAAACCACAACAGAATGGCCAGACTGAGTAAACCTAGCACTGCTAGGCCAATCAGGATTTTTAAACCACGTAAAGAATCAGTCATGAATTACGGCCTCCTCATTGACAAAGAAATGTACCAGCACACCTACTAGACTCAGCACGATCGAAAACGTCCAGACCATATTGTAGTTGCCGGTCATGTCATGATTGACACCACCGAGCCATCCGCCAAAAAATGAACCGACTTGATGGGTAAAGAATACCAGACCACTGAGCATGGAAAGGTATTTTACTCCGAACATATTCGCCACAATACCGTTGGTTAGCGGCACGGTCGATAACCAGAGTAATCCCATAATCACACCAAAGCCATAGATTGTCCATGTGCTTAAAGGTAGTACTAAGAAGGCAATAATCGCGATCCCACGTAAACCGTATAAACCCATGAGTAATCGAGGCTTGGAGTATCTTCCACCCAGCCAGCCTGCACTATAGGTTCCAATAATATTAAATAAACCGATCAAAGCCAGAAAAATAGTGCCGGTAGTGGCATTAAAACCATGATCAATCAAATAACCGGGTAAATGAATGCCGATAAACACCACCTGAAAACCGCAAACAAAAAAGCCTAGGGCCAAGAACAAAAAGGGGATGTGGTTTTTAGCAAGGACTAATATCTGTTTAAAGCTTAGAGCGGGTTTGTTTGCCAGAGCAGATGCGTTAGAAGCGACATACATCGGTGCTTTTAACATCCATGCCAAGGGAATAATCAGGGCAATGAAAATTGCACTGACCACCAAAGCTGCTGACCAACCAATGTTTTGTAAAAGCAGTAAGGTTGATGGCAACATAATAAATTGCCCAAAAGAGCCTGCTGCACTGGCAATTCCCATCGCAAGGCTACGCTTTTCAGGATGTGCGGCACGTCCCACAGCAGAAAGTAAGATGGGAAAAGAGGTTGCAGATAGGGCTAAACCTAAGATTAAACCCACGCTTAAATTTAGCATTAAGCTGGTAGAGCTAACTGCCATGAGCAATAAACCCAAGCTGTATAAAGCTCCGCCCACAGCAACTACAATTTTACTGCCATATTTATCTGCAAAAGCGCCGGTGATGGGTTGTACCGCACCCCAGATTAAATTCTGCATTGCAATGGCAAGACTAAAGACATTATGTCCCCAGCCAAACTCATGACTCATGGGAACCAGATATAAACCAAAGGCATGGCGCACGCCTAGGGATAATGCCAGAATCAGTGCACTTCCAATTAACATGTAAATGAGAGGTTTGGAAAAACGTGTATCTGACATAATTCATTCATGTTGCGATTGCGATACCGCTATGTTATTAGATTCTGCAATGCTAAGCGATTAAATAAAATTTAAATAAAAGATAAATTTAAGTTATAGAAAAATTTATGAAATCAAAAAAAGACGACATAAAGCCGTCATTTTTTTATGAAAGATTTAGAAGCGGATACCCACACCTGCATAAGCCAATATCGGGTTAATTTCAATATCGGCTTTAGAGCGGATTAGTTCACCGTGGGTCGCATCTGTCACGGTAATTGTGGTTTCATTTTTCATATGCGCATAGGATACGGAGCCGACCGCAAACCATTTGTCATTAAAATCATAGGTAAAACCAAGTGTGGCGATAGGGGCAATGGCATCGGTTGCTTCCAGATCCACTTGAGGATTGGCTTTACTTAATTTGCCCTCTAGAGAAGCACCTGCATTGCCTTCTTTAATATTGGCAATCATATGACCCGCTGCAATTAAGTCCTGTTCGGTGCGTGGATTAATTTCCAGTTCATTAAAATAAGCGTACATAACCCCTAAACCGACATAAGGGCGGAATTTATTCACACCTGTTTTTCCAAAGTGATATTGGAATTCAAAGGCTGGCGTCCAGGCACGTGCTGTCGCGGCAGCGCCATGAGCTTCCAAATCAGTAATAAAAATATCGTTTTGTAGATCAATATTGAGGAATTCTAAAGGTAAATTACCAATTTGTGGTGTGGCTACAGCAGAGAAAGGTGCATAAATTTTGCCTTTACCCTGTAAGTCTACTTTGGGAGGTATACCGGCTTTCATTTCAAAAGAAATGTTATCGGTAAAGAAATAGTTGGTCATGATACCCAGTGTAGTGACATCATCTGCTTCAAGTCCCGTTCCTTGGGCTTCCCAACTCTCTAAACCATTAATTTTAGAAGAGCCACTGAGTCCACTGTCTAACTCGCCACCTGTAAAAAAACCCAGCACTTTTAATGCTGCTGCAAGACCCTTTTGGTCAACATTGGGGTTGAGATTATTTAATACAGTATCGACTTGGATATCGCCATTTTTGGAAACTTCACCATCTTTGACGGCCGTATTAATTTGGAACGGTTGGGCTTTACCTTGCGGCATGACATGTAGCGCACCGACAGAAACAGAAAAGCGTTTAAAGCCATCTCCGTCTTGTAAAGTAAAATAGGGCGAATCGGCATAGCTTATTGCAGGTATAGCAGCAAGAGACGACATAATACAAAGTAACGACTTGTTCATTCAGGGACTCCATGTCCATTTTACGTTTATAAGTTTTTTTCTGGTTTTAATTATATGGTTGATAAATCATCTAATTGTTACTAAAAAATATAAGTCTGGTTGTATTCCTGTAAATAATTAGATGATTCGTTTCAATAAGATAGCAAAGTGACCTGTTAATATTAGAGATTATTTTGCAGAATTTGTCGGTTTTAACTGTAGTTAAATGACAGATAATTAAGAAAATATTCATCTATTTTTAAAATATTTTGAGTATATTGTTTTTTTATGGCTGGTAAATAATTTGCTCATCAATCTCAGTGAATGCTTGTGTGACTTTTCAAAAAGCAGCGCATTGGACGATTTAAAAAATCCGATCTCGCACTTAAAGGCATTTTTCCGTACAATATGTCTCAGAAATCCTTGAGTGAATCACATGAGCACCCAAAATACTCCCAAGAAAAAACCATTGGTCAATTTACCTTTCCCGATTAAACAAGAGAATGTGCAAAATGCCGATGAAGTGTTAGAAGAGCTTCGTCCACGTCCACAGCGCTATGCTGATCGTACCTGGATGCCACCTCGCGGTACACGGCGCTCGATGGGAAAGCGTTAAGCTCTCAAATAAAAAAGCCATGGTTTTTACCCTGGCTTTTTTATTTAAATTTTGTGACTCAATTGAGCCATTAAATATCATTAAGCGTTGGTTTTCTTCTATTGTTCGTAAGATAATAATTTCTTTTGTTCTGATACATAGCCATGTCAGCACGTTTTAGCATATCTTCCATACTTTCCCCATCCTGGTTGGTGGCAGAGCCAATAGACAAGAGAATGGGTTGGCTGGAGTAAAATTGATTATCTACCAATAAAAGTTCTTCTAGGCTTTGCAAGCAATTCTGTAGTGCTGCCTCATCGGCACCGGGTAAAAGTACCACAAATTCATCGCCACCAATCCGACATGCAGAATAAGGGGTTTGTTGAACCAATTGATTTAATACGTTGCCTATACGCTGCAATACACTATCGCCCGCATCATGCCCTAAACTATCATTTATTGCTTTTAAACTATTCATATCCATAAAAATACAGGATACAGGACGTTGTCTATTACGCTGTAAGCGGTTTATTTCAGTTGTATAAAAAGAACGGTTATAGAGTTTGGTTAAGACATCATGTTTACCTAAATATTCAAGATATTTTTCCGCTTTTTTACGTGCAGTGATATCGGTGAGGGCAACCTGAACCATGCCCCAATTATCCAGGTAATCGGGGAATACGGTAAATCGCAGCAGTACATGACGGATGCTGCCGTCGAGGGCATAATTCACTGCTTCACGTTGATGATGAATATTGCCATTCCACAGCTCAATTAATTGCTCTCGAAAGGTTTGAATCATTTCCTGAGCAAAAACTTTATGCAGGTTTTTAAACAAAACGTCTTTAGTTGGGGCACCAAATAATTCCAATGTTGCCTGATTGACATCAATCATTACAATATCTTTGATGCAGTCATTGATGAAATCACCATGAACATCCAAAAAAGTACTGAAGTCTTCAATGCCTAAATCCCGTAATTGATCTAATTTAATTTTGATCCGGCTGAAATCTTCCACCCAAAGTGAAGTGGGTGAATAAGTAAAACGGGCTTCGGCCAGATGTCGGCTTTTTTCTTCAAGACGGCAGGCTTCAATATAAGACGTAATGTTTTCAGTGGTAATTAATAGTAACGATAAATCATGTTCATGCTGCGGCAGGACAATACCTTTAAGCTGAATATCCAGACGCTCTCCAGTCAGGGTGTAGTTCACTGCAGAATTGGAAAAATGGGTTTCGCCATTCCATAAGGCAACAAGTTCCTTAATATGGGTCTTGCTCATATCTTCTTTAAAAATTAAATCAAGATTTTGATACAAATGTTCAAAGTCTTTGGCTTGATACAGTTCAAGAGTTTTAGAATTTACTTTTAATAATTTTATTTTTCTTGCACATTCCAGAATACGCGATTCATCTTGCTGTAGAAAACCTAACAAATCTTCCACTCCCTGACTGCGCCAGAGATCAAATTGCTTTTTGACTTCACTAAAGTCTTCTAGCCACATGGCAATGGGGGACAGTTCAAAAAAGGGAGAATCCAACATTTCCATTCCAGAAGCTCGACATTTTTATTTAAATTTAATAATGCAGTATAAGGGTAAGAAAATGATTTTAAAATAATGTGATAGGTAAAATAATATTTTTTTACTAATAATGATTAAGTCACAAAATATTCTCTTTCTTTACTAAAAAAGCCAACTTATAAATTGGCTTCTTTTATTGAAATTAAAAATTAGCGATTTTTTTTGCGGGCTTTATTTTCCGGTTTTGGTGCAGGAATTTCCCGCTCGCCTTGCCAAACATCTATAAAATCTTTTTCATTGATATTATATAATTCGAGTAAAGCTAAAATAACGCCACCGAACAGCATTGGACCTTCAGAGTTACTTTGCCATTCAAATATTTTCCCGTTTAAGACATGCAAAATATCTGAAACTTCAAAACTACGATCACGACCGTTACTATCGGTTGGGTAAATTTCTGTATTTAAAATAATCCTTGCTGCACTTTTTTCACTCTCTGATAAATCTAGATGAGTAACAAGGTCATCATCACGGGTGGAAAAAATCACGTCATCGGTAAAAACCGTTCTTAAGAAATGACGGGTCAGTTTAGGTAAGGCTCTTTCTACAAAAGGACGGAACGAACTTGGAAAAATCACATTATGTGAAATGCCTTTAAACATGGGTGCAATTTCTTCAGTTTTATAGCCGGCAATCCCACAGCCAATAGAGGTAATAAAATACGTGGTCTTGGGATGGTTTTTGGTATAAATTTTGAAATCATCAATATAATGCTGAATTTGCGATAAAGGCATTTGTTGCAGATGCTCATTCATGGTTGGAATAGCATAGCTTTGGCCTGACCAGCCGCGACCGACACCTGTGATTGCACCAAAGTGCTCAAGCGCAGTACGTGCAGCTCCACCTGCATGCTGTCCTGCCATATTACTGCCAAACACAAATACAGTATCTTCAGGTAAGCTTTTTATAATATTTTCATCGTGATAGTGATATGACATAAGCGAATACAATCGTGATGGTCTTTCTTCATGTTGCAATTGAAAGAGCAGATGGTCAAGTGAAAGATCAGTATTTTTAAATTTAGTCTACCGATCATAAATAAAGATCAAATTTTTGACCTGTTTTAATTAGCTTTGCTCAGACACGTTCATTTAGCAACCCCGCTTTATTCTTGTGATTTAAGCCTGCTAAGACATAAAAGAAGAAAAGGGAAGATTAAAGATTTAAAGCTGAGAAATACACAAATATAAATATCCCGATATTGCATGTTGAGCTTTAGCCCTCATATTATTGGAATTGTATTATTGTATAGAAGCTGAAAAATATGTCGGATAGTCAACAACCTTTTGAGTTAGTGACCAGCTATCAACCTGCGGGTGATCAGCCGCAAGCCATTGAGAAATTAGTCAAAGGTATTCAAAAAGGCTATCACGACCAGTTATTATTAGGGGTAACGGGGTCGGGGAAAACCTATACCATGGCCAACGTTATTGCCCAGACCCAACGCCCCACCATTGTCATGGCGCACAACAAAACCTTGGCAGCCCAGTTGTATGGCGAATTCAAGTCATTTTTCCCGAATAATGCAGTTGAATATTTTGTCAGTTATTACGACTACTATCAGCCAGAGGCTTATGTGCCATCTTCCGATACCTTTATCGAAAAAGATTCGGCCATTAATGATCACATTGACCAGATGCGTCTTTCGGCCACGCGTTCATTACTAGAACGTCGCGATGCCATTATTGTGGCTTCCGTTTCTGCCATTTATGGTTTGGGTGATCCCAATGCCTATATGAGCATGCTGCTGCATATTGTACAGGGCGACCGAATCAGTCGTGATGACATTATTCGCCGTCTGGTCGAGATGCAATATACCCGCAATGAACTTGAATTTTTACGCGGTACTTATCGTATTCGAGGGGAAATCATGGATATTTTCCCGGCCGAATCGGATCAGGATGCAATTCGTATTGAACTGTTTGATGATGAAGTCGATTCCATTCGCTGGTTTGATCCATTAACAGGGAAAATGGTACGTAAAGTGCCGCGTGTGACGATTTATCCAAAAAGTCACTATGTCACCCCAAAAGACAACTTGCAGCGTGCCATTGGCACTATTCGTGAAGAACTGAAAGAGCGTTTGGTTTTCTTTCGCGAGCATGACAAATTACTTGAAGCACAACGTATCGAACAGCGTACCCGTTACGATCTTGAGATGATGCAACAACTCGGTTATACCAACGGTATTGAAAACTACTCACGTCATTTGTCTGGTCGTCCGTCGGGTGAAGCACCACCAACCTTGTTCGATTATATTCCGGATGATGCTTTACTGATTATTGATGAATCGCATGTCACGGTTCCGCAAATTGGTGCGATGTATAAAGGTGACCGTTCACGTAAAGAAAATCTGGTCAATTATGGTTTCCGTTTGCCGAGTGCTCTGGATAACCGTCCAATGCAATTTGAAGAATGGCAGCGCATAGTTCCGACCACCATTTATGTCAGTGCCACGCCGGCAAAATATGAGCTGGAAAGATCTGAGCAAATTGCAGAGCAGGTGGTTCGTCCAACCGGTCTGGTCGATCCTGAAATTGAAATTCGTCCTGTGCTGACCCAAGTCGATGATGTACTGTCTGAAATCAATCTGCGTAAAGATTTAGATGAACGTGTTTTGGTGACTACTCTCACCAAACGTATGGCGGAAGATCTAACCTCGTATTTAAAAGAATACGGGGTGAAAGTCGCCTACTTGCATTCAGATATCGATACCGTAGAGCGAGTAAAGATTATTCATGAATTACGTTCCGGTGTGCATGATGTGCTGGTGGGGATTAACCTGCTGCGTGAAGGTCTGGATATGCCCGAAGTGTCTTTGGTGGCCATTCTGGATGCCGACAAAGAGGGCTTCTTGCGTTCAGAACGCTCACTGATTCAGACCATTGGCCGTGCCGCGCGTAATGTGAAGGGTAAAGCAATTTTGTATGCTGACCGTATCACCGATTCCATGCGAAAAGCGATTGATGAAACTGACCGACGTCGCGCTAAGCAAATCGAGTTCAATACGCTACATGGGATTACGCCCCGCAGCACTAAGCGTCAAAACAATAAAGATATTGATACCGGCGAAGTACTGACTGATGATCAGATTGATGAAAATATCTCGGATCAGGCCCGTGCTTTAAGTGCTGATGAACGTCATATTCTGGCCGATCCTAAATTGCTGGCGAAGCACATGTCTAAACTGGAAAAAGAGATGTTAAAAGCCTCGAAAGAATTACAGTTTGAGCAGGCAGCACGACTGCGCGATGAGATTGTCCGCCTAAAAGCACAGCTGCTAAGTTAAGTAGGAATGAAGTATAAAATTAATTTTTTACTGCAAAATCATTACATAACACTACAGTATCACTCAGCTGGAATGGTTATTTTTAAATTGAGATTCACTTTATAACTCTTAAATTTTGACTTAAAAGGTAGCTTTATGACAACGAATGATCTTCCTAAAGCCGGCTTTAAACTGGCTAAAATTGCGTTAGGCGGAGCCGTACTCATTGGCTTGGGTATGGCAACCATGGCTTATGCACAAACCAAGCCTTTGCATACTGTCGAGAAAGTCGAATTAGATAAATATTTAGGCGTTTGGTATGAAGTTGCGCGTAAGCCGATGTACTTTCAAAATAAGTGTGATCGGGATGTAACTGCTACTTATACCTTAAATGAAAATGGTAATGTGGGGGTAGATAATCGCTGCTATAGTAAAGATGGAAAATTAAACCATTCTGTTGGTGAGGCATTCATTCAAAATGCGCCATTTAATACCAAGTTGAAAGTCAGTTTCTTACCGGAATCTGTTCGCTGGTTGCCGGTAGGACGTGGTGATTACTGGATTTTAAAAATTGACGATGCTTATCAAACGGTATTGGTCGGTGAGCCACGCCGTAAATATCTGTGGGTACTGTCCCGTTCAGCACATTTAGATCAAGCAGTGGTCAAGGAATATCTGGATTATGCCCAATCTATTGGTTATGACATTAGTGATGTGATTCATACCAAACAAACCCAGAAATAATCTTAAAACATTGACGGATAAAACCATGCTTCGGCATGGTTTTTTTATTGAATGGTTAAATTGAAGAGTGAATTATAAAGTTTTCTTGGAGTGTAATGTTTATAATGCCGGCGAGATAAATCCAGAGATACAAGATGTATAAAGGCGTAGCTTTGTCGGTATTGGCATCGGTCACTTTTGGGGTTTTGTATTTCTATACCCAATTCTTAAAACCGCTTGATAGCGAACAGACTTTTGCTTGGCGTATGTTGGCTACACTACCATTTTTAACTTTGTTTATGTGGTGGACCGGAGATTTACAACATGTCGCAGATATTTTTAAACGGATTTTTAAGCAACCGACTTTTTTAATCTGGCTGGTTATCAGTTCAATTTTATGTACCACCCAACTTTGGTTATTCCTATGGGGGCCGATTAATGGCCGGGGACTGGAAGTGTCTTTGGGGTATTTTTTATTGCCACTGGTGATGGTGCTGATCGGTTGTGTGCTCTACAAAGAAAAACTGTCCAGATGGCAGATTGCAGCAGTTCTTTTTGCCTGTCTTGGTGTAGGGCATGAATTGTGGCGTATCGGCGGTATTGCCTGGGAAACGGTATATGTGGCCGTGGCCTATCCGATTTATTTCTTTTTAAGACGGGCTTTTAAAACTGACCATTTGGGTGGTTTTTGGTGGGATTTATTTTTAATCCTGCCAGTCGCTATTTATTTAGCCACCGTGTATAGCGACTCTTTGGCTTTAATTGGGCAATTTCCCTACCTAATCTGGGCGGTTTTAGGGTTAGGCTTTTTAAGTGCCTTGGGATTGGGGAGTTATATTCTGGCGAGCCGTTATTTACCTTTTGTTATATTTGGATTGTTAAGCTATTTAGAACCGGTATTACTTGCCTTTGCATCGATAGCTTTAGGGGAAAGGTTAGAAACGGCAGAATGGTTGACCTATATTCCAATTTGGTTGGCGGTGTTACTGCTGGTATTAGAAGGTTTAATTCATTTGGCGAAGCAACAGCAGAAACGAAAAGCTTTAGCTCAAAATCTGAAAAATTATCAAAATCGCTTAAAATAATCATTTTCATGCTTTGACCGTTGAGGAATAAAGCAAAATTTGAACCAAATTTATGGTTTTGGAATTAAATATGAGGGCATAGGGCTTTCGATATGAATATTATAAAAATAATTATCACTATTTTGTCTGTTTATAGTGAATATATAGCAAAATTTGCGGGTTAAAATCAGCTTTTGATTCAAACTTCCTGATAATTCCTTTACAATTGTGGGGTTTTGAAATTCATGCCTAGATATACAATTAATTAGAGGACGTATCTGTGAGCAAAGACACTATCATCGCCCTACATGCAGATCACCAAGGTCGCTGGAAAAACCGTGAAGAAATCGCGGAACATATGATTGCCTTAATTGGTCAGTTGTATCGTGAAAAAAATATCGTGACTTCTGTATTCGGTCGTTCTTTAGTTAACCGTTCAGTTATCCAGATTTTAAAAGCACACCGTCGTACCCGTGTGATGGATGTTGAACTTTCTGTGGTTAACACTTTCCCAATCTTAGAAGCTTTGGCTAAAGTTGAGAAAATTGGTTCTGCTGAAATCGATCTAGGTAAACTTGCGGTTGAATTTAAAGAAAAAGGCGGCGACATCGATGCATTTGTTGCAGACGCTGTTAAATCCTTAGAAGGCAATCCTGCAAATGTTGAACCTAAAGATGTGGTTCTTTACGGTTTCGGTCGTATCGGTCGTATTCTTGCGCGTTTGATCATTGGTCAATCAGGTTTGGGTCGTGGTTTAAACCTAAAAGCCATTGTTGTTCGTAAATCATCTGACGGTGATTTGGAAAAACGTGCATCTTTGCTTCGTCGTGACTCAATTCACGGTCCATTTGCAGGAACAATTTCTGTAGATGAAGAAAATGAAGCAATTATTGCCAACGGTAACTTTATTAAAGTTATTTACGCTTCAAGCCCTGCTGAAGTGGATTACACTGCTTTTGGTATCAATAATGCTTTAGTAATTGATAACACGGGTAAATGGCGTGATGCTGAAGGTCTTGCTGAACACTTGAAATGCCCAGGCGTTGCTCGTGTTGTATTGACGGCTCCAAGTAAAGGCGAAATGAAAAATGTAGTGTATGGCGTAAACCATACTGACATTTTAGATGAAGACAAAATCATTTCTGCTGCAAGTTGCACCACCAATGCAATTACACCAGTATTAAAAGTGTTAGATGACAAATACAAAGTATTGAATGGTCACGTTGAAACTGTTCACTCTTTCACAAATGACCAAAACTTGATCGACAACTACCACAAGGCAGATCGCCGTGGTCGTGCTGCGACTTTGAACATGGTGATTACTGAAACGGGTGCTGCGAAAGCAGTTGCTAAAGCACTTCCTGCACTTAAAGGCAAGTTGACTGGTAACTCTGTACGTGTTCCAACCCCTAACGTATCGCTTGCTATTCTGAATTTAAACCTTGAGAAAGAAGTTGATCGTGAAGAAGTGAACGAATACATCCGTCAAATCTCAATCAACTCAAGCCTTCAAGGTCAAATCGGTTATACAAATTCGACTGAAGTTGTGTCGAGTGACTTTATTGGTTCACGTACTGCAGGTGTATTTGATGCGCAAGCAACAATCACTTCAGGTACTCGCTTAACAGCGTATGTTTGGTACGATAACGAAGTAGGCTATAGCTGCCAGGTATTGCGTATCGCTGAACAAATGTGTGGCGTAAGCTATCCAAAAGTTCCTGCTGAAACAAATGCATAATTTGTAAATTAGTAAAAAAGAGTCTCATTTGAGGCTCTTTTTTTTTGTTTTTCTAAAGTTAAAAATTGAGCTGTTATCTAAGTTTTCTCATTTAAATTAACTCCATTCGCTTTTGAATAAATATGATTTTTCTTTCAAATAGTCATTAAGAGGCTTTATGATCTAGACAAAGGCGGTTTTGAGTTTCTTTTATGAAATTTGATTCACTCAATTATTTTAAAATAATCACATTTTTTTGTTAACCAAGCATTCTTTTAAATTTTATATCTCATAATCTTTATTCTAAAAAACGGTAAATTGATGGTTTTATATACTTGAATAACTTATCTTGTTATAGTGGCTTGCCTAAGGTAAGTATATATATAAAAGTAAGTTAATAATAAAATTGGAGAACATGGATGAGCACCTACGCAACCAGTCATTTACTTGGACAAGTTTTATCCGTTGATTGTCCTTCACGTGAAATATTGGAACATTTAACCACCAAGTGGTCTGTGTTGGTTTTACGCTGTTTAAGTGAGGGAGTGCATCGTTTTAGCGAGTTAAGGCAGCGTATTGAAGGGGTAAGTGAAAAAATGTTGGCGCAAACGCTAAAGGTATTGGAAAAAGATGGTTTTTTGATTCGTACGGTTTATCCGGTTGTACCGCCTAAAGTGGAATATCAGTTGACGATATTGGGGGCGCAGGCAGCTGAAAAAATGACAATGCTTACGGGCTGGATTGAACGAAATTTACCTGAGATTTTAGAAAATAAACAACGTGTTGCTAAATAAAAATACTGAGTCATTTAAATGCCTTATGACCTATCTAAGTGAAGAGATTTAATCTAAAAGAGTCTATTTGTTGGAATAACTTCAAGGGTGAATTTAAAAAATGATAAAAGGAACCTTATTTTTTATTAAACTTTTTAAAAATCTAGACGGCAATTTTATACTTCACGACACATAAGAAGGGAATCTTAAAAGCAGAGGAAAGTTATTTAAAAATAATTATGTAAAATACCGCTTTATATTTTTTATCAATTTTTTCAAATCTGTGCACTTAAAGTTTGGATTGAGACTTCTTTAAATAATTTAAGAAAATAGATAAAATTTAATTTGAAAATCAGATTAATAAAGGTAAGTGTATGGTTATTTTTAATTTTATGAGTGAATAATTGAACTCAGCTAAGCAATATGAGCCCAGTTCAAGTCAAATTCATCTGAACAATGCTAAAAATCATGCAATGCTGAATAATTCTATTCGAGAAATTTTGTAAAATATGGCAGAATATGCGGTTTTAAAGTATTTAGAGGATTGGCAGCATGCGCTTTGTTGATGAAGCAGTCATTACCGTAGAGGCTGGCGACGGTGGCAATGGCGTAGCCAGTTTTCGCCGTGAAAAATTTGTACCATTTGGCGGTCCGGATGGTGGCGATGGTGGACGTGGCGGTAACATCTATGTTGAAGCTGGTAACGACACTACCACTCTTGTAGATTATCGTTATACACGTAGATTTCGTGCAGAACGTGCTAAAAATGGTCGTGGTGCAAACTGCTCAGGCCGTGGCGGTGAAGACACCGTATTAAAGGTTCCAGTAGGAACAACAATTGTTGATACAGAATCCGGTGATATCATCGGTGATTTGGTCACTGATGGTCAGCGTGTATTGGTGGCAGCAGGCGGTGAAGGTGGTTTGGGTAATACTCATTTCAAATCATCTACAAATCGCTCGCCACGTAAATGCACCACGGGGACCAAAGGTGAATACCGTGAAATTCGTTTAGAACTTAAAGTTCTTGCGGATGTGGGTTTACTTGGTATGCCAAATGCCGGTAAATCAACATTTATCCGTGCTGTTTCAGCCGCAAAACCTAAAGTTGCAGATTATCCATTTACTACCATGGTTCCAAACCTGGGTGTAGTAGATGCGGATAGCCATCGTTCATTCGTCATGGCAGATATTCCGGGATTAATTGAAGGTGCCTCAGAAGGTGCCGGTCTGGGTATTCGTTTCCTTAAACATTTGGCACGTACCCGTATTTTGTTGCACATTGTTGATGTACAACCGATTGATGGCTCAGATCCTGCCCATAATGCAAAAGCGATTTTAAAAGAGTTAGAGAAATTTTCTCCAACGCTTTCTAAATTGCCTGTGGTTTTGGTATTAAACAAAGTTGACCAGCTTGATCCTGACACCAAGGAAGAATGGTGTAACCATCTTCTGGAAGAAATGCAGTGGCAAGGTCCAGTATTCAAAACTTCTGGCTTAATGTCGGAAGGCACGAAAGATGTCGTGTATTACTTGATGGATCAAATTGAACAACAACGTGAACGCGAAGTTGAAGATCCAGAATACGCAGCAGAAATGAAAGCATTCCGTGATCAGCTGGAAGCTGAAACACGTGAGCAGACCATTGCAGCGAAAGAAGCTTATCGTGAAATGCGTCGTCAACAACGTCTTGCTGGTCTATTGGCTGAAGACGATGAAGATGATGATGAAGACGACGATAACGATGTGGAAGTGTTTTACGTACGTTAAGCTCTTGGGATAGAGTACTGAGGACAAGATGATAGAAGTGGTAGATGGGCAACGTCAGCTCAAGGGTTGTAAACGAATCGTTGTTAAAATCGGATCATCTTTACTCACAGCAAATGGGCAAGGTTTAGATTTGGATGCAATTTCGCATTGGGCGAAACAAATTGCAGATCTACACAATGCAGGACACGAGATTATTCTGGTGTCATCCGGTGCTGTGGCTGAAGGCATGGTTCGTATGAAACTTGAGAGCCGACCCACTGATCTACCCAGTCTTCAGGCGTGTGCTGCCATTGGTCAGATGGGCCTGATTCATACCTGGTCGAGCGTACTTGAGAAACATCAGATTCGAACTGCGCAAGTTTTATTGACGCATGATGACTTGGCGGATCGTAGACGTTACTTAAACTCTTGCGATGCATTACAAAACTTGATTGACTGGAAAGTGATTCCAGTCATTAATGAAAATGACACGGTATCGACGGATGAAATTCGTTTTGGCGATAACGATACTTTAGCCGCTATGGTGGCAGGTCAGGTTCATGCAGATTTGTTGATTATCTTAACCGATCAGCAAGGCATGTTTGACTCTGACCCTCGTTCTAATCCAAATGCAAAGCTGTTCCATACAGTGCGTGCTCTGGATGAAAGCCTATTTGAGATGGCGGGTGGTGGCGGAAAATTTGGTCGTGGCGGTATGTTGACTAAAGTTCGTGCGGCACGCTTGGCAGCCAAATCAGGTTGTCCAACACTAATCGCAAGTGGTGAAAGTGACAATGTCCTTGCGCGCTTAATGTCCGGTGAATTGCTCGGAACATTGTTTATTACTGACAATGACCGTATTACCGCACATCAGCAGTGGTTGGCTGCGCATCTGCAAACTGCAGGGCGTTTAGTCTTGGATGATGGTGCAGTAAAAGCCATTAAAGAAAATCATCGCAGTTTATTGCCTGTTGGGGTGAGAGCGGTGGAAGGACATTTTGAGCGTGGTGATGTGGTTGAATGTGTTGATTCACAGGGCGGTCGTGTTGCGGTTGGTCGGGTCAACTTTAGTTCGCGTTCTGCTGAAATTGTGAAGGGTTTATCTTCCGATAAAGTGCATCAAGTTTTAGGTGAAGCACGTTCACTCGAGATGATTCATCGCAATCATATGGCGATTTACTAAAAGATTTTCCTAATAAAAAAATCCCGCTTTAGAGTGGGATTTTTTATATATTTTTTATTTGAATTACTTGATCAAACCTTTTTGAATCAGTGAATTAAAAAACTTTTGATAAATCCACATCACCCAAGACATCAGTTTTTCCTGATAATGATTCCATAGTTTTAAGCCCGCAAGATTCACCATCCAAGACAAAATAAAGGCACCCACCATATCTATTGGAAAATGTACCCCCACATAGATCCGTGACCATGCGACTAGCCAAGCGACCGCAAGTAATAATTTGCCAATGTCCCGTCGTGCCGAGAAATAGTAAGCAAATGCAATGCTGCTAAAAATGGTCATGTGATTACTGGGAAACGACCCTGTTGCTTCGTGTGCAATTAAAGTCTGACCGACATGCATCACGAAAGGGCGTGGAGTTTGTACCAGATAGGACATCAACTCACTAATTGAAAGAGCAATACAACAAAATATAAAGGCTTTTAGAATCAGGGCTTTTGAGTTTTTACTGGCATAAAACCAAAACAAGGTAAAGCAGCCAAGCAGCAGATAAACTAAATCACGGGCGATAAAAATCGCGTAGTGCATTATCAAAGGAGAAGCCTGTTGTGGGACATTCAGCAGGCTAAACAAATCAAGATTTAAACTTTCAACGGACATGTAAGAATGGCGAGATCACAGCGTAAGGATGGGGGTGATTTTACAAGAAAAATAAAATGAAACACGCGACCGGTTTGTCGTCATATTGTTGTACATACTATATTTAGCTTATTAAAAAACCGTGTATGGACACGGTTTTTTTATTTAAATCACGATTCAATTATTTAAACTGAATCGCACCATTGGCGTTTACAGTAATTTTAGATTCACCCGCTGCAACATCTTGAGCATCTACAGCTTCAGCACCTGAAAATTTAGCCATACTGGCACGCATCATGATGGGTTGCGGATATTGATTGCTGGTATTCAAATTGAGATTAATCAGGTTATAACCTGATTTATTCCACGCCTGACTGAGCATTTGTGCACGTTGTTGAAAGTTTTTAGACGCTTCAACCATCAGTTCATTTTCTACTTTTTTTCGTTGCGCATCTGAAACGCTAAAATTAATCGATTGTGTCTGGAAATTTTGTTGAAGCTCACCAATCAATTGGCTGGCTGCTTTAAAGTCAGTACTTTCAATCTGAATTTCTGCACGACCACGCCATTCTTTCAATTTACGATTCTCGTTATCATAAATTGGATAAGTGGTTTGAGAACCTGTTTCTACTTTGACTTGCGGATATTTCTTCGCTAAAGCCATAGCTTGATTCATTAGTTGTGTGATTTGTGATGCAAGTTCTGCAGGTTGTTTGTTGCTTTTTTCAATATATAAAACCGCATGCATTTCATCATTCGACACTTTACGGGCTGCTTCTGCCTGTACATTGATGACGTTGTAATTAAGTTGTTCATTTTGTTGAGCAAAGGCAGTTGCACTGAAAGCAGAGGCTAACACTAAAGTTGAGAGAGTTAAATAACGCATTTTTTTGACCTGTTCTTGTAAGCAAAATTCGAATTTATACTGATGATATTAAAGGGTGTTTATGGTGAATTTTAGTAGAGTTTGTGGTGGGATTGTAAAACAAGCTTAAAAAGTCTATGCGTTTTTATTTATAAAATTTACGAAAAATTATACACTTATAAATTAATTTGCAAGAAGTTTTACTTTATTACACGACTTTACCCATAAAAGCATAAGAAAATAAGGTTTTCTTTCCCCTGTCACAATGTAAGATGATAATTCAACCTATAGATTAGCTTGATATTTTTTTCGATGAATTAGGGCAGATAAAGTACCGAAAGTTGTTTATTTTTCAGAAAAAGTCGGTATCATCCGCCCTTTAGTTATGACAAACAAATCCATGTCTAGCTAGATTCTATAAAGCACCGAGTCAAAGGACCGCAAGTCACCCGACTTATTTCTATCAACCCATATCAGAGATGGTAATTCGATATGAGCGTTTCTTCTGTAAATCCTGCCCCTAATTCTACTAACGAATACTATTTGACTCGCCAAAGCCAGATGGAATCCAATGTTCGTAGCTATCCTCGTAAATTGCCGTTAGCGATAGCAAAAGCTTTAGGATGTTGGGTTACTGATGTTGAAGGTACAGAGTACCTCGATTGTTTAGCTGGGGCAGGAACATTGGCTTTGGGCCATAACCATCCTGCGGTCATTCAAAGTATCCAAGATACACTTGCAAGTGGCCTCCCATTGCATACTTTGGATTTAACAACACCTTTAAAAGATGCTTTTACTGAAGCTTTACTTGAGCAATTACCGGGTGGTAAGGCTGAGTATTGTTTACAGTTCTGTGGTCCGTCTGGTGCAGATGGCACAGAAGCAGCAATTAAATTAGCAAAAACCTATACAGGTCGTAGTTCAGTGATCAGCTTCTCCGGCGGTTATCACGGAATGACGCATGGCGCTTTGGCCATGACAGGTAACTTATCTGCGAAGAATTCGGTGAATGGCTTAATGCCTGGCGTACAGTTTATGCCATATCCGCATGAATACCGTTGCCCATTGGGTATTGGTGGTGAAGCAGGTGTAGATGCCTTAACTTACTACTTCGAAAACTTTATTGAAGATGTAGAAAGTGGTGTAACCAAACCTGCAGCAGTCATTCTTGAAGCGATTCAAGGTGAAGGCGGTGTGGTAACAGCACCGGTTAAATGGTTAAAGAAAATCCGTGAAGTGACTGAAAAGCACAACATCGTGTTGATTCTTGATGAAGTTCAAGCTGGCTTTGCACGTTCTGGCAAAATGTTTGCTTTTGAACATGCAGGCATTGAACCTGATGTCGTGGTGATGTCTAAAGCTGTTGGTGGTAGCTTACCGCTTGCAGTACTGGGGATTAAACGTAAGTTTGATGCTTGGCAGCCTGCTGGTCACACCGGTACGTTCCGTGGTAACCAATTGGCGATGGGTACTGGTCTTGCAACCATCAACACCATTAAAGAACAAAATCTTGCGCAAAATGCCCAGGAACGTGGTGATTTCTTACAAGCTGAATTTAAAAAATTAGCGGTAGAATTCCCATGTATCGGTAACGTACGTGGCCGTGGTTTGATGATTGGTGTTGAAATCGTGGATGAGCGCCAAAAGGCAGATCATATGGGTTCATTACCAGGTGATTCGCAATTGGCGGCTGCAATTCAAACCGCATGTTTCGATAACAAATTATTGTTAGAGAAGGGCGGTCGTAACGGTACAGTGATTCGTTTACTTTGCCCATTGATTATCACACATGATGAATGTGTTGAAGCTGTTGCTCGCTTTAAGAAAGCAGTGGCTGAAGCTCTTGTTGCAACTCGAGGCGCATAACATATGGTAGATTTTGCAGAACACCGTAAAGCGTTACTCTGCAATGATGCTCAATCTATTGCTGACTATGAGTCAGCAATGGGTGAGGCTACAAAAGCTGTAGCAGCATGGTTGCATAACGATAAAATGTATACCGGTGGTAGCATTAAAGATTTGCGCAATGCAATTTCTTTTAATGCCACTAAACAAGGCTTGGGCGTGCATAAATCGCTTGAGCGCATGGTTGAACTGTTTTTAAACAAAAGCCTTAAAGTACATCATCCCCATTCTTTAGCACATTTGCACTGCCCAACTATGGTGACCAGTCAAATTGCTGAAGTTTTAATTAACGCAACCAACCAATCAATGGACTCATGGGATCAAAGCCCTGCAGGTTCATTGATGGAAGTTCAGTTAATCGACTGGCTTCGTCAAAAGGTTGGTTATGGTGCAGGTCAGGCAGGTGTATTCACCTCGGGCGGTACACAATCGAATTTGATGGGCGTTTTGCTTGCACGTGATGCTTGCATCTCGAAAAACTGGAAAGACGAAAACGGCAAGCCATGGTCTGTTCAGCGCGATGGTATTCCAAGCGATGCAATGCGTAACGTCAAAGTCATCTGTTCTGAAAATGCACATTTCTCTGTGCAAAAGAACATGGCGATGATGGGCATGGGCTTCCAGTCTGTAGTCACTGTTCCTGTAAATGACAATGCACAGATGGACGTTGCTGCTCTTGAGGCGACAATGGCTCGCCTGCAAGCAGAAGGCAAAATCGTTGCGTGTGTGGTTGCGACAGCGGGTACAACCGATGCCGGTGCGATTGATCCATTAAAAGAAATCCGTGAAATCACCAACAAATACGGCGCGTGGATGCATATCGACGCAGCATGGGGTGGTGCACTGATTTTATCGAATGACTATCGTTCGATGCTGGATGGAATTGAGTTGTCTGATTCGATTACGCTCGATTTCCATAAGCATTATTTCCAAACTATTTCGTGTGGCGCGTTCTTGTTGAAAGATGAAGCGAACTATCGTTTTATGCATTATGAAGCCGAGTATTTAAATTCTGCTTATGATGAAGAACACGGTGTGCCGAACTTGGTATCTAAGTCATTGCAGACCACGCGTCGTTTTGATGCATTGAAATTGTGGATGACAGTTGAAGCATTGGGTGAAGAGCTTTATGGTTCAATGATCGACCATGGTGTGAAGTTGACCCGTGAAGTGGCTGATTACATCAATGCAACCGATGGTTTAGAGATGCTGGTTGATCCGCAATTTGCGTCTGTATTGTTCCGTGTAATTCCTGCAGGTTATCCGGCAGAATTGCTTGATACACTGAACCAGAACGTTGCAGATGAATTGTTTGCACGTGGTGAAGCAAACATTGGGGTCACTAAAGTAGGTCAAAATCAATCCTTGAAGATGACCACTTTAAGTCCAGTCGCGACTTTGGAAAACGTGAAAAACTTGCTTGATCTGGTATTAGCTGAAGCTGATCGTATTAAAGGTCCGATCGCTGATGGTACATATGTGACTGCGCTTGATTAATAAGTGTTTTCATAAAAAGGGAGATCAATAGATCTCCTTTTTTTATACTTAAAAATAGTAGAGAAGATATTCGTTTAATGCATAAATACATACCTTTTTAGTCTTTGATCTTCTTGTCTGCAGTTTCTAAAGTAGGAAAGATAAGAGAAAAAGGACGTGGAACATGGAGAATGTGGAACAAGGAAAGTCGTTAATCAAAGAGGTGATAGATCAGAAAATATCGCCTTATCAATGGATGGTTATTTTACTCTGTTTCATTATTGCTTTGTTTGATGGTTTCGATACGCAGGCGATCGCATTTACAGCACCAGCCTTGTTAGAGCATTTTAATTTACAACCGGGAGCATTAGCGCCCATTCTGACTGCCGGAATTGTTGGAATGACAGTTGGTGCTATGTTGTTAGGGTTGTTGGGCGATAAATTAGGGCGCAGAAAGACCTTACTGTTTTGCACAGCTATTTTTTCTAGTGCTACGCTTCTCACGGCTTTTGTCGGCAATGTTGAACAAATATTTATCTTAAGAGTAATTGCCGGTTTAGGAATGGGAGGGGCAACACCTGTATTGTTGGCACTTGCTGCAGAATACTCACCCCAACGCTTTAAAGGCACAGTTACTACAGGGGTATTATTGGCTTTACCTGCAGGGGCAATGTTTGGCGGGCTACTGGCGGCAAAAATGTTACCTGTAGTGGGGTGGCAGGGAATTTATATGATTGGGGGAGTACTCCCTCTTGTTTTACTGATTGTGTTGTATTTTGTTTTGCCTGAATCTTTAGAATATATGGCACAAAAAAATAGTGTCTCTAATGTTGCCACTATACAAAAAATTCTGAATAAAATTTCTCCTAAAGCTGTCTCATTCACACAGGCAGACCTGATCACAGCGAATCCGGCAGATCAAAGCAAAGCAAAATTAAGTATTCTGTTCCAGAATGGATTAGCTCGTACCACAGCTGGCGTATGGGGAACATATTTCTTTAACTGGATCGCTTGGTTCATGTTGTTATCATGGTTACCTACTATTTTAAAACAGGCAGGCTTGGCACCTGAACAAGCGCCTTATGCTTCCGTCACAATAAATGCGGCCTTTATTATTTTTGCTATTCCTTTGGCTTATTGGTTACCTAAATTAAATACAGCCAAAATATTAACTTTTATGCTGTTCACTGGAGTAGCTGTGGTCATAGGGTTAGGATTACTGATCGAAACTCAGCAATGGGGCTATGTTTTTGCACTGATTGCCTTGGCCGGATTTGGTATTGGAGGCCAGCAACTGGCATTGAATTATTTGGTGGTTGCCGCATATCCAACCCAAGTTCGAGCGACAGCGACGGGCTGGGCTATTGGTATGGGCCGGATGGGGGCAATTATTGGTTCAGCCATTGGTGGGATTGTTTTAACCAGCTATGGTGTGACAGGTTATTTTTATGCGTTGGGTGTTCCTTTAATTATCGCATTATGCTGCGTTTTCTTAATCAAATATCAAATGCCTCTTCAAAAGGCTCAAACTGATTGTGCAGAAATTTCCCACTAGGCATGAGGCGAAATTAAAATATTAAATTCAGGTCAATGAGGTCAGATCTGACCTCATTGACTATATATAGCTTATTTTTTAAGCTGTAAGTAGACTAAATCTCACCTTTCTCAAAAGTTTCAGATATATACTCGAACTGCCTTCCCAAGGGAAATCTACCTCTATTGATCAATCAAACGTAAATTTCAGGTTTCTGATTTTCAGCGATAGATCTATTTTCCTCGAAAATTTTTAAGTTAAAGTCATATGCATTTTCAACTGGTAAGTCTTTATTATAATTTCGACAAATAGCCCTATCGAACGCGCTTTCATCAGAGAAAGTAGGGAACGTACCCAAGCAAAATCAGCTACATCAATAGAATCTTCTATTTGCCGACCAGCAAAACATTGTATAGCAATTTTTGGACAAACCAGTTGTCGGTATTTAGCATTATCTCAAAAGGGCAGGAGGGCGAGCGTCGGTTTAGCATCCTGGGTTGCAATTAGTGAACACCAGATCAATTCGCATTTATATACAGCAGCCTAAATTTTTAGATTAAAGCGTTCGGATACTTTATGCTCTGGATGTGTAGGAATACGGTTTTATTTACCTTCACTTTCAAATCATTTACCATAATAACGACAAAATATGCTTTGACCATCATTTGCCTCTAACCTTAAAGCAGCGCAAGGATGGGGACAGATATCTTTAATAACAACTCACTCATCCACCATTTTATAGATTACAAGTGGCATATCCAGCAGCAGGGCAGCTGTTAGCTAATTTATAATACTGCGGGCAAGAGCAATCGGATACCAAGGCAGTACTTATAAATGCCAGTCATATTCTTCAAGTGTCATATATACGGCTAAATCAGGGTTAAAAGTGGCAATGTTTTACTATTCACCACTGAATCTTTTTTCTTGATCTTGAGTTTTGAATATAAAACAGAGCCGTTTTCTATAAAATTTCAATTAACTGGATTTGGATTGCAAAAAAAAGAACAGTGTGGATGTTGAAAATAAAATGAGTAAAAGGAAATAATTCGTCATGGTTTATTTAGCTGATGAACTCTACATCGGCATCGAATCCGTCATTGTAATGTCATTAAAAAACATATTTTAGACTTTTCCTTGCTGTAAAAAATTGAATTAAAAACAAATTATGGTTTCAAAAAAGAAGATGATTCTGACTTAAATTAGTTAAAATAATTAGCCGTATAAATTAATGATTAAATAATAAGCAATATTTTTTGATGACAGTAAATGAATTATTATAATAATAACAGCTCAAAAATAAAAAAATTATAATATTAAATGGGAGGTTATTAACTGATTTTTATAGATTTATAATTATAGGAATATGTTCATATCAATTATCATAAAAACGTCACATAGCTGTAACTTCTTTGTCATATTATAAAATCAAAATGCAACTATCGAAAAAGTACAACACTTTACAAAAAGTAGCGTACTTCAATATTGCATCTAATGAAGAGAGAAAAGAATGCGCTTAAATCATATTGCACTTGCTTTAGCAGTTTCTGGGGCAGCTGTAGCAACAACAGCAAATGCAGCTCGTGACACCATCCAAATCGCTGGTTCTTCAACTGTACTGCCTTACGCAAGTATTGTAGCAGAAGAATTTGGTAACACTTTCCCGCAGTTTAAAACACCGGTTGTAGGTTCTGGGGGTACATCTGGCGGTTTGAAGCAATTCTGTCAAGGCGTGGGTGACAACACCATCGACATCGCCAACGCATCTCGTAAAATTAAAGATTCTGAATTAGCTGCATGTAAAAAAGCAGGCGTGAATCAAGTGATTGAAGTTAAAGTAGGTTATGACGGTATTGTATTTGCGTCTAACTCAAAGAAAGCCGCTTATAAACTTCGTCCACAACATGTATTTGCCGCACTTGCAGCAGAATTACCTTCAAATGGTAAATTGGTTGCAAACCCGTATACACGTTGGAATCAAATTGACAAATCACTTCCAAATGAACCAATTACATTGGTAATTCCAGCTTCTAACCACGGTACACGTGAAGTGTTCCAGGAAAAAATGGTTGAAGCAGGTTGTGAATCTTACGAATACTTCAAAAATTTAGATAAAGATGCACAGAAAAAAGCATGTTCTACTTTCCGTAAAGACGGCAAAGTAATTGAAATAGCAGGCGACTATACTGAAACACTGGCACGTTTAAAAACTTCTCCAAGTGCGGTAGGTGTATTTGGTCTAGGTTTCTATGATCAAAACCGTGACAAATTACGCGTAGCGACAGTAAACAATGTTGTGCCATCAGAAAAAACGATTTTGAATGGTTCTTACCCAGTATCACGTCCATTGTACTTCTATGTGAAAGGTGAGCACCTTAAATCAATCAAAGGCCTACAACAATATTCTGAATACTTCTTAAGTAAAAAAGTTTCAGGTAAAGGTTCTAAGCTGGAAAAAGCGGGTTTGATTTCAATGTCTGATAAAGAACGGGCAAAAAATCTTGCAGATTTAAAAGCAGCTAAAGCGGTTAAGTAATTAGGATAAATGAGCTGATGGTAGGAGACTTCCTAGCATCGGCTTTTTTGCAAAGACAAGGTTTTCAAAGCATGAAAATTGAAAAAATGCCGGAGAATACATGAATCTGCTACTTATAGGTGTGTTATTGGCGTTGATCGCCGTAGCCTATCAAATCGGGTTATCTAAAAGTCGTAACCTAGCAGGTAAGGGAAATAACTCTGCGAAATTGCATTCACGCCCCGGATATTACGGTGCATTGGTGGCATTATGGTGTGGTATCCCTGCTTTTTTAATTTTATTGGTTTGGAATATTGTTGAACCCAATATCTTGCGACACGTGGTTTTAGCGAATATACCTGCAAATATTGCAGCAACATTAGATCAAGCAAGTATTGAAGTTTTAATTGATCGTGTGCAGGCCATTGCTTCTGGTTTTGGTGTGAGTGATCAAGCAGCAGCATATGAAATTGCAGCAGCACAACAACTAGCAAAAATTGAAAATATCAGTTCCTTTGCTAAATTGGCAGTGGTGATCTGTGCCGCTTTAGCGGGTCTGGTTTTGGCAAAAAAACGTGTAGCCCAACAATTTCGTGCACGTAATCAGGTCGAAAAAACCATTAATGTCGCTTTAGCCCTATGTTCTGGGGTGGCTATTTTAACCACCATCGGTATTGTAATGTCGATGTTTAGTGAAGCTATGCGCTTCTTCAACTTCGTCAGTCCACTTGATTTCTTTTTTGGAACAGAATGGAATCCGGGTTTTAGTACATCAGGAAATGCTGAAGGTAGTTATGGCTTGTTGCCGCTGCTTTGGGGCACGCTGATGGTTAGTGGTATCGCTTTATTAGTCGCAGTACCAGTCGGTTTGATGATTGCAATCTATTTGGCTGAATATGCATCATCTGGCTTTCGCTCTTGGGCAAAACCCGCGATTGAAGTTTTAGCCGGAATTCCGACCATCGTTTATGGTGTGTTTGCGCTGATGATTATTGGCCCATTCTTTAAAATGCTTGGAGCAAGCGTTGGGCTAGAAATTAATGCCACCAGTGCCTTAACCGCAGGTTTCGTGATGGGGATTATGATTATCCCGTTTGTATCTTCACTTTCAGATGACATTATTACCCAGGTGCCTCGCGCACTACGGGATGGTTCTTTAGGACTCGGTGCAACCAAGTCTGAAACCATTCGTCAGGTAGTATTGCCTGCAGCCTTGCCGGGCATTATTGGGGCATTTTTACTTGCAGCATCTCGTGCCATTGGTGAAACCATGATTGTGGTTTTGGCCGCAGGGAATAGTCCATTATTGCATGCCAATCCGTTGGAAGCGATTTCAACCGTGACCATTACTATCGTCAATCAACTTACAGGTGATACTGACTTTGCCAGCCCACAAGCGTTGGTGGCATTTGCATTGGGTTTAACCTTGTTTGTGATTACTTTAGGTTTGAACATCGTTGCACTGTATATCGTGCGTAAATATCGCGAGCAATACGAATGAGTACTTCTAATACATCTCCCATGGATCAGGCACGTGATCCACGCGCTTCTGCTGAATTGCGCGAAAAACGCAAACAAAAGATTGCCAGTTCTTTAGCAAAGCGTCACCGCAAAGAAAAAATGTTTCGCATATTTGGCTTCTCTGCAGTCATTACCGGTCTGTTCTTTGTGGTACTGCTATTCGGAAGTATTTTGGCAAAGGGTTTGCCGGCATTCTGGCAATCCAGTATGACGGTGCCGGTCTATTTTGATCCGACCATAATTAATGCGGGCGCGAAGCCTATCAAAAAAGCAGGCGAATCTCCTGCCCATTTTCAAGAGCGCTTTATTGCATGGCAAACTGAAATGGGGATGGTGGATTGGGATGCTTTAATCGTGAATGGATTAATTGCAAAAGATCCAAGTATTGCCTCGCAGCGTGATGAACTTGGCAGCTTGTATACTAGCTCCGAAGCCTACCGCTTACGTGATTTAGTACTTGCAGATCCTGCATTGATTGGTCAGAAAAAAGACTTAAATATTCTGGCTGATGCCAATGTAGATGTGTGGTTGGCAGGAAATATTGATCGAAGTTTACCGGATGACCAGCAACAATTAAGTTCGGAAGTTCGTCAACTCGCTGATGATTTAAAAGCCAAAGGCGTGATTCAAAATACCTTTAATACCAATATTTTCACCAATCCAGACTCGCGCAGCTCTCCAGCAACCTCTGGTTTAGCTGGTGCAATCATGGGCTCGTTGTTCATGATGCTGATCGTAATTTTTATCTCGATTCCAATCGGCGTAGCATCTGCCATTTATCTGGAAGAGTTTGCACCGAAAAATTTCATTACCGATGTCGTGGAAGTGAATATCAATAACCTCGCAGCTGTACCATCCATTGTATTTGGTTTGCTTGGTGCTGCCATTTTTATTGGCTGGATGCATTTACCGATTTCTGCACCTTTGGTGGGCGGCCTGGTATTAAGCCTGATGACTCTCCCAACCGTGATTATCACCACACGTGCATCGCTTAAAGCTGTACCACCGTCGATTCGTCAGGCTGCATTGGGCTTGGGCGCTTCTCGTGTACAAACAGTATTTCACCATGTATTGCCACTTGCGATTCCCGGAATTTTGACAGGTGCCATTATTGGTGTCGCACAGGCCCTAGGTGAAACAGCGCCATTACTCCTGATTGGTATGAGTGCCTTTGTGGCGAGTGTTCCAGCTACGCCATTAGATCAATCCACTGCTTTACCAGTACAAATTTTCTTATGGCAAGGCAATGAATTACGTAACTTCTTTGAAGGACGTACTGCTGCGGCAATTATTGTCTTACTTGCACTGATGGTCGGCTTAAATAGTCTGGCAATCTGGTTACGCAAGAAATTTGAAGTGCGCTGGTAAAAGGGGCAATATATGAATACTGTAACAGCTATGTCAAAAACAAATTCCTTAGAACAGGGTCAAACCGTGAACCAAGATCAGAAGCAATTTACCTCTCACGAAGTAGATAAAAAACGTCAAGGGACTTCATTTGTTTCTCAATTTGATACCAGTCCTTCGGCTAAAAAAGAAAATAAAACATCCAATGTTAAAATCAGCACTTCGGATGTTCATGTTTACTATGGCGAAGCAGAAGCAATTAAGGGTATCGATTTAAATATCTACGAAAATGAAGTGATTGCTTTTATTGGGCCGTCTGGTTGCGGTAAATCGACTTTTCTACGTACTTTAAACCGTATGAACGACACTATTGATTCATGTCGTGTGGCGGGTAAAGTCATGCTGGATAATCAAGATATCTATGATCCAAATCTAGATGTTGTATTACTTCGTGCGCAAGTGGGTATGGTATTCCAGAAACCCAATCCTTTCCCTAAATCAATTTTTGATAACGTGGCTTACGGTCCAAAACTGCACGGCTTGGCACGCGACAAATATGATCTTGAGGAAATTGTTGAAAATAGTCTGCATAAAGCTGGTCTTTGGGATGAAGTAAAAGACCGTTTAAATCAGCCGGGTACAGGGCTTTCCGGTGGTCAGCAACAGCGTTTATGTATTGCACGTACTATTGCGGTTAGCCCGGAAGTGATTTTGATGGATGAGCCGTGTTCTGCACTAGATCCAATTGCCACTGCAAAAATTGAAGAACTGATTTCAGACTTATCCACTCAATACACCATTGCCATTGTGACGCACTCAATGCAACAGGCTGCACGTGTATCGGATCGTACTGCTTACTTCCATTTGGGTGATTTGATTGAAGTTAATGCGACTGAAAAAGTGTTTACTCAGCCGGATCATCAATTGACTGAAGCCTATATTACCGGCCGTTTTGGTTAATGAAATGACAGTGTTAGAAAAGAGCCGAAAGGCTCTTTTCTATTTAACCATCAATTTTTTTGTCTAAACAAACTATGTGATGTGTTCAGCTAGCGATCATTAAGCTTTATTTTTTATCCAATTATGATCTTTAACGATATGTTCCTATCGTGAGGAAATGACTTAATACTGGAAGCATTTAAAGGATAAGAATCTAGACAATGAGATGATTAATAAAATTCATATTGAATTTTCAATCTTTTGACCTCATGTTAAAGACAACTGCAGATACAATTAGAGAAATCATTTTATATGTTATTCCATACCCCTAAATTACCCGCTGAAATTCGAATCAGCCATTTAAACGCGCGCCTAAATGAACAACGTAAAAAAATTGCGCAAACCACTGCATCTAGATTTGAACTATTGCAACTCACTCAACAGCTTTCAAAAGAAGCCAAGTTACGTAGAAAGAATAATCAAAAAATTTATGTACTCGATTTTAAAGGTGATACCGCTGCATCTGCGGTAGAAAGTTTACGTGAAGAAATTACCCTGATTTTAGCGACAGCAAAAGCAGGACGTGACCGTGTGGTTGTTCGTCTGGAAAGTCCGGGTGGTATGGTGCACGGCTATGGTCTAGCTGCTGCACAACTGGTGCGTCTGCGTGATGCTGGTTTTAACCTGACGATTTGCGTTGATAAGGTTGCGGCAAGTGGCGGTTATATGATGGCGTGTATTGCCAACGAAATTGTTTCTGCACCCTTTGCAGTGGTCGGTTCAATTGGCGTGGTTGCTCAAGTGCCTAACTTTAATCGGTTATTAAAAGAAAAGCATATCGATTTTGAACTTTATACCGCAGGTGAGTTTAAACGCACTGTGACCCTCTTTGGTGAAAATACTGCTGAAGGTAAAGCCAAATTTGAAGAAGAGTTGCAACAAACCCATGAGTTGTTCAAGCACTTTGTTGAAAAATACCGTCCACAACTCAATATTGAAAAAGTTGCAACAGGTGAGCATTGGTACGGGAAGGATGCGCTTGAATTAAACCTGCTGGATAAACTGCAAACTTCAGATGAATATCTGCAAGGTTTATTGGCACAGCATGATGTGTATGTGATTGATACTCGTCGCAAACCAACTTTGGGTGAAAAGCTGGGCTTACAAGCAGCTCAAATGGCAGATGGTCTAGTGCCTGCAGTGATGAATAAAGTGATGGAAACCTTGTCAAAAGCGAGTGCGAATGTCATTCAACTACGTGATCCCAAGCTTTAATTTAAAATGATCTTCTAATTTTAAAATTGCGCCCTAATGAGCGCAATTTTTTTTGCCTGTATTTTAATATTCAACTCAGCCTGAGCTGCTATGTTGCAACTGAAATACAGTCCACAAAGATTTTTTATGACTCAGAACACTACAACATCTTCTATAGAGTTACTGATTCGGTTTTTGCATATGGTGATCATTTTGAGCTTTAGTGGGGCTTATCTTACGGAGGATGCAGAAGAATGGCATTAAATGCATATGGCCTTTGGCTATATACTCGGTATCAGCCTGATCTTAATAATTTTATGGCAGTTTTTTTGCGCCTCGACTTGCCTATACTCAGCCTTTGGGGATAATCCGTCGATTTCATGTGATCAAGCCATTTGTGCAGCGCTATTGGGCGAACCCGTAGCAATAGCTTTCCGCGAAGTTTTTAAAAATAGCCAATTCCAGCCTGTTTCAGTTGAGCATGCCTGCTACCCTTAACAGTGTTGGCAGGTTTTTAACAGACTATATGCATAGTCACAGTTTAAAAGAAGTGCATGAGCTATTTGCCAATCTGTTTTTAGCCAGTGTATTACTGCATTTGGCAGCACTGACACTGAATAGCATTCTGCTTAAAAAATGGCTAGCAAAGCGGATGGTTTGGCTTGCAGAATCACATTCATGGTTCACTGTGTTTGCCTCAGTCATTTCACTAGGCGTGTTGGTCACTTTTTGGTTGTGATACTTTAACTAGGCTTTTATGGAAGCAGCACAAATGAAGCAGGCCATAACTCGCAGCACCCAGTGTTGCAAGCAGCATATCCATATGCGCATCCCAAATATCTCCCTGCTGTCCATTATAATTTTCTGCTTCTTCTGGGGATAAACCAATTGCAATCAGCCATTCAAGCCATTCATAAATTAAACTGGTGGCCATGATAAACTGAACCACCAATAAAAATAGCATGAAAGGTTTAGCTCCAGGTAGCCATACCTGAAACAGTCGCAGTAGTACGGGGTAGAGCAGTAAACCACAGGCAAGATGCACCAGACGATCATACATATTGCGCGACCAGTCCATAGACTGATTTAAATCAAAATTGAACAGCTGAATCAGCCATTCATTATAGGGGACATAGGAATACAGGTAATGGGCACCCACAATGTGAATCAGTAAAAAAGCCAGATAGAGTGTAAAACTGTAAAAATTCAGGCCAATTTTCTTTTGGGTAAACAACAAGGCAGCAAGCATAAAGACTGTGCCGACCTGATGCAGCAGATATGCTTCAAATTCTAAAGGACGAATACTTGCGATCACTATGGCAATGGTTATAAAACCTAAACTAAGCCAGTGTTTTAAGGTGAGTTGGTATTCAATCATCTTATTGTTTTCGACTATAAAGTAGTGGAAGTATAATAAAAAAGCGAAGCCGAAGCTTCGCTTTTTCTGACTAAAATTTAATTAGATTTTAGCGATTAAATCTTTAATTTGTTTCGCTTGCTCAGCTGCATTACCTGTATAGGTTGCAGGTGTCATTTCAGCCAAACGTGCACGATCAGCAGCAGGAACCGCTTCAAGTTCATTACCATTAACGAAATCAACCATCATTTCACGCGTCATGGCTTGACCGCGTGTAAGGGCTTTTAATTTTTCGTATGGTTTTTCTACGTTATAACGACGCATAACGGTTTGAATTGGTTCAGCCAGTACTTCTTGAGCGTGGTCTAAATCTTCAGCAATACGTACAGCATTAAGCTCTAATTTACCAATCCCTTTTAAGCAAGCATCAAAAGCAATCAAGCTTTGTGCAAAACCAACACCCATGTTACGAAGAACGGTAGAGTCAGTTAAGTCACGCTGCCAGCGAGAGATTGGAAGTTTTTCACCCAAGTGAGCCAATACAGCATTGGCCAAGCCCAAGTTACCTTCAGAGTTTTCAAAATCAATTGGATTGACTTTATGCGGCATAGTGGAAGAACCGACTTCACCTTCTTTCAAACGTTGTTTGAAGAAGCCGAGTGAGATGTAGCCCCAAACGTCACGGTTAAAGTCGATCAAAATCGTATTGAAGCGACGTAACGCATCAAAAAGTTCCGCCATGTAATCATGTGGTTCAATTTGAGTGGTGTACGGGTTGAACGCTAAACCTAAAGATTCAACAAAAGCCTGTGAATGTGCAGGCCAGTTAATATCTGGATAAGCTGAATAATGCGCATTGTAGTTACCTACAGCACCATTGATTTTACCCAAAAGTTCAACATTGTTAAATTGCTTGATCTGGCGTGCAAGGCGGTAAGCCACGTTTGCCATTTCTTTACCCAGAGTAGTTGGGCTTGCGGTTTGACCATGGGTACGAGACAACATCGCTTGTTCAGCATGTGTTTCAGCCAAAGTTGCAATTGCGTCGATAATACTTTGCATTGAAGCAACCAGAACATCACGACCATTTTTAAGCATTAAAGCGTGAGATAAATTGTTGATGTCTTCAGAAGTACATGCAAAGTGAATGAATTCACCGGCATCTTTCAATTCATCAATGTGTGCAATTTTTTCTTTCAGGAAGTATTCAACGGCTTTAACGTCGTGGTTAGTGGTACGTTCAATGTCTTTAATGCGGTTTGCATCATCTTCCGAGAAATCAGCCACAATTGCATCTAAAGCAGCATTGGTTGCTGCTGAAAAAGCTGGAACTTCAGTGATTTCAGGACGGTTTGCAAGCGCTTGTAACCAGCGCACTTCAACAGTCACACGAGCATGGATTAAACCAAACTCAGAGAGGAAAGGACGGAGAGCATCACATTTGCTCGCGTAGCGTCCATCTAATGGAGAAAGTGCGGTTAAAGCGTTCATAGCGATTCCTTAAACTTTGGAATTGAGGGGCCGAATACGTTGCAAAAATTTGTTGCGTTGAAAATTAAAACTGAGCAAACAAGGCACGAACTGCAAAGAATAGCGAGACTATTTTTAAATTTCGTAACGCAGTTTGAGATTGTTTTAACTTCAACCCTTCGGGACTCGAGTATTTTTTATTTTACTTCGTTATGATTTGCTCACTTAGAATAACTAAGTTTTACAAACCATGCTTCGGATCATTAAAAAACTCATTGTCGCAATTATTTTTGCAGCCTATACGGCCCCTATGTAAAACAAAGCCCGCACAGCATCAGTTAAACCACCTGATATTGTAAACGGGCAAGATCTTGAATATCTTGGAGCAGCTTACGCTTGCTGAAAATCATGCCCCATGAACTGCCCCCCATTTGGCGCCATAAATGCGCCAGTTGCAGGCCAGTAAACAGCGAAGCGCGAATACGGTTGGTATGAGATGTATCTTTAAATGCTTGGGCGTTGCCTTTGACCATAATGCGAGGATTAATTTGTCCTGCAGTTTCGACATAGGTTTGGGCAAGGTTGGCAATAATACTGGGATGTAGATAATTATTATCAAAAAATGAAAGTTGCTTTAATATTTTTTGTTGCGATTTTTCAATGATTTCAACGAATTTTGGATTGCTATAGACTTTTTTCTCTAACTGTAACAAGGCCATGGCATAGCTCATCGGCAACTTGGCGCTAGATAATTTGGGTAAACGAGATTTGGGAGAGGTATTAAACGGTTGGGTAATACTATTTTCTAAAGTTTTTAAACCGAGAGAAATATCGGCAAGTTGATTAAAAAAATCTAGGGTCCGGCAGGATTCATTGGCGGTAGGGCGAATATTCAGGCTGGCTTTAATGAGTTGCTCTAGATAGAAGCTGCCGCTTTCACCCACACTCTGCTGTCCGGACATGGCGGTCATGTGGGTCAGCTGTGTCGATTGAAACACAGCTGCCAACGCCAAAGCACGGTTTTGGCGTATATTCAAAGTTTGAGGCTGTTGAAAGGGTAACTCAGCCATGCCTATCGCTTCCTTTTAAATAAAATCAGGTTTTGGGGCATTGGTATGATGAATCACACCGCCACCTAAACAAACTTCATCTGCGTAGAACACTACACTTTGTCCTGGAGTCACCGCACGTTGCGGTTCGTCGAATTCAACGCGTACACCATTTGGCATATCGGCATCTTTATAAATAACACAGTCTTGATCGGGTTGGCGGTAACGCGTTTTCGCAGTGCAGCGGAAACCGTTTTCTGGAATTACTTGCTCACCCGCAACCCAGTCAATTGCTTCACTCCAAAGTATAGTACTTTGCATCAGTGGATGCTCATGACCCTGACCAATGACGAGGCGGTTGTTTTCAATATCTTTATAAAGAACAAACCATGCACCCTCAGATTCGCCCTTAAGACCACCCAAGCCAATGCCGCCACGTTGACCGAGCGTATAGTACATTAAGCCGTGATGTTCACCAACCTCTTTACCGGTATCTAGATAAATTTTTCCAGCTTGGGCAGGTAAATATTGTTTCAAGAAGTCATTAAAACGGCGTTCGCCAATAAAGCAAATGCCGGTTGAATCTTTTTTCTTCGCTGTTGCAAGACCGAGTTCTTCAGCAATACGACGAACTTCCGGTTTTTCAATTTCACCGACTGGGAACAAAGTCTTGTTAATTTCACGACCATGTACAGCATGCAGGAAATACGTTTGATCTTTGTTTTGGTCAAAGCCGCGTAATAAAGGTGCGTATTCTTCACCACGCGAGTTGGTTATGGTTTCCCCGCGGCGGCAATAATGACCTGTGGCAATAAAGTCTGCACCCAAGTTCACGGCATGATCTAAAAATGCACGGAACTTGATTTCTTTATTACATAAAATATCCGGGTTTGGGGTACGACCTGCAGCATATTCAGCTAAAAAGTGCTCGAATACACGATCCCAATATTCCATGGCAAAGTTGGCTGTATGCAATTTGATGCCGATTTTGTCACAAACGGCTTGTGCATCGGCCAGATCTTCCATAGCCGTGCAATATTCCGTGCCGTCATCTTCTTCCCAGTTTTTCATGAAAAGTCCTTCAACTTGATATCCTTGTTGAAGAAGAAGTGCTGCAGAAACAGAAGAATCTACACCACCAGACATACCGACGATGACACGTTGTTGCATAGGATTAAGCATCCAAAGTTGAAATTAAGGGAGAGTTTTGATGCTCGTAAATGAGCGATAAAGGATATTTTTTGCCTGAAAGAGCATCTTCAATGGCTTTAGTTACCAAGGGGCTACGCGCACGAGCCGACTCGATCAATTCTTCCAAAGTCATCCAGACTGCGCCAATGATTCCTGTATCTAATGTTGCATGTTCATCATGCGCAATCGATTTTGCTAAAAAGCAGAAACGAAAATAGGTACGATCTGGAAACATCGGTGGAGTATAGGTATAAATACCCAGCAGTGATTCAATACTCACTGTATGTCCGGTTTCTTCCATGGTTTCGCGAATGGCAGCATCAATAATGGTTTCGCCACATTCGACATGACCCGCAGGCTGATTAAACACAGTATGTGTTACACCTTCTGTATGTTCTTCAACAAACAGAAATTTTCCGTCTTTTTCGACAACAGTAGCAACCGTAACGTGAGCAGTCCAAGCGGTCATTGAAAAGCACCATGGGATAAAAGGGCTATTCTACAAAATTTAGGACGTGGTGGCTATGTTGAGAGGGGATTTCTTTACTTGTTTAAAAGAAGGTTTTTTACTCCACATTACAGTTCAAGATTGATAACTTTTGGATTTTTATTATTACTAACAGAGTGGCGGCTATATCCTAGTTAATTTATTAAAGCCATAATATTATTTTCCCTAACAAAAAAAGAAAGATTGATTTTAATTAAGCAATTGTTTTATAAGATGATAAATTAAAAAAGAATATCTGGAATTTATTTTAATGAAATTTTTTCTCATCTTAGCTCTGTGAGCAATGCCATCACTTACTTTTGCAAGTAAAGAGGATTCTGTAAAGAACATCATAATTCATGATGGTTTTACTACATGGCTTGATGATGGTAAGGCATTATTTAATTGAAATAGTAAAAACATCACCTCAAAAACCAGTAACTATAAACAAAATTAAAAGTGATTATGCTGGAAATGAAGTAGCAGCGAATAAGAAATATGGAAATCAATGGGCGCGAATAAAAGGCAGTATTAAAAATATCAAAATAGATAAAGATGAGGGAATGTATGCTGATTTAACAGAAAATTATGTAAATTTTAAAGCGTATATTTCTAATGAAGATTTCACGTCAAGCCTTAACCCTAATCAAAAAATAGATATGTAGTGTTTTAACGCAACAGCAAGCTCAGCAATTAAATGTATTGATTATCCAAATTCAATTTGGAATAACGCTTCGCAAGCACATTTAGCAGAGATAAGAAAAAATAAAGGAATTTCATCCGTTTTATTAATAATATCTGATGCCATCTCTGATGATGTTTTTATGAAATTCTGCTCAGAAAATGTACATTCATCAGTTTGCAAAAATATTATTATGAATTCTATAAAAGATTTAGATAAGATAATTGATAAAGCCATGAAAGAATCTTGTGGAAAATCTAGAGAAGCTGAAAGTTGCATAAATTTAAAAGAATCAATAAAAGATTTAGAACAACTTCTTAACAAATAATATCTAAGTAAAAGACACCTCAACAGAAGGTGTCTTTTGATTTAATATAAAAGCTCTTATGAGAAACGCAGTTTTTTAAATTTTATAATTTATTCGAAGTCTATTCTGTAAGTATCAGCTAAGGCTATCGATTAATCAGTTTACTCTAAATAATTTCTCGCCACCTTCACATAATGCCGCGCTGAATAAGGCAAAAACTCTTTTTCTTTATCTGTAAGCGGACGGACTTTTTGTACCGGGCTACCCACATACAAATAACCACTTTCCAGACGTTTACGTGGAGGAACTAAAGAACCTGCGCCAATCATCACATCATCTTCAATCACCACATCATCTAAAATAATTGTGCTGATGCCAATTAGAACTCGATTACCAATCGTACAGCCATGTAATTTCACGTGATGACCAATGGTGACATCTTCACCAATAATCAGTGGTGAGCCTTCAGGCTTGTCGGCTTTTTTATGGCTGACATGCAACATCGCATGATCTTGCACATTACTGTTTTTGCCAATATGAATATGATTTACATCACCACGAATTACGGCAAAAGGCCACACCGATACATTTTCAGCCAAAGTCACGTCACCAATCACCACGGACATTTCATCAATATAGCAAGTGACATCAATTTCAGGATGGTGATCTAAATAAGGGCGAATATTCTTTTTCATCATTAGAAGTCAGTGCAAGGGTGTGGAGTGATTATAAAATAAAAAAGCACCTAGACCGAAGTATAGATGCTTGAACTTAAGTCTAAATTTTTAAATTAGAATAAGTTAGAGAAAAATTGTTTGATATGGTCGATCATTTTTGCAAAGAAACCTGCTTCTTCAACATCTTGAAGTGCAATAAGCGGTTTTTCTGAAATCACTTTGCCATTAATACTGGCTACATATTTACCCACCACCTGACCTTTTTTAAGTGGAGCAGTCAATTTTGGTTGAACAACCAGTTGTGTTTTGATCGCGTTAGCCTGACCTTTTTGCATGGTAACGTTAAAGTTTTCAGCTAAGCCAATTTGAACGTCATTGCTTTTACCATACCAAACTTTGGCTTTAGCCAAGACCTGATTGGCAGGCTGTACTTTAACGGTTTCAAAGTTTGCA
Source organism: Acinetobacter sp. GG23 (assembly GCF_057766365.1). Taxonomy (NCBI): domain Bacteria; kingdom Pseudomonadati; phylum Pseudomonadota; class Gammaproteobacteria; order Moraxellales; family Moraxellaceae; genus Acinetobacter; species Acinetobacter sp. GG23. The sequence goes on from NZ_JBYMDJ010000007.1 coordinate 132,137, forward strand.
TAACCCCAAGCCAAGATTTCACGTGTCTGAGATGCACGCTCGTTCATGCTTGGCGCACCAAAAATTACTGAAATTAAACGCAGGGGGCCGCGTTTGGCAGAAGTGGTTAAACAGTAACCTGCTTCGTCAGTATGACCGGTTTTTAAACCATCTACACTTGGGTCGGTATAAAGCAAGGCGTTACGGTTACCTTGTTTAATGCCATTAAAAGTAAATTCTTTTTCAGAGTAGATTGGGTAATACTTTGAACTGTCATGAATAATATGTTGCGCAAGCGTTGCCATATCTTTTGCAGTCGAGTAGTGACCTTCAGCAGGCATGCCTGTCGAATTGATGAAGCTGGTATTGGTCATGCCAATACGTTTTGCTTCTTCATTCATCATGTGGGCAAAAGTGCCTTCATTCCCGGCAATATGTTCTGCCATGGCTTTAGAAGCATCATTACCTGACTGGATGATAATCCCACGAAGCATTTCTAATGCTGTTGCAGTACCGTTCAGCGGGACATACATACATGATTCCGTGCTACTACCACGACACCATGCCGACTCGTTCATACGAACCTTTTCATCTTCCGTAAGATCACCACTCAATAACTTCTGTTCGATGATGTAACTGGTCATCATCTTGGTCATTGAAGCAGGTGCTAATTTTTCGTTTTCATTTTTAGATGCGAGGATTTGCCCCGTCTCATAGTCCATCAAAACATAAGATTTATTATTGAGTTCTGGCGGTGCAGATAAGACAGATGCTGCGAATGTGAAACTAGGCAATAGTAATAATGCAGCAAGGGCGCTTTTGTGGGTCATTCTAGGTGGTTCCAATATCTTGATATAAGCACAAAGAGCCTAGCATTCTAGGATAAAGCTAGACCGACTTCTACGGAGAAATCGGCTTATTTCAAAAGTATTGTAACCAATTGGTGTTAATTACTGTAAGTCATCAACTCTTGGCAAATTTCTTTATTTTTTGCATCACCGGCTTTTTTCGCATCACTACGTGCTTCAGTTAAAATTGATTTAAATTTTTTCTCTTTGCTGAGCTTGTTTAAAGCTGAAACCGCATCTTTTTCTTGCGGTAAATATTCATGTGCAAGTTTGGAATATCCTTTCGAAAACTGAGCATCATTTTTCACCAAGCTTGGGCAGACTTCCGAGAGTACATAAATTGCAGCAAGTTCTTGTTGAGTGACTTTTTGAATGGGGGTAACTTCAATATTTTCGTCTTGTTGTTTCGCTGCATGAGTAGCCGAGAGTGACATTGCAGCAGTGGTCAATAGACCCAAAGAAAGAGATTTGAACAGAGATAATTTCATTTAAGCAGACCTAAATTATTTAAAAACATAACAATATAAATAAGCTTAACGATATTTTTGGTAATTGTAAGTACACAAATGTATTGAAGCTGTTGAAAGTTGAAGAAACAATGAATCGACTTTAAGAGTTTAATCTGGCTTGTATTTATTTTATAAAAACAGGGCATGAAGCTGGATAATCTTCATGCCCACATATAGGATGCTCACTAGGCTGAGTATTCTATATCAATAATCTGTTATGACTTAGGCTTCGTAATTTACGACCTCATTACACACTGTTTTTTGTTCGTCTTTACTGGTTTCTTTGGCAGCTTGACGCGCTTCATCAAGAACAGATTTATATTCTGAATCTGCCTGAATTTTATCGTAAGTCATCGATTTGTCTGAATAGTCTTGCAGATAAGTCTGAATCAGTTGCTGAATATTGTGATTAAATTTTGCATTTTTACCCAGAATCGCAGGGCACACTTCAGCCATAACCTGAGTTGAAGCAATGTCCTCTTTAATCAGGGTATTGGCTTCTGCTTGAGTTAGGCTTTCATCGGCTAAAACAGCTTGTGATAGTAATGCTGCCAAACCTAAACCCAAGAAGCCACGAAGTGAGATCGTTTTAATCATTTTTTAGTCACATATTTTGAATGGAGGTCGATCGTTAAATATATATAATTCTTTATATTATTCAATCAAATGTTCTGACCAGTCATTTTTTAAACTATTTTGAGATTTTAAGTGAATATATTAATTGCCAATGATGATGGTGTTTTTGCTCCCGGTATTCAAGCGCTTGCGCATGCTTTATCGCCTTTGGGGCGTGTAGTGATTGTTGCGCCAGAAAGCGAGCGCAGTGGTTATTCCAGTGCTTTGACTCTAGATCGACCATTACGTCCCATCCAAATTTCTCCCGATGTTTGGGCAGTCAATGGAACACCGGCAGATTGCGTCTATCTGTCTATGAATGGGCTATTTGATTTTGAATTTGATCTGGTGGTTAGCGGTATTAATAGTGGCGCTAATCTGGGCGATGATGTGCTTTATTCGGGAACAGTCGGGGCAGCATTTGAAGGTCGCTTAATGAAACAACCCGCAATTGCCGTATCGATGGCAGGACAAAATGTCCGTTCTTACGAAAACCCAAAAGATTATGCTGTCGCTGCACAATGGGTGCATGATTTTATTGCTTCAGGTTTACCGGTTTTACCTCCACGTCACATTTTTAATGTCAATATTCCTGATGTGCCTGAAATACAAGGTTCGAAAATCACCTATCAGGGTAGACGCAGTCAATCAAAACCCATTACCAGTCATGTAGACCCACGTGGCCGTCAAGTCTATTGGATTGGACTTTCAGGCGAAGCTGTGGCAGATCCGAAAAAAGGTTTAACTGAAATAGAGTCGGACTTTTTTGCAGTCGCGAATGGGTATGTCAGTATCACACCTATTCAAATGGATGCTACCAATTACGAGATTTTGAACACATTGCATGCACAGTTTTCTAAATAGCCTGAAGTAGTGTTATAACTTTGTGAAAATGTAGTGTTGAAATAATTTTTTATATACTTTTTTGCTAATCTTAGCGCAATTCAATAAATACATTTATATGTAGAGAGGAAGAGTAATGCTCTTGGTGTCATCTTATCGCTTATTAGCTACGCCTTCAGCCTTGCTGAAAACCATTGTGTTGTCTACAGCGGTTATTTCCACTGTTATTTTGAGTGGTTGTGCTTCAAAACCACAAATTCATAATTCAACACGTTATGCGACTGCACCAGACTACTATACGGTTCGTTCTGGTGATACTTTAAGTGGGATTGCTGCACGTTATGGTTTAGCCTATACCAGTGTTGCGGATATGAATGACATCACGCCGCCGTATCGCATTTATGTGGGGCAATCTTTACGTTTAAAAGATTCAGGTTCACGCCGTACCACGACGACTCAAGCCGTAACCCAAGCTGCGCCGATTCAACGTCAAACCGTTCAAATTCCAACCAGTCCAGTGAAACCTGCTGCACCTGTTGTAGCGAATGTTCCAACGGCTCCTGTAGCAACCTCGAAAGCATCTGCGTTACGCTGGGTTAAACCAAGCAATGGTGCAGTGCTGCAAAACTTTAATTTAGCCAATAATATTAAAGGAATTCGCTATACTGGAAACGTAGGTGATGCAATTTATGCGGCTGCAGATGGGCAAGTGGTATATGCAGCAGACGGGTTAAAAGAATATGGTAACCTGATTCTGATCAAGCATATTAATGGTTACATTTCAGCGTATGCACATAACAGTAAAATGAACGTGAAAAGTGGAGAAAATGTGACGGCTGGGCAGAAGATTGCAGAGATGGGTTCATCAGGTACAACCCGTACCATGCTTGAGTTTCAGGTGCGTCTAGATGGTAAACCTATTGATCCAACCCAGGTATTACCTATTAATTAAATAAATTAATACATTACTTAAATTTCACCGTATAATACAATGAGTTGCTTTTATCGAAAGATAAAGCATCTCATAAGTTCAGAGGGAAATTTATGTTAGATCAACTTCGAGCAATGGGTGTCTTTGCTTGTGTTGTAGAAAAAAATTCGTTCAGTGGTGCTGCCCGTGATTTAGGTATCACCACCAGTGCTGTAAGTCAGCAAATTCGTTCTTTAGAACATGAGATGGAAGTTACCCTTTTACATCGTTCTACCAGAAAGTTGAGTTTAACTGAAGCGGGACAAGCTTTTTTCCACAGCTGCCAAGAGATGCTTGCTGCTGCAGAGCGCGGAAAGGTACGGATTAATGAGCTGCGTGATGACCTTGTTGGGGACTTACGTATTGCAACTACGCCAGAATTAGCCGCAAATCATGTCATTCCAGCCTTATCACATTGGATGTCTGCTCATAGAGGGTTGGCGGTTCATGTAGAAGCTGACAATCAATATATTGATCTGATTGAAGGTCGTATTGATATTGCGTTGCGTATAAGTTCAAAAATTGAAGACAATAATTTGCATGTAGTGCCGCTTGCTCGAGTTGAGCAGGTTCTGGTGGCTTCACCAAGTTATTTGAATCAGTCGATACCCATTTCACGTCCTGAGGATTTAAAGCATCATGATTTAATTCCGATGAATGTGATCAAAAATTATCAATATTTGTCATTCCAACATGTCGTAACAAGTGAAGACATCAGTTTAGAAATGAGTTCGAGATTGACCTCAAATAATGTTCTGGTTGCCAAAGCATTATGTCAGCAAGGGCATGGAATCGCTCGAATTTTATATCTAGATGCACAAAAAGATTTAATCAATGGTGCTTTGGTTGAGGTTTTACCAGAGTGGAAATTACCGAGTTTCACCTTGTATGCCATTATTTCAAAACATGAACAACAGCCGATGAAAATTCACCGTTGTTTAGAAGCATTAAAACAATATTTCTGCCAGTTACCCGGTGGCAGAAATTATCAAGAAGCTTCATAAAAGCCGAGCAGTATAAAAAAAAGCCGCTATCAGCGGCTTTTCATTTTTTGAAGGGTGAAAGAATTAAGCTAGAAAGGCTTTAATCATTTTTACAAGACGAGAAATCAATTGATCTGCTTGTTCTTGAGTAATATTAAGTATTGGCAATAAACGAACCACGGAACCTGCAGTTACGTTAATAATCAAATGATATTCATCACGTGCGATATTCACCAGTTCACCACAGTCTTTCGGTAACTCGATGCCGATCATTAGACCAAAACCACGTACTATCACGTTTTGATCAGCCAGTTTGCTGCGCAGCTGATCAACAATATAGGCACCTTTTTTGGCAGCATTGGCAACGATATTTTCTTTCTGCATAATATCGAGAACGGTATATACCACACGCGAACCGAGCGCTGTACCACTATAGGTTGAACCATGGTTGCCCGCAGTCAGTACACCGACTCCACGACCTTGAGTCATTACCGCACCAATCGGGAAGCCGTTCCCTAAACCTTTGGCCGTGGTTAAAACATCTGGAATAATACTGGTATGCTGGTAAGCAAAGTATTTGCCGGTACGACCATTCCCTGTTTGAACTTCATCCAACATCATCAACCAGTTATGCTGATTACAGATTTGACGAATTTCTTCAAGGTAGCTAAACCCTTGAGGTGCAGTATTTACACCACCTTCACCTTGAATCGGTTCAACAAAAATAGCCACGATGTCCGGATGGTGAATGGCTGCTTCTTCAATGGCTTCAATGTCACCAAAAGGTACACGAATAAAACCTTCAACCAGCGGGCCAAAACCTTCCTGAACTTTTTTGTTGCCGGTTGCTGCAAGGGTCGCCATGGTACGACCATGGAAAGAACGGTCTGCAACAATAATTTTTGGATTGGCAATGCCTTGCATTGATCCAAACTTACGGGCAATTTTAATGGCACCTTCATTGGATTCTGCACCGCTGTTCGAGAAGAAAATTTCTTCCATGCCTGAAACTTCAGCAAGTTTTTGTGCTGCAGCAGTTTGCCAAGGGACTTCAAATAAGTTGCTGGTGTGAATGAGGGTTGCAGCTTGATCGGCAATGGCTTCAGCAATAACAGGATGAGCATGACCTAGACCACATACTGCAATTCCTGTAAGTGCATCAAAATATTCAGTGCCATCTTCTGTATAAAGATAAGAACCTCGACCGCGAACAAAGCTGATCGGCTGACGGCCAAATACTGGCATCAAGTGTGAAGGTTGATCAGATTGCACTGGGGCAAGGGTAATGTTATTCATGACTAACTCTTATCTGTTAGGTGGGAAAATAAAGGTTTATCTAAGCAAAAACTGCTACAGAATAAAAGCCCAAATGGAAATAAAAATGGAAATATTGCTTTAGCCATACTGTTTTGTTAAGTTTTGGGTATAATGCGAGGCAGATTAGTTGAGGATTTATCAATGACTGAACAAGCACGCGACACTGAAGCGTTAATTCGCGACCAAATTGCTAAACATGCAGTACTTCTTTATATGAAGGGTACGCCGCAATTCCCACAATGTGGTTTCTCTGCACGTGCGGTAGAAGCACTCAGTCAAATTGGTCGTCCATTTGCTTATGTAAACATTTTGGAAAACCAAGACATTCGCGCAACTTTGCCGCAAATTGCAAATTGGCCGACATTTCCACAATTGTGGATTAATGGCGAATTAATTGGTGGTAGCGATATCATGCTAGAGATGTTCCAAAAAGGTGAGTTAAAAACCTTGGTAGAACAATACAGCCCAGCATCTGAAGCTTAATTCAGTTGTGAAGTGATTAAAAAAGCGCCTTAAGGCGCTTTTTTAATGGAAGATGTGAATGAAGGTTTTTTAATAGAGGCCTTTAAAGAAGCAGATTATTCTGCTTCAGAATTGTCCTTGTTGGCCTTTTTAGATTCGACAACATCAGACGGAACAGGCTGTTTTTCTGCTTCCTCTTTTAGCTTTTTCTTGGCTTTTTTCTTTTTCTTTTTTTTCTTGGAGTCATCTTCAAACTCTGCACCATCTTCAATGGCCTGCCAATATTCAAGTTGCTCCATAACGGCAGCATAAATTGAATTTTTGCTATAACGACCTTTTTTGTTTAGGGTACCGACAGGGCGAGCCATGAGAATCTCTAAAGCCTGATCGATGGTCTGAATGGCATGAATATGGAATTGACCTTTTTCAACTGCTTCAATGACATCGTGTCGCAGCATTAAATGTTGCATATTTTGACGTGGAATAATTACACCTTGTTTGCCGGTCAAACCTTGTAATTTACAAGCATCGAAGAAACCTTCAATTTTTGCATTCACGCCGCCAATTGGTTGGACCTGACCGAGCTGATTCATTGAACCGGTGATTGCCCAGGACTGGTCAATTGGCAGTTGACTAATGGCTGATAAGAGCGCAGACAGTTCAGCTACGGTTGCGCTGTCACCATCCACCTGACCATAGCTTTGCTCAAAGGCGAGGGCAGCAGAAAAATGTAGAGTCTGTTCACGACCAAAATGCGCTTTTAAGAAACTCGACATCAGTAACACGCCTTTGGCATGTAAGGAGCCACCGAGTTCAACACTGCGTTCGATATCCAGAATATCACCACCGCCTTGATAAACCGAAGCGGTTAAACGCGAAGGCAAACCGAATTCAACATCTGCATACTGAATTACAGAGAGCGCATTAATCTGCCCTAAACGGTGTCCTTTGGTCTCAATGAGCTGTGTGCCACGTGACAAATCTTCCCAGTACAATTCACGTAAATAACCGAGACGGTACTTACGGTGATCGAGTGCGGTATTGATATGTTTATCGGTAACGATTTTGTCACCCGATTTTTCAGCATGATGATGGGCTTCGCGAATCAAATCACCCAAAGTTAAAGCATGTAATGACAATGAACTTTGGTCTTCTGCCTGCCGACTTGAATCAGTTAGTAATGCTGCTAAGGCAGAGCGATCAAAAGGGAGTAATTTATCTGCTTGCACATAATCGGCAATCAGCTGCATATATGCCTGCTCATTAGTGTCATTACGTTGTAATGTATCGGTAAAGTCAGCACGGATTTTAAATACACTGCCGAGTTCCGGTTCAACTTCCAGGATTTCATAATAAACTTCAGGTTCTGCAAGTAAAACAACTTTCAAACTCAAGGGAATAGATTGCGGTTCAATCGAAATACTGCCTGTTAAAGTCAGCATATGTTCAAGTGAAGATAGTTTTAGCTGCCCTGATTTTAATGCACGTTTCAAACCTTGCCATGCATAAGGCTGTTCAAGTAGTTGCTCTGCTTCGAGCATTAAAAAGCCGCCATTGGCTTTGTGCAGTGTGCCTGGACGAATTAGAGTGAAGTCTGTGGTAATGGTGCCATTTTGCGTAAGCTGTTCGACATGACCTAATAAATTGTAATGCGTTGGGAAATCTTCAAAAATCACTGGAGCGCCAGAATTAGGCTTATACGAAACAATGATATTGGCTTGATAACGTGCAGGCACGCGGCTAAATAGGCCTGGCGTAAAGTCATCTTCTTCTTGTTCAAGCACAATTTCAACATTGTTAATAATGTCTTCAGCATAGTATTTGAGATAGTCTTTTAAGCCTTCCACCTCACCAAACTTATTTAAAATTTGCTCGATACGCGGCATCACCACCTGTTTTGCGATATTGCGATTTAAAGTTTGCACTTTGTCGCGTGCATCATCTTCTAAATCGCCCAAATGTAGGCCTAAGCGTTCTAGTTTTTTGTCCATGTAACGCATGTTTGTTGAAATTTCAGCGCGCTCTTTACTGTTGAGCGCATTAATGTCTTCTGCTGTCATTTCTTCTGGAGAATCGTCAATGAAATGCACCGGAACAAAGCAATGTTCTTCATTACGGGTAATCAGCTTCAGATCAAGTGCTTCACCTTCTTTGGTGAGATCAATTAATGCTTGATGTTGTTCATCTCCAATTTGCTGGCGAATCATTTCAATACGATTGTGATAAATTTCTGCAGTAAAACGGCGTTCTAACTGTTTTAAGATGGTTTGCCAGGTCTGATGCAACAGTGTTTGAAATTTCGCTGCTTGACCGGATGGAAGCTCGAGCGCAATCGGTTGACGCGGCAGTTTAAAATTATTGACATAGACCCAGTCATTTGGCGTCGGCATGGTTTTGGCATGTTGCTGCAATAAACGCTTGATCATGGTGCGTTTGCCAAGGCCAGCCGTACCCACAGCAAAGATGTTATAGCCTGAATAAGGTAAGGCAATACCTGCTTCTACCGAGGCGCGCGCACGGTCTTGCCCCAGAAAATTATTCAGCGGTTTCAGTCGACGTGTTGACGCAGGAATTTTATCGTAATTAGGGATATGCGTCAGTTGTTCAGATTTCAGTTTGGTTTTTTCTAAAGTGCTTTGTATTTCTGGTTGTTCAAATGCTGAAGTTAAAATGTTTTGGCTCGGTTGTTCGGTGGTGCTGATAATATTGGCGGATAAAGAAGAGTTCATTTGCTCGAGTCTTTGGGTCACTGTGAAAATCCAAAACGAAATATTGCGGTAGAGGTTTAAAGGTATACAGGTTTGCTTGAAAAATTCAAGCGAACATGCTGCTTTAATCGATAAAATAAAATAATGATTTCGTAAATATTGTTGAAACCTATCGCATTACGCGTTTGAATAGCGGCATTGAGTTTTTGCAGAACATAATAAATCAATGACAACACAATCTACTGGATGGAAATCTGCCTTTACGGCATTTCTTGATCGCCGTGCCCTTATTATGCTGTTTTTGGGTTTCTCCGCAGGTATTCCGATATTACTGATTTTTTCAAGCCTGTCTTTATGGCTCGGGGAAGCCGGAATTGATAAAAGTGCAGTGACTTTTTTTAGCTGGGCCGCGCTGGGCTATTCCTTCAAGTTTGTTTGGGCGCCGCTAATCGATGAATTACCGGTTCCGGTACTGACGAAAATACTCGGTCGTCGTCGGGCATGGCTGTTGATTGCGCAAGTACTGATTATCTGTGCCATTTGTATTATGGCATTTTCAAATCCTGCACTCGGGCAAAGTTATTTGTATCAAATGGCTGTGGGTGCAGTGTTGCTGGGCTTTTCTGCGGCAACCCAAGATATTGTGATTGATGCTTACCGGATTGAACTTGCTGAAACACAAATGCAGACCGTTCTGGCTTCTACCTATAATGCCGGTTATCGCATCGGGATGATTGTAGCGGGTGCAGGGGCGTTATTTTTAGCGGCATCCTTGGGTACAGCGAAAGGCAACTATATTTATAGTGCCTGGAAAATCACTTATTTAGCCATGGCTGCGGTGATGGTAGTGGGTATTATCACCACATTGGTGATTCGTGAACCGCAAGTGAATCGGATCTATAAAGATTATAAACGTACCGATTACTATCGCTTGGTTGCTGTATTTTTCGTGGCCGTGATCAGTTTTGTACTGAGCTATATTTTCTCTGGAAACTTAACCGAAGCGATTAAATCTCAATTTGAAATTTCAGATTCGATCTTATTGTTCTGCTTTGAAGCCCTGCGTTTTATTGGCTCTGCTGCTGTTGCTGTATTGATTGGTACCTTGCTGGTAAAAATGGGTGCCGTAAACAAACAAATGGCATTTGAAACCTGGGTCAATCCGATTGCAGATTTCTTTAAGCGTTATGGTGTAAAACTGGCATTAGTGTTGTTGCTGTTAATTGGTTTTTACCGTATTTCCGACATTATTGCCGGTGTAATCTCCAATGTGTTTTATCAGGACTTAAACTTCACCAAAGAGCAAATTGCTGAAGCAGTTAAAATTTACGGCGTGATTTTTAGTCTGGTTGGCGGTTTCTTGGGTGGTTTACTGGCACAGCGCATGAACATTATGAAGTTGATGTTTATCGGCGCAATCTTGGCCAGTTCAACCAATCTGATATTCATTGGTCTGGTAAAATCAGGACAGCAAATCAATGATGTCAATGTGACAGTCGGACAACAAAGTTATAATGTGCAGTCAGATGAAGTCGGATACTGGAAACTCAAAGTACCGAGTCAGGTATTGGCACAGGCCAATGACATCCAAGTTACCGCACAATATCAGGAGGGTTCACAAAATACTGCAATCACGACAGTGCCATATTTAAAGCAGGATGCAAAACAATCTAGTATCCAGATATTGCCTGTAACCAGTGACAATACCATTGCCTTATATGAGAAAAATAATAGTTTGGTGATTCGTGGACAGTATTTTGGACCGTTACTGTCTGAATCTCGAAAAATTGTTTTAAGTTTAGATGGTCAGAAATTTAATGCAAATCTGGATAAAACAGGCGTGTTTAGTGCGGCAATTCCGGCTGAGATATTGATCAATTCCGCTTCTAAACAGCTGGTTGCTGAAGTGATTGAAAATAATCAAGTCTTGTCAACCACCCAGCATCGCTATACGACCAATATGAATTTGAGCGCCGCCAAAGATTTAGATGTCGATGTCCAGCCTTTACCAATCATAAATACCCAATCCACTGACGAAATTGAAATTACAGGCAAGGTGATTAAACCTTATAGTTCTCTGTGGTTATATTTTGCCATTATTGTCGATAACTTGGCCTCTGGTCTTGCAGGTGCTGCATTTATTGCGTTCTTGTCGAGTTTAACCAGTGTGTCATTTACCGCAGTGCAATACGCAATTTTTAGCTCACTGATGACTTTAACTCCTAAAATTTTAGGCGGTTATTCGGGTACGATCGTAAGCAATATTGGTTATCCGAATTTCTTCCTTATGACTACGCTGATTGGAATTCCCATTTTGATTTTAGTGGTATGGGTGGCGAAGTTATTAAAGGAACATTCCGCTCAACAAAGCTAAATAAACCTGTTCAAGTAGATTTAGCAATTAAAAGCCTATTTTGTCTTTTTGATGAAATAGGCTGTTTCTTTTTTAGAGTGTGATTGGACTATAAATAAAAGCTGGACAAGTAACATCAGTTCGATTAATTCTACTCTCGCTGAGTGGAAGCCCATTCCATCCTACCGCAAATCAATCGTTTAAAAAGCAACATCCCTCGCTGCTTTTTAAGGGGTAAAATTTGAATTATCTTGCTACATTGCCTATATTGGCAGTAAATAAGGAATGAATAGGAAAGTCAAAGATGCGCATGCTACATACTATGTTACGTGTAGGTAATTTGGAGCAGTCGTTAAAGTTCTATACTGAAGTGCTTGGTATGACTTTGCTTCGTAAACGTGATTATGAAGAAGGTCGTTTCACTTTAGCGTTTGTGGGCTATGGCGATGAAAAAAACAATACTGTATTAGAGCTGACCCATAACTGGGATACTACAAGTTATGAGTTGGGTAATGGGTATGGTCACATTGCCATTGCGGTAGATAACGCTTATAAAGCCTGCGAAGAAATTAAAGCACGCGGTGGTAAAGTTGTACGTGAAGCGGGGCCAATGAAAGGCGGCGTAACAGTCATTGCTTTTGTTGAAGATCCAGATAGTTATAAAATCGAGCTTATTCAGCAAGATGTAAATGCCAGAAATAACTAATAGACTCCTTTTATAATTGTTGACACCCTTTTTATTTTTCTTCTATAGCGGAAAAATAAAAAGGGCTTAGAAAGAAATTTAATTATAAAGTGATATAGATTAACTAAATATTGAACATTGCATTGAAAAACTGGCTTTATTTATTCAGCCCAGTAAGATGAAACTTTACCGCTAGGTAAATTCACTTATTGGGCTTTTTTATATTTTTTAATAATTACAGGATGTAGCAATGTTAAAACTGTTGGCATTGGATCGCTTTACTATTTTGCTGATTATTATGGTGATTTTGGCAACAATAGTTCCCGTATCTGGTTTGGCTGCAAATATTTTTGGGCTAATTACCTCAGGCGCAATTGCAATTTTATTCTTTTTGCATGGGGCAAAACTGTCTAGAGAAGCTGTGGTCCAAGGTATGATGCATTGGAAATTTCATGTGCTGGTGTTTGCTTTTACATTTGCACTCTTTCCGCTTTTAGGGTTGTTGGCGAAGCCCATTTTATTGCCCTTGTTGGGGCGTGAGTTATACTGGGGTTTCTTGTTCATGTGCTTTTTGCCATCAACCGTCCAGTCCTCTATTGCCTTTACCTCTGTTGCAAAGGGGAATGTGGCCAGTGCAGTGTGCAGTGCTTCATTTTCCAATATTGTCGGGATGTTTATTACCCCGGTACTGGTCAGCTTTTTTATTTTAGGTCAGTCACAACATGGCTTTGATCCGACCTCATCCATTATTCAAATTACCTTGTTATTGCTGGTGCCTTTCGTATTGGGACAGTTATTGCGTCCGTATGTTTATCCGTTTATGTTGAAATTGCCAAATATCGTCAAGGCGTTCGATCAGGGCACTATTCTCATGGTGGTTTATGGAGCCTTTAGTGGGGCTGTAGTTGCAGGATTATGGGATGTGGTCAGTTGGCAAACCTTATTAATTTTAACAGTGGCATGCTCAGTGTTTTTAACTGTGATTATGCTGTTGGCTTTTTACCTTCCAAAATGGTTGGGTTTTAACCGGGAAGATCAAATTGCGATGTTTTTTTGCGGTTCCAAAAAAACTTTGGCAAGTGGTGTACCGATGGCACAAATCTTATTTATCGGACAGCCTTTAGGGATGATTGTTTTGCCGATTATGATTTTCCACCAAATTCAATTGATGGTGTGTGGTGTTATTGCTAACTATTGGTCAAAGCAGCCTATAGAGGAATTTAAAACTGTAGATGAGTTAAAAGAATAATTAGCTATCTGATCTTATTTGCCGTATAATTAGGCCACTTGTTGTGCTTAGCTCTGGCGGTATCCGTCTCGGTGGGCCAAAAGAATGGTCTGTTATGGTGTTGGTCTGGCTTTTCCTTGGATAGGCTTTTCCTCATGAATCATGAGAGTGATCAATTGCGATGACAGCATAAGCCTTTCTTAACTTAGGAGTAATCGACGATGCGCGCCGATATTCACCCAAAATATGAAACATTAGTTGCTACTTGTTCATGTGGTAACGTAATCGAAACTCGTTCAGCGATTGGTAAAGAAACTCTTTACCTTGACGTATGTTCAGCTTGCCACCCATTCTATACTGGTAAACAGAAGAATGTGGACACTGGCGGTCGTATCGACAAGTTTAAACAACGTTTTTCTGGTATGTCACGTTCTATCAAACGTCCTGACTAATACTGTTAAATGTAGAAAAACGGGCAAAATGCCCGTTTTTTTATGCCTGAAATTTGTGTATGTTGCAGCAAGAAAATATGTACAAGACCTATTGGTCTTGTACATCAATCAGGTGATCCAGTTTTTTCTGGAAATAATCACCTTGAATAAAGCGGGCATCTACATTCCAAGCGTTTGCGAACAGCGTCATATCATTTAATTCGCGTAGCATAATTTCAACAGGTTTAATTTCATGGAAAATTTTAATTTTTTCCTGTAATTCCTGGGTAGATTGTTCGGTATTTAACATTGTCGTCAAGGTGTGATGTAATGTTAAACCATTTATATCCAGTTGACGTAAAGCAGATTCACTATAAATGCTATTGCCAAAGTCCCTTAAAGATACTTCAGCACCAAACTGGCGTAATTGAGTAATATGCTTTTGTGCATCTGAAATATTCTGGGTAAGGTCTTCTTCTGAGAATTGTAAAATAAGCGGATGCGTTAATTTACTGCGTACAATCGTAATCAGCTTAGAAATAAATTCCGGGAAGGTTCGATCGTGAAATAACACTTCTTTATTTAAATTGACAATCAATTTCGCTTCAGGATACTGCGTAATAAAATTATGTAATTGTTTACATGACTCAACTAATATCCAGCGATCCAGTTTAATCGATAATTCTGGATCTTCTGCCAATTCTCTTAAACTGGATAAATCTTTCCAGGAGTTTTCAAAAATAAAGCCACTAGTGACTTCGTAAGTATATAAATTCGCATCTTGCTTATCATAAAGTTGTTGATATTTAAGATGAATCTCTCCGCGATCCAAGCTTTGTTCTAAGGCTTTGATTAACGAAGATTCAGGCAAAGAATTTGACGGCTTCATTTCTGGATGGTGAAGTTCCAGCGTTGGAATATCTAAATGCGTTTTTAACTCAAGCTCTGCGGTGGGTGCATTTTGCGGTAAAGCCGTGTTGTAAGCCGAACTAACAAATTGTTCAAAATGGCTTTCGTCACGAATTTCACCATCTAAGATTACATATCCAATTCTTAAATTAAGCGGATAACTTGATTGATTGACTGTCAATAATTGTGGTTTGGTGAGTGAGCTTAAACCAATAAGCTTAGATTCTAATTTGGCTTGAGATTCTGCCTGGAATAAGCCAGTAACAATACCAGGTGAAACTTTAAATAATGGAACATGGGTTTGTTCTTTTAAAAACTCTTTTATCTGACTGAAATAGTTTTTTGAAGTAACCCAATTAGTTTCGAAAATATTTTCAGGAAAAGCGGCTAAAGAGAACAGAACCAGCGCATTAATATGAGAAGGCTGCTTGGTAATAGTGCGATTAATTTGCTGATAGATATTAGGTTTCTGTATACTTTTTTCTGTTGCCACAGATGTTATATTACCCGGTTCAGAAGTTTCAATATCAATGGTAATTTGTAATGCATCTTCATCTGTAGCGGGTAAAAATTCGATTTTAAGCGGATTCGGAATAGAAACATGGTCATTTAATGTGGTGACTTCTAATCGACCTAAATCAAACTGACCTTGAGTAATTTTTTTGAAACGCAACTTAAAGTCATTCAAATCTTTCGGTTGTAACAGGTCAAGCAAAGGAAGACCTACGATATCTTCCTCGTTTTTAATCCCAAACAGTTGTAAATATTCAGGATTGGCATGAATATGAATGCCTTCTTGAATAAGGGCAATGGCCTTATTGCTATCATGTACTAAAGACTGTGCATGAGTATGGGCAGATTCTAACTCATCCATTAAATGTTGTTGGGCGAGCAATAAACGACTTAATGAAAGTGCACGGAGCAAGCCAATATAAAAACGATCTGGATAATCCAGATTTAAAATGTCGTAAACGCCTTTACGAATATAACCCGCATATTGATCTGCCTGATAATTCTCTGGTTTTAGAAGAAGAATAGGTAAGTTGGGTTGGTTGGATAGTTGGATTAAACTTAATGCTTGTTCATATTTTAAGTCATAAGCACGGCCAAAAATGACCAGATCCCAGTTTTGATGTAATTGTTTTTCAAAATTTTGCAAATCATCCAACAATGTTGCATGTACAACATGTCCACTCGATGTTAAAAGATCAAGAATTTGGTTAAAACGTATTTGATTATCATCGATAATGAGTAAACGCGTCTCGGTACGTTTTAACTTTTTAGACAATAATGGATTTCTCACTTCAATGCTTCCCATAAATCATGATTCTTTATTTCATTCATTTGTTTGTTGATAAAGTTGTTAATCAGGCTTTCTTGCTGATCATTAAGCAACTCAAATTCAAAACGGATAAAACTTTGAGTAATAAGTTGTGCTTTGGTCAGATAAATTTTTAATTCTTCTTTTCCTAATCGCAAATGAATGGTCTGTTTTTCTCTAAACATATGCGAGCCTGATACAATTAAACTGGTTGCAACATTATCAAGTTGAGAAGTTTGAACGATAAGTGCAGGTTGATAGTTGCTGCTGTTACGCTCAGTTTTCACCATGACGGAGCAGGGGAATAAATCTTGCGCCAATACTTCAAGCCCAAGTTCCAGGCTTTTTTCGGTTGACTGTTTAATCCAGCGAACCACACCGCCACGCCAAGGGCTATTGGTATTTTCCTGAATTAAAATAAATTCTCCGGTTTTTAAATTCGAGGGGGTAACACCCGTCCATTTAATTCTGTAACCATTGACACTAATATCCAGAACTTCAGCTGGATAGATTTGTTTTGCTTCCCGATCCAGAACTTTAGCTGTGGTGATTCCAACGGGAATATTTGAATTCATTGAATTGATAAATGTACTTTCATTTTGGAAATGATAATTATTTTCTACTTCTAAAGTTTCGTGAAAGTTTTTACCTTTAGATAAGTAAAAGTGGGCTACAGAAAGACTGAAACAGATCTGCAATTGTGCTGAATATTCGTAGCGCTCATGGCGACGTTCAATATTGGTTGTAAGTAAATTATGAATATGAAAGTGTAATGCTGGAGTCAGGAATAACTTTTCATTACGCGACAGATAACCCGCTTTTTTAGTTTGGGTTTCAGACAAATGATCTAATAAATGTTGTGTTGAAATGTAGATTGTCGGTTTATATAAACTGGATTGATTGACATTGAAAACCGGTGGATGATCTTTATTGGTATCTACGATATAGCGAGAAAGCGTGGTTTCTTTAGGTAAAATGTGAACCAGTTTTGCCCAGTCAAAACTACATAAATATAAGCCTTGCATTTCTGATGGACGAATTTGATGGGTATTGAAAATATCCAATAAAATGAGTTGGGAATAAGCTTGAGTAATGGTCTGTAATTGATGCTGCGTATCTAAAATTTGATTGATATTGGTTTGATAAAAATTATTCTTAATTGCACATTCAAGCAGTTGGTGCGCAACCAGCCATTGACCAAATAACGGTGTGCTATAGAGCAAATGTTGTTGATAAAGTAATAGGGAAAGTTGCTGTAACGCGTAATAAGTCGAAACAATTCTGGCGGTCTGCAAACTTTTCTTTTGATTAAATGCAAAAATAGAAAACTTTTGCAGACTTAGCTGGGTGTTACAGCGTTTTGAAATGTCGATATAAATTTTGGCGAAATGGCTACGTAAAAGCATAGCCAATTCAATAATTTGATCACTACGATCGGTAGTAATCAAACCTTGGTTAAAAAAATGCTTTTCCAGGCTGATCAATACATTATCAATAGTCGGATGTAGGATTTGAATTAAATCGAAACGCAGCATTTCCGGGCATTTCAGTTCTGATATTTCCAATAATGCATTGAAAAGTTCTTTTGAAGAATTGCCGAGTTGCAGAATGGACAAATTAGACACCCACTCTTGTAACCCTTTGGCATTCGATGGACAAAAGCTCAGTTGTTCCAACTTTAATTCGGTTGGCATTTGGAAGATGTCTGAATTGCTCATAATCATCGTTATTATTTAACTCAAAAAGTTGAAACTCCAAAAAGCGGTGTTTTATTTTTTTCGCCCGCTATTTCCCTAACGAGTTTAGGAACCAAATATCCTGGAAGGTTCTCTAAAACATCTTTATATATAAGATTAATCTGCTCAGGACTCAAGTCAAAATGATGCGCACCTTTTACTTTATCTAACACATGTAAATAGTATGGCATCACGCCTGCATCAAACAGACGGTAACTTAAATCCACTAAAATCTGCGCAGAATTATTGACCCCATTTAATAAAACTGCCTGATTGAGCACGGTGATTTGTTGTTGAACCAAAACTGAAAGTTTAGCGCATGTAAAATCATCAAGCTCAGCCGCATGATTTGAGTGTACCACTAGAATAATGCGTAGCCTACTGTTTTTTAATAGGGAAACCAGTTCTTCATCGACACGGTTGGGGATTACGATAGGAACCCGTGAATGAATTCTCAAAAATTTAATTTGTGATAGCGATTCTAAGCGTTCTATCCAGAGTTTTAATTTTCGATTGGATAGAGTCAGTGGGTCTCCACCACTAAAAATGACTTCATTAATATCGGGTTGACTTTCGATATAGCTTTTAATGTTGAGCCAGTCTTCATTTTTGGGCAAGTTTTCCTGATAAGGGAAATGACGACGAAAACAATAACGACAATGCACCGCACAAGCACCTGTTAAGGTGAGTAAAAAGCGCGATTTGTATTTATGGAGTACACCGGGTTGTTGATTGGCTTGCTCTTCACCCAAAGGGTCTGTTACAAATCCGATATGTTCTTCAAGTTCCAGATGATGGGGTAAGACTTGTAGTAGGAGAGGATCAAGAGGGTCGCCAATGTTCATTTTTTCGACGAATGCACGAGGAACACGTAATTTAAATTGTTCAGAAGCAAGAATTGCCCCCGATAATAATTGATCAGGTGAGAGCTGAAGTGCCTCAAGTAACTCTAAAGGATCTGTAATTAGGTCACTGAGTTGAGATTGCCAGTTTTGCTCTTGATATAAATAGTTTATCATGCCGCATGGAAAAAATAATGCTAGTCTAGCATTAATAGATTTAAGTTAGTAAGTTTGGAGTGAGCCTTTCATGGCCAATTATTCTACAAATGACTTTAAGCAAGGCTTAAAGGTTATGCTTGATGGTAACCCATGTTCAATCATGGAAAATGAATATGTGAAACCTGGTAAAGGTCAAGCATTCAACCGTGTAAAATTGCGTAATCTTAAAACTGGTAAAGTTTTAGAAAAAACATTCAAATCCAATGAAACACTGGAAGGTGCTGACATTGTTGAAGTTGAAATGGATTACCTTTATAACGATGGCGAACTTTGGAACTTTATGGATCCAGTGAGCTTCGAACAAATCACAGCTGATAAAACTGCGATGGGCGATGCTGCCAAATGGTTGAAAGACGATTCAAACGAAAAATGTACAATTATGCTTTTCAATGGTGTTCCATTGTCAGTAAGTGCACCAAACTTCGTTGTATTGAAAATCGTTGAAACTGATCCAGGCGTACGTGGTGATACTTCGGGCGGTGGCGGTAAGCCTGCGAAACTCGAAACTGGTGCTGTAGTACGTGTACCATTATTCGTACAGCAAGAAGAAAGCGTTCGTGTAGATACCCGTACTGGTGACTATTTAGAACGTGCATAATGGTTTTAAAATAGACTATTATCGGAAGGGATGATTTAAATCATCCCTTTTTTTATGCCAAAGTATTAGATGAAAAAATAATTATGAGGAGTAGAGTCGCAAAGGAACAAACAGCAGTATACCGAACAATAAAAAATAAACGCTGATTTATGCATGATATATGAGGGATTTACATGGAAACAACTCAACCGAAGTTAACCCTAACTTCAAAAATAGTGTGGCTTCTAGTCGCGATTTTAGGCGCGGTATCATTCGGGATACTCGCAATTAGCAGAGGAGAACATGTTAATGCAGTCTGGCTCGTTCTGGCTGCCATCTGTGTATATAGCATTGCTTATCGCTTCTATAGTTTATTTATTGCCAATAAAGTTTTTGAACTCAATGCAAGACGTTTAACACCGGCACATCGTTTAGCCGATGGTCTGGATTATGTTCCCACTAATAAATATGTCCTGTTTGGTCACCACTTTGCAGCCATTGCAGGTGCCGGACCATTAGTCGGTCCTATTCTTGCAGCGCAGATGGGTTATTTACCTGGCACGATTTGGCTATTGGTAGGTGTGGTTCTTGCGGGTGCTGTTCAGGACTTCTTGGTGCTGTTTATCTCTACCCGTCGTGATGGTCGTTCACTGGGTGAAATGGCTAAGCAAGAACTGGGTTCCTTTGCGGGTGTGATTGTGATGCTGGGTGCATTAGGCGTCATGATCATTATCCTTGCAGTACTTGCATTGGTAGTCGTGAAAGCCTTGACCAACAGTCCATGGGGGGTGTTCAGTATTGCTGCAACCATTCCAATTGCATTGTTTATGGGCGTATATATGCGTTATATCCGTCCAGGGAAAATTGCCGAGGTTTCGATCATTGGTTTTGTGCTGATGATGCTGGCGATTGTGTACGGTGGAAATGTCGCAGCTGATCCTTATTGGGGACCGATCTTTACACTTTCTGGCACACAACTGACTTGGTGCTTAATCATTTACGGTTTCGTTGCTTCAGTTTTACCGGTCTGGTTGCTGCTTGCGCCACGTGACTACCTTTCTACCTTCTTAAAGATTGGTGTAATTGCAGGTCTTGCAATCGGTATTATGGTGGCATTACCTGAAATGAAAATGCCTGCGGTAACGCATTTCATTGACGGGACTGGTCCCGTATTTGCAGGCTCAATGTTCCCATTCTTGTTCATTACCATTGCCTGCGGTGCAATTTCCGGCTTCCATGCCCTGGTTTCTTCGGGAACCACACCGAAACTCATTGAAAATGAAGTCGATATTCGTGTAATCGGTTACGGGGGCATGTTGATGGAGTCTTTCGTTGCTGTTATGGCAATGATTTGCGCCACTATTCTTGAACCAGGAGTCTACTTTGCAATTAATGCACCCGCTGCCGTATTAGGTACCACAGTAGAAAGTGCTGCTGAAGCGGTGCGTAATTTAGGCTTTGTGGTCACTCCTGAAGCATTGACTTTACTGGCTCAGGAAGTCGGTGAAAGCTCGATTCTTTCACGTACGGGTGGTGCGCCAACATTTGCGATTGGTATGGCGCACATTATTACGGAAATTTTTAACAACCGTTCCATGATGGCGTTCTGGTATCACTTCGCGATCCTGTTTGAAGCTCTATTCATTTTAACTGCGGTAGATGCGGGTACACGTGCTTGCCGTTTCATGGTTCAGGATACGGTAGGTATCGTGATCCCTGCGTTGAAACAATCGCACAATTTCTTCGGTAACCTGGTTGGAACCGCCGTGGCTGTTGCAGGCTGGGGGTTCTTTGTTTATCAAGGTGTGATTGACCCACTTGGCGGTATCAATAGCTTATGGCCTTTATTTGGTATTGGTAACCAGATGCTTGCTGCAATGGCACTAATTTTGGGTACTGTCATCTTATTCAAAATGAAGAAAGAGAAATATGTTTGGATCACTATTTTTCCAACCATTTTCTTATTTATTACCTGTATGACGGCAGGTTGGCAAAAAATCTTCCATGAAAATCCAAAAATTGGTTTCCTGGCACAAGCTAATCGTTTCTCTGATGCAATTGCACGTAATGAAATTTTAAAACCAGCCAAAGATGTTGCTGAAATGCAAACGATTGTGTTCTCGAATCAAATCAATGCTGTGCTTTGTGGTTTCTTTATGATTGTGGCGGTTGTAATGTTGTTGGCTGCCATTGGTGTGATTCGTCGTGCATTGGCAGATCCTAATCCAAGCGTGCATGAGTCAGAAGCGATTTACCGTGATGAGATTAGTCAAAATAAAGTGGCAGGAGAGGTGAAATGAGTCTAAAAGATCAAATTCGCCAAAAACTGGCGTTGGGTAAGATCATTAAATTTACAGTGCTTGCGCAGCCGAAAAAGTTTTTAATGTTGAATGGGATTAAAACTATTCAGATGATTTGGCAACGTCTCCAGCAAAGCTTCCGATTGATGGTGGGTGTACCTGATTATCAAACCTATTTGGAGCATATGCAAAAGAATCATCCGGACCTGGTCGCAATGGATGCCAAAACATTTTACCGTCACTGCGTGGATGCACGTTATCCAAGTGCGCGCGGTGGAATGAAGAAATGTCCCTGCTAGCCTGAATATGTATTTGTCTGAAATCTTCTGATTTCTTTTGAAAAATCAAAAAACGGTGTATGTTAATCATGCACCGTTTTTTATTGGGGGAATGAATTGTGATCTGGGGTATGAGTAAGGTTCAAAAACAAGAACTCACACACGAACAGCAACAGCTGAATCAAAAAGTTGAATCTTATGCGGCAAAAATTCAAGCATTCTTAACGCAAATCAATAGCATTATTTTAGATAAAGAACATCAGACTAAACTGGCTTTAACCAGTTTGCTGGCGGGTGGGCATGTGTTGTTTGAAGATTTGCCTGGACTCGGTAAAACGACATTGTCCAGTGCCTTATCCCATATTGCAGGGCTGAAGTTTCAGCGTATTCAGTTTACCAATGACATGCTCGCCAGTGATGTGATTGGCGTAAATATGTTTAATCAAAAACAGCACCAGTTTGAGTTCAAGCAAGGTCCAATTTTCACCCAAATATTACTTGCAGACGAGATTAACCGTTGTAGTCCTAAAACCCAGAGTGCGTTACTAGAAGCGATGGAAGAAGGTTTGGTGACGGTAGATGGGGTGCGTTATGAACTACCACAACCTTTCTGGGTGATTGCAACGCAGAACCCGCTCTTTCAAAGTGGTACTTATAGTTTGCCAGAATCGCAACTGGATCGTTTCCTGATGCGTTTGTCACTGGGCTATCCATCCCGTTCCGCAGAAAAACTGTTACTACAGCAAAACTCACGTTATGCCTTGATTGCAACGTTGGAGCACGTTTTCAGCGAGTACGAAATTTTAGAGATGCAACGACTGGTTACGCAGGTTCATCTTGCCGATGTGGTGCTGGACTATCTGCTGGATCTGGCTAGCGAAACCCGTAAAAGTCGGCATGGTTTATCCACGCGCGGTCTATTGGCTTTGAAAAAAGCAGCTCAAGCACATGCCTTCATTGAACAGCGCAGCTATGTCACGCCAGATGATGTTCAAGCTGTATTTGTTGCCGTTGTTTCTCATCGGATTGGACTAAATGAAGCAGAGACTTCACAGTTGATGCAGCAAGTGACGATTAGCTAAGGGAAGATCAAATTGGGCAAGCCTTGGCAAAAATGGTTAGCGAAACGCTTTCAATTTGAAAAAGTAAAACAGCTCTCGCAAAAAGACATTCTGATTTTTATTTATCAGCAGGGCTATCTGTATCTGGTATTGATCTTGATTACGTTTATTGCCGGGATCAATTATGCCAATAACCTGATTTTGGGTTTTTGCTTTCTGATCAGTGCAATTTTATGTATCAGTTTTTATGTCACTTTTAAACAGTTACATGAGCTCAGCATTGAAATTTCAGTAAATGAAATTGGGCAAGTGGGAAATAATCTTGATCTGCAATTACATTTTCAGCAGCCTTACAAGCAATCGCGTTATTTATGGATTAAGACTGATCAGCATTTAGAAAAAGTTTCGATTGCTGAACTCAAGCAAAAAACCACCTTGTCTTTTTTTGCTGATAAACGCGGCAAGTTTCATTACCCGATTGTGCAGATTTATGCGGTATATCCCTTTGGATTAGTTCGTGCCTGGAGCTATTTTTATTTAACAGAATATTCATGGGTTGCGCCCCAAGCTGCATTTTATAATGCGGAAAATAAACAGCATCAGCACAGTTTTGAACCTGATATGGATGAGTTTCGTGAACTTCGTAATTTCAAGTTGGGTGATAGCTTGCAAGCCGTATCCTGGAAGCAGGCTGCGCGTGGGCAAGGTTTATATATTAAAGTCTTTGAGCAGCATAATGATCAACCGAGTATGGAAATCCATTATGCAAACATGCCAAGTACCGAACATGAAGAGAAACTGAGCTTAATGATGGGGCTGATTGAGCAATGTGAACAACTGCAATCTAGCTATGCGGTATTTTTGCCTCAAGCTGAATTAGCTGTAGGCACTGGTGCAAACCAGTTGCTTCAGGCTAAAAAACTTCTGGCGCAGGCTTAATTATGATGCATGCTGATGTTAGAACATCGATTTTAATGACCTTGCTTTTATTACTGCTTGCACAAGTATTGTTTAATCCTGTTCTGTTAAGTGCAATTTTTGCCCTGATTCTTCTCTGTTTATTTGTCAGCTTTAAAGATGAGACAAAAACAGTATCCAAAATCTGGATCTTTGCCTTGGCAATTCTGGCCCTAATGGCGATCTATTTTAGATATCAGAGTTTTATCGGAATAGAAGCGGGCGTTGCGGTTTTATCCACTTTTTTATTTGCCAAAGCTTTGGAAACCAGGAATAAACGAGACGTCATTATCTTGTTTAATTTTGCTTTGTTTGTCGGGGCGAGTTCATTTTTATATAGCCAGTCCATCTGGATGGCGATTGCAATTTTACTATGCTTATTCAGTTGTCTGATCGGGCTTTACCGTTTACAAACCAGTGAATTTAAACTAGCTCAGAATCAATCATCAGCATTAAAATCAGATGCCAAGCATGTGGGTAAATTTCTGATTTTGGCTTTGCCTTTTTTTATCTTGCTGTTTATCTTTTTCCCGCGCTTACCGCCACTTTGGCATATTCCAATTCCAGAACAAAAAAGTGTCACGGGGATGAGTGACAGCATGTCACCCGGTGATATTGCAGAACTTTCGCAATCCAGCAGTTTGGCTTTTCGCATTATTGGCAATATGAATAAACTGCCTTCCCGCAATGAGCTATATTGGCGGGCAATGGTTCTGGATCAATATGATGGCAGAACCTGGACCAGTAGTTTTGTCAATCAACAACCTGTCTTGAATCATAGGATTTTGAGAAAAGCAGAACAGGGTTTTGATTATCAATACTTGGCTGCAGATTCAAGTGTGATGTGGATCATGGGACTGGAAAAGTCCATTCCCAAAAACCCTCAATACCAATTGAAACAGGGTTGGAGTATTAGCCCGATCCGCTCCATCACACGAAATCAGCCTATTACGCTACATTGGCTAGGCGATGCACAGCTGCAAGGACAGGGCCTATCTAAACCCAATTTACTGGAAAAAATCAATACTCAAACTCACGCTCAACTCGATGAACAATCACGTCAATTCGCTTTGGAAATGTTTCAGAAAAGTGGACGATTACCAGACCAGTATGTGCGTAATATTTTGCAGTGGTATAAGAACAATGATTTTGTATATACCTTAACACCGGGCTTACTGGGTGAAAACCGTATCGATGAATTCTTGTTTCAATCTCGACAGGGGTTTTGTGAGCATTATGCTTCGAGTTTTGCCATGCTGATGCGATACGTGGGGATTCCTGCACGTGTGGTCATCGGCTATCAAGGCGGACAACTTGCACTGGATCGGGCAAGTTGGGAAGTACGTCAACTGGATGCCCATGCGTGGACAGAAGTGCAATTAAATGGAAAATGGCAACGGATTGATCCAACCGCAATCATTGCTCCACAACGCATAGATGCGGGAATGCAAAATTATATTGAAAATGATCGAACTATTTTGGGAAGTAAAGAGCAGAAGTGGAAGTATCGTCAATTTTCAATGATGAAAAATATGCGAATTTGGAGTGACTACGCGAGCTATCAGTGGCAAAGCAAAGTCGTTGGATATGATGCTGAAAAGCAGCAAAGCTGGTTGTCGAAATTAGGTCTGAAAACTGCTTATGCCACTATCCTGATATTGCTCTCAAGCATTTTATTAGTGGTGATTTTTTATTTTGTTTGGATTTATTATCGTAACAGACAGTACGGTTCGGCATATGAACGTGCGATTCAACAGTTCTCTAAGCAACTTGAAGAACAGTTACGTAAGCAGCCTGCTGAAACTTTTTCTGCTTGGATGCACCGATTAGCCGATGGTATTAAAGAAGATCAGCATAGGATATTTATCCAAACGGCAGAATATTATCAGCAGCAACAGTTTTCATCTGAATTTAATGAACAACAAGCAGTGAAATTTAAAGGGATGCTTAAAACTTGTGCATCTGCTTTAAAAAACCATAGAAAGCCCTTGTCTTAGAAAATAAAAGTGAATATGATTCACAACACTTAGGTGTATAGCTCAGTTGGTTAGAGCGCTACGTTGACATCGTAGAGGTCAGCAGTTCGAGTCTGCTTATACCTACCAGATATAAATCAAAGACTTATAAGCTAATCAAATGCTTATAAGTCTTTTTTTTTGCTTATTTGTCGCATTTTACCTAGTGTCAGGCTTGGCTAAATTGGTGAAAAATGGCAGTATTTCTAAGCCATCTGCGACAAGTTTGCGACAAAATGAAAATACCAACTCCTAGGAAAAGAGGCGAGACTTTTACAATTACTGTCTCATATCAAAGTAAAAGATATTACTGCACTCGTGACACTGCAAAAGAATGTGAGCAGTGGGCAGCACTTAAATTATTAGAGTTGAGATCACAAACTAAAATTGAAAATGGTGAGATTAAACCTAAATTTACGTTTAGAGATTTGAATAATCAATATTACCAAAACGTTGGTCAATGGAAGGATTCAAAGTCATCACGCGCTTGGATCAAAGGCCAATACAATAATTTTGAAAATAAGTTTGGGGCATTGGCACAGAAATCTATTTATGACATTAGTCCAAAAGATTTGACGAATTGGAGAAATAAAAGATTACAAGAAGTTGGAGAAAACACGGTACTTAAAGAAATTTCACATTACAGTGCAATATTTACTTATGCACAAAAGGAACTTTTTATTTTAAATGAAAATCCTTGGATGCAAATGACAAAACCCAAAAAACCTAAAGCACGTTCGCGTCGTATTCATGAATCTGAAATTGAACTTATATTAAAAACATTAAATTATGAAATAGGTAAGGAACCTATTTTGCCACAACACTATGTTGCTTGGGGATTTCTCTTTGCTATTGAAACCGCAATGAGACGTGGTGAAATTCTTGCAATGCAAAAGAAAGATATTTTTGATGGGTACGTTCATTTACCCAAAACCAAAAATGGAGATCCACGGATCGTTCCGCTTTCTGAAGAAGCGAAAGAATTGTTAAAACTGATTAAGCATGCAGGTCGCAAAATCATACCGCAGTCAGAAAATGCTTTTCGTTTGATGTGGGAAAAAAGAAAAAATGCTGTGGGTCTGAATAACCTACATTTTCACGATACAAGACATGAAGCTATTACAAGAATGGTTCGAGTTAGGAAATTACCAGTTGAAGTTCTGGCTAAAATTACTGGCCATAAAAAAATTGATGTTCTGGTGAATACTTATTACAACCCAAATGCAGATGATTTAGTTGCAGCTTTTAATGGATAAAAATAAGCCCGCATATTGCGGGCATTTTTTAATTTTTTCGCCTTGGTCCACGTCGAAATTTAGAGTTTTTGAGAAGGGCATCAGCAGCATCAGGATCATACATATGCTTGCCATTGCTCCCTTGGTTAATCGAGATACATTTGGTTCTGATTGTCTCATCAGAAAGTCCGTATTTCTTAACAAGCTCGGAAACTGATACCAATTTACGCTTTTCAAGTTTAAGAGCCGTCACAGTACCGCCAAGAAGAATTTGACCAAGAACAACTTGAGGGGCAGAGTCAGCTTCAATTGTTACGATGAATTCAGGCATTAAGTTTAGCTCCTCTAAATTTAGTCATCGGTCGTTGTAGTTCTACGTTAGAATCATTTCGCATTGTTTCGTCTCCTGACTTAGTGATGTAGCACATATAGAAGCTGTCACTTCTATATATGCGCTTAAAACTTATTTGGTTTTTTTGTGGATTGGTGATTGAAGTATGGATTGGTGAAAAGCCAACATTTAACGACACGCTCGCGCATATCTGAAGTGGCATTCTTAACGTCATCTGCTGGGAAGTTTTTAGACTTCACAGGTTTATTCATGTCAATAAATTTATAGCGACGACTTGAGCGAAGCAGGGTTCGCATTTCATTGATATCTGGTAAAGATTGATAGTTCCGGGCAGCAACTTTATAGACTTCATTTAGATTGATTGCGATGCTCTGTGCATCCTGGTCATGATGATTCAAACTGAATGAAGCACTACGACTGACATTCATATATTCAAACGCATCCCAGAATTGCTGTACCAGAGGATGATCACTGCCAAGCTGCTCTATACGTTCACGTGCCATCGTTTCTAGAATACGTTTAGCATCACAGATTTCATCGAGATCTATCACACCTTTTAAAACGTGTTCTGAAAGTGCATCAATCATTGCCGACACTTGTGCATGACAAAGGGCAATACGAGTATGAGTAATCCCTTTTTGATGAAATTCTTCTTCAAGACCTTGGATATTGTCTGAATAAGTTTTCAGAATTTTTGCTTCATTTTTTAGGCAATGCGTCATATAGGTACATGCTTCTTCAAGCTCTATGCGAGACAGCCGGTCAGCAATTCTTTTTTTATCTAAATTATGGCCTTTGGTCGTCACTGTAATATGTAATGTACGCGATAGAATCGCTTCAGAGGCTTGAATAGGGGTATTCTGGCTAATCATGATCGCACCACGGAATGGTGGCTCATATGTTTCATTGCCTGCAGTTTTCAAGCCTTTAGAACGAATAGCACGACCATTGAATGCATCTTTAAGTTCATCCCAACTGAACTTTGCTTTTTGAGTCCCACTATTTTGATCGTTACGATCGCCTTCAATCAGGACGATAGGCATATTGGATGCTTGAGCAAAATTTCGATAAATCGCTACGCTGGTTGATTTGTTTGGGTCAAAGCCTTCATACGCTTCACGACCACTGAATTTCCATAATAATTCTAGTAAGGTCGATTTACCTGCACCTGCTTGGCCCACAAATTCGAAGAAAGGATAAGAAGAATTTAATGCACGGATTTGTTCAGCAAAATAAGTTCCTGTCCACCACGCTAATATGATTAAGCCATTTGCCCCATTTAAGGTGTAGAAGTCTTTCCACCATGTAGGTGAAAATTCCTTTTTAGGATTAAGGGTGATAACAGGGGAATTGGCTAGACTCTTTAATTCCTTTTTTCCTGTTCTAAAGAAATCATGTTCATTTTTGGGGATAACTTGTCCGTTATGCACAGCATATTGATCAAAGATATAAGCTTGATAATCTTTGCTATAACCAACGAAATCGATTGTTTTTACTTCACGTAATTTTTCAGTTTTACGTTTAATAAAAGTTTCAAGTTGTTGATCGCTACCTGTCCACATAGCACCTGAAAGTACTGACATGACACGTGGTTTAAATTTACTACGTGATGCCATGTGTTCTGCGGTAAATGTGGTTTTGGTTTCACCCCAAGGGCTTTGCAAGTGAAAGTAATACCAGGACTCATCTGTAATTTCATTGCGTTGGAAATATAAGGGTTCAAGTTGTGCATTGCAGATTTCTTTAGCTGAAGAACAGGTCTTTAATGCCTGAATACGGATTTCCTCTTCGGATAACATCTGATTTTGTTGTGATTCCTCAACATACTGGACAGCTTTATTGAATTTTTCATAATCCAACTCCCACCAGTAGGTGCGAAATTTATGATTAAAAAAGAATTTACTGAGATTACTTCCGTAAAAATTATAGATAAGTAGTCCTGCTTCTTCAGGCGTATCTACAATTTGAAGTTTGCCAAAATGGAGATATTTCTCTTGATCCTTTTCTGTGAGTTGTTCACGTTGGAAAAGGTCGTTCCAGTCTAGGGATTTTCCATTTATAGGCGCTGGAGGCAGAGCAGCGGTAGAGATCCATCCCTCATCTGTGGCATGTTTATGATGTTTTGATAAAAACTTCTTACCTGCTTGATCATTGTCTAATGCCCAAACTAATCGAGGCTTATCTTTATTGAGTTCATGGCAGCGTTTTTTAATGGCATCAAATATTTGGGTTGGATAATTGCCACTGTTCATGTTACTGATGCTGATAATTGCAGACTGCGAAAGTGCAATACTATTAAATATGCCTTCAGTGATCCAAATACTACCTGCATGACAGAGTTCATCTAACTCATGAATAGACCAGGCTAAGCCTGTCCATTTACCGATAAAATTGGCTTTCTGACGACCAAACCGGTCAGGTCTATCGATGATACGTTCCCAATAAATTCCTTCAGCCAATTTAAAGCGGACAGTCGCACTGACAAGGCTCTTATTCTTAGGAGATTGATAAAGTTCTTGGCTATAGCGACCTTTTAAGTTTTTAAGATCAAAACCACGACCTTCTTTTAAGTAGGCATCTGCTGCCGCATTTGGGTTTTCGGGTGTTTTGGGATGGTATTCAGACCAATCTTTAAATAAATCTTCACAGATATCTTTGACATGTTCTTCATAACCACATTTGTTGATCCGACCACATTTCACCATGCGTGGTGTTTCTGCATGGGTATAGAGTTCTTTTTCATTACAACTCGGGCAGCGTCCTTGACGATACCATTCCCCGACTTTCTTAAAGTTAAAAAGTTGATTCAGTCTGTCATCAATACGACGTTGAAGATCCATTTAAAAAACCTATAAAAGTTTAATTTGTTGAAGCCGATGGCGGTATGTAGATGCTCTAGTCAAATCAATAGTTGATGAATGGAATAGGGCAGAAATAAAGCCTTCAACATAATTCTTTTGATGTTCATCAATTTCGGTTTGTATTTCCAAACTTGCTAGTTGATGTTCGAGTTCGTTTTCCCACTGACGTTTATGCTGTGGCAGTCCTGTCTGAACTTCTGGATTTGGATTAATACTATTTTGTACCGGTCTCACCATTTCCAGACTTGCTGCGAAACTTGCTAGGCACTGATCATTACGACAAGACACAATTAGTTCATGTAGCAAAGGAGAGGGTTTTTTACGACTAGATACATGCATACGTGTGCCACAGTGGGGGCAATAAAAACCAATTGATTTACTCATGGAGTACCTCTAGATATTCAATCAAGTAATTGTTGCTCCCGACGACACTTACTTAATCGCTCTTTCTCATTTACAAAAATTTTCAAATATTTGAAAAATCTGTATTGGTTTTCAGGGAATAGCCGAAAGACCGTGCCTTATGATGATTTTGATTTTTGAAAAGAATCTTTAACCAGTTTTGATTCAACAAGATGTTTAATCCATTCGTTTAAACTCATGTCTTGTTTTGCTGCTTCTACACGTGCAAGTCGTTTAGTTTCTGGTGTAGTACGAAAGCTGATTTGGACTTCTTTTTGGGATTCTTGAGTAGCCATGGTTGTTTCCTTTGGAATCCACAGTGATTAAACTGTGGTGAATAAAGAACTTTGTTAAAATGGTAAATAAGCAAAGCAATATTATCCCAAATGGGATAATTAATATATGGATTTATCCCAAATGGTAAATGAGAATAACGATCAAAGAGGCGAACGCCTTCGTCAGGAACGATCACGCTTAGGTCTGTCGCAAAAAGATTTTGCTGCTTTATTTGGTAAAAAAAATATGGCTGTAATGCGTTATGAAAAAGGCGAGCGTGTTATGGGGCAGGATGATTTAGAATCTTTGCATGCAGCGGGAGTAGACGTTTACTACCTAATTACTGGTGAGCGGACTCAGCCAGATTTACTTTCGGATGATGCGAAGGAACTGCTTAAACTGTGGGATTCAGTAGAGCCAAACCACAGAGAAACTTTGATGACTTTAGTGCGAAATTTTGCGGAGAGTTTTGCGATCAAGAAAGATTAGTTATCTAGTATTTTCTCTTTCAATTTTGAATACTGGCGATGATACCTGCCGAACTCATAGGTATTAATCAAAGACATAGTGAGAAATGCTTCTAAATAACCAATAACTTCTCCAGTTAGTATGTCTGGATTTACATTGCTTTTAAGTTCAAATTCAATATCCGAGAATTTCTTATCGAGAAGTTCTCGGATTTTTTCTTGAGTTAGATTTTGCATGATATGACCTCTTTACATATCGCTAAGAATTATATTTATAACATAAAATATGTGGTGCTGTTTTTATCTAAGAATATGAAATTATTTAATAAATATGTATTTATCTAACTTTGTTGAGATGCTATAAGTGTTAAGTAAATCAGTGTTTATTTTATAAAGAAAAAAATGAGTCAAGAAAAGAAGTATCAGGTATTTATTAGTTCAACCTATACAGATTTAATAGAAGCACGAAGTGCGGCAATTAATACTGTTCTAGAATCCTATAACTTTCCAGTAGGGATGGAATTGTTTGGTGCAGATAATGATGAACAATGGACGATTATTAAAGATTTAATTGATTCAAGTGACTTTTATATTTTAATACTTGGTCATCGCTATGGTTCTATTTCTAAAGAGGACGGTATTAGTTTTACAGAAAAGGAATTTGATTATGCCGTAAGTAAGGGGCTGAAACTTATCTGTTTTGTTCGTAATGATAACGTTGCAACACTCCCACATGAAAGGGATCATAACATTGAAAATTTAGATAAATTAAAGCTTTTTCGTCAAAAAGTTTTAACGAATAGGCTTTGTGAGTTTTGGGATTCTGTAGATGACTTGAAGCATAAAATCTCACATTCTTTATATAAAAATATGAGAAAGCATGGTGGTACTGGCTGGGTGAGAGGCAACCAAATTTCAAGTCAACTTGCAGAAGAAATGGCTAAGCTAAGTGAGGAAAATAGACAACTTCGTGAGGAAAATGAGTTTTTAAAAAAAACATCTGAAATAAGAAAACCTGTATTAAAAGTTTCCTTAAATGAGATTGCAAATAACATGTCTATTGGTGAACAAGCTATTGTAGTGAAATTCCCAATTTTAGCTGATCATAAGAAATTTATATTGCCAGAAAAAAGAACAAAAAATATTTTACTTGAACAATCATATTTGCTTGAGGCTTCCTTAGCATCAATGTCACAACTATTTGGAGGGAAAAGACCCGATGAATATTTTGATGCTTATAATGCTGAAATTGACGCAGTTACTGAAAAGCAGATCTTAATTCATAATCAATGCTTACAGTTATTAGAACAGTTAAATAAAGGACTATTAAATTTAGAAATTAAAATAGAAAATACAGGCACTTCTTTAGCTACAAATGTAAATATAGAAATACAGTGCCCCGAATTTATTACTATTATTGACAATAATGATAAATGTAATATCGATTATTTTGAAAAGAAATTTAAAGATAATAAAATTACAATTTATACACCAGAACAAAGATCAGAGAAATCATATAAACCAAGTTTCTACGATCCATCCCCAATTTTATTTAATACAGGTTTAAATCTCAATAATACAATTAATCAAGAAATCAAAGATTATGTAGATGATAATACTATTCATATAACCATAAATTCTTTATTACACTATAAAAGAAAAATTTTTAGTAATTATCACTTATTTCCTAATGCCGTAGGGAAAGATGTAATAAAAATCCAATTAATTTGTGGTGAATATGCCCATTCTGAAAGTTTTGAAATTCCGATAATTGTTGAGTAGATAAAAAAGCCCTCCTAAGAGGGCTTTTTTATCTACTCTTTATTTACAGCCATTTGAATCTGACGAACCTGTTCTTGAATAATAAATAATGTCGCTGCTACAGATTCACCAGTGAGTGAGCTACAGTTTTCAGTCGATTCAATCAACAAAGTTAAGTGCTGATCTAATAACGATAATCTTGCTTGAGTATCCATGTTATTCCTCTAAGAACGGTTAAAACCGTTATTTATCAGGTCAGTTAGTTCATTGAAAAATTGCCAACTCTTCTCTGTGTTCTCTAAAATCAAAATTGCCTGTACAGCACATATTGAAAGATTGTATGTGTCATGCTGCTCATTGAAATGATAGTCAATATTTTCACGAAGTCGTGACCAGACAATATTTGTTTCTACAAAAGTTTTGTAGGAAATATCTGTTTGCAGCAAACGGTATAAATGCTTCGAGCTGATGAAGAACTTACGCTTTTTAGAATGTGGTTCTTGAACTCGAATAATGTGTCTTTCAATTCCCATTTTTTAAGTCCTTAAAAATTCTTCAGGTAGTATTTGTTCTGGTGTGTGCCATTGCCATTTATTGATATCAAATCGATTCGTTGCCGAAGCCGTATAACTCGTAATTAATCTGGCTTTTTTCTCCCAAAAGTAGAGGCGAGGGTCATCATAAGAAATATCAAGTTTGTATTGGCGAAGTTGTCTATACAGCGTGCGATGTTCCTGCGGAATGGTGGCAAGATCTTCTGCTGTGGCTTCAGCATGAATAGGCGTTTCTGTCCCTATGATTTTTTCTGGTGCTAGCTTCAGTTTTGGCTGTGGTTGAGGTTTTGTAGCACCTACGGAGATACCAAAAAGTTGCTTTAATTTTTTATAATTGATGCTGTAGTAATTGACCCGTTCGCGCTTAACAGGATCTAGTTTTTGAACTTCAATTAAACCAAGTTCTCTTAGCTTAGCAACAGCGCGCTTAATAGTGGATATGCTATATAAGCCCAAAGTAGTTTGCCAGTTTTCATAGGTATGCCACCACCATTTCCGGTTTTGATGGACTTTGATATATCTGACCGTTTCTCCATTTTTATTTTTAGTATGATTTAACATAAAGTAGAGTTTTTGCAAAAAGACCGCAGCTGGTGTTCCCAATTCCTTAGCAATTGAAGGGGAAGCATACAATGCAAATTCCTCAGAAGTTTTAAGAATTTGTGACATTATTTTTCGCCCCGATAGGTTTCAGTGAAACAAGCTTTGCAGTGCGAAGTCCATTGAGATTTGCCGCGCCAAGTACCATTTTTGTAAAAGAAGTCTGTGTCGAGAGGGTAGTAGTCGCCACAGCGCGTACAGCGTTTTTCTGTACCAAGTTCAGTATTGATATAAATTTTAGACATGCGATTCCCCTTAACGTGTAAAACGTAGGCGAATGAAATTTAAAATTTTTTTATGAATTTGGGGTTGAGCAAAGTTAGATGCTTGTAAGCGTTGTATACAGAGGGTATCAAGGCATACAGGTGCTGAATGCACATTTTTATTTTGAATGTTCATAGTCGTTAACTCAGTGATAATTTTAACACCTGTCAACATTCTTCCTACGGAATGGTGACAGACTAAACAGGGTGTAGGAATACCGTTCACTGAGTACGGCCAACCCGAAGGTTGCCCTGTCTAGCCTGCCATAACGACTGCTAAACAGTAGGCAAAAAAAATGTCGCATAAGCGACTTTGATTTGCGCTCAGTGATGATAAAACAGGTTCCTACGCCTGATCACAGATTTTGCTGTGATATGGACAATATAATTTAATTATTTTTTAAGTCAACTGTTTTTATCGAATCTGTTGTTCATTCGATTTGTTGTGATCTGATTTATATTTTTCAGTTTCGGCTTTTTGCATTCTTTTATTTATTCTATTTATTTATTCTTTTTAATATAGAAGAAAAGTTCATTTTGACACTCCCCATCGGATCAGAATGCACCATATCATTGTGTCAAGATGAACTGATTCATAGTGTCATTTTTCATAATAAATTATGTTTAATTTGTAAGATAAATTAAGGATAAATTTAATATATCTACAGTATTGGATTTTAGTGGAAGGATATACTTAACTTTGTGAATTTGTGAGAGAATGCAGAAAATTTAATACAAAAGCAGTAATAGCTTAGTAACTTTATGACAAAGAAATTTAATTCACGTTTAGTGGAATGGGTAAATGAGTTAGGGCAAGACCGACTCAAAGAAATGAAAGCTTTGAAAAAACGAAAAGCAGACGAATTTGATGCTCTTTTCGCTGCTATAGATTATCGTAATTTACAAACTGATTTTGGTTGTAATGATTATGAGTCTGCGAAATCACAGTTTGATGGTCAGATAAGTTTTCTTAAAAAATTGCCTACAAAAACATGTCCATTCTGCAACGGAACAATGGTCGATAACAGTGATGCCATAACTTTAAAACCATATATGAATAGTTTCTGGCTTTCTGAATCGAGGGGTGTTTATAGGGCATGCAGCGATGTAAACGATTGGTTAGGTAATTTTGCGTGGTCTTGTTATGACTGTGAAACCATTGAAACCCATCCACCAAAAGAAACTGCGAAGGTGTGGTTAAATACGTCAGAAATACGAAAGAAAAAGATCTTTGCCAGTTCTATTTTTAGAAAATTCCTTGAAGTTGAAGCCGTCAGTTTAGAAGGGGCAATGGGGCGTGGATGGCTTATTAAGTACGATCAAAATTGGTATAGCAATTATAAAGTGAAGGGTGAGTTGGTAGATTTGTGGGAGCTTTATAAAAGTATTTAATGGTTTAATTTTATTAATATAACTAGTTAATAATTTATGAGTTAAGTTAACTATTTGAAAATCTAGCAAAGGGGTAGTGATATTGTGATTAGTTTGAAAAAAGAAGCTCTTGAAGATATTAGGTCTGAATTAAAATATATATGTGTGGAAGGATTGAATGGTTTTCTAAAACATGAAATCTATTTAAAAGAGGAAGGTATAACTATCTTACATGGACCTAATGGCTGTGGTAAAACCACACTATTGGATATGGTTATGCATTTTTATAATTCTAACTACTCAAAGTTATCTCTTGTAGACTTTAATAAATTCACATTAATTCATGAAATAAATAATGAAGGGAAGATAGAAGAAAAAACTATAGTATTTAATAAAAATATTATTGAATATAATGAAGATATTAAACCGAATACTTTATTAAGTAATTTTGAGCGAAGCTGTTTTAAGCATCAAATAGATTTCTATAGATTAACAGTAAGTATAGATAATAAATCTCCAGAAACTTTATTATCAAAACCTATAGAAAATCATCATGATAATACGTCAGAATCTGATTTTCGTAGAAAAATGAAGTTTAAATATGCTTTTGATGATGAAATACATAGAGTTAGAATTGGGGATGATTTATTTGGTGATGATCGTAGCTTTTATGTAGAAGAAATAGATGATAGTGGAAGACGATTATTGAATAGTAAAAAGTATATAGATATAAAGCAGCTATCAAGATCCTTAAAGTTTTTTATGGTAAAAACACAACGTCTAATTTATATGCCTTCAGAAATTAATGAAAGAGACAAAAAAAATTATGGCAATTTAATGATTGAAAGATATGCTAAAGACATTGCACAGAAAATTGCAACTTCTTTAGCAGAATCAAATGAAAAAACAGCTTCTCATAATAAATCTTTTCCAGAACGACTCATTCAGAATATTAATGTCATTGAAAACACTCATGAATCAGAAAATGATATTAGACGTAAATATAAAGAAACACAGGATAAAATTACTAAAATATTAAATGCGGGACTGTTGTTTAGAGAAAAGAATATCGCTTTACCAGATGAAAGTTTAAATAAAGATAATGTGAAAACAGTTTTATCATTATACCTCCAAGATTTGAATGAAAAGCTTTCTGTATATGATGATCTTCTTGAGAAAATTGAAACATTTCAAGAGATTGTGGGTCAAAAAATACGAAATAAGGATATGAGAATTCATTATGAAAAGGGTTTTTATTTTACTTCAAAACATGGAGATAAAAGAGAGCTTAAGTTGTCTGAATTATCTTCAGGAGAGCAACATCAGATTGTATTATTTTATGAATTAATATTTCTTGCAGATAGTGGTACATACTATTTAATTGATGAGCCAGAAATTTCACTTCATGTTGATTGGCAAAGAAGTTTTCTTGATGACATATTAAGAGTAGAAAAATTAAGAGGTCATAAATTTATTATAGCTACTCACTCGCCCCAAATTATTGGTTCGAGAAGAAGCCTTTGCGTTTCACTTGATGGTGGAATTTTATAAGTCATGAGTGCTATTTTTTCAACTACGCAAGAATTAATTACTGAAATTGTGTCACTAACTGGAGAGGCAAAACCTTGGCTAATTGTAGAGGGGGAGTCGGATGTTCGCTTTTTTGAACAGAGGTTTAGTTTAAAAAGTCCTATTACTTATGAGGAGAGAAAAGGGTGGAAAGGAGTCGTAGATCTACTAAAAGAGTGGAATATACTTTCTGAACAAGAGAAAAAAGGGAAGAAAGTTATTGGCGTAATTGATCGTGATTATCATGAAGTTATTGAAACAGATATACCTGATAATATTGTAATAGTAGATCATAGAGATCTGGAAATAGTCATGTTTGAATGCGACGAAGCATTACATAAAGTACTTTCAGAGCTAGGTTCTATTGAAAAGTTGCCTCATATAAATGGTCAGCTAGATTTAAATCAAGTTAGGCAAGTAATTTATAAACTGGCTTATCCACTTAGTAAACTAAGATTTTTTAATGCATTAAAATCAGAAGTTAATCTAACTTTTAAGAAGCCCTTTGACTTTAAGAAAATTGTTGATTTAAAACCTTTAAATTTAGATTCTAATGAATTAATTCGTAAGATATCTATTGATAGTTGTTGTCAGGTTGAATTACTTGCAAATTTGATTACTGAAGATGTTGAACAACAATGGAATATTCATCAAAAAATCTCTAATGGACATGATGTTATGTGTTTATTGGGAAAAAGCCTTCAAAAGCATTTTGGTACGATCAGTGATTCGAAATTTATTGAGGGGGATAGGATAGAAGGTTTATTTAGAATGGCTTATCCTAATTATGAATTTGAAAACTCAAAATTTGGTAAAGAAATTATGATTTTATTGGGTTTTGTTGAGCCAGAAACTAAGAAGGTGGCGTAATAGGACTAAAATATATTCTAAATTTATATATTTGATTCTAAGTCCAATTGACTTGTCATCCCGCCACTTTTAGCATAGCTATGAGTGGCTTTTTCAACAATCCATTTTAGCTTATCCACTTCTGCTTTAAAGCCATTTAGTTTGACTGGTGACTCTGTACTAATTTCAGGGATACCATAAGCCGTGGTGATACTGAACTTTGCCATTTGCCGTTTAATTTCAGCCATTTTTGCTTTACTTGCGCGTTCAGCTTCTTCTTTATTGGCAAAAGTTCCCTTCAGGTGTTTCACTTTTCCTTTTTCGCCTGCGACAGCTTTTTCACGTTTCGCTTTACCTGTGTCCTGATAGCTGGCTGATACGCCAGTATGGTCAGACTCCCGATCCTGTTCACTATAACGAAATTGATCACCATCGTTCCTGGTCAAAATCAGGGCAGGTAAATCTTTGCCTGAAGCGGTCTTTGCAGAACCGGCTTTAAAGATAAGTAAGCGATCTTTTTTCACCGCCATTTCAGCACCGTTCTGTTTGGCCAGTCGTTGTAAAAGATTCAGATCCGACTCATTGGTCTGGTCCACATGGGATAAATTTATGCTTTTTAAATAGTTGGCCATAACTAGTGTTAAATCATGATTCTTGGCAACTTCAGTGGCAATTTCACCAAATTTCTTACGGTGATAAGATTTCGATTTTGCTTCCTTAATCTTGCTTTTAAAATTGGCACTGGAAGCTTTTACAGTAATGAGATCCGGTGTACCAGACCATTCAGTTTCATCGACAACAAAATCGCCTTTGTCATGGATATTTTCACCTAAAAACCCCATCTTGCAATTCAGTTTTACTCCACGTTTAGGTAACTCCAGGGCACCATCAGAATCATCTAAAACAATACTCAGTTCATCTGCTTCATTGGCTCGGTTATCTGTCACGGTGACACTAATAATTCGACTGGAGATCAGCGCGTTTAATGGCTTGTTATCGGCAGTAATAATGCAAACTGGGGTTTTAATCATACCGAATCATCCATGCGTTCAGGCGCAGCTTGATTTTCAATACGATCATCATCAGCCCGGGAAAGTTTTAGCGTGTATTCCACTTTGCGAGGTACACCGTTATCGACCAGAAATGATTTGGTCTCGTCGATATTGTCAATCACATAGACCCCATACAAGTAACCAGAGCCATCCATTAGCACGAAACCTTGTCCTGTATCGGCCATGCTGGCCAGTTCATCCAGGGCAAAACGGCTACCGAATCCATATTCTTCATAGATGAGACCAGGAAGAGAAATACTATCCTGACCTGAACCCATAAACTGTTTTTTGGCCCTGCCAAATGCGACGGCATTGTCTGCATAATTCCACGAACGTTGTCGCTGGATTTCTTTAAATGCCAGAGAACTGGTATTAAAAATAAACTGTCCTAAACTCATCAACATGGCTTGCTCTCCTAATCTAAATCACTGTAGCTGCGAACATTTCCAGATGCCTGCGGACGTTGTGCTTTGGCAACTTCACTCGCGACCATCTGTGCCAAGGCTTTTTCATCCATACCCGGTGCTGCATAAATGTTGAAAACTTGCTGTACAGGCATGGAAGCCGTCATTGAATTGTTATTGTTTGAAGCAATCGGTGGACGAGAATCAAATTGAATTGCCCCAGGATCAAAATAGCCCAACATATCCTTACTGGCTGTGGTTACTGCAGTGTTGGCCAAATGACTATTATTGGAGATCCCGTTGGCTAAACCCTGCATGTTGTATGCACCGAGTTGAGCAAAAACCCGGCTAGGGGAATGGATGCCAAAAGCGCCTTTCACATTGCTAATAACAGCCGCTGCAGCAGCTTTGGCTTTGGCAATCACTGCACCGACACTATTCCCAATACCGTTCGCCAGTCCCTGCATCAGCATCTGGCCAAAGCCTGTAAATGTGCTCGGGAGTTGAATACCAAAATAATTCATCACTGCAGCAAAGGCGCGATAAAACAATCCGATGGGTGACCAGTTCAGGATAGTGGCACTGATATTGGCAATGCCACTACTAAAAAATGATTTAAGGTTGAGCCATAAAGTTGAGGCACCTGCAGAAATACTGCCCCAGAGTGAAATAAAGAATTGCTTGATTGGCCCCCAGTTGCGGTAAATCATATAAGCCGCAATTGCCAGTAACCCGATGGCCAGAAATAAAGGATTGGTCATCATTAAACGACCGACCATAAATAGCCCTTTTCCTAACCATAAAAATGCCCCTCCAATCAGCCGGATTACATTAATCAGGCTGAAGCCTTTAACCCCCAAAACGCCAAAGGTCAAACGGAGCAAGGCCATCGGCCCGAGTAGGGTGACCAGTGCCAGTGCGATTGCACTGAATGCACCTAATAAAATGACAATCACTGCAATGGTTTTCATGATGGCATTGGAGAGTTCAGGATTGGCTTTAGACCAGTTGCCGATACTTTCTGAAACATCGGTCAGACCTGTCACGACCTGTTTGAGTTCTGGTGCAATTGCAGCACCAAAGTTGGTCATTGCACTGGTAAAGGTTCCTGAAGCGGCATCCCAAAGATTTTTTAAGGTACCGAGCTGCTCATTGACACGTTTTTGCAGATCTGCCTGGGCATTCATTTTTGCCAGGGTTTCGTTATAACCGGCTTGACCTTTATCAATCAAAAGATTCAAGGCTTGAATGGTTTCAGCATCATTACCAAACATATCGGACAATATCGGCAAACGGGCCTCTGTCGATAAGCCTTTAAGTTTACTCAGCTGTTTAAACATTTTGTCCAGACCACCGAACTCACCTTTGCCGTCGGTAAAGTTCATCGACAGTTTTGAGCCTTTTAAGGCGGATTGAATCCCTTTGGTGTCCATCATCGATGAGAAAATTTTGCTGTAGGCATTACCTGCAGATTCACCTGCCATTGCAGCCTGGTCTGCCATGACTAAAAGCGGAGCCATTGCCTGGGCACCTTTTAAACCTTCGGCTTTAATGGTTTTCATCCCGGCAGATAATTTAGAAAAACCTTGCAGCATATTGGTGGAGTCAACGCCCAAATAGTATGACCGTTGAATCGTATCCATCAGGCTCAACATATCTTTTTCAGAGGTCTTGGTCGCATCCTGCATTTTGGCTGCAAACTCGGCTGCTTCTTCAAAAGGCATTTTTAACTGCACCGCAAGATAACCGGATGCTTGGCCAACACCGCCTAGAATGGCTTTATAGCTGATGCCTTGCTG
Organism: Acinetobacter sp. GG23; assembly: GCF_057766365.1. NCBI lineage: Bacteria > Pseudomonadati > Pseudomonadota > Gammaproteobacteria > Moraxellales > Moraxellaceae > Acinetobacter > Acinetobacter sp. GG23. The sequence goes on from NZ_JBYMDJ010000007.1 coordinate 174,098, forward strand.
AACCAGTTTAGCCATCATCAGTTGGAAGTCGGCAGTTGTACCCGGGAGTTTGGTGCCGAGTTGATTGGCCAGTTGATTGATGTCATTAAATTCTTTGGCCACTTGGCCATTCGATTGCATCATGGATACTTTAAGGGTGGTGGCCGCGTCTTCAGCATCAGCATAAGCTTTAATGGGTACTGCCAAAGCACCTGCACCCACCGCAGCACCTGCACCGGCTCTGACTCCGGTATCTGAAACTTTGCCCATCATTTCCTGGGTACTTTTATGCTGTTTGACCAGATCATTCATACGTTTCTGGCTTGCAACCTGTTTATCCAGTTGCTGCTTTTTTCGTTGTAGGGCTTGGCTTGATGCATCAATACGCGACTTTAATTCACGCTCATCTCTACCTAGGGATTTGGTACTGATTCCGGCCTGACTTAATCCGTTACGCAGCATTTGTAATTGACGCAGTTGATCCTGTTCAGCTTGTTTTAACGATTTAACGCTTAGTTTGGCTTTCTCAAATTCCTTGATCATCGAACGGGTAGGCTTTTGCACACTGGCATGCTCTTGGGCAAGTCTGGCCACCGTTTGCTGCGCTGATTCAAGATCCTTTCGGGTTCCCTTCAAGGCAGTGGATAAACGTCGAAATGACGTAATATCCGACTGCGATTTATTCAGTTTTTTCAACTCTTCACGCTGGGCACGTAAAGCATCACTGGTCTTTTCACTTGAACCCATAATGTCCTTGAGTGGGGCAGTGGCTTTGTCCACCAGTTCCAACATGGCCTTTAAGCTAATTTGACTCATCTGCTATCTGTTTCCCATCGTGCTCGAGCACGTTCATGCCAATCCATTAATTCATCAATTTCATAATCATCACAGTCTGCCGGTGTCCAACCAAACACCACCGCCAGATCTGCGATGACATCATCGGTACTTACTGGAAGTCTTCTTCCTCGGTTTTCACGAAAAAACCAATCACTTCCTTGCTGAGTTTGGTCAGGTCAGAAGGGCTGAGGTCGTAAACATCATTTTCCGACATCGTCGGTGTGGTAATACGTGGGGCAAGTTTTGCCAACGTATCCACATCAAGCTGTAAGACGTTGACCAGGGTTAAACCACGAAGGGCACGGGTTTTCGGTTTACGGATCACAATTTCAGTAACGGTTTGTTCACCACGCTTAAATCCTTCGTCAAAATTGATCGTGATCATGTTCGGATCTTGAATCGCTTCTTGGTTTTGCTGCTGTACTTCAGGAGTCATATTGATTTCTCAAATAAAATGAATGGGAGGAATAACCAGGTCTTTACAGACCAAGTAATTTTTTAATTTCTTCAGCGACATTGCTTGAGCCAAAACGCTCGGTACCATTGACGAAATCCAGTTCGACCTCGACCACCCCATCCACTTCCATACGGTAGTAGGTAAAGTTGTAAGACATTTTGATTTCTGTCTTTTCGCCATTTTTAGATTCACCAGGATCAAGTTCAATGGCTTGGCCACGGGTATAGATTTCCACAGTTTGGGAGGTGCAATTGTCCTGACGTTCATAGACACCGACAAAACGAACAGGTAAATCTGAAGTGCCGCAAACACCGAGCTGACGGTACTGTTTGACATCAAAACCGGCATAGACAACTTCGCCTTCAAGCTTTTCATAGCCCATTGACAAGGCAATATCACCAATCATGCCAGCGCCACGATAGTCTTCAGTCTTCTTGGTGATTTTGGGAATGGTGACGCTTTCAGCGACACCTGCCCATGAGTATGTATTCACAAATACATTAAAGTTTTTGAGCGTACGTGGAAGCATGGCTTAGATTCCTTCAGTGGTATTTGCGCCATTAATCATTTGAGCAAAGTCAACTAGATAACGGTCGGTAATACGTTGGTTTAATCCCAGGTTTTCAAGCGTAGGGACAGGGGTAAAGTCGTAATCAATCCACATCACACCTTGCGATAACTGCTCGACTGAATTTTCAGCCTGGTCGTACCAGACCGATGCACCTATCAAATGCTTGGCATCGACATGTTCACGCAACTTGGCATTAATCGAGTCAATAATATCTTTGGCCAGAAAAGGGGTCAGCGGTTGGTCCACGAAAGGAAAACAGCCATTAATAATGGTGTCCAATAAGAACTGGGCTGAACGTGTCGCCACTTCAAAGGAAAAGCGAATGTCATCTGAACAGTTGCGATTGCCCCAAAAACGGAAACCCATATGCTGGATCATGGTGGTGATGTCCTGGCTATTTAAATAACCGGCATCGGTGTCAGGATCCTCCAGATCCCAGGTAATCGGCTGGCTGATTCCTGTTGGACCCGTCACGGGAATATTGGAGAGAGATTTATGAAATCCGACTTTCTGATCCGTTTCAGCACGTAATGCTGCAGCAGCGACGGCAGCAGTAAAAATGCCTGTTCCATATTTTAAAGTCATGAGGATTAGACTCCTTCATACATGGTTTTGCCCAAAGTAATCAGTTCAATCGGACTATTAAAAGGTTGTCCGCTATAACGATCTGTAAGCATTGGAAAGAGGTCATCTTCTTGAGATGGATTTTGTTTGAATACCAGACGGATAGAATCTTTTTCTAAATCACCTTTGTTGCCGAAAATGCGGTATCCATTGCGAGTGCTGAAATGTGCAATGCCACCACCGCCCTGATCTATTGAAATATCAGGGTAGGATTGAAAAATAGTTTCTATGCAGTTGATAAATGAACTGGAAGTACTGTCAGGTTCTGGATCACCGACAGTTTGATTGGACTCTATTTTTTCACCATTACGATACAGGTCATAAGTCAGTGTAACGAAAGAGCGATCTGCTGGAGTTTTTTGAAGTGCAATATCAGTAAATTCCAGATCGGAATCACCGCTACCCAGGAACACATTACCGCTGGTGAATTCTGGCCAGATGATTTCAATTTCACGGAATGCCAGCATTTGACGAAAATTCGCCACAGCTTCAGCCGATCCCATAATTGTGCCTTCAGCATCGCGTGGTGTGATGTATGAATAGGCACGTAGCTTTTTGCAAATCGCACCGATGGCATTGGCAACATCAACCGTTTCAACATCCGGTACACAAATAATCTTAGGAGTAATTCCCAAAATTGATTTGACCGTCAGTAGAGCTTGAAGACCTGTACGCTGACTGAATTCATCTGTAGTACCAATAACGGTCGACTGATCGAATGAGGGGCTAAATGGATTCTCAATTCGAATAACCACCAGAGTTGGGGATGTAATTTGAGAAATGATTTCCAGATTTTTACGTAAATTGCCTGTCACACCGGATTTAGGTAAAACGCGATTGATTGAGGTGACCAGAATAGGGGTATTTAGCGGAAAAGCTTCTTCGTCCGCATCATTTGCATAGGCAAGCATGGCAATCACAGCAGTCGCTGCATCGCGAATCGGGATTTTTCCAGAAGCTGTTTCTCGGCCTGTAATACCGTGATGACGTTCAGCCATTGTTTAGACTCCAAAAGGGGTTGTACTTTTAGAGCCATAATGAATGGAGGACTTTTTTTATTCTACGAGCAAAATCCTGTTTAAGGCTTAATCAGGATTTTGAAAAAAATGGTTATGCTGTTCGCTTCCACACGTCAACGATTATGGAGGGTTGAATATTATTATGGGCTTGACCAGCACCATTTTTCTTAATCGTCATCTTCAGATATTGTGCAGCAGTAATATCTGAAGTTTGAAGATAGGTACTATTGTAATTCGGTGAGGCAGCTCCTGCAGGATTGATACCGCCCATGCCATCACCATCACCAGGTAGTATGTCCCCTAGTGAAGCCACAAGTTTATTGTACGGTGAACCCTCGTCAATATGATCATGTTCCGGCATTTCAGACTTTGTTATTTTATGTTGATATTCACCATCAGAATGACCAATTGTTTTCATGAATTCTGGTGCGAGTTCATTGGTATCAGAGGCACGTGCAACAAGGGCATGACCATCACCGAATTTTTCCCATACCCCATATTTTTTATGGGCTGCAACCGCAGCAGAATCGGCAAAATTTAAAGTCGTAATGAAAAGGTCACCGACTTTTATATCTTCTTTATTATTGATGGCTTCCATCAGCTCGTTAAATTTTTCCAATACCCATGTTTTAGTTGCAGAAATAATGAGTGGATTGATTTCAATCAAAGCCTGAGCACCTGCTGTGGCTTTGATGTCGATAACCAGTTCAAGTTCACCACCGCCACCTTCAGTAATCACCGGTTTATAAGCACCATGATAATTACCGATATACACCAGTTTACCTGACGTATCTTTAAGGCCGATTTCATGAATATTAAAGCCCCCCACATTGGCAGGAATAATCGCTGAAACCGTTGCATTTTTATTTGCCACTTTAACTTCACTGATTTCGACAGCTGCAGTTTGATGAACGAGCTGGGTTAAATCTGTATGGTCAATCGGTTGGTAAGGGATACCATTTGCATCACCGATCACCATTTCAGTCAATGTGATGGATTGCAGGTCGTGAGCTGCAGCAACAAGTTCTGCACCATAATTGGTAAGTGTGACGTAATATTTTGCAGGCATATTCTTCTCTTTACATACTTTCTAAATGAATTTTGGTGCCAGAGGTGACCGAACCTGTAAGGTAAAAATCACAAAGAGTTTGTACTTTGGCGGAAATGGAATAGTTATCTCGGACGGATTTGGTCGCATCAATCGCGGTATGAACTTGCAATAACTGTTCAATCGAAAGCAGATACTGAGGATTGATAATGACCACAAAAGTAAAGGGCTTTTGTGGCGGATTAAATTCATACCATGCCTTTAGTTGATAATTGTCGACGACGGTACTGAGGAGGCTAGAGATGGATGATCGTGTGCCACGCCCAGCATTAAAAGACTCACTTTCACGGATGGCATTTCGCTTGTCTTGTTCATTCCAGTCGGGCTGCCAATATTCGACCCGGTGCTCCCACGCAAGCCAAGGCAAATGAGGGACAGGACAACGATCGATACTGTGTAAATCCACAAAAGGGACTGGAATGAGGGAAATTTTTTCACCAAGCTGCTCTACATTTTTTTCTAGTTTTGTGGCATTTCGCGGGAGAAGACTAGACATCTGTAAACTCCACAATATTGATATTAATCGCAGTGCATTTTGAATAACGGCTCTTTGGTAAGACAATATCGGATGCTGGGCTGTTTAAAATGACATTTTGAACACCACCCTGGTGCAAGGATCGGAATAGTCCGCTACGCGTTACGTCATAACCCAAGGATGATATTTTTTCGATGTATAAATTTACGTCCGCTTCAGCAGCTGCTTTGACCACGGCAGAGTCGGGGCCAGGAAAAAGAACCAGGGTTGCATTGAGTTGCCACTCTTCCACGGTCGCAGCTTTGACATGAACCTGATCGGTAAACGGTCGTCGGGTATCTGGATCTAAAGTTTCATCGACCATATCAAGTAAAGTCTGTGGGGCAATTGCATCAATATGGCTTTGTACCCAAATATTGACATGACCTTCTTCTGGCGTTTCGACAGAAATATCTTTGACATGGCCATGTGCACTTATGCCCCAAAACTGATAGGCACCGACTGAACCTGCAGACATGCTTTCAGGCTGTAAATGTACCCGTCGACGTAAATCCTCATCCGACTCCATCACCGCTTCAATCGGGGGAATGGCATTGGGTTGTGCAGGAATGATGGTTTTTCGGTACACATCACGGTTGGCAGCCAGATGGTCTAAATCGGATTTGGTGGCATAAGCCAACATCAGTGCCTTGGCCTTGGCATTAATTTGTCCAGTCTTTAACAAAAAACGATAGGCAAAGGTTTCCAGTAGCTTAACCAAAGGCTCACTTTCAAAATCAAGAACGTCGCTCAGTTCTGGATCTCTTGAAATTAACTCCTGCTTACAGGCTAAAAGTTCAGCTTCAAAATCTAACTGCTGAAGAACATCCGGAAAAGGTAATGAGGATAAATCGACACGGTTTATGGTGCTCATGCAGCTGCTCCAAATGTATAGCTTTGTTTGAAAGTTTGATCTTGGTTATATTGTAAATATGTGCCGATGAGCGTGACATCCCATCCATTCTGACTGTCTGTACTACTGACCTGAACCTGCTTGATTTTAAGCCGGGGTTCAAAGCGAATAATGGCGGTAGCCGAGGCATTCATAATTTTTAATTTGGTGATGTCATTGCAGGGTTGATCAATTAAATGCGGTAAAAGAGAACCGTAATTTCGTCGGCAAATTCGGGTACCGAGTAAGGTACTTAAAATGTCATGCAGAGATTGCTCAAGGTGGGCAGGCAGTCGCCCATCATCCCGAATAGTTTTTCCTGTATACCGTGACATGCCTTTAATCATTTGCCGCACCTCCAGTAGGAAGGGGCTGCGTTGTCTGTCCTGGCCCATTCATGACATTGCCATGAGGATGATCCACAAGGCTGACTTCTTTTGCTGTAACATCTTCAGCCGATGAAATGGCTTTTTCGGCATGGACGCTGCCAGTAAAGACGGTTTCCGGCACATCAAAAGTACACTTATTTAATTTGAACAGGGCTTCTCCGGATTCAATATTGACACTTAAAAAATGCTCACCGATCTGTACAAAAACTTCATTCGGATCGGTACTTGGGGGAGGGAATGCCTCAGAGAAAAGACTGATCTGGGGGATCGAACTGGTGAGCTCACCGCCTTGGGCTGAAACAGAAAATTGTTCTCCTAACGATGGGCATCGCCAAACTTTGACGACACCTGCAGCCATCGTTGGAATGGGAATCCAGTCCGTTTCATTTTCATCAATTTTGAGGCGAATTTTCCACGCTGAAGCATCGATAGCGATTACGGTGCCGATGCTAGAAAGGTTTTGAAACTGTCTTAAAAGTTGATTCGTCATGCTTATACAAACGTAAATTGCCCATGACCGAAATCATGGGCAATTTGTTTTTAAAGTGCGAGGACTTGATTCCTGTTTAACGCTTAATCAGGAATTTGATAATTGGTGATGATCAGTTCCTTTCCGTTATTTTCATCCTGGGCTTTGCTGTTTAATGACCAGCGGATTTTTTTGCTATGAAAATAAAAGCCATCAAATAACTCGCGCACCTCAGGTACATCATTCAGGCTTAAAATAAATTTACCTTTAATGTTTTTCAGTAATTCACGTAATTTAATGAAATCATCACGGCCAAAAATATCTTTGCCATAGTACTTTTCACAGTTGTAGTACGGTGGATCTAGATAGAACAAGGTGTCCTCCCGATCCATTTTTTGGATCAAAACATCATAATTCCGATTCTCAATAGTTACTTTTTGCAGACGTTGATGAATGGTTGAAAGAACAGTTTTTAACTCATCACCGAGTTTTAAAGAGGGGGGACGCTCTGCATGGGAAAAGAAATTCGGCTCGGCAACTTTTGCCCCAAAGCAGGTGCGTAGCAAATAATAAAAACGCGCTGCGCGTTGAACGTCGGTCAGGGATGAATTTTTCTCGGCTTTTAAGCGTTCAAATTCATCACGACTGATCAGCTGCGTTTCAAATTCCTTTTCTAAGGCTTCAGGATGATATTTAAATACCCGGTACAGATTAATTAAATCCCCATTTACATCATTGATGGTTTCAAGTGTTGATGTTGATTTTTTAAATAAGACCCAACCTGCACCGCCAAACACTTCGCAGTAATGCTTATGTTCGGGCATCATCTCAATGATGGTACGTGCCAGTTGTGACTTACCGCCTAACCAACCTGAAAAAGACCGGCCAGAAGCGTTATAAGTGGTTTTGGTTGAAGTGTTAGGGTTAGTTTTCGGGGACATAAGTCAACTCCGTTGGTAGCTCTGGGCTATCTAACCTGACGCTCTAGGCGTTCCAATGATTTAGCACTCGACATCGAGGGCATTTGATTTCAAGTTTTACTGTGAGTTTTTCTATGCGGCACAGTAATTTTCCGCACTTACATCTAAGTTCAATCATTCTTATTGAAAATTAAAAGTTAGAGCGAGAAATCATGAACAAATTTTTTCGAATATACGAGGTGTACAATCCTGTTTAAGGCTTAAGCAGGATTTAATAAAAAAATAACTTTATTATCTATAAGATCTTTTACTTAAAATTTGAGACATCAAGATACTGTGATATTTCATTAGCTAATGCTAAGATTTAGAGGAAAAATTGAGTTGCTTTGCTTGGAGATTATTTTGTTATGGATAATAATAAAAAAGAGATTGTGAAAAATATTGGTGAGGCAGCGATAGATTCTCTATTAACAATAGCCGGTACTATGACATTTGGAATATCTACTAATATTATTGACTTTGCTGATAAAATTTTTAAGTACCACAATGATATCCAAAAAATTCATTCACTAAAACAATTGCAATCTTTCTATGAAACCCCTAGTAGACTTAATAAAGTTGATCTTGAAAATTTTAAGAAAAAAAATGAAAACTATACAGAAACCGTTCTAGATTTAATGAAGTCTATTGATCTTACGATTAATAAAAAACAAGCTGTAATGTTAGCTAAGTTATTGGAGCTTTATATTTTAGGTGGTATTGAATCAGATAAATATGAGTTTTGGAAGCATATTGTTATTCAATTAAATGGATATTTTATTAATGAAATCCAGGATCTTTATAACAACTCTCTTCAGTATCATATAAATAATATTGATGATAATCCTGATAGCTACCAAGCAAAAAATAATAAACTTCCCGCTGCTGAATTAATGAATTTTGGATTTGTTAGTAATCAATCTAAGGATGGTTTTGCAAAAGATGTAATATGTAGTGTTTGCCTTGATGTCAGAACGCGGGAGTTTTATAACTTTTATAATAATATTTTTAAAGACTAAGCATCTAAAATTCATTCAACTAATAAATATCTTTGTATTTCATATCCAATCCATTTTTCATCATCTTTACTAAAGCCCACCAATTCACGAATTGGATAGTGGGTGGCTTTTGCATAGCGACTAGGCTTAATGGTTTTACCTTGTTGATGCACTTCAGCGACCACAGCCGTCCTTCCACCAAAACCGACTGCAGCATGATCTGCAGAATACTCAGTTTTTATATCCTTACCGATATTTTGGAATAAATCGCCTTGGCGCTTTTTATTTCCGATTTGATTGCGTTTACGCGGAATAAAACGATGGCCATTTGGATCTCGCTGCTGTTTGATTCGATCACGCTGACGTACCCTTAAACCTTGAGCCAAACGACGCATCAGTTCTCGTCGCTGGGTTGGTTCAAGACGCAGCGCAATCTGATCAAGCCAATGATCTAATCCAGCATAGGCATCCATTATTCAGTTCCTGCAGGTACAAATTTTCCAGACTTATCGCTCCAGACCATTTCCGGACAAACATTGTACCCATTATCATCCATGACGATTTTATCGCGCTGCGGAAAATCAATCTCAAGATCAAAGGTATTGGCATCAATAATTTCACTGCTAAATGAAATTTGTACATCGTTGCCTGTTGCATCCAAATGTAGCTTTTTGGACTTGAGCCATTCACGAATCTGCATGATCACTTCAATCGGATCACCACGATAATCCAGGAAGAGCAACCGAGCGGTATATTCCATATAGCCCTTTGCCTGAGTTCCATTCACAATAAACAGATGACATTTATCTGCCGTCATCAACGGCAATTTTTCTTGCAAATAGGGCTTTAACGGAATTAACGCTTGCATGATTAATTGTCCATTGCTGCATAATTAAGCTGATTCGCGACGCGTATGGTCCAACCTCGGCCATAACGTGGCCAAGTGCTTAAACTGCTCAAATGTAATAGCCGAAAAGAATTAAACTTCAGTAATACATCGTTTAAATCTGAATCTTGAATAGCTTTCAAAGTTTTTTTACCAATGAGGCCATCTTCAGCTACACCAACAGCTTTCTGCAGTTTACGTTTTGCTGTGCCCATACCGGAGTTAATCGCAAAATCCCAAACTTGAAATACAATCGCTGAATGAATTTCATCAGCACATATACGATCCCACCAGTCACGTTTGTAAATTTCTTTGGCCATCTGAAGGGTTAGATTGCGAATATCTAAATCAGGATAAGTCATGGCTGAAATACCATATTTAGTCCCTTTACATTGGCCTTTCCCAATAATCCCTGTAGTCCAGTTGCCCCGGTCTTTAGGATCATCAGTAAAATTGCCTTCATGCCCAATTAAACGATCAAAGGCTTGTTCAAAAGTAAGTCCCATGATAATTCCCCTTATTTAAACATGGCAGTAAAGGCAGCTTTAATTTCAGCAATAATTTCACTGAATGCTTTACCTTTCCATAACTGCATGGATTGATACCCGATACCAATCAGCAACATGCCAAACACGGCAAAAATTAGCATCACAAAACCTTGTGACTGCATTGAGTAATGGGCGAGTTGGTAATATTCAATAAAAGCAGATCCACCATATAGGCTAATGGCCACACTAATCGCGAATTTTAAAATCACCCCGAGGGTAATTTTGATTCGACCTTGTGGATCTATATCACCGCTTAAAATCAGCGCTAAAATTGCGCCCATAATCGCGGCAATAATTTTTAAAAGCCACGGTAATCCCTTAATTGAAATAGGATCATTCATTAGGTTCCCCTTTAATCCCACAGTTTCAGTGAGGGAGTACTTTGTATTCGAGTTGTTTCAGGCAAAATAACGGTTTGATGCTCGTCTAAAAATGTTCCATGCAACTCAGGATTTAATTCAATCAGTACAGCCAAAACCTGTACTGAGTTGTCTTTGAAATAACGGTATGCAATAGCATCTAAAGTATCGCCCTGTATGGCATTGACTGTACTCATACCAGTTTGACCCGGTTACGTTTTCGGTTCGTCAGGTCAGCAATGGTGTGATTCACAATTCGACGTAGCGATTGAGCTTTTGCCTGTTGATTTTCCCCACGTGATTGACCATTTGTTGTGGTATCAAAATCAAGGTTCTCTTCACCAATCAATGCTGCTGCTTCATAGCAGACCGCACGTTTGTATTTTCGAATTTGGGTTTCTGTTTCTATTTTCAGTAAAAGGACCTGGTCATTGATGATGTCCATCGCTAACAGGATTTTTTCTGTAAGCAGAGGTTCGCCCTTGGACTGGTCTAAACGCACCGTACCCAACAAATCGGTAATACTGACGTTAGGACGCTCTGGATCAGGATTCGGAACCTCACTATTGGTCACGGGTGCGTTTAGCAGCATTTCATTTACTCCGCTGACGAACTTGTGTCGCTAGACACATTAGAGTCGGTGGACGCAGGAACTGACACATCTGCTGCCGAAGCATCAAGTGAATCAGCCTGCGAGCCGACAGTGGCGTCGGGAGACGACCCGGTTGTTTGCAGATTCAATAGCTTTTCAAGCGCGGCAATATCTTTTTTACAGCCGACTTTGCTATTGAGTCGCAAGGCATTTTTATAAGCATTGAGTGCTTCATGGGGTTGGGCTTCTTTTAAAGCATCCCCGGAAGCACGGTAAATTTTGGCACGGGCTTGATCGACCATTTGTTCGCCCACACCCAGCTCAATAATTCGTTTAATCAATTCAGCATGGGCAAGAGCGAGGTCTGAATCATTCAGAAAATCTTCAGCACATTGTTCCGTGACAAATTCTGCAATAGTGCGGCTATATCCTTCAGGCATGACCATGTCATTTAAAAGGGCATATTCAGCAATACGAACAGCTAAGGCGTATTCACCTGCATCGACTGCCCAGATCATTAAGGTCACTAGCGTGGTGTTTTGGGCAGATGGAGAAACCGCCAAACAGCCTTCGATATAGCCTAAATATTCAGGTAGCCATGCTATTTTTTTAGCAATTTTTTCCTGCGTTGACTTGGTGTCCTGCAGCTCGTTCATATGATTGAACAAACGCAACTCAATATTTGCTGCAGGAGAGGTTGGAACAGGCACTACGACGGTTCGATCACCTTCAGGCGCACCAGGATCAAAGCCCATAATTACTTTTTTCTTGCGTAAACGCGGATCAAGGCTTTGAGCGTTTTTTATTGCTTTTTGAGCCAGTTTTTTTTCACGGTTTTGGCGCATTGAATTCGACATTAGGCTTCTACCTCAATGTTTTCCAGTAGCACACATTTCGAATAGTCTTCCACTACAAAGTCTTCATTCACAGACTGGTAGTCAACGGCACGATCCCATTCAGGCTGTTCGACAATGGAACGGTTTAGGGTGCCTGACTGCATATAAATCGAAAGGTTATCCGGAGTCGTGATCAAAATCGTTTTTGCCGGGAATTTAGGGACATGCAAAGCTTGCAAGGTACCGAGCTGCTTATTGGCATAAATTGTTCGTGCAGCAAGCTGTTCGGTTGGATCTTGGATGGTGTTCAGCAACGGCAAGTATTTGTCGCTCAAAATCCCACGGCCACAAATTGCAATTAATCCGCTTTCGCGATGTTGTTCAGCGATATATTCTTCAACCGCAAACTCAACCAGTCCATCGACCGTTTTAAACTCGTTGCCTGCACCGACTTTAATCACCAGATTACCGGTACCATCATCAACACCTTCATAATGCTGCTCCGGTGCAGTATCACGAATTTTTTGCAACCAGCCTTTTTTTACATCCTGTAAAAGAGGATTGGCGATCCGGTCAGAAGTAGGTGCACGATATAAACCATTAAAACCGATACACAGTTTGTCTAGTGCAATGGCTTTAATCACCATCGCCTGCAATTTGGCTTTAAAATCTGGATGGTGTTTCCAGGCATTTAGCAATGACCAGTAATACGCCACGTCATAGTTGGTTTGGGTACAGTCATATTCATCCAGTAAATCCAGTGTGCCAACGGCAACCGGTGTACGAGCTTTGACTCGGGTATCTGTAGTGCCTGCAACAGATGAGCCAATCTGCAGCCCAATTTTTTCCCCTTTGGCATTATCAACCGGGAACACATTAATTTGCTTTAAAAAGTCCGCAGACTCCTGGTAAGCAGCAATAATTTTTTGTTCAGGTACGGGTTGAACGGCAAAGGTGTATTTTGCATCTTCTACATTATTTGCACGTGCAATATCAGCGATATATGACGAAAGTTTAGTACGTGCAATGGGATTCAGAACGACTGCCATAATTGAAAAATTCCTTGTTTATTTAATTAGTATGCAACTTGGTCAGTATCACCACCGCTTGAAGCAGGTGGGTTGTTGACAGGCGTTTTTGAAAGCTGGGTGAATTGCTGCTGTAAAGATTGGATAGACTGCAAAATTGGAGCAAGCGCCTGACTTAATTGATCCTGTTCCGGGGTTGCAGGTACTTGCGTATTTTGGGTGACTGGTGCCGTTTTGGTAACTGGAACAGACGGTTGAGTGGACAAGGCACTAAATTTATCATTCAGATCCTTAATCCCGTTTAAAGCAGTCACTAAACCTTGGGTCACCACGGCCTGGAAATCGTCAGGCTGAGCGGCGGGTTTTGGTTGACCCGGTGTAAGCATGCTTTTGAGCTGCTCAAAAAAACCTTTTTGATCATTGGGAACTGAATGGTTCTGTTCAGCCGGTGCTGTCGGAATAGACATAAAAATCTCCGCATTGGGTTGAGTGCGTACTGCAAATTGATTAGCTGAAAATTTGATAGGTTCAGTACCGAGTGAAGCCGGGGTGTCGGTCAAACCAAGACCCACCTGATAGGCAGTTCCTGTCCCGGCAAAGTTGCGATAAAACTCGATTGATGGATAAATTTTCTGACCATTTTTATTCATGGCCACAAAGTTCGGCAAAGCAGAAATGGTGTTATAAAGGGACCACTTGCCATCTTCCTGCACAGCTTCAACTTTGATGATGTCGCCATAGGCATTGAATGGGGGGTCGGGTGACCATCCTGAAAAATGCTCGAGATTGATTCGTGCCCCATATTTTTCCAGACTGTAACTTGAACCCATCTGCTGAATTTCCTGTCCAGTCAGTTCACGTCCATCAACTGTCTGACCTTCACGTGCAACTCGAAAACGTTTTTCAACACGCCCTTCACCTGCAAGTCCCATACAAATTTCCATCTATGTTTCTGATGTATGCAGTCTGCTTGTAAGGGGATAGGTGCCGCAACGACTAGAATCCTGTTTAACGCTTAATCAGGATTTTTCCATTTCGGGAAAATCTGCGTATGGGGCAACATGAGGGCATGAATACACCTCAACCTATACAGTTCGACCTTATGAATCCCCGGCAACATGGACGAATCCTGTTTGCGATGGGCATGTCTGTCTCTGAAATTGCCAAACAAATCGAAGAAAATCGCGCCACAGTCGAAAGTTGGAAACAGCGTGATGCCTGGGAAAAAGCCGATTTATTTGATGACGTGACTTTGGGGTTAAAAGTCCGCTATATGGCTTTGACATTTATGGATGGGAAGAGCAATGCCAACTATAAAGAAATGGATTTTATCGGGGTTCAATTTGAACGTTGGGCACGAATAGAACGCTATCGTGAAGGGGGAACACAAGCGGATCTCAATCCTAAACTTGAAAATCGGAACAATAAACCACGTAAGCAAAAACTGAAAAATCAGCTGACTGAAGAAGATTTACAGAAACTAGAACAAGCCTTTGAAGAATATCTATATCTGTATCAACAGGAATGGATGAATGCCATATCTTGGTCACGGATTTTCATTTTGCTGAAATCCCGGCAGATTGGTGCGACCTATATTTTTGCATTATGGGCGTTGATTGATTTGCTGAAAACAGGCAAGAACAAAATCTTCATGTCTGCTTCCAAGGCGCAGGCCTATCAGTTTATTGAATACATTAAAGCCTTTGTACTTGAGGTGTGTGGGATTGAACTGACCGGAGATCCCATTGTCATTAATGGACCGAATGGACAAGCGACCGTTTATTACCTGGGAACGAATGCCCTGACAGCCCAAGGTCGACACGGTGATGTCATCATGGATGAATTTTTTTGGATTCGTAATTTTCTGAAATTCAAAAAAGTGGCCAGTGCGATGGCTTCGCAAAAAATGTACAAGCAAATTTATATGTCCACGCCTTCCAGTATTTTGCATGAAGCCTATGCATTTTGGACAGGCACAGACAGTAAACGCAAATTACCGATTGAAATTGATATCAGTAAAACCGCTTTAAAATTACCTGTGAAATGTGCCGACCGTAAGACTCGGCAGATTGTCACTTTAGATGATGCTGAAGCCAAAGGCTGTGACCTATTTGATCGTGATGACTTGCTTGCAGAATATGGTGATGATGAGTTTGCCAACTTGTTTGATTGTGATTTTATTGATGACTCAGGCTCATATTTCCCACTCAAAGATATCATTCCCAATATGGTGGATTCATGGGAAGTCTGGAATGATTTCCATCCCAATGAAACACCTCACTATCAAGGTGATGTCTGGTTGGGGTACGACCCCTCATTTACCGGTGACAATGCTGCCTTGGCCGTGATTGCACCGCCACGTACCCCCTTAGAACCCTATCGGATTTTAGAAGTAAAACAGTTCAAGGGACTGACCGCACAGGAACAGGCGCTTTACATTAAAAAGGTGTGTGGACGTTATCACGTCATGTTTATAGGCATAGACAATACCGGTAATGGTATTGCTGTCGCAGAGCATGTGGCTAAGTTTTTCCCGGCTTTAACGCGTTTGAACTATAACCCGGAATTGAAAATACGTATGGGCTTACGTGCAAAAGAACTGTTTCAAAAAAGACGCTTACATTTTGATGCTGGTCTTACTACTGTGGCCAAGGCCTTTCTTTCAATTAAAAAAGCACTCACCAGTGGGGGTGGTAATAAAACGCTTATTACCACTCGATCTGCTGAAAACGGTCATGGTGACATGGCATGGGCAATCATGAACGGATTAGAGAATGCTCCGATTATTGATACCACTGATGCATCACAACAAGGCGCACAACGTAGCCGAATTCGAGTATTCAAATCATGAACTTAAATAATTTTATTCCTAAACCTCTCCAACGGTTTAGTCCATTTTCTTCAGCCTGGGCTGAGGCACCGACGGAAGTATCAGCCAAAACTTCAATTATCTGTCGAAACTTTGGGCAACCTGAACCGGTACTGGATGGGCATGCTTTGTTTGAATATGGCTATTGTCCGAAATGGCAGGATTGGTATGACTTGCCCTATGACATGTTGGCCACTGCTAAACTATTCCGGGCAACCAGTCACCACACCAGTGCGTTAATTGTGAAACGCAATATTTTAACCAGCGATTTTATTCCTCATCCTTGGTTAAGCCGTCATGAATTTAATGCTTTGGCATTAAACCTTCTGACTTTTGCAAACTGCTATGTACATATCAAAAGAAATCGTTTTGGGGGGATCATTGGACTCGGATCTCGACCTGCATTAAATATGCGTCGTGGTCTGGATTTGGAAAGTTATTTTCAGCTGGATTATGACCAGACTAAAAACCATAAATTTACACCTCAAGACATGATCCATTTATTTGAATCAGACATTGGGCAAGAGGTGTATGGCGTCCCCAATTATTTAAGCAGTGTGAATGCGATTCTACTGAATGAATCTGCCACCTTATTCCGTCGACGCTATTATAAAAATGGTGCTCATGCAGGTTTTATTCTTCATATGACTGATGCATTACAAACTCAAGGTGATGTAGACGCTTTAGAAGATGCTTTGGAGAATTCAAAAGGGGCAGGCAACTTTAAAAATTTATTACTTTATACGCCAGGAGGAAAAGAAAAAGGAGTGAATGTTATTCCTCTGGCTGAGGTGGCTGCTAAAGATGAGTTTTATAATATTAAGATTGCCAGTCGTGATGACCAGTTGGCTGGCCATCGTATTCCACCACAACTGATTGGCGTGGTACCGCAAAATGCAGGGGGCTTTGGTGATGTTGAGAAAGCCGCGAAAGTTTTTTATTACAATGAAATTGTCTACTACCAAAATCTAATGAAACAGATTAATGAACGGCTTGGGGTAGAGGTCATTCAATTTAAAGATTATGAGCTTTTATCTACAAGTGAGTAGCTAAAACCACTCCTACTTTTATAAAAATATTTTTACATAAAAAACCCCGGCATCCTGCTGGGGTTTTTTATATTCCGTTCTTGGTACGACATCCTGTTGTACCTCACATTCCTTGCGTTAGAACATAAAATTCCTTTTTACGTTCTGGAACATCCTGTTTCTGATGTATTAATCATATGAACTTTCAAATATTAGAACTAGTAGTCATATACTAGAATTAATGTGAGAAAATGCTTACAAGGTTGGCTAAAAACTGCTCCTATTTATCCGTAGAAATTGGGGATACTTTTTGCCCGGGGAAGTCCCAGAACATTGAAAAATTTTCAATATTCCATAATATTTTAGGAGGTTCAGATGATTAATTAAGAAAAATTAAAACATGTCCAGTGCCTTAATTTCGATCTTAGAATTAAGACACTAGTATTAAATTAAATAATAAATTCAATTTTTAAAATTTTAAATACAAGAATATAAGCAGGATTGAACTTTAGATGTCGGCTTGTTTGCTCCGATTTAGAAAGACCACAATAACGGCTATACAGGTCAATACACTTGCAAAAATGAGATTCAACCAAAGTCCAATACCGTCATAAATTAGCCCACCTGCAAAAGCACCTAATCCGATTGAAAGGTTAAATACACCAACATTAAATGCAGCAGCTAATTCGAGCTGTTTAGGCGCTGAGCGAATCATCCATGTCATTAATGAGACCGAAACGCCACCATAAGCAAATCCCCAAATTAAGAACAAGACAATATTTAAAAATAGGAAATCACCAAAAAATATGAATAACAGTAAAGTTGTACTTAATAAAAAAGCAATGCTAAATAATGTTTGCCATAAAAATTTTTGAATCGTAAAACCTAAAACAAAATTACCTAAAATTCCAAAAACACCATAAATTAACAATAAAGCGCCAATGGATGCATCAGAGAAGTGAGCGATTTCTTGTAATACAGGTCGAACAAAAGTATAGGCAGAAAAATGACCTGTCACGATAAACAAGGTCAAACATAATCCAATAATAATATTCGGTTTTTTAAGTACCGATAAACTACTTCGCCACGTACTTACTTTTTGAATGGGTAAAGAAGGTAATGACCAAAAGAGCATGACAAATACAATCGCAACCAAGATGGCTACACAGATAAAGGCTATTCTCCAGCCAAATAAATCACCTAGATATACACCTGCAGGTATGCCCAATACAGATGCAGCAGCAATACCGCTAAAAATAATCGAAGTGGCGATTCCGACTTGTGCTGGAGGCATTAAACGAACAGCGAGAGTGCCTGCTAAAGCCCAAATACCGCCCATAGAAATCCCGAATAATACCCTCGCCAGTAATAACCAGTGGAATGCGTCAGTCATTGCTGAAACGAGTGTTGAAATAAACAATAACAGCATAAAAAAAAGTAGTAATTGACGACGATTAATACGGTTAAAAACTAGAACGACACATGGGGCAATAATGGCAGCGACTAAAGATGGTGTGGAAATAATGAGGCTGGTATGACCTAATGGCTGCTGCATACTTTTTGCGATAGGCGTCAATAATCCAATAGGAAGCATTTCCGCACTCACTACAGAAAAAACAGCTAAAGCGACAGCGATAACTGCCAGCCATGCTTTTAAGTTGCTTTGATAGGTTTTTTCAATGGATGTTTTAAAACTCATTTGGCACTTCAAATATTTTACTGTGCCGTAATATACTTAAATAGTGAGGGTTGATAAACGCTATTTGCATTATAGGAGAATAAAGTTAGTCAACGCCTTCATTACAGTGGTGAATGATCAGATCATTAAATTTTAAAAGAATGCGTTTAAAGGCTTAAGATTTTCTAAAATTAATATAATACGAATTATTCGAAGCCTAGACCAGAGATCTAGACTCTTTTATTCCGTATAAGCTCCATTATGATAAATAGGGGAGATTTCTTATTTTTTAAGTGATGACAATGCTCTATCAGAATATTACAAAACATAATCTATGAACTATAAAAAGTTGGTTATATAAGAAGACCATCATAAATAAGAGTAATACTCATGAACAAAATACTTTTAACTACAATTACTGGGCTCTGCTTATTGGGTAGCAGTTTAATTTTTGCTAAATCAGATGTAGCTTTACTGAAAGAGGCTACCAAAAATGTAGTAACTGTTGCAAAAGCAAAAACTTTAAGAGATGAAACAGGGGTAACCTTAAAAGGTACTATAGTCCAGCATATTTCAGGTGATGATTTTGAGTTTAAAGATTCTACAGGTTCAATTGTAATTGATGTGGATGATGATCTATGGAAACCTATGCAACTTAAAGCAGGTGATAAAGTGAGTATAATAGGTGAGATAGATACTCACCGAATAAAACCTACAGATATTGATGTAATTCAAATTGAAAGAATTAAATAAGACTTCAGAAGCTTGAATTATATTCAAGCTTTTTTTGGTATTACCAAGTAGAAATTTCCTCTATCCGACATAGACATTACCAGATCAAACCGTCCGCTAAGAAAATAGCAAAAGCGCATACCTCTATTTTGGGCTTATACAAAAATGGGAGCTAGGCTCCCATTTTTATCGAATATTTAATGTTAAATTGCTAGACGTAAATTAAGTGCTTTTACAATTTTAATTACGGTATCAAAGCTAGGGTTAACATCACCAGAAAGTGCTTTATAAAGGCTTTCTCTACCTAGCCCTGTATCTTTAGCTAGTTGGATCATGCCTTTAGCTTTTGCAATGTTCCCTAGAGCTTTAGCAATAAATGCTGCATCACCATTAGATTCTTCTATGCATGTTTGTAAGTAAACTTGCATATCTTCTTCTGTTTTAAGATGTTCAGCACTATCCCACTTACGAAGTTTAACAGCCATTTATAGCTCCTCTTCCAAGTCTTTTGCTAACTGTAATCTCAACACATTTATAACTTATTTTCACTCTATTTAAATTAGAAAGGGCAGGCGTTGCTTGACTAAACGCAGTTCCCTCCCGCCTGCGCGCTTTCACTAAAAGTCACTATTTTGATGCAGTGGTTAAAATAGCTCAAACCAATGCTATTAAAGACTTTGAGGGGGTTTTAGTCTGTAGATTTGATGCAAAGTGATGCGATCTGATGCAAATTAAAAGATATAAATTAATAAATAGAATTACTTAATGATTTTATAAGTGCAAAAATAAAAGTGCAATTTAGGTTACCGACATTAAAAACAATATATAAGTTATTAATTTTTAATAAAATATTTGGTAACTTTTATTAGGTTACTTCGGGTTACCAAGTCAATTTAAAAATCAATAAATTTTTAAAAAACAAAAACTTAAAAGGTTACTAGTGGTAACCTAAAAAATCGGTTACTGGTAACTTAAAAGTAACCTAAAAGTAACTTTTATAAATTCACTATAATCTTAATTATTTCATATGTTTATATATAAATAATAATATTGGTAACTAAAGTAACCTATTTTTTTTATGACTCAAAATTTTAGATCAATAGAATTTATACCTGAAATATTTATTCAATCTTGCAAATATATTTTGCTTATAAATAGCTTAATGTCTGTCATTAAACATACTGATTGGGGGCTGTTTATATTGATGGGAACGAGATGAAATACGACAAATATACGACTGGCAGAAGTTAAATTTTTGATATTATTTAAGTTAAATTATATTTGACATCGTAGAGGTCAGCAGTTCGAGTCTGCTTATACCTACCAAGATTCCAAACGTTATGTTATAAGGGTTTTAAGCGAAAAAAGTAGTTTAAAGCTCTTTTTTATTGTCTTGAATAATGTTCGCTGTTATCTGCACTATCTTTATAATTGTACTATTTGCCGATATTGCAGTTAAATTTACGTCAAGATAGATAGCAACAAAATGAAAATACCAACTCCCAGGAAAAGAGGCGAGACTTTTACAATTACTGTCTCATATCAAAGTAAAAGATATTACTGCACTCGTGACACTGCAAAAGAATGTGGACAGTGGGCAGCACTTAAATTATTAGAATTAAGATCACAAACTAAAATTGAGAATGGTGAGATTAAACCTAAATTTACGTTTAGAGATTTGAATAATCAATAATACTAAAACGTTGATCAGTGGAAGGATTCAAAGTCATCACGTGCTTGGATCAAAGGCCAATACAATAATTTTGAAAATAAATTTGGGGCATTGGCACAGAAATCCATTTATGACATTAGTCCAAAAGATTTGACGAATTGGAGAAATAAAAAATTACAAGAAGTTGGAGAAAACACGGTACTTAAAGAAATTTCACATTACAGACCAATATTTACTTATGCAAAAAAATACTTCTTAATTTAAATGAAAATCCTTGGATGCAAATCACACAATCCAAAAAACCTAAAGCATGTTTACGTCGTATTTATAAATCTGAAATTGAACTTATATTAAAAACATTAAATTATGAAATAGGTAAGGAACCTATTTTGCCACAACACTATGTTGCTTGGGGATTTCTCTTTGCTATTGAAACCGCAATTAGAGCGTTATATAAGGGGGAATAACGAATCTTGGGAGACATACTTGACCGAACTATACAGAAGTTCTAAAGAACGTTGTTGAAGCCCTGAAGGTGAGTTTTTGGCTTTGGTTGGGTTAACATAAAAGTAAAATAATAAATAAGGACTACTATTAAAAAATGTAATATTTAGAATAACTTAGACCTGAAGGCGTTTTTTAATGTTTATTAGTCCCTTTTCTTGTTAATAAATTAAAATCTAATAAATATTAAAATTACCTTAAACTTATATAAGTATTAAAAATCTTACAAAAATAAGTGTCATTAAAATTTTATTTTGCTACTCTTTAATAAGAAAAAGTTTAAAGAACGAGTAGTAATTATGAATATTAATGAAATTACTCTGCAAGATGAAAAATTTAACTTACATAATTTAAAAAAAGTTAAAGATTCAATTTTTGATCCAGTGAATAAAGTTGAGACAATTCAGTGGTTATGGATTTATTCTGAAACTTCAGAATTTTTTTATATAGAACTTTGGCAACATCTAGATTCTGCGAATTTATACCAAACAATAAAATTTAATGACAAGCTTTTTAAAGTGATTGCTATTGATACTACTTCCAAGATTAGATATTCGTAAGTGATAAAAATATTACTAATAAATTACTATAAAAAACTATTAAATTATTTTTATTATAAAGTAAGAGATTTAATGGCTTGTATAAATAAAAAATCAATGATTTAAACTACTTAATAAAGCTATAATTTATAATCATGCATAAAATCAGATCGCTATTTTAATTATAAATAAGGCGTTACTCCTCGTAGATTTAAACCAACCTTTTTGCGAATCGAAACTTGTTTTTCGCATAAAAGCACCTTTAAAAAAATATTCAAATTTTCATCTTTGAGAGCAGTGGGAGTAAACATCTTAAAACCTAAATTGTTAAAAAACAGGTCAATCTTGGAACATTTCTGAACATATTTCATTGACCAATTTTTAAAACTAATGGTATCAATTGAAGTAATCTCGAATTCAATAATGTTTTGATGTCTAGTATCTGTTTTTATGCGTTGAAACAATTCTTTAACTATGTGATTTTCACCTTCAATACATTGAAAAAAATGATTATTAGCATAATATAGAACTCCATAAATTTCATTTTTTCTATTAAAATTTCGTGCAGTACTTAATATGCTATTTAGGTCTTCAATAAGGTCATTTGATGATTCATGACGAATACTGGCATAACATAATCTAATAATCATATGTTTTCCCAATATCTACTATTCTGTTTAAAAAGACTCTCATTCAGTCACTTCATAGTTATGAGCTTCAAGCCCATACTCTGCAGCAAGAAGATTAATGAATAATGGGATAGTCTCACTAGTCAGTAGATAAGGATTAAAATCATCCAAGTGTTTTTCTTGAAAAAAGGCTCCAAGTTTTTTATTAACCGGGGCAAATTTCATATTCCAATGTTTAAATAACCCTTTTTCACATTTTTCATAAAATAGTATTTCACAATTTTTGTGACGCGGATCCTTCAATATTTTAGAGTAAAGCAGTTCATCAATTTTACTTTTACGTCCTTCAAGACATTGAACGAAATATCCATGTCCATAGTAAAGTACACCCGTAATTTCATTACGAGAGTTGAAATCTACAGCAGTATTTAGAATTTCTATTAAATCTTCTTTGAGATTCGGATGGAGACTTGTAGCTTTGCTTGCGTATAAAACTCGAACAAATTCCATTAGCTTATTTCTCCATTAGCTTATTTCCACTGTTGAATAACAGTGAGAGGAAAATATTAAATATTTTATTTTACTAAGAAAAATAATATTTTAACATAAGTGTATTAGCAGCTCTACCAGCATGAAGTGTTTAAATTTTTATAACGAATGGTATAAAAATATTTACTAAAATTAAAGAATGTAAAGTTTTTTTACTCGTTTTAAGGTGAATTGTTAAATAATTATGTAAGCTAGAAAAGTTGTTAAAAATAAACCATTGAAATAAATATATATTTAATTTAAATACTTTTAAAAATCTGTTTAAAAAAAGTACAATTGTAAGATATTTCTCACAATTATGTAAGCTGAAGATTACATCGTTAAATTTAATATTACTTATACTTCTTCCACATACAACAAGTGTTCATTATTAAATAAAACCGAATATAAGTTTAGAAGTTAATCTGGAGAACTTCTAAATTAAAATAACGAGTTATAATAATTTTGAACACAATAAAAATGTAGTGTATATGGGGTACCTTCTCCCGGAGTAATTTACTTCGGGAGAAGGTTTTTATTAATTGTTTATAGGTTAAGTAATTAAAATGCTAGTCATAAAAAATACTTTTGTTTTTTTGGGTTCTATTTTAGCTATTTGTTTACTAATCATTACTTTTGATAAAATCGGAATGAATAGACATTTTAATATATTGTTCTCAGCATTTTTATATGGAGTATTTATTACAACTTATTTTAAAACAATAGGTTTAAGTTTGATTTGTATCTTTTTATTTTATGGATTTTTATTATTACTTACTGAATCATTTGAAGTTTTTGAAATGTTCTCTATTTCTTGCTTGGCTTTATGCCTGATAAAAATGATTATGCCAAAATTAAAATATAAAGATTTAGGTAATACATTTTTAACTAGAAAATTATAAATTTGATTTAGGTTGTTTTTAGATCTGATTCTAGATTCAACTGAGACACGAGTCCGTTTAATTTGGTATATGTATGAGTGGCTTTTTCCATGATCCATTTTAGCTTGTCTATTTTCAGTTTTAAATCCCTGTAGTTTCATGGGTGATTCTGCATTAAATTCAGGTAGGCCATAAGCTGTAGTAATACTGAACTTTGCCATTTGCCGTTTAATTTCAGCCACTTTTATTTTACTTGCGCGTTCAGCTTATTCTCTATTGGCAAATGTTCCTTTCAAATGTTTCACTTTACTCTTTTCACCTGTAATCCCTTTGTCACATTTCGCTTTGCATGTGTCCTGATAGCTAGCTAATACACTGGTATGGTCAGACTCATGATCTTGTTCGTTATAACGAAATTGATCACCGTCGTTCCTGGTCAAAACTAGGGTAGGTAGATCTTTACCTGAATAGGTTCTTGCAGAACCGGCTTTAATGATAAGTAAGCGGTCTCTTTCACCGCCATTTCGGCACCGTTCTGTTTGACCAAGCGTTGTAACAGGTTCAGATCCGATTCATTGGTCTGGTCCACATGGGATAAATTTATGGTTTTTAAATCGTTGGCCATGACCGGTGTTAGATCATTATTTTGGCAATTATTGCACCGACACTATTTCCAATACCGTTTGGCCAGTCCTTGCATCAGCATATGCATTACAAACTCAAAATAATGTAGACGCATTAGAAGATGCTTTGGAAAATTTAAAAGGGGCGGACAACTTTAAAAATTTATTACTCTATACATCAGGAGGAAAAGAAAAAGGGGCGAATGTTATTCCTCTGGCTGAGGTAGCTGCTAAAGATGGGTTTTATAATATTAAGATTGCCAGTCGTGATGAGTAGTTGGCTGGCCATCGTATTCCACCACAACTGATCGGCGTGGTACCGTAAAATGCAGGGGGCTTTGGTGATGTTGAGAAAGCCGCGAAAGTTTTTTATTACAATGAAATTGTCTACTATCAAAATCTAATGAAACAGATCAATGAGCGGCTTGGGGTAGAGGTCATTCAATTTAAAGATTATGAGCTTTTATCTACGAGTGAGTAGCTAAAACTTATCCTACTTTTATAAAAATATTTATGCATAAAAAAACCCCGGTATCCTGTCGGGGTTTTTCGTATTGGTTCGCTTGGTATAACTCCTGTCGTACCTTACTGTCCTTGTGCGTATCTATGTTCTTATTATTGTGTGGAACTTCCTGTTCCTGATGAATCCATCATAGGAAATTACCCCAAGATCGTATAGCCGCAAAGGGCGGGAATTGATGTAAGCAAATGCGTACAAGATCGGCCAAAAACTGTCTCCATTATATCCGAAGATATTGGGGGATATTTTTTGCTCTAGGAAGACTAGGAACACTGAAAAAAGCTTCGTCTTGAATATAAAGTAATCGATTTTACTGGCAGAATATATCAAAAAAGTTTAAAAATTCCGACTTGTTTTTAAGCCAGTTTTTTGCTGTTTTTAGGTAGATCGGAATTATTTAACTACATGAAAAAAATATTTTTTATATTTCGTTTCGTATAAGCGCCATTATGTTGAATGGGGTTTTGTTTTTACCATTTTTGGAGATCTTTTATAAAGTTATAAAATATTTCCATAGGTTATAATAGTGAATAATTTTTTAAGGCTAAATATAATTCATCATCATATGAAATAAGTAAATTATTTAAATTTTTATTTTCTAAGTATTCTGAAATTAAAGTAATTTTTTGAAAAAAAGAATAAATATCCTCTTTTGACTAAATAGAAGTACTGAGACTAAGAACATACTCATTCAATAATTTATGGATTACATTATTTCTCGCATTTATATCAAGATCAGTGATATGTATCTTTTTAAAATATTCAATAGTCTCTTAATGAACAGCCAAAAAATATACTTCTAAAGCTAGTTCATCTGAAGGATTAATTTCTAAAGTATCCAAGGCCCATTTTTGAATGTCTTCTGGGGATTTTAAATATAATTAGACTTTAAATTGAATTTTATTGGTTTTACTCATTTGTATTATATTAAATATTAGTTATTAACTCCCTTAATTAAGTCTTAAGACAGCTAGTCTGTATATAACCAACGGATGAATTTTCCATCTTTATCATAAAGTTTATGAGCTAATGCGTAAGGGCAATTTATCAAGAAGTACCATCCTAGAGAATTATTTTTTTTTGATCCATTTGATGGATAGCAAAGCTACCAAGCCAAACTTGTTGTAGCTGTTCAATTTGGTCTTGTGGGCTTCCAAGCAGCAACTCTCCATCTCTAGATGGCTCTTTATAGTTTAAATTATAAAATAAAGAAATATCACCACTTTCTAACAGTATTTTCAGAGCTTTGAAGAAGGCTGTATCTTGTTTATATTCGAGCTTAACCTCTGGATCGATTTCTTTAAGAAAGTTACCATACAAATAAAATAAATCATCTAACCCTTCCTTAAACTCATATTCATGAAAGGTTTTAAGGATTAGCTCCAATTGATTCATTAAAACTAATGCTCCAAAATATTTAAAAATTAAGAATTTCTAAAATTAACATAATACACCTTATACAAAATCAAAAATGTAAGCCCAAAATAAAAATGTCGGCTTTAAGAATATGCACTTTTGCGATTATCGAAGCGGTCGGTTTGCTATGTTGGTGTCTATATCTTACAAAGAAATTCAACGTCTTTTAGTCCTGCAAGACCTTCTAGATCATCGTATTATTTAGATCCGTGCTGCTGAAATCCTGAATCTTTTAACCCTGCCTTGGTAATTCTAAATGTGAGTATTAGCTTCAGCTTCTAACATTTGCCTAACTCATTCTGTTTTCCGAACTTCAACAACCAACATTATTGGAATTAGCGAATTAATTGTCCGTTTTCTTGCGGGGGTTAATACAAAACACAACAAAGATTCATTTAGGCTGAAAGTAATATGAGTTATATTTTTTTAATGGCAGTTTAAGTCTTAAACCTTTTGAGCAAAGATATAAGAAAGATTGAAAGGGAATAGATGTGCACAATATGATCTATGCTATTCAGCTAGATAGTAACGACGAGATTATTTCTGGGCACCACAGAGCTATATTAAGAATAACAAAGGAGTTTTTTATGAATTCCACGACAAGCAACATAGCATTTAAAGGTAACGATCGCCTGCTGTTTGGCATCATCATGGGGGTCATGGCCTTTTGGCTGTTTGCCCAAACAACTCTCAATATCGCACCCGACATGAGTCGCGACCTTGGTATGACAGCCAATAGTATGAACAGCGCAGTGGCAATCACCGCACTGTTTTCCGGCATCTTTATCGTCGTCATGGGTGGGCTAGCCGACCGAATTGGCCGCATGAAGATCGTACGCATTGGTTTCTATCTCAACATCATTGGCTCTCTGCTGGTTGGCCTGACACCGACAGGTGAGCTTGCTGTACCGGTCCTGTTAGTCGGACGTGCGCTGCAGGGTCTTTCGGCAGCG
Organism: Acinetobacter sp. GG23; assembly: GCF_057766365.1. Taxonomy (NCBI): domain Bacteria; kingdom Pseudomonadati; phylum Pseudomonadota; class Gammaproteobacteria; order Moraxellales; family Moraxellaceae; genus Acinetobacter; species Acinetobacter sp. GG23. Next base: position 201,735 of record NZ_JBYMDJ010000007.1, read on the forward strand.
TGTATCATGCCAGCCAGTTTGGCAGTTGTGAAAGCCTATTGGGACGGTGCAGAACGTCAACGCGCCATCAGCATGTGGTCGATTGGGTCATGGGGCGGTTCTGGCTTGTGCGCATTGTTTGGTGGCCTGATGTCGCAAAACTTTGGCTGGCGTTCAATTTTCTTTGTGTCAATTGCAGTTTGCATATTGGGCCTATGGATGATGCGTGGCACACCGGAGAGCAAGGCTGCAACCAGAGGGGATTATAAATTTGATCTACCAGGTGTACTGACCTTCATGGTTGCCATGGTGGCATTGCAGGTCGTCGTCACTCAGGGTAATAATTTTGGCTGGGCCAGTCCATTATCACTTGGACTGATCGCTATAACAGTGGTGGTTGGCGCCCTTTTTCTAAAAATTGAATCCAAGTCGCCCAATGCTTTCTTCGACTTCAGCCTGTTCAAAAACGCCACTTATACTGGTGCAACGATCTCCAACTTCTTACTCAATGCGGTAGCTGGTACGCTGATTGTATCGCTGCAGTTGGTACAGTTTGGCGGAAATATGACTGCCCAGGCCGCAGGTATGCTGACCCTAGGGTATGCAATTGCCATCATCGCTTTCATTCGTGTCGGCGAGAAATTATTGAAACTTTATGGTGCGCGTAAGCCGATGATCTGGGGCTGTCTCATTACCGGCTTGTCGATTGTACTGCTGTCACCGGCTAATCTATTCCTGACAGACTATAAAATCCTCGCCATCATCGGCTATTCGTTATTTGGTGTAGGTTTGGCTTTCTATGCCACCCCATCTACCGATGCAGCACTGGCCAATTTGCCTGATGCACAGGCTGGTGCGGGTTCAGGCATCTACAAAATGGCTTCGTCACTGGGTGCCGCCTTTGGCGTAGCGATCTCAGCCGCAATTTTCACTGCATTTAGTGCTAATAATGAAAGCATTATGTGGTTGGAAGGGGTGATTACATTTTCCGGGCGGCAGGACAACCTGGCCGTGCGTGAGGCTGCAATCATAGCACTAGGGTTTAACGTGCTGATGATCGTGATTGCTATCCTATCTATCATGCTCACGGTTCCGAAAGCTAAGAAAACTTGAAATTTAGATTTTTGGAATGCAGAAGTTTGAGAAGATTGCAGGGGGCATATAATCAAGCTGATTGCCCCCTTTGTTTACGGGATTGTAAGTACTATGAGGCATGATTTAATGTCTCCCTTTACCTACGAGACCAGGATTATAACCAGGTTAATGCTGCAGTCAGCATGGCTTCCAAACCTGTTTTCACGGTCGGATCCAGTTCAATTTTAAATAGAGATGAGTGGTTGGCAGGAATTTGTGCCACAGTATTGTTTTGTACGGCTTGTTCCCATTGGTTGGCCTCGGTGGAACCTACAAACCAGAACACATAAGGAACGCCCCATTTACGGCCAAAGTAACTGAAGTCTTCACTGGCAGTGACAGGTGCCGTGACATAAGCACGTTCAGCAAAAAAATCGATAAAACTTTGTTCTAGCTTGGTGGTTGCCTGTAGATCATTTTCAGTGACAGGATAACTGTTTATAAATTTGATCTCAGGCTCATCATTCGCACCCGAAGCATGACTTTCGCAGCTACAAATGCGTTTGACTGAATTCAGCATCTTATCGCGGACAGAATCTTTATAACTGCGCATATTCAATTTCATTACAGCAGTATCTGGAATAATATTTTCTTTAGTTCCTGCTTGAATACTGCCAATGGTTAACACGGCACTATCTTGGGGGGAGATTTCCCGGGAAACAATTGATTGTAAGCGTACTGCGCTATAGGCGGCCATCATGACAGGATCAATCGAATTTTGCGGCATCGAACCATGAGCCCCCCGACCATGAAAGGTAATGTGTAAACTATCACCCGCAGTTAAAATGGCACCTGCCTTATAGCCTACAGTGCCGGCTTTTCCTACCATTACATGCTGCCCCAAAATAATATCGGGCTTAGGAAATTTATCTTGCATGTCTTCAATCATGGCTAATGCACCTTGGGCAACTTCTTCACCTGGTTGAAACACCAGCATCAGTGTTCCACTCCAGGCTTCTTTATGCTGGGATAGGATTTTGGCAACGCCCATGAGCCATGCAACATGTAAATCATGTCCACACATGTGAGAGATATTGGTTCTAACTCCTTCAGCAGCTTCGCCTGTGACTTGACTGGCATAAGGCAGGCCAGTTTTTTCTGGCATCGGCAGTGCATCCATGTCTGCCCGCAGCATTACCGTCGAGCCAGCACCATTGGATAGTAGGGCTACAATACCAGTGATGCCAATTTTTTCATGAATTTCATAACCTAAAGGTCGCAAATACTCCGCGACTTTTTTAGCAGTTCTGAATTCCTGCATGGAAAGTTCCGGGTTTTGATGGAAATCTTTATAAATGTCAGTGAGTTCTGGAATTAGCTCTATAATTGATTTTTCCAGTGCTTTCATTCGCTCGTTCATCGCAGTATCCTTTTTAAATTGGTTTTATTGGGGACAGAAAAAACGGATTGATCATCATTGCTACTGGTTAAAATTTTAAATAACTAAGGTTCGGATCAGCACATTATTTATAGATCATTTTGTGTGATTCTGGTGAATGACTTTAAGCTGTTAATAGGTAATATTTTTCTCAAAATCCAAAGAACACTCTATTTTGATTTTAAGTCAGAAATATTTTTTATGGTCTAATCGCCTTTAGATTCTTCTATGCATGTTCGTAAGTGAGCTTGCCTATGATGTTCTATTTTAAGGTATTCAGCATTATCCCGCTTACCAAGTTTAACAGCTACTTGTAGCTTATCTTCCAAGTCTTTTACTAACTGTAATCTCAACACATTTATAACTTATTTTCACTCTATTTAAATTAGAAAGGGCAGGCGTTTCTTGGCTAAACGCAGTTCCCTCCCGCCTGCGTGCTTTCACTAATAGTCACTATTTTGATATAGGGCTAAAAATAGCTCAAACCAATGCTATCAAAGACTTTGAGGGGGTTTTAGTTTGTAGAATTAATACAAAGTGATGCGATATGAAGAACCGAGTGATAATTAACTATAAGTACTCGATAATCATGCAGGCAGGATTATCGTTGTGTTAAAGGAATTCAGAAAACCTGATCAGTAAATTGAATCATTCTTTATTTAAGTGTCTGAAATATATTGTTTATAGATTATTATTTTAAATCTGTGAAAGTGATTTTTGCAAAAAAATATTTATGAGCATCAAAGTTCAGTGCATAACTTGAGATTCTAGTCAAACTTGTCACTCTGCATTACTCAAGTTTTTAGAAGCTTAAAAATGATTCTGAGAAGGAGGTGCAGGTTATCCAATGCTTCACATATTCATCTTCAACGTAGTGAACGAAATGAGCAAAAGATAGAATTAAGCGATGTAAATTTTATTTTTTAAATCTTGTTCAAACTTTGATTAAATTTCTTATCAAATTTATGATTTATAGCAAACAGCAATTGCAAAACTCTACATGATATTTTTTCTAAAAAGCTTACTATAAAAATGATTTTATTGAGTTTCTAATATTATGTCCCAGATAGATGTGCTCGTTCCTTTGGCTGAAATTGAAGTGAATCGGGCTGAACTTCTCTCCATTCAGCGTAATGATTTGGTGCCTTTGCTGAATGATCAATATCGTCTGAATCATTATGCTGATCAACTTATTCAAGCACAGTCGGTGTTATTGAATGGTGTCGATCCACATCTCACTCAGCAACTCAGTTCAACTATAGAACAGTTGATTCAATCCTTGGCAGATTCAAAAAAATATTTAAAAAAACGTAAGTTTAATGCTTTGCAAAAGTGGCTCGGTATTGACTTGGAATATGGTTCTGGGCAGGTCGAATATTATAAAAACTTGGATCAATTGCTCAGCCGTGCCAATTATTTAAGTCAAAAATTGCAAATCGAGATTCAAAAGTCGCAAGCTCGTTTTCAGCAGTTACTCGGGCATCGTGAACAAATGGCAAAATATATTATGGCTGCGCAAGAATTCTTGGTGGAATATCCTAATTTTGTAAAGAATCAGCATCCGTTAGACAATTTTTCAGAAAGATTATCGAAAAAAATTAATACTCTGCAAACCTTACAAGCCAGTAATGATATTGCAATTACACAAATGCAGTTATCTCAACAGCTCTCGTTTACCTTGCTGGATCGTTTTAAAGAGGCGCAGCAAGTCTTGATTCCTGCATGGCAATATCATGTTAAACAAAGCAACCAAAGCAATTCGACAATTGAATTGGAAAAGCTGGATAATAGCCGAGAGAATCTGATCCAAACTTTAAGAAAATCCCTTCAGAAACCTACACATTAAACAGAATATTCAGGTGAAGCATGACTGATTTTGAACAGAAAGATCTCCCTGCTGAAGTGAACACTGATATGGTTCAGCAAAAATTTCAGCAATTGAATTTACAAGAAATGGGTTTGCAGCATTCAGACTTTAATGAAGTGATGAATGCACATAAAGAATTAGCTGCAATGAACCATACCGCAGTGGCGGAATATGGCAAAAATATTGCAACCAAAACATCAAGCTATACCGATGAACTACTGAATCTGGTGCAGAACAAAGACCTGGACACGACCGGTCAAAAGCTAAACCAGGTAGTACAGGTTGCCCAGCAGTTAAATACCAGTAGCATTCTCAACAAGAAAAAAAGTTCCGGTTTTTTTGGTGGCTTGATCAGTAAAATGAAAGGAGCCAAGCAAAATTTCGATCAGAATTTTAATAGTACCAAAGAGCAAATTGATGTTTTGGTTAAAGAAATTGAAACCTCACAATCGGGGCTTAAAAGTCGTGTTGATACCTTGGATAAGATGTTTCAGGGTGTGCAAGACGAATATAAACAACTGGGCATTTATATTGCTGCCGGAAAATTGAAAGAACAGGAAATTCAGCAACAAATCGGATCTTTAACCACACAACCCCAAGATCAGACCACCGTTCAAAAAGTCTATGACCTGAATCATCTGGCCAATAATCTGGAAAAACGGGTCAGTGATTTACAGGTTTTGCAGCAATCTGCCATGCAAACCTTGCCGATGATTCGGATTATCCAGTCTAATAACTTGATGCTGGTGGATAAGTTCTATGCCATTAAAAACATCACCTTACCAGCATGGAAAAACCAGATCAGTTTGGCCATTTCCTTAAATGAGCAGAAAAACAGTGTACAACTGGCCAATAGTATTGATGATGCCACCAATGATTTGTTGCGCCGTAATGCGGATTTGTTGCATCAAAACTCGGTAGATACTGCCAAAGCCAATCAGCGTTCAGTAATTGACATCGAAACGCTTGAACATGTGCAAAACACCCTCATTAAAACAGTGAATGATGTGATTCAGGTACAGAAAGAAGGTATGCAGAAACGTGCTGAAGCCACGACGCGCTTACGTGCTTTGCAGGAAAATTTGAATCATTTGGTTATAGAATCAAGTACCAGTGGAGTGAATAAATCTTAAGAATACCCTTAAGTTCATTGCTCGCACTTTAGGAGAAACCGTTTGCCTCCCTTAGATGAATATGCTGTGAATCCGCAACAGATTGAATCGGGTGTAGTGGCGTTGAAAAAACGTCAACGCAATTTAATGTTGTTAGGTATTACCAGCAGCACTGTTTTTATTGCTTCAGTGGTAGCTTTATTTCTACAACATGATTTTGTGTATAGCTTTTTTGGAATTAGCACTGAATTAAAGCAATTGCATATGCCCATGAGTGTGGATGCAAATCTTGCTGAACTTGGGCAGCATACTGATTATTTTACTAATCTGTTGTCATGGTTTGGTTGGCTGATTCTGAAGCTGTTTTTTTCTTTTGTCGGGGCATTTTTTGTCATTCATTTTTTGAAAAAAATACGTTTCTTTTATACGCGTTTTCAGTCTTTTATTTTGAAATTTGTGGGATGGTTGGTTGCTTTTATTGTGTTGTGGTCAGGCTTAACCTTTCTGCAATATGATTTAAATGATGGTTCAAATAATGCTTATAGCGAAGCGATTCAATACGATAAAAATATTCAGCAAAGCGAATTGGCACAATATTTACAGCAGACGAATCTAGATAATCCCGTAAAGGCTTATTTACTTGCACAAGCCGCGTTGTTGCATAAACCTGTCGATAAAGATGCTGCCATTCCTCAGGTTCTAGCGTTGGTTAAAGCGGAAAAAACAGATCCCCATTTTATTGAATATGGTTTCAAGCCTGAACAACTCTGGACCATGCAGCATCAACTTTATGGAAAAACACTCACCCCGATGGCGCAGAGTGTTTCTAAGCAAGTTAGTCAAGCTGAACAAATGAGCGGTCTGGTGAATATCTTTATTATTGCAATGCTCATTCTATCTGCAATTGTGAGCTTGATTTTATTTTTCTTATCACAGTCTTTAAAAGGGCGCGTATTAAGAGTTGAACAACGCATTACCCCTTAAATAATGTAAGTTAAAAGCCCCGAAAGGGGCTTTTATTGTTTTTATTGACTGTTATTTCATTGCAGTTTTTTAAGTTTTGAAAAGATGCTGAGTTTAGTGAAGATAATATAAATGCTATTTGATTTGATAATCCGATCTTAATAATGAAAACAAACTGTTTTACCTATTTCATCATTTGTTTTAGTATAGCCTTATTAAATAAACATTTACT
>NZ_JBYMDJ010000008.1:0-181223 GCF_057766365.1 Acinetobacter sp. GG23
GGCCCTGGTTTTTGTAGGACACAAAGCCGGTGACAAATTCAGCTTTGGATTGCGTTAGCTGCTGAAAGCTCTGTCCAACAATAGCCATTTCTCATTAGTGTGTTAAGGTAAAAGTAAACTCAATAAACTCTTTACTATAGCCGTGGTATCGAATGTTAATTGAGTGTTGGGGCTATTTTTAGCGCCCCTCTTTGCAGTATTCTGGTTTTTAATTGCTGTAGCATGTTTATGCATACGAACATGATTAATTTCAATAAAGGTCTATTCTATATCCGCATCATTTGGTAATAAATTAAATATTTTGAGTTGCTTATTGGTTTTAGACCCTGAAGTGAACTTCTTAACCATGGAGTGGGTTTACCAAAGACTTTCGGTAAATCATGCCAAGGACAGCCTGTTCGATTTCGATAAAGGGTGGCTTCAATAAATAATCTTAAATTACATTTAAAATAAATATCGAAATGACTGAGAAGGATGTTCAACTTTGCTAAATGCTAATCAATCTGTAGGGTATGAGGCATAACCAGAAGTAAATTTAGGTTGGCGATGGAATCTTATTTTCTCGCTAATTTTTTAGTACAGTAAAGGTCAATAAATTCTAATCTTTTCAAACTTTAAAAATTGTATGATTTTTAATAATTTTATGCTATAAAATTATAAATCGGCATAAAAATTGCTTACAATAAGCGTTCAAAAAAGAGTAGGGGTGTTATGAAGTTATCGGTTGGATTAAGAGTTGCGAACTCCTTGTCGTTGACACCGCATTTGCAGCAAGCCATTCGTTTGCTTCAACTATCTAGTTTAGAACTCGAGCAAGAAATTCAAACTCAACTCGATAGTAATCCTTTATTAGAAAAAATAGAAGAACAGTCAAATATTGAAAGTCTATCTTCTTTGGAAGAACAGGAACATGATAATAAAGACCTAACCAATGAATTAAATGCCAATACTTTACCGGTTGATTTACCGGTTGATACCGATTGGGATGATGTTTATACGCATCAACCAACGAGTCTAGGCTCACCTGAATATGAAGAGCGTGAAGACAATCGTCAAGGTCATTTCGGCTTAAAAGAGCATCTGCTTGAACAGATTAATTTATTGCATTTTTCACAGGTCGATAAATTAATTGCGCATTGTATTGTTGATTCTTTGGATGAAAAAGGCTTTTTGGATGCAGAAATTACAGAAATAACCACCACCGTTCAGTATTTATTAGAATCTATGGATTACGATGATGAGGTTGAAGATGATGAAGTGGTTGCGGTTTTAAAGCATATTCAGCATCTTGATCCTCCCGGGGTGGCATCACGTAATTTGGCTGAATGCTTGTTGATCCAGTTGGAAATTTTACCTGTGCAAACAGCGTATCGTGGTGAAGCAATCAAATTATTAAGTCATTATGAGTTATTGATTTCTAATGAGTTAGCAAAATTAGTTAAACAAACAGGTTTGAGTCCTGATCAATTAAAATGTGCAGTTGATCTGTTAAAAACTTTAAAAGCCTATCCTGGTCTGGAGTTTGAAGAAGAAGATTCGGATTATCAAATTCCAGATGTGGTGGTAATGAAAAAAAACGCCCATTGGCAGGTGCAGTTAAATCCAGATATCATGCCGAAATTACGCATTAATTCATTTTATGCCAATATGATTAAGCGTGCCGATCAAAGCAATGATAATCAATATTTACGTAATCAAATGTTAGATGCAAAAAATTTTATTAAAAGTGTAGATGAACGCCATAAAACCTTATTAAAAGTTGCAACTTGTATTGTTGAACATCAAAAAATGTTTTTAGAAATTGGTGCAGAAGGGATGAGACCTTTGGTGCTACGTGAGATTGCTGAAGAGGTAGAGTTACACGAGTCTACAGTGTCGCGTGTAACCACCAACAAATTTATGCTCACCCCACGCGGTTTATTCGAGCTGAAATACTTTTTCTCTAGTCACGTGGCAACAACTTCGGGCGGGGAAGCATCTTCCATTGCCATTCGGGCCAAAATTAAAAAGTTGGTTTCTGAAGAAAACCCACGTAAACCCTTATCAGATAATATTATTGCTAATTTATTGAAAGAAGACGGGATTGATGTGGCCCGTCGAACGGTGGCTAAATATCGAGAGTCGTTACATATTCCTTCATCTTCTGAACGAAAAGTCTTGATCTAAATTTTAAAGTGTGGCTATTCTAGAGATTCATTATGACAAGATAATGAATCTCTTTTTACTTAAGGAATAGTTGAAATGATTTAATGTTAAATGCGCAGGATTGTATTTTTTGCTGTCATTAGGTCGGCTTGGCTATTCTTTTCTAATCCTAAAAGAAGGTGAGGGATAGAACTATGCAAATAACAATTCGTGGTCACCATTTAACTATTACCCCTGCAATTGAAGAAAATATTCGCCTTAGATTTGCGCAAATGATAAAACATTTAGATCAAGTAAACAGTATGCAGGTCAAACTTTCAAAAGATCATCAAATAGACAAAATTACTAAAAAAGGCAGTGACAATCACATTGCTGAAGCGATTATTCGTTTACCCGGGATAGAGATGTTTGCCCAGGCCAGTGCCGATGATATGTATGCGGCGATTAAGAAGCTAACAGAAAAACTAAAAAGACAATTACACAAATACCGGAAAATGCAAATTGGATCTCAGCCTGTGCTTGCATAGTTTGATTTTTAAACGAAAAGAGGTTTTTTAGAGACCTCTTTTTTATGTATAAAATGTTATGCGTTAATGATTTATTTTTCATATTTATAGTAAAATGGCAGGTTTTTACACCGTTGGTCCTATAAGAGGTCTTTGTGATGAATAGTGAACAGCTCACTGAAATTTTAAAAGCTGCTTTTCCAGAGGCTGAAGTTGCAGTTAGTGGGCAAGGCGGTAAGTTTGATCTTCGAATCGTCGATGAGCAATTCGAAGGCAAGCGCCCAGTCGCACGTCAACAAACGGTTTATGCTCCGTTAAATTCATATATTGCCAGCGGTGAAGTACACGCGGTAACTATTCGTGCAATGACCAAAGAAGAATGGCGTAAAGCAAGCTTATTCGGAGCTTAGAACTAAATGGATAAATTTTTAATTCAGGGCGGTGTTAAGCTCGAAGGTGAAGTGCGTATTTCGGGTGCGAAAAATGCAGCATTGCCTTTACTTGCAGCGATGATTCTTGCTGATACGCCAACCATCTTAACCAATGTGCCTAATCTTAAAGACGTAAATACACTAGTGAAACTGATTGCGGGTCTGGGTATTCAAATGTCTTATGAAGGTGACACGGTTAAGGCTGATACCTCTACATTGAACAATCAGTTTGCACCTTATGAACTGGTCAAAACCATGCGAGCTTCAATTTTGGTGCTTGGTCCATTGCTGGCGCGCTATGGTAGTGCACAAGTGTCGCTTCCAGGGGGGTGTGCCATTGGTTCACGTCCTGTCGATCAACACTTAAAAGCATTAGAAGCTTTGGGTGCTGAAATTGAAGTGGAAAATGGTTATGTGCATGCCAAAGTGGACGGTCGTCTAAAAGGTGGCGAAGTTATCTTTGACATGGTGACTGTAGGTGGTACTGAAAATATTCTCATGGCTGCAGTTGTGGCTGATGGAGTGACCACGATTCGTAATGCGGCGCGTGAACCAGAAATTACTGACCTTGCGCAAATGCTGATTAAAATGGGCGCAAAAATTGAAGGCCTAGATACGGATACCTTGGTAGTAACGGGTGTTGAAAGCTTGCATGGCTGTGAATATGCGGTTGTTGCGGACCGTATTGAAACAGGTTCGTACTTAGCTGCTGCTGCCATTACTGGCGGTAAAATCAAAACTACGCATACCGATCCATCATTGCTCGAATCTGTTTTGGATAAATTTGAAGAAATGGGTGCGGAAGTAACTCGTGGTGATGACTGGATTGAACTCGACATGATGGGTAAACGTCCAAAAGCAGTCAGCTTCCAGACCTTGCCACATCCAGAGTTCCCAACAGATATGCAAGCACAGATCATGGCGGTAAATGCCATTGGTCGTGGTTTTGCCACTATTTCTGAAACGATTTTTGAGAACCGTTTTATGCATGTGCCTGAACTTTCACGTATGGGTGCAAATATTCAGGTTGAAGGTAATGATGCTGTTGTGACTGGAGTGGATAAACTTTCTGCAGCACCAGTGATGGCAACCGATTTACGCGCTTCATTCTCTTTGGTTCTTGCAGCTTTAGCTGCAGACGGAGAAACATTGATTGACCGTATTTATCATATTGACCGCGGTTATGAAGATATTGAAGCGAAGTTACAGGGTTTAGGTGCCCAAATTAAGCGAGTAAGTTAATGAGCGATATGAGAAACGATGATCCAAACTTTGACGTAATGGGCAATTTTGATCATGGTTTGACTTTAGCATTAAGCAAAGGACGTATCTTAAAAGAAACTTTACCATTGCTTGAAACAGCAGGAATTAACTTGCTGGAAGATCCAGACAAATCACGTAAGTTAATTTTTCCAACGACACATAAGCAAGTGCGTATTTTAATTTTACGTGCATCTGATGTACCCACTTATGTTGAAAATGGCGCAGCAGATATTGGTGTCGCGGGTAAAGATGTGTTGATGGAACATGGCGCGCAAAATGTGTATGAACCATTGGACTTGAAAATTGCTGTATGTAAACTCATGACAGCCGGTAAAGTGGGGATGGAACGTCCGAAAGGTCGTTTAAAAATTGCCACTAAATACGTAAATTTAACCCGTCAATACTATGCAAGCCTTGGTGAGCAAGTGGATGTGATTAAACTTTACGGTTCAATGGAACTTGCACCACTTGTGGGTCTAGGTCATTACATCGTCGACGTGGTTGATACTGGTAATACGCTGCGTGCTAATGGTCTTGAGCCGCTTGAAGAAATTTGCAAAGTTTCTTCACGTCTGATTGTGAATAAAGCCAGCTTTAAACGTAAGCAGACTTTATTGAATCCGATTCTGGCCCAGCTTGAAAAAGCAGTAGATGATCGTGAAAAAGCAAAACAAGCTTAATTTCTTGTTTTAATAAAAACCGTCCAATTGGGCGGTTTTTTTTATAGCTCATAAAAATGTATACAAACATGAGTTTAATCAATTTTACCGAAAGCTATTTCCAATAAAACTCAGAGTGATAGTCAGAGCTAACTACCGACAAATGCAGATAAAACAGGTAAACTAAAGCTTCCCTTTATTTTCATTGTGGATAAATTGATGCGACGTTTATCGACTCAGGATCAAAATTTCAAACAAGTCTTTGCTGATTTGTTGGCTTTTGAAACCGTGAGTGACCCAGAACTTTTAAAAACCGTAGATCAAATCATTGCTGATGTGCGTCAGCATGGTGATGCTCATGTTCTTAAACTCACTCAACAGTTCGATCGACATCCAGCGCATCAGTTTTCAGATCTTGAACTTACTCAAGAACAACTCAAAACGGCCTTTGATGGTTTGGAATCGGAAGTTCGTGAAGCTTTAGAATTGGCTGCAAATCGAATCCGTGAGTTCCATCAAGCGCAAAAGCAGGATGGCTGGACTTATGTGGATGCTTTAGGCAATACACTGGGGCAAAAAATCACGCCGCTTGATCGTGTCGGGATTTATGTGCCGGGTGGCCTAGCCTCTTATCCGTCTTCAGTGTTGATGAATGCTGTACCTGCGCATGTTGCTGGTGTTACTGAAATTATTATGGTGGTTCCAGCGCCGAATGGCGAGTTGAATCCATTGGTGTTGGCTGCGGCTTATTTGGCAGGTGTGACTCGTGTATTTACCATCGGTGGTGCACAAGCTGTAGCAGCTTTGGCATATGGTACAGAAACTGTTCCGGGCGTAGATAAAATTACCGGTCCAGGTAACCGTTTTGTTGCAGCTGCCAAACGTGCTGTGTTTGGCCAAGTCGGTATCGACATGATTGCCGGACCTTCTGAAATTCTGGTTTATGCCGAAGGTAAAAATAACGCGAAATGGCTGGCAATGGATCTATTGTCACAAGCTGAGCATGATACTGTGGCTCAAGCTGTGTTCATTACACCCGATGAACAGCTTTTAAATGATGTTGAGCAAGCCATTGAAGACCATCTAGCTGAATTGCCTAAAGCTGAAATTGCACGTACATCTATTGCCAATCGTGGGGCTTTGGTTTTGGTGAAAGATCGTGCCGAGGCGATTGATTTAATTAATCAAGTTGCTCCTGAACATTTAGAGCTTTGCTTGGATGAAGCACAGGAAATGGCTGAAGATATTCGCCATGCGGGTGCAATTTTTATGGGGCGTTATACGCCTGAAGCCATTGGCGACTACTGTGCAGGTCCAAATCATGTTTTGCCGACCTCGGGTACAGCACGATTCTCGTCACCGCTGGGCGTGTATGATTTCCAGAAGCGCTCAAGCCTGATCATGTGTTCGCAAGAAGGCGTGAAAACTTTAGCGAAGACCGCTGATGTATTAGCGCAGCAAGAAAATTTGGATGCGCATGCGAGATCAGCAAGATATCGTTATCAATAATATAAATTTAAATCCCTCATTTATTCAGTAATGAATCTTCCTCTCCCTATGGGAGAGGTTAGGAGAGGGGGAAATATTTAACTCAGTTTGGGAGTCATAAACCTCTCCCAAACCCTCTCCTAGAAGGAGAGGGCTTACGCGAAAGTAAGTTGAGTGCATTAAAGAGATAAAAACAATGTCTACCATCACGACACAACAAATGCGTTTTTGGAGTCCAGATGTACGTGAATTGGAACCGTACACACCGGGCGAACAACCGAAAATTCAAAATTTATTGAAACTGAATACCAATGAAAATCCGTATCCACCTTCTCCAAAAGTGGTAGAAGCGGTACAAGCAGTATTAGAAAACTCAGCCGATGTATTGCGTTTATATCCAGATCCAGATGCCTCTGCATTAAAGCAAGCCATAGCCGCTCAACAAAATGTTGATGTAAGCAATGTCTTTGTCGGTAATGGTTCAGATGAAGTGCTCGCCCATATTTTTAAAGCATTTTTTGTGCAAGAGCAGCCATTACTCTATCCCGATATTACTTACAGCTTCTATCCCGTTTATAGTCAATTCTTTGGGGTAAAAACCAAAGTTTTACCCCTCAATAATGCTTTTGAAATTGTGGTGGATGACTATAAACAAGCCAATGGTGGCATCATTATCACTAATCCGAATGCACCAACCAGTATTGCATTGGGATTGTCTGCAATTGAGGAAGTATTGCAAGCGAATCCTGACTCAGTGGTGGTGATTGATGAAGCATATGTTGATTTTGGTGCAGAATCAGCAGTGAATTTAGTGGAAAAATATGAAAATTTAGTCGTGTGTCAAACCACCTCTAAATCACGTTCATTGGCGGGTCTACGTGTGGGATTTGCGATTGCTCAGCCCCATTTAATTGCCGCGTTGGAAGCGGTAAAAAATAGCTTTAATTCATATCCAATGGATCGTTTTGCGATTGCAGCTGCTGTGGCTTCATTTGAAGATCAAACTTATTTTGAAGCACAATGCCAAAAAGTGATTGATAGCCGTGAAAAGTTAGTTACTGATTTAGAAGCGATTGGTTTTAAGATTTTACCTTCAAAAGCCAACTTCATTTTTGCCTCACTCCTAAGTAAAGATGCAGCTGAATTAGCAGCTGAATTACGTGAACGCGGCATTATTGTACGTTATTTCAATAAGCCTCGTATTAATCAGTATCTACGTATTACTATTGGTACAGATGAACAAAATCAACGCCTTGTTGATACTCTAAATGAGATTTTGGCTTAAGCTCTTTTTAAAAGAACTAAGTTAGGATTCTTTCTGCCATGTATTGAGTAAATCGAGCATGGCAGAAACTTTATCAAAACATTCCTGATATTCTGCATCACAATCTGAGGCAATGGTGATTCCACCACCTGCCCAAATAGAAACATCTTCCTGATATTTTTGGATGGAACGAATTAAAATATTCCACGAGCCTGTACCATCAAAATTAAAATAGCCCATTGATCCACAATAAGCTCCGCGAGGCGCCCCTTCAACTTCATCAATAATCTGCATTGCGCGAATTTTTGGCGCACCCGTAATCGAACCTCCAGGTAATGCAGACATTAACACCTTAAAGGGATTAATATCTTGCTTTAATGTGGCAGTGACTTCACTGACCATATGATGAACTTGATTAAAAGATTCGATTCCGAAGAGTTGCGGTGTTTTTACCGAACCTGTTTCTGCATATACACTTAAATCATTGCGCAGTAAATCGACAATCATCACATTTTCAGCCTGATCCTTTTTCGAATGAATCAGGTTTTTTTTGGATTGTTCATCTTGTTTCGGATCAGCATAACGGGGCATTGTACCTTTGATTGGTCGAGTGACAATTTTTCGATTTTCTTCAAAATTAATAAACAATTCAGGTGAACAGCTTAATAGTTCAAAGTCATCAACCTTTAAATAACTAGAATAAGGTGCATCGGTGAGTTTCCAAAACTTTTCAGCTGTGGTTAATAAGCATCCTTGGGCTTTTGCTGTAAATTCTTGAGTCAGATTAATTTGATAGCAATCACCGGCTTTAATATAGTTTTGAACTTTCTTAAAGGCAGTTCTATATTCATGTTTATTCCAGCGCGCACTGCAAGGTTGAGTGAGTGAGAAAGATGGGTGTTTTTTGTGTTTTATTGCGTTCTGAATCACGTGAAAAATTCTTTCAGCATCTTCTTCATCGCTAAAAAAAGTCCACCCCTGAGAGGTAAGTTTAAGATAACTGCGATAAACCCCTAAAAATAAAGACGGCTGCTTTTTTTCTCTAATGTAAACTTGTTGTTGTGCTGCATGATCATAACTGATAAAGCCAATCAGTCCACCATTAAAATCAGAATGGTAGGTTTGAGTATTATTTTTAAAAAAATGATTAAAATTAATAGATTGAGATTTTTTTTGATATTGATGGAGCGAAACTCGTGTGAAATTTTGAGTGACCTCACCTTGTTTAAGCAGATATTCAGATGCAAAAAAAGCGATCACAGGTTGGTTTACATTTTTCAAGTAAACCAGATGAGTGAGATGCGATAAAGAAGACAGGATTTGAGCTGTATTAAGCCATTGTTCAGTCAACAGTTTTTTAAAAAAAACAGGATTATCCATACGATGTTAAATTATAAAATGCTATACAGAGATAACGTATTCTATAACAATATTTATGCATAAAAACTGTAAATACCGTTTATCGGTAACATATGGATTACGACCAACAGCAGTTGAACAAAAAATGACACACCTATAACTTTAGTAGGGCAAATAGGCTGCTCAAGGAAAGGTTTCATTGTTGTCCAAAAATAAAAAACAACATGGGATATCGAGTGGTTGACAA
The DNA here is from genome assembly GCF_057766365.1 of Acinetobacter sp. GG23. Classification (NCBI taxonomy): domain Bacteria; kingdom Pseudomonadati; phylum Pseudomonadota; class Gammaproteobacteria; order Moraxellales; family Moraxellaceae; genus Acinetobacter; species Acinetobacter sp. GG23. The sequence continues at coordinate 9,363 of NZ_JBYMDJ010000008.1, forward strand.
TCAAAAAAATAATACTCTTGGGAGAGTACGAGATGAAAAAATTTACTAAACTTGCTTTAGTTTCTTCATTAGCAATTAGTGCAAATGCGATGGCGATGCAAGCAATGGATGATGCTTCGCTAGGTGCTACAACTGGTCAAGATGGTATTAACATCGGGATTGGTATTTCTAGAATTACCATTGATAAAATGTTTGTTCATGATAATGATGGTTTAAGTACGAAAGATGCTTCTGGTGTAAGTACTCCTGTTACTGCTTTAGGCGGTACTGGTAATGCAGGTGCTATTTCAATCAGAGGTGCAACAAATTCAGAGACAATCACATTAACCAATGGTTCTACAATTGATCGTAAAGATCAGGGTATCTTTATTGGTGCGAACTACCAATCATTGTTAGCTACTGGTAATCTTGCTGATTTACAAATTGATAGTGATGCTGGGGCAGGCAATGGTAATACTGCATTCATCAATATCGCAGCTCAAGTTTCTGGCTTAGAAATTCACCTTGGTGAGATTGGTGTAACTGCATCTGGTACAAATGATCCTTCAGCTAACATCCGTCGTGGCGGTAAGGATGACAATTACAATGCAATCATCAGTGGTTTGTCTGTTAAAACAGGTAAAATGACTGCAAATATTCAGTTGGGTGCAGCTCCTCAAGGTGCAATGATTAAATTAGACAGTAAAATGATTGGTGGTCTTGAAATTAAAAACTTAGGTATTCTGGACAACTCAACCAAGGGTGCTTTAGTTGCACAAATACCAGGTACTCCTCCGACTAATATTACTACATCAGGCCCGGGTGAAATCTTCATTGAAAGCATCAAAGTTGCTGATGCAGGTACAAATGATTTAACCATGAAAGCTAGTGTGAGTGTGTTTGGCGAGTCAGCAGCGAATAAAGGCTTTGTACGTATTGTAAGCACAAATGACAAAATTGATAATTATGTTAAAGGCATCCATTTAGGTAGCCGTGCTGGTGGTTCTATTGGTGATGTAGAAGTTCAAGGTCTACAAACATTCTATGGTGCTAGCTATACTAAAGGTTCTGTAATTAGTATTTCTGGTCGTTAATTTTATATAAAAAAAAGCGCGTGAAATCACGCGCTTTTTTTTACAAAAATAATGTGAAATTTTTCAAAAAAACTAAAAAAAAGCTGTTTTTTTTTATAAAAAAGGGTATCTTCCTTTTTACATGGATGTAGAGCATTAGCTCTAAAAAAATAATGAACAAAGGCGCGTCATGCCGATAACTAGAAAAGTTAAAAGATATGTTAGAGATTGCATTAGGCTCGGCATTGATGTACTACTTTGCCACAGAAGCCTTTGATATTAAGAAAAAACCCGCAGAAGCGGTCTATTACACAGAAACTTTGGATTCTCGACAAGATTCATTTAACCGGATGCATAGAGAGCCTGTCCTTATTAAACCCGCTTTACAAGACCAATTTCGTGGCATTGTACGCCAAGCCTATGACTATAGTTGTGGATCTGCCGCCTTAACAACATTGTTAAATGGTTATGTAGGAACACAACTGTCTGAACAACAAACTATGGAAGGTCTTCTAAAGTTTGGAGAAACTGAAAAAATCGTTGAACGTCGAAGTTTTTCTTTGCTAGATATGAAGCGCTTTGTAGGAGCGTTGGGCCTAGATAGTGGGGGATATAAAGGTGAGTTTTCAGATTTAATAAAACAGGCAGAACCTGCAATCGTACCAATTTCATATGCAGGGTTTAAGCATTTTGTTGTTTTTAAAGCCTATAAAAATGGCCGCATTTATGTCGCTGATCCTGCACTGGGGAATATCAGTTTTGATGAGCAGCGTTTTAAAGAAATTTGGGAAAACAATACACTTTTTTTAATTAATGTGGCGCCTGAACAGCGAAAAAATTTATTGGCTCTGCATGATTCAGATTTAAGACATGTGGAGGATGCCACTGTTAATCGTTATGCTTTTATTAATATACAATATCCGCAATTTTATATGGAAAAGATTGCTGATAAAGCATCAACGATTCGTTTAGATAAAAACTTAAATGAAGAATCAGAGAGCTTTGGTGCACCGACATATAATTTTTTACGACTTTATTACAAGAGTAAATAGCGTTTAAAAGTAGCAGATTAAAAAAATAAAAATGGTGGGATGGAATATGAATCGTAAATGGATGAACAAAACCTTATTGGCCTTGAGTATTCAAATGACAATAGGGATTGCATATGCAGAGGAACCAGCACTGGGGGAATATGAGGTCGTCGATCAACAGGAAACAGAAGTTGAATCTACTCCGTCACGGACTGTAAATGAACAAACGGCAGCAGGGGTAAATGCTGAGGTAGAAGAGTCAGCACTCGGCGAATATGAAGCTGTCGAGGAACACCAGGAAACAGGGGCAGCAGCAATACCTGTAAATACTAATTCTCTAGTGCAATCACAGCCGACAGATGAACGTTCTCAAGCATCTTCAGCCTTACAGCAGCAAGAAGGAGATGCGAGTAAAGAAACTAATTTACAAGAAGTTTTTACTTCTAATGAAAGACAGTATTCATTAATTAAAAAAGGTGATATTTCGTCTTATTATGATATCGATTATACCTATTATCGTGATACACAAATTGATGCTGAAATGGCGAGAGGACAGCTTTACCAACTGCGTGTTCAAGAAAATGCGACCCACTCAATTACTAATACTTTTACTGCACAATACGGCATTTTGGATAATTTGACATTTACGGCTTCGCTCCCTTTAGTCGCAAAAACAGATTTATTAAAAGATGCCTCTACCGCGGGTTTAGGTGATATTTCTTTTGGTGCACGTTGGGAACCTTTCCCACTTAAAGCTGGTCGTTTACCTTTAATCCTATTTGGTAATATATCTACTAAAACCGGTGATAGCCCATATGAAATAAATGCTGCAGATGATTTATCAACGGGTAAAGGCTATTACTCTGCGGGCGTTGGGGCAAGTACACGCAAATATATAGATCCAGTGGTACTTTTTGCCTCTGTTTCCGCAAATTACGGATTTAAAGAAACTGGACTTAATCAACGTCGTGGTTCGCGTATTATTGATGAGTTTACACCAGGGATTAGCGGTGGTTTTGCTTTTGGTTTTGCTTATTCATTCAACTACGATGTTTCTATGACTATGTCATATCAGCAAAGTTTTAATACGGGATCAGAGTTTACTTATAGTTCAGGTGAAAGCTATTCACCGGCTGATCAAACCAGTTCTACTTTAGCAATTTCATTAGGTGTTCGTGTTTCACCCGAGACAATTGTAAATGGAACTGTGGGTATAGGCTTAACCGAAGATGCACCTGATGTATCTTTGGGTTTGTCATTCCCACTTGATATTTTAGGTTTCGGCAAGAAACTACGCTAAGAGGGTGGTCGTATGTATAAGATTCGACTTCGCCCGTTAGCCGCAGCAATTATCATATCGGGCTGTTCAAGTGCAACTTTTGCTCAATTAGGAACCAACTTATCTGTTGATATCAGATCATTGAGTATGGGGAATGCGGTTACTGCAGATCCTCCCGGAATTAGTGCAATTCATTTTAATCCTGCAGCCTTGACTAAAATTGAAGGCTTGCAAACTGACGTACAAGGTATCCTTGCTAATTTCGATATTAAGCGAGAATTCTCGGTTCCTCCAGGCTATAACGTATTTGGTTATTCTGATGATCCAATGGTATGTAATGATGGACCTGAGGTTTCTTCGGATTTATGTACCGACTTTAAAGGGACCGTTAGTGGTGATGTAGAATACGTAAGTTTATATGTACCCGTATTAAAAAAGATGGTTGATCTTGGTGAAGGTTTTCCATTGGCAGCGCCTACAGCAGGTATTGCTTACAATCCGCCAGGTTCCAAAACAACTTTCGCGACTGCAATGTATGCACCGTTGGTTGCCGGTTTTGGTGCAGAAAATGGAAACCCAGGTAATTATATGGGGCAACAAGTTGCTCTAGAGCGGATTACATATTTATCCCCTTCTATTGCATATGAAGTAAATGACCATTTATCGGTTGGCGCTTCTGTAGGGATGTCATATCAAGCCATTGGGCTAAAAACAGATTTACGTTTTCCAAATGAATTGATTGGTATGTTGCGCATGATCGATGAGGTTGTCTGCACACCTTTTAAAGAAAACTCAGATATCATTACTGATATTTTATTACTCGGTATGTGTAATACCGAAGAGGGGATGAACCCATTTGGCCGATTTGGTCAAATGCAACTAGCTTTAGAACAGTCGCTAAGTCCGAGTTATAACCTCGGTGTTTTGTGGGAGCCGACTGAAGATTTTAGCTTCGGTATGGTCTATCAAAGTGCGGCAAAAATGCGTTTGAAAGGTAAGTATCATATTGATAATGCCAAAGCACCACGTGAATTAATTAAAGGCTTAATGTCATCGCCTACTGGACAAATTCTTGCAGCAATTTTAGGTTTTCCAAATGCTGTACCTGCCAGTGAGTCTGGGCTTGTTTCAATGGACTTTGAATATCCAGCACATTTTCAAGCTGGGATAAAATATAAGCTTTTACCCGATTTACAGGTCAATTTTGATGTAGGTTGGACAGACTATAAGGCTTGGGACAAATTTAAATTTGAGTTTGACCGACAAATTTCAGCATTAAAAATAGCCAAGTTGCTCTCTGAAAATATTGGAGATACTTCATTAGCTTTGCCTATGGAATTTACTTCACCTTGGAGTTTTGGAATAGGTGTTGAATATTCTGCGACGGATCGTTTGAAATTACGTGCCGGATATGAACCACGTAGCAGTGCTATTCCTGATGGTCGAAGAAATACAATGATTCCCATTAACAATGCGCAATTGTTTGGTTTGGGTGTCGGCTATCGTTTTGATGCTGAAACTGATTTAGATTTATCAATTGGTTTTTTACGTAGTAAAGATAATATTCCTGCCAATTCGAGTTGTTTATCTAACTGTACTGGGGTAAATAATATTTTATTGAATCCATATGCGGGTTTAAATGTCAAAACAGATACCAAAATAACGATTTTAGGATTGAACTATAGAACGAGATGGTAAGCGATTTGAAAATAATGAGAGGGAATTCATTTGTGAAATCAATACTTATGCTATGTGTAGCGCAGGTATCTTTTTCATATGCAGGCGAGTTTTATACTATTATTGGCCCTGATGGTCGACCGATGATCGTACAACAACCCATCCAGTCAAAACCTAAGGTTGCTGAAGCTTTAAAGGTGCAGCAACCTCTAACTACAATTCAAAACAATGTACAAGAAACACAAACACAAAAAACTATAACTGAAATAAAGTTATCTAAATCTGCACAATTACCAGTAGAAAATGGATCAATTTCTGCTGTAACTAAAAAAAATAATTCAGCTCTTGTGAATAAAAAAGAGCATAAGTACCCTCTAGTTCAAGTTGAATCGAAAAATGTAGAACAAGTAAAATATGTTTCAAATGCCCAACCAAAGCTTAAAAATGAGGAAACGAAAATTCATTTGTCCGATACTTTAGTCAAGCAAGAAGAATCTGAAAGCACGGATACTTTTACGATGATTTCTGGTGAAAAATATATTAAAAATGAATACTTGGAAAATAAAGAATTTAATTTAGAAGGGAAAAAACGCTTTTACGCTATGCCTGAAGGGATAATTGATATCAAGCATGGAGCGACACGTTTACAAACGGTTGAGCGTGAAAAAGGAGTAAGTAAATCTCTGCTGCAATCAATTTTTAAAAAGAATCAAAAACAGAATACTGGCCCGATTACATTGTCATCGACTTATTATCGGGTTTCTCAAGCAGATGCCATTAAAAGTTTAGGTCAACAATGTATTAAGGATAAAAAAATTAAAAATGCGAAAACCCTCAGTTTGGATAAGGACCTTAATATTTGGCCTCGTGCCCCATTAAAAGAACAGTTTGATTTTGAAATTGTGAAAGTTTCCAATGCAATTCAGAATATTCAGATTAGCTCTTATGCATCACGACAACAGAATCCGACCTTTTATTGGCCATTTGTGGTTTTTTTAGATTCGAGTGGTTGCGTGCTTGAGGGTACTGGGGGGTTTAAAAATAATGAAAATGTTCAATCTTTTACAACATATCAAAAGATTGAAGGAATCGTTCATATTCCTGCTCAAAGTCAATATATATTATTGACTCCTTTAGCTAGTGCAATAGATTTGGAAAACAAAGCGCTCACCAATCAGGGGCAATTAAAATTAATAGCAATTCGCTAAGGATATAAGAAGAGAACTAGGATGAAAAATAAGTATTTACTCCCTTTTGCTTTAACAACATTAATGGCTGGTTTAAGTGGTTGTGGTGGTGAAAGCGCCAATATTATCCCGGAAGCTTATGATTCGAGTACGGAAAATGGTGCATGTACTGTAGGTACGAATGGCTGTGTGCAATTTGCATTGGACTATCCGCTGGATGGACTTAACTTTAAATGTAGTAGCGATACAAGCAACAGCTTTATTTCTATTATAGATCTAGCCAATAATGTGGCTACTGGTAGCTGTAGAAATGGTGACAAAATCAGTTTCTTTATAAAAGGTGAAAAAGATAAAGAGATTAATCTGGGAACAGTGGATTTAAGTAAAATTGCACTCGTCAGTACGACAGGGCATATTCCACGTTTGACCATTCTCGATATTGCACAAGGGATTACAGGACAGTCTGCAATAAATCTGGATCAGAGTGATGCGACCGTTAAGGTGGCAATGAGTCTGGTAAAAATTTTGCAAGTATTGGCTTTGGAAGATAATAAAATTGTTGAGCCGACAGATATTCAGGCTTTATATATTACCGATGCAATGCGAACAAAATTAGATCTGATTTTAAAGTCATTAACAACTCAACAAATCATTAACGGCGAATATATAGCCATCATTAAACCATGGGTAGATGTAAATATAATTACGGATGATCAAGCATTTGAAGTGGTCAAGAAATTAATGACCATTGCCAGTGCAGCAGTATATCAACCAGAATTTTCTCTATTTTCTACCAGTGGTGTAGTGGGGAACTTGCTGTCGGGTTCTGATGGTTTGGTGGGGTGTAATAAAGATGTCTGTACTACAACGGATACATCCATCAAGTTTTTATTTGGGCATTTCATGTTAATTACTGACCGTCAGGGGTATACCTTGGGTAGTGGTTTACAATGGCGAGGTACTATTACACCTTCTTCCCCACCTTCAACTGCACTCAGTTCTGTAAATGCTGGATTGATCCGTAACGCAAGACCAGTACGGATGACCGCTGCAGCACAGTCTCATTGGATTAATCCGGTCAGCAAAAAAATTGATCAGGATTATCAGTTTGATCTAGAGGATGTAAGTTCTCAACCTCTCATCATTAATCAGGGTAAACTTTACAACGATTATATGATTGCCGGAAAAGAAAGTTTTTATAAATTACTGACCAAGAAAACGACACTTACTGCCAGTGATTTACTGGATTTGGGTCAATGGCAGCAAAATACCAACTCGGGTGAGGTATATAAAGGTAGTTTAGATCTGTATAAAATTTTCCCGATTACCTATCTTGATAGAAAAGTCTTTAAATCGATTAATAATGTGGCTTTAGGAGACAAGTATGTCTTTCCCCTATATGCCGATTTAACATTCAAATTTACCACTACTGGGGTAGCTGATGTGAAATTAGGGATTGTTATAGACCGTAATGGGGATATTCGTACCAATATGAAGCCTGATTCTACTGAAAATGATATGTCTACAGATGGAGTAAATGGATGCAGTGGCGAGGATATACTTCCGAATTCATTTAAGGATACAAATAATGTACAGCAATACCGTTTAGGCACCATTGCACGTACCTTTACGCCAGAACAATCGATTTCCATGCGTATGATTTTAGCAGGTGCAGCATTTTCAAAAATTGATGGTGCATTAGTCGGGATGAATTCTACGATTAAAACATCGACTGAAGCATCAGCTGAAAGTATTGTTGTGGGAGGTGCATTATTGCGTTTGACCAACTTGCTGGATCCGTCAATACCCACTGGAACGAAACCAACAGCAGTAAGCTTTACTAACTCGGATAATAGTGCTGTGAAATGGGGCAATAGCTTGGCGAGTTTCCAGGGTATTTATAATATAAATAACCCCAGCTTGGTGACAGAGAATGATAAAGCCCTAGCTAAACTGAATGGTGGGACTTTAGAGCTATCTTTGGCTCCGTGTTATACAGTCAAAATTAAGTAATCCCTAAAAAGCCCATCACAGGATGGGCTTTTTAGGAGCTTATTTTTTTATTAAATGGATTAACCGGTATGATCTAAACGGGTACCTAAAGTTTCTAAATGCATGCTGAAAGAAGCAGTTTTACGATCTTCAAAATAATGCCTTAAGGTGCGTTCTACACTTGGAAAAGCCAGTTCAGACCACGGAATTTCATGTTCTTCAAATAAGCGTGATTCAATAGTTTCTTCGCCGGCACCGAATATCCCATTTACCAGATTGGCTTTGAACAGAACATAAATTTGCCCAATTCGAGGAATGTTATACATACAGTAGAGTTGTTCTATTTCAACTTCAGCTTCAGCTTCTTCACGGGTTTCACGAGCTGCACCTTGCTCCATGGTTTCAAATAATTCCATATAACCGGCTGGAAGTGTCCATAACCCATAACGAGGTTCAATGGCACGGCGACAAAGCAAAACTTTATTCTCCCAAAGTACCAGTGCTCCACAAATAACCTTAGGATTGATGTAATGAATATTGCCACAATCTGTACAAACACGGCGTAATTGATGATCGCCGAGTGGGATTTTTCCCGTTGTTTTATGTCCACAAATTACACAGAAATTCATATTCATCGTCAATGATAAAGGTGTGTTCAGCATAACTGAAAAATTCAACTTTGGCATCATTTCTATCTTTTAGAATAAAAATTCAGCTATGATGAAACTAAGAAGAAATGACGGGAGAGTAGAGGTATGGATGACCATTCATTAATACAATCGTTACAGCAAAGATTACGTTTTTCAACACGGGTCAAGCCGGCACAGGCTGCTGTATTAATCGCGATTACAGATGAATCTGATCCAAAAGTTCTACTTACCCGACGTTCTTTATATTTAAACAATCATGCTGGAGAGGTTTCATTTCCGGGAGGGAAAAGAGATCCACAAGATACCAGTAATATCGTCGTGGCATTACGTGAAGCCTATGAGGAAACGGCATTAAATCCATTTGATGTGCAATTGATTGGTGATTTACCGATGCAAAAAGCACGCAATGGCATGTTGGTTAAACCTGTAGTGGGAGTAATTCCAGCTGAAGTCAATTTGACTGCTCAACCGACTGAAATTGATCGTATTTTCTTTGCATCCCTAAGTAGTCTAATGAACGCGCCACCCATTCCCTATGAAGTGCGTTATGCACACCAGTCTTTATATTTTCCCAGTATGCGGGTGGAAAATGAAATTGTCTGGGGCTTAACCGCACGGATGTTGATATCACTATTTCAATATGGTTTAAATTATCAGAAAGAGTGGCCATTTTTGTTAAATTCTCCAGCTTTTCATACCAATAAAATTAAACGCAATAGATAAGGGAATATCACATCATGCTGTACAAATTTAATGGTTATGCACCTCAAGCAACACATCAGCCTTGGGATGGCTGGGTAGCAGACAATGCGACGGTGATTGGTCAAGTTGAAATGGGAAAGCAGGTCAGTGTCTGGTTTGGCGCGGTAATCCGCGGTGATAACAGCAAAATCAAAATTGGTGATTTTAGCAATATTCAGGAGAATGCAGTGCTACATACCGATGCTGGCATTGAAATGCATATTGGCAATTATGTCACGATTGGGCATCAAGCCATGTTGCATGGCTGTACTGTTGGGGATAACACTTTAATTGGTATCAACTCAGTCATTTTAAACCATGCAGTGATTGGTAAAAATTGTATTATCGGCGCGAATGCACTAATTCCTGAAGGCAAGATCATTCCAGACAATTCTGTAGTGATGGGTTCGCCCGGGAAAATCATCAAAACTTTAGATGGGACTGCTGAAGTTAAACTCAAAATGAGTGCCCTGCATTACGCAGAACATTTTAAGAATTTTCAGAACTTGGAAAGAATTGAACTGTAATTTGATGACTTTATTCAGCCAAGCAAATGCTTGGCTTTTTTGTATTCCCCAGATGGAAAATCTCGCCTAGTGCGGATGAGTGGAGTATCATATGTCTCGTTTTTTACATTTAAATTAATTAAGGTCGTGCATGAAATTGCTGGCGTTGGAAACTGCCAATGAGCAGTGTTCCGTCTCTATTGTAGATGAAACCCAAGAATTATTTTTCCAATTAGATGCGCGAGCAAAAGCACAAACGCAAACGATTCTCCCGATGATTGAGCAGGCATTTACCCAGCTTGGTCTATCTGCATCTGAACTAACTGCAATTGCATTTAGCCGTGGTCCCGGTTCTTTTAGTGGTGTACGAATTAATGCAGCTGTGACTCAGGCATTGGCATGGGCAAATGACCTGCCGGTTATTCCTGTTTCAACTTTACAAGCCTTGGCACAGGCGGCACACCGCATTGCAGGTTTAACCGCCGTGACAGCAGTCCTCGATGCTCGGATGAAGGAAGTCTATATTGCGAGTTTTGAACTCGATTCACAGGGCATTATGCAGGCTGTGGATGAAGAACGACTGTTAAATTACAATGATGCCAGTCATGCGGTTAAATTTGAACTTGTAGGTTCTGGTTCAGCTTTAATTAAGCCTGAACAAATACAATACAAAGACTTAAGTGCGACTGCGCAAGATATTGCTACCATTGCGCGCGCAGATGTTGAACAAAAAAAATGGGTCAGTGCTGAACAGGCATTACCTGTGTATTTACGTGATAACGCTTGGAAAAAAATTCCAGAACAGGGCAAATCATAATTAGGATTTTTTATGGATCTTTTACTGCTGCTAAAAGCGGCAATTATGGGTATTGTAGAAGGTGTTACCGAATTTCTACCTATTTCCAGTACTGGGCATTTAATTCTCGCTTCAGAGTTAATGAATTTCTGGACTAAAGAAAAAAGTGATGTGTTCGTGATTGCCATTCAAATGGGCGCGATTGCAGCAGTGATTTATGAATACTGGGCTCGTCTGTGGGGCGCGGCAACCGGTATGTTTACCGGTGAACCCAAAGGTCGCCATTTGGGGTTTAGCCTGATCATGGCTTCTATTCCAATCGTATTGATTGGTCTGACTTTTGGACAGGCAGTCAAAGAGTTATTATTTAATGATATTGCCGTTGCGATTGGTTTAATTGTTGGTGGTTTCATTATTATCTGGATTGAGAAAAATCCACTTAAAGTCAATGCTGAAGAAGTCGAGAACATTAGCTATAAAGAAGCGATCTGGATTGGTTTAATTCAAGTGCTGTCTTTAATTCCGGGGACTTCACGTTCGGGTGCAACCATTATTGGTGCAATGTTCTTAGGCATATCCCGTAAAGCGGCAACAGAATTTTCCTTCTTCTTGGGCATACCGGTGATTATTGGTGCAGGCCTGTTAGATCTGTATCAAAGCTACCATGTATTCGAAAGTACACAAGATTGGGCCGTTCTTGCAACAGGAATTATAGTGTCATTTGTTTCGGCTTTGATTCTAATTCGTGTATTGGTGGCCTATGTCGCGAAACGTGATTTTATGGTTTTTGCCTGGTATCGTATTGCCTCGGGTCTTTTAATCTTACTCTTTGCATTTACAGGCTGGAAATTATGGTAAGCGAGATCCGCTTATTTGTAGAACAAGAATTTCAACAGAAAGCACAGCAGTATTCTGCTGTGCTTTTTTGTCGTGGAGTGAAGGTAAATCTTGAAGTCATTGAAAAGCTCAATGCCAGATTTTTGCGTTTTCATCCTGAGCTTGCTTTATGCGTAGATGAATCCGGTCTGTGGTTATGTGCCAATGGCATGAAGATGCAGCCGGACTGGAAAGCAGAGGTGCCACGTTTAAAAAGAGCATCCTTAAAATCTGAAATGATTGCGCGAGCGTGTAATCTGGGGGAAAAACCAAACTTGATCGATGCGACCGCAGGGTTGGGGCATGACAGTTTACTGATGGCACATTTAGGTGCTGATGTCACCTTGGTTGAGCGACATCCCATCTTGTTTACCTTGCTTGAAGATACTAAAACTCATGCTGAACATGATGCTTTTTTAAGTTCAGTGGTTGCACGGATTGATCTGGTTTTCTCTGATTCAACCGATTACCTGATTCAGCAAGCTGAGCATAATAATATCGTAGATGTGGTTTATCTGGATCCCATGTTTCCACAACGCGATCAAAACCAGCAAGCGATTAAAAAACAGGCTCAAGTCAAAAAGCAGATGCAATTACTGCATATGTTATTACCTGAAGATGGTGAAATGGATCTAGGGGATAATTTATTGATTTTGGCACAAAAAATAGCAAAACGGGTGGTGGTAAAGCGGCCTCGTTTAGCGGTATATTTAGCGAGCCAAGAACCCAATCATCAATGGCAAGGTGATGCATGTCGTTTTGATGCATACTTTCAGCAGCACCTTGTAGAGTAGTTTGGTAATTGCTTCAATATTGGGCACTAATTTGTTATATAGTTAAAAAACGGCATTGATAAAACTCCCATCAAGCATAAACTTACATTGTGAACCAGCGAGCTACAGCTAACCCTAAATCCTATGATCGACTTTAAACCCTCCATTAATTTTTGGCATGATTTTAAAAGCAACCAAACTGCAGGGATGTGGCTCTTTTTGGGATCACGTCGGTCTTTACAAATTGTTCGACCCTCGATATTACAGCTGATTTTTTGGGGGATTTTAGGCGGTAGTGCCAACAGTTTATTTAGTTGGTTAAGTTCAGGGGAAGTAGGGGAGTTTAATCCTCAAGGCTTGATCAGCTATGCCTTATGGCCTTTTATTGCGCTGATTGTCGGTATTTTCCTATCACAACGGATTAATAATCCGCGTTTGATGTTGGTGCCCGCTTTACTGTGGCTGGTACTGGATACCCATATCGCGCTTTTGCAAAGTCTGATTCAGTATCTGGGTTATATCGACGTATTGCCTTACATCTTTTATGACTATCTACCGATGATATTCATGGTGCTGTTTGTCTGGCAAAGTCTGGCTGTGGTCTGGGTTTTTTCACGTGAATTAAAGTGGCCGTGGTGGGAGCGGGGATTGATTGTCGCGGCAACCCTGTTTACCCTCGTAGTCTGGCAAATGTCGGTCAAAGGTCAACCAATCTGGAAAGTGGAAGAAAGCCCGCCAACGTTTGCCGAAGATGCCTTTTACGCACAAAGTCGAGTATTGAGCAAATCTCTTGAAGCCGTTCAGTATGGTGAATTCGCCCAATCGCATTGGTACTTTTTAGGCGTAGCAGGCGCAGGCTATCAAGACGTTTTTAAGTCGGAAGTCGAGCGGATAAAAGAACAGTTTGATACCCGTTTTGGGACTTTCGGTCGCTCACTTATATTAGTCAATAATCCTGCAACACGCACTAAAACTCCAATTGCTTCACGTACCAGTATGGAAATGGCTTTACGCCGTATCGGGCAGCAAATGAATCGTGAAAGCGATGTATTATTTTTATATATGACATCGCATGGCTTGCCAAATCAGTTTGAAATGGAAAATGCACCCATAGATTTAAACGACGTCGATCCAAAATGGCTAAAAGATACTTTGGATAAGTCGGGAATTCGTTGGCGCGTGATTGTAATTTCTGCATGTTATTCAGGCAGTTTTGTTCCTGCCTTGCAAGATGACAATACTTTAATTATTACTGCTTCTGCTGCCGATCGCGCATCCTTTGGCTGTTCGAATGAAGCCGATTATACTTATTTTGGACGGGCTTTCTTTGATCAGTCTATGCGCGAGCAGACTTCAATCAGTGCCGCATTTGAACAAAGCAAAGAGACGGTGGCGCAATGGGAAAAGGCTCAAGGTTTTGAGCCCTCTGAACCGCAATGGTCGATTGGGAAAAATATGGAATTTATGTTGCCACAATTGGAGCAGCGCTTATTTCCGGCTAAAATTCAAACAGATATCAAAATAGAAACACCACAATTAAGTGTTCAAACACCATAAGGAAAATAGACATGGAATTAATCCAACATAACCGATGCTTTGATGGTGAACAGCGCATTTATGCTTTTAATTCTAAGTGGCTAAAGGGCGAAGCTAAGTTTGGCATTTTCTTGCCACCTCAAGCTTTAAGGGGACAGCCATGCCCAGCACTTTTTTATTTAGCCGGTCTGACCTGTACTGAGGAAACTTTTAGTATTAAAGCCCATGCGCAACGCTTGGCCACTCAATTGGGTTTAATCTTGATTAGCCCAGATACTTCGCCAAGAGGTGAGCAGGTTGCACAAGGTGATTCTTGGGATATCGGTCAAGGGGCAGGATTTTATATTAACGCAACTCAAACGCCATGGGCCGAACATTATCAAATGGAAAGTTTTATTGCGGATGAGCTGTATGATTTAGTCACTCAAAATTTCCCCGTTCAAGCAGATTCGATCGGTATTTTCGGACATTCCATGGGCGGCCATGGGGCGTTAACACTGGCATTTAAATATCCAGAAAAATTTAAATCTGTGTCGGCTTTTGCGCCGATTTGTGCACCGAGCCAATGCCCATGGGGTGAAAAAGCCTTTTCGAATTATTTGGGTGAAGATCGGAATGAATGGTTAAAGCACGATGCCACTGCCTTAATTCAAGAAAAAGGTGCATTATTTAAAGAGATTCTAATAGATCAAGGATCGAAAGATCAATTCTATGCACAATTGAATCCGGTATTATTTAAACAGGCCTGTGCAGAAGTAGCTCAGTCGCTCACCTTACGTGAACACGAAGGTTATGATCATGGATATTACTTTATTCAAAGTTTTATCGATGACCATCTGCAATTCCATGCGGTGCAACTTGAAGCATAATATTGCATAAAAAGGGAGAATATAATTCTCCCTTTTTTATTGGTGCTGCCATGTTGCAGCAAATTCTTGTTGAGCCATACGGCTTAAATGATCAAGAACTACTTTTTCTAGTCTGCTTAAGTCTTCTAAAGGACTGTCAATGGAGACTAATAATTGTTCCGCTTGCGGCATTAGCTTTACGGTTGCATCTGGCATAAAAATACTATAATTGCCGTCAGTTTCAGCAACTTCAAATTTATGTTTCCAGTGATTGAGTAAGCGCTTGGCGATGCGGGTAGCTTCTGGAGTAGCGATTTGTGTATTGCTTTTCATTCTCATTTACCTTGTGTTGTGATATCAACATAACAGATTATAAAAATAGCTAAAGTTAAATAATGCAACGCAATGTCGCAGTTTTGGAATGCTGAATAAATAGTATCGAAGCTGGATTGGATTACAGCAGCCAGTTTCAATTTGTTATAATGTGAAAAATCAATTCAAATCTATAGCCAGGTTCTCCCCATGTCTAAGCCATATTTAATTGCACCATCAATTTTATCTGCTGACTTTGCTCGCTTAGGCGAGGAAGTCGAAAATGTACTCGCTGCTGGTGCAGATGTCGTACATTTTGATGTGATGGATAACCATTATGTGCCTAACCTGACATTTGGTGCAGGCGTATGTAAGGCATTAAAGAAATATGGGATTCAGGCACCGATTGACGTACATTTGATGGTTTCACCAGTCGATCGTATGATTGATGATTTTCTGGAGGCAGGTGCAGACATTATTACGTTTCACCCGGAAGCAACCGATCATATTGACCGTTCATTACAGTTGATTAAAGCCGGTGGTGCGAAAGCCGGTTTGGTGTTTAATCCGGCAACGCCTTTGCATTATCTGGATTACGTTTTGGATAAAGTCGATCAAGTGCTCTTGATGAGTGTCAACCCAGGATTTGGCGGTCAAAAATTTATTCCAATGACTTTAGATAAACTTCGTCAAGCACGCAAAATTATTGATGCTTCAGGTCGTGATATTCGTTTAGAAGTGGATGGCGGAGTAACTCCAGCCAATATCCGTGAAATTGCAGAAGCGGGTGCAGATATGTTTGTTGCCGGTTCAGCTATTTTCGGTAAACCGGATTATCAAGCTGTAATTAATGAAATGCGTTCAGAACTTGAAAAAGTCGGTTCTGTAAATATCTAATAATCTACAATTAATTGAAGCTAAGTTGTGGATAACTTTATGGATAACCATATGGATATCTGTGTAGATAACTGTATGGATAACTTGATTAGTTTATAAACGATTATGGAATAATAGTTTAATAATTAGACATTAAACGTATAAAAAGCACTCAATGGAGTGCTTTTTTGATGTCTTAAGGTATTAAAAAATATGGCTGTTTATTAATCTACGCTTACAAATAAGCCTGTTTAAAAAATAACTTTATTGTTTTAATAGACATAAAAATAGCGAACGATGAATTGTTGAGTATAAATTTAAAGAATTGTGTATAACTTTGTTCTTGGTTATGCTGTTAGATCTAAATCAAAGTAAAATGATTTATATTCATTCTGGAATGATGAAAGGATAATTCTTTGCTGACTTCATTACGCAAACAGGCTTGGTTTGTGCTGCTGATGGTTTTTGCCCTCGGGTGGAGTAGTGTCGCCTTTGCATCAGCAAAGCCTATGCATCAGCAAATGATGAAGCAATCCAGTGTTGCACAGCATCAACAAGCGATGACCGCCATGTCGGGTTGCCATGAGTCAGTCAAGGTTCAATTTCACACTCATCCGAATCCTTCAGAATATGTAAAAGCATCGCATGATCAAGATTGTCACCAGACCATACAGAATCAGGTGCAGCATTCTAGTTGTAATGATTGTGTGCCGTTACATTGTCAAAGTTTAACCAGCTGGTTGGATTCACAAACAACAGAATTACTCAGTTTTGATCATATTCAAGAACATCCCCAGCGCAATTTTGATTATTCCGCCCAGCATTTAATGGGTTTCTGGCAACAAATCTTACGTCCTCCCAAAGCTTAATCTTGATTTAAAAAAACATTTTTTATTTTTAAATTACAGGTTAAGTCATGTCTATTAAGTTAACTCAAAGCCTCTGGGCCGGGGTGTGTCTCGTGTCCTCATCGTGGGCGTGTGCTGCGGTCAAAGAATATCATCTGAGTATTGATGAGCAGCTGGTCAATGTGACCGGGAAGCCTTTAAAACGCATTACCGTGAATGGCCAATTTCCTGCACCGCTTTTGGAATTTGAAGAAGGCGATGATGCCGTTATTCATGTGCATAACAAGCTAAAAAATAAAGATTCCTCCATTCATTGGCATGGATTATTGCTGCCCGGTTTAATGGATGGTGTGCCGGGTTTTAATCAGTTCAAAGGGATTAAACCGAAAAGTGATTTTGTCTATCGTTTTAAGGTGCGTCAAAATGGCACCTATTGGTATCACGCGCATTCCAAAGGTCAAGAGCAGGACGGTTTATATGGTGCTTTGGTGATTTATCCGAAAGATAAAAAGCCAGTCGCAGCGCATGAACAAACTGATCGGGATTATGTAGTGATGTTGTCTGATTTTCATCAGTCCAGCAGTGACCAGATCATGAAAAATCTGAAAAAGTCAGCAGAGTACTATCAGAATCAGCGTGAAACTTTAGCGGATGTATTTAAACAAGTGCAGCGTGACGGTTTGAAAAATACTTGGCAAGACCGTGGCATGTGGAATCAAATGCGGATGCTGAAAACCGATTTGTCCGATGTTACCGGTTATACTTTTCTGATCAATGGAAAAACGCCAGAGCAAAACTGGACGGGCGTATTTAAGCAGAATGAAAAAGTCCGCTTACGCTTTATTAATGCTTCCGCCATGTCTTTTTATGATGTCAGTATTCCCAACTTGAAAATGACGGTAGTGAGTGCAGATGGGCAGCCAGTTCAACCTGTGCCAGTCGATGAGTTTCGAATCGGCACTGCAGAAACTTATGATGTGATGGTTGAGCCGAAAGCCGATCATTACCAAATTGAAGCAGAATCGATTGATCGCAGCGGTTTTGCGATTGGCACATTGCATAATGAAAATTCACCAGTGGCGCACGCGATTCATATGCCAAAAGCACGTCCACGTGCCTTGCTCACGATGGAAGATATGGGACACGGTTCTTCATCGGGTGAGCATGCAAACATGAATCATGCTCAGATGAACGCCAGTCAAGAAAGTGCGCATTCACAAAGCTCGAATCACCTTAATCATCGGGCTATGGATGATTCTAAGATGGATGATTCCATGATGAAACATGAGCCTGCGCCAATGGATCATTCGCAAATGAACCATGCCGAAGGTGCTAATCATTCACAACACCCAGCCAAGTCTGATTCTAAACCACAGCAGCATATGGATCATTCAGCACACGCAGCAGCGAAACCAACAGTGGATGATCAGGAGCAGCCTGTTTATGGCTGGGCTAATGCGTCAACTCCAGCAGGTCATAAAGCACTGCAATATAGCGATTTGAAATCTTTAACGCCACAGCCCGATACCCGTCCGGCAGAACGTGAATTGGAAGTGCGTTTAGGCGGTACGATGGAGCGTTATATCTGGACCATTAATGGCAAGAAATTTACTGAAGTAGAACCCTTACAGGTCAAATATGGTGAACGTGTTCGATTGAAGTTTATCAATGAAAGCATGATGGCGCATCCGATGCATTTGCATGGCATGTTTATGCAGCTTGAAAATGGTCAAAGTATGCAGGATATGCCCAATAAACATACCTTGGTTGTGCCACCGGGCAAAACCGTGACTGCATTGTTGACTGCGGATGAGTTGGGTGAATGGGCCATTCATTGCCATCTGCTGTATCACATGTCAGCCGGCATGATGAGCAAGTTAATTGTCGCGAATGTTGGTGCAAATCATCCAACCACCAGGGCATCTAAACCAAATTCAGCTCAGCAAGGACAAGGAGACTCACATGCGCATCATTAATTTATTTGCCATGAGTACCTTAAGTGCTTCCTTGCTGCTGAGTGGGCAGAGTTTTGCGAATGGGCATCACACAATGCCAATGCCTACGACTCAGAACCAACAGCCAGCTGACATTCCTGTAAATCATTCACAGCATCAAACAGAGTCAGTGCTACCCAAGACTGCGACTGAGAAAAAACCGCAACCCCTACAACAAGAGCAATCCAGTTCAGATCAGGCAGATCATGCTGCACATATCAAAGAGCATGGTGGGCAGGTTTATCAACACACCACGGTTGAAAGTAAATGGCTGCGCAATGATGATGGCGAAGGTGTTTTAAAGTCGCAACTTGAAACCCGAATTGGCACGGATGAAAACAAGATTTTTATCAAAGTCCATGCCGATCAAGCTGAATCAGAGCAAACTGAATATGAGGCCAAAATGTTATATAGCCGTATGCTGAATGATTTTTGGGATGTGCAGACCGGTCTGCATTACTTGAATAACCAGAATCGTGAAGTGGATTCGGAGCAGCTAGGAGCCGTTTTAGGTATTCATGGCTTGGCACCGTATTTTTTTGAAACCGATGTCTACTTATATCTGGGAAAGGACAAGCAATGGTCTTTGAGCTTGGAAACCGAGCGGGATTTATTGCTGACTCAAAAACTGATTCTGAAACCTTACTTAGATGTGAATATCGTATTGAGCGACGATTCAAACTATGCCAAAAAGTCAGGTTTAAGTCGTGCCCAACTGGGGCTGGAAACCCGATATGAAATCAATAAAAAGGTCATGCCTTTCGTAGATATCGCATACGGTTATACTAAAGGGAATCAGCAGACGGCTTGGCAACAACAATCGGATTCCGGAAATGAATGGTTATATGGTGCAGGCATTCGGTTTAAATTTTAAAGTTTTTAAAACTATTTAAAGTTATTTAAAATCAGCAAATCCGATGGACTGATGTCTATCGGATTTTTTATTTGGACATTGTTTAGGTGATCAATGGGTCAAAAAATGTAAATACTGCACCCATTTAAATTAATTATTTATATAATTATCTTAAATAAAAGGAGGAACGACCTCCCTTGGTACAATTTGATTAATCTCTGCACCAAGAAAATTCGTCAGGACGACCTGATTCTCATCAAATGGAGCATAGTCGTCATGGCTTGGGTGGTTCTAATTTTAGCGGGTCTTTTTGAAATTGTATGGGCTTATGCAATGAAACTTTCAGAAGGTTTCACACGTTTAACGCCCAGTATTATTACCTTGGTGTTCATGATTTTGAGTTTTGGTTTGCTGGCTTATGCCATGCGAACCTTGCCGCTCGGTACAGCCTATACCATTTGGACAGGCATTGGCGCAGTCGGTTCGTTCTTGGTTGGAATCTTTATTTTAGGCGAGCCAGCATCAGCAATGCGTATGTTGGCGGCAGTCCTGATTATTTCTGGATTAGTATTGATGAAACTGTCATCATCATAAACTCTGGATCATTTATTTCACTGCAGGAGAAGACAAATGAAACTGGCATTTTTAGAAATGGCTTCTCCTGTGGGAACCTTAAAACTGGTCGCCCATGAAACGGCTTTAGTCGCCGTGCTTTGGGAAAATGAAAACCCTAAACGTGTACGCTCAGCAGAATTAATAGAGCAAATTGATCATCCTATTTTGCTAGAAACCCAAAAACAGTTAACTGAATATTTTGCAGGAAAAAGACAGCAATTTGATGTGCCTTTGGATTTTGAAGGAACAGAATTTCAGAAGAAAGTCTGGCAAGCTTTACTCAGCATTCCATTTGGGGAAACCCGAAGTTACCGTGATATTGCAGAACAAATTGGCAATGTGAAAGCAGTTCGCGCAGTGGGGGCCGCCAATGGGAAAAATCCGATTTCGATTATCGCGCCGTGCCATCGCGTAATAGGGATGAACGGAAAACTGGTCGGCTTTGCCGGAGGACTAGGAAATAAAGATATCTTGTTAAAAATTGAGCAGGCTCAATAAATCTAAAACAATCATAAAAATTTATAAATTAAACGATTTAAAGAGTAGCGGGGAATATTTTGGGTCAAATTTTTTCACAGTTCATATCTATGCTCTGGTGGTTACCTTTATTTTTTATTGTTGCGGCATTATTCAAAATTTTTAAGCCTTTTTTAAAAGGAAAATTTGGAGAGTTCGCTGTTGGTATTCACGCAAAAAAATATTTAACTGAAGAATATATTCTGTTAAATAACTGTACTTTGCCGGATGAACAAAATGGAACTACACAAATTGATCATATTTTATTAAGTCCGTATGGCGTGTTTATTATTGAAACCAAAAACTATAAAGGCTGGATTTTTGGGGGTGAACGCCAAAAAATGTGGACCCAGAAAATATTTAAACAAAGCTATAAATTTCAAAATCCGCTGCATCAAAATTATAAACACCAAAAGGTTTTAGAGCAGATTCTGGTAGATATTATAAGTGCTGAATACTTACATTCTGTAATTGTGTTTATGCCTGACTGTGAATTTAAAACAAAAATGCCCCTAAATGTATTTAGAGGCAAGACTTGGACTACCTATGTCAAAGGTTTTAAAGATGTGGTTATTTCGTCGATGAAACTTAAACGGATTCAATTGCGGATTGAGAAAGAGATATTGGAAAAATCTTGGCTAACAGATCGCTTGCATGTCGCAAACTTGCAACAACGCAAAGATAATAGCTGACCGTCAACTCATTCATTTAAGCCTTAGCTGAGCCATCCGCCAATAAGCTTAAATGAGGGTGTATCAATGAGATTAATTTGTAGTGGTATAAATTTTTTCAACAATTTCATTGAGTTGCTTAATGCGTTTCACTTCATTCCAAAGTTCTTTTGCTTCCGGATAATGTTTAGACATCATGCCAATCCATTGTTTATAGCGTCCCACCATATTGATTTCTTTTTTATAGGGACCGCTCAAAAAGCGTATTTGTAAGGCTAAAAGTTCATTCCAGCTAATCAAAGCCTCATCTGTATTTTTACGAATACATTGAGTAATGTCCGGTGTGGTCACCGCAGCCCGGCCTATCATTAAATCTTCACAACCGGATTCTACACGACATTTTTTGGCATCTGCATTGGTCCAAATTTCACCATTGGCGATGACATTGATTTTCAATGCTTTACGAATCGGTTGCAGCTGATCCCAAAATGCAGGTGGCGTATAGCCCTCTGCTTTGGTTCGAGCATGTACTGTTAGCCAGGCTGCACCGGCATCTTCAATGGCATGGGCATTCTCTAAAGTGAAGTTTCTGTCCATATAACCCAAACGCATTTTGGCTGAAACCGGGATATGCTCAGGTACGGCATCTCGAACGGCTTTGATCAGCATGTGTACCACTTCAGGTTCATCTAACAGAACTGAGCCGCCACGATGACGGTTTACCGTTTTTGCAGGACATCCGAAATTCATGTCAATGGCAGGGGCACCCAGCTCTACCGCACGAATGGCATTAGCGGCCAGCATTTCAGGGTTATTGCCTAAAAACTGGACATGAACTGGTGTTCCAGCGGCAGTTTTACCATCGGTTAGTAATTCAGGACAGTAATTATGATAAACATGGTCGGGCAGGACAGAGTCCGTCACACGAATGAACTCGGTTACACACCAGTCAAAGCTGCCGACATGCGTTAATACATCACGCATAATAGGATCGGTTAAGCCTTCCATGGGCGCAAGAACAAGTTTCAAAGTGTCAGACCTGTACAAAGAAAAACAGGGTTATACGTTTTTTTAAGAAGGTTGTCTAGCTTAGGGCTTGAATTACAAAAATCTACATGGGTAATTTAAGTATTTATCTCCGGTATAACAAATTTTTTATTAAATAGGAGGATGAATAAACGTTAAGACTATCATGATGATATTAAAAGCCCGATTGTTGAGTTGCCGTAATCCCCAATAAATAAATTTCCATAAATCGTAGTGATATTTTGAAGTCGTTTTAACAGTTTTTTATGTGGCTTTTATCCTTAAAACATCATCAGATATAGTGCATACCTATTTATTCATTAAAATCAATTTAAGTGTTCAGCAAATAATAATCCTTGATATTCTGCCAGAAGCCTGCATTTTCTCGGGTTCTTATTCTTTACTAAAAGACTAAAGCAAGTTTTAGATTTATAGGTGACAGTAAGATAAGACTATTGCGACAAAAATAAGGAGAAAAAAATGTCTGCTCGATTTTTACTGCCCATTTTACTCCCCATAGCGGGCTCTACCATTGTATTGGCATTAGCAGGATGTGCATCATCCTCTACGTCCCCGATTACAGACAGCTATGGTCCGCAACCCCATCTGCCTGCACCCAAATCAAGTTTACTGCCTACGGTGAATATTGCTCCTGCCAAAGGCTGGCCTGCGGGTATGATGCCGACTCCTGTCACAGGTTTAAAAGTACAGGCATTTGCAAAAGAACTTCAACATCCGCGCTGGCTATATGTATTGCCTAATGGAGATGTATTGGTGGCTGAAACCGATGCTCCGCCTAAGCCGGACGACAGCAAGGGCATTAAAGGCAAAATTATGAAACTGGTGATGAAGCGTGCAGGTTCATCACATCCGAGTGCCAACCGCATTAGCTTGCTCCGGGATAGCAATGGTGATGGTGTGGCTGACCAAAAAACCGTATTTCTACAAAATCTCAATTCTCCATTTGGTATGACACTGGTCGGCAATATGCTGTACGTGGCCAACACGGATTCCCTCATGCGTTTTCCTTACCAAGCGGGTGCTACTCAAATTACAGCAAGTGGCACTAAAGTACTGGATTTGCCGGGTGGCCCCCTAAACCACCATTGGACTAAAAATGTAATTGCCAATTCTGCAGGCACTAAACTTTATATTACGGTGGGTTCAAACAGTAACGTCGCTGAAAATGGCTTAGATAAAGAAGCTGGTCGCGCCCTGATTATGGAGTTTGATATTGCCAGTGGCAAAGCACGTCCATTTGCGACCGGACTTCGTAATCCAAATGGGATGGACTGGCAACCACAAAGTGGCGCGCTATGGACGGTGGTAAATGAGCGTGATGAAATTGGTAATGATTTAGTGCCTGATTATCTAACCTCAGTCAAAGCCGGAGCTTTTTATGGCTGGCCGTATAGTTATTATGGTCAACATGTGGACATACGGGTAAAACCGCAACAACCTGAGCTGGTCGCTCGCGCGATTCCACCTGATTATGCATTGGGTAATCATACAGCGTCATTAGGGCTGACATTTTATAAGGCAGAATTAATGCCACAATACCGCGGCGGTGCGCTGATTGGGCAGCATGGTTCATGGAATCGCAAACCTCATAGCGGTTATAAAGTCATTTTTGTACCGTTTAAAAATGGTCAGCCTTCTGGTCAACCGCAAGATGTATTGAGAGGCTTTTTAAGTGATCAAGGGGATGCTTTGGGGCGGCCGGTTGGAGTAGCCGTGGATCATTCTGGGGCTATTTTGGTCGCCGATGACGTGGGTAATATGATCTGGCGTGTATCACCAGCGACTACAACCATTGATAATCGTTCAATAAATAAAGCTCTAACCACTGCTTCTGCAAGCCATCAATCGGATAGTTCACAACCTGTTGTAGAAAAAGTAAGCAAGCAATAACTGGTTAAAACAGTAAATAATTGATTTTGAGAAGCTCAATCTTTCATCTAACCTTCAAACAGGCTCTTGCTGCTTACAGGTTAGTAGGGTAGTTGAACGAGGATGAAACAAAAAAAGTGAGTCAGGACTTTAATCCATATGTTAAAGGTTTATCGAAGTTTTATTTACCTTTAAACAGCTAATAAAAAAACCCCGACATCCTGTCGGGGTTTTTCGTATTTGATGCTTAGGTATAACTCCTGTCGTACCGCACATTCCTTATGTTGTTTGTTATTGTTTTTATTCTGTGGAACTTCCTGTTCTCTATGTCCCTATCATAGGAAATTGCAGCAAGATCGTATAGCCGCAAAGAGCCGGAATTGTTGTGAGCAAATGCGTACAAAGCTGGCTAAAAACTATCCCTATTTTCTCCTTGAAACTTGGGGATTGTTTCGGGTCTGGAATGATTGATCACTGGTAATGATGTATTGATGTGATCGCTTATTAAGCGATTTTGTAGGTAAAAAATATCGAAATGGATTGAAAAAAGCCGACTTGATTTTCAAGCCGGGATTCTGCTGATCTTTTAATTTATATTAACTTATTGATATTAATATATTATTTAAATTGAATTTCGTATAAGCACAATTATATTAAATAGATAAAGTAAATATATGAACTTTACTTCATTTTGTTGCCCTCTTGATCAATGATCACTTCACCATCTTCTTTGCTAAACGCCTTAAGTTGAGGAGCAGATAATAGATCCAGTACCAACTCAGAGGGTCTGCATAATTTAATACCCAGCTCTGTCACCACAAATGGGCGATTGATTAAAATTGGATGTTCAAGCATCAAACTCATCAACTGATCATCAGTCCAATGCGGTTGATCTAATTTAAAACGCTCATAAGGTTCAACATTTTTACGAATGGCGCCGCGTACAGAAAGCCCTGATTTTTCAATTAAAGTCATTAGCTCTTCTTTACTTGGTGGTGTTTTTAAATATTCAATGACTTCAGGTTCTTGTCCTGTATTTCGAATGAGTTCAAGTGTATTTCTCGACGTTCCACAGGCAGGGTTGTGATAAATCTTAATCTTTTGTGACATGAATTTTCTCAATGCAAAAACAATATTGCATTTATATATGGATATACGTATATTCGCAATAGCAAATATATTGAGTAATCATAAAATGAATCAAACAGATTTTTTTAAGTGTCTTTCTGACACTACCCGTTTGGACATTTTGAAGTTAGTCATGGTCAAACAAAATGTTTGTGTATGTGAACTGACGGAACAGTTGCAACTCAGCCAACCTAAAATTTCTCGCCATTTGGCTTTGCTTAGGAACCTTTCGATTTTACTTGATCAAAGACAGGGGCAATGGGTGTATTACCGTCTGAATCCGAATCTTCCTGAATGGGCAAGTAAGGTTTTAGACATTATCTCCAAACAAAATGATGACATGCTGGAAAATCCTCATGTTAATGCTTCAATTTCAATCCATTGCGAGTAATATCAATGAAATTCTTATTCCTATGTACTGGAAACAGTTGCCGTAGCATTCTTTCAGAAGTGTTATTCAATAGCCGTGCACCTGAAGGCTGGAAAGCTTATAGTGCCGGTAGTAAACCTTCTAGTCAGGTTCATCCATTAACCATGAAGACTTTGCAAAACTTAGGCTTATCTACCGATGGCTTATCCAGTAAGAGCATTGCTGCCTGTGAACAGTATCAGCCTGATGTGGTGATCACTGTGTGTGATTCGGCAGCACAAGAAGCATGTCCACTTTACCTGGGCGGTGCGATTAAGGCGCATTGGGGCCTGTCTGATCCCTCTCATCTAGAGCTACCTGAACAAGAAAAGCTCAACGCTTTTTTTATGACGGTTGATCATATTAATAAACGTCTGGATGCTTTATTTGCATTGGATACCAAGCAGCTTTCTCGTCCTAAGCTGATTGCAGAAATCAATAAAATTTCAAATATTGAGTAATACCATGGCTGCCTCAAAAATGTCATTTTTAGATAAAAATCTGACCATCTGGATTTTTATCGCCATGTTGCTGGGTATTGCGATCGGGGTTTTCTTTCCGCAAGCATCGGTTGCATTAGACCAGATGAGTGTTAATTCGGTGAATATCCCGATAGCAATCGGTCTGATTATCATGATGTATCCTCCACTTGCCAAAGTGGACTATGCGACCTTGCCGCAGGTATTTAAAGACAAGCGCACGCTTACTTTATCTCTGGTTCAAAACTG
Source organism: Acinetobacter sp. GG23 (assembly GCF_057766365.1). NCBI lineage: Bacteria > Pseudomonadati > Pseudomonadota > Gammaproteobacteria > Moraxellales > Moraxellaceae > Acinetobacter > Acinetobacter sp. GG23. The sequence continues at coordinate 36,173 of NZ_JBYMDJ010000008.1, forward strand.
GCTGATTGCGCCGTGCCTGATGTTTGCATTGGCGCTGATTTTCCTGCAATCCTATCCTGAATATATGACTGGTGTGATTCTGATTGGTTTGGCACGTTGTATTGCGATGGTCTTGGTCTGGAATGGCCTGGCCTGTGGCGATAATCAATATGTTGCCGGATTGGTGGCATTTAACAGTATTTTTCAGATCCTGTTCTTTAGTACTTATGCCTGGCTGTTTTTGACCTTCTTGCCGCCTTATTTTGGTGTTGAAGCACAAGTAATTGATGTCAGCTTCTGGACAATTACCCATGCGGTACTGGTTTATTTAGGTATTCCATTTTTAATGGGCTTTCTTACCCGATTGACCTTGGTCAAACAGAAAGGTCTAGAATGGTATCAAACTCAATTTATTCGCAAGATTAGTCCGCTCAGTCTGCTTGCGTTGTTATTTACCATTGTTGCCATGTTTAGCCTGAAAGGTGGCGAAGTGGTCAGTTTGCCACTCGATGTGCTCAGAATTGCAATACCTTTAACCATTTACTTCGTGCTGATGTTCTTTATCAGCTTCTTTATGAGCAAGTGGATGGGAAATGATTATCCAAAAACTGCGGCCATCTCTTTTACCGCAGCAGGCAATAATTTTGAACTGGCACTCGCTGTTGCCATTGCCACTTTTGGTCTGGCTTCACCGGTTGCTTTTACCACCATTATTGGCCCTCTGGTTGAAGTTCCAGTCTTGATTGCCTTGGTCAGCGTTTCACTGTGGCTAAGAAAAAAAGTTTATAAAGAGGCATAACCTGATGAATCTCCCGAATGTAGATTTGGATCTGCTTGAACGACCCACTTTGGACAAAGTTCAGGCCAAAGAACTGCAACATCCACCGCGTATTTTGCTGCTGTATGGTTCAAACCGTGACAGGTCCTATAGCCGGCTCGCTGTTCAGGAAGCAGGCCGAGTACTGGAATATTTTGGTGCCGAGGTCAAAATCTTTCATCCTAAAGGACTGCCCTTACCTGAAGATGCAGACACGACTCATCCTAAAGTTACAGAGCTGCATGCGCTTTTAGCCTGGGCAGAAGGCATGGTCTGGTGTTCGCCTGAACGTCATGGTTCGATGAGTTCAATTTTGAAAGCCCAAATTGACTGGATTCCTCTGGCAGCAGGTGCAATTCGTGCCACTCAGGGCAAGACGCTGGCTGTGATGCAGGTATGTGGAGGTTCGCAATCGTTTAATGCGGTGAATCAATTGCGTGTTTTAGGGCGCTGGATGCGGATGATCACGATTCCAAATCAATCCTCTGTACCGAAAGCGTTTCTGGAATTTGAAGAAGATGGTCATATGAAACCGTCTCCTTATCACAATCGAATTGTGGATGTGATGGAGGAGCTGTATAAATTCACCCTTCTGACAAGAGGACAATCAGCTTATTTGACTGACCGTTATTCTGAACGGGTCGAAAGTGCTGAGCAATTGTCAAAGCGTGTGAATCAAAAGAATATTTAGTTTCCCTAAAATGAAGATCATACAGATTTCCTGAAATTATTTTATTATTTATTTAAAATTATTAGCTTAATTGTTATTAAAAAAGCCTGATCTATAAAGATCAGGCTTTTTCATTAATTTATCCAATTTCACGATAAATATTTAGTTATTGTTCTGCATTTTTACTAAAAAAGAAGTTGAAAGGGGAAATTGTATTTATTTCCCTAAAATCATTTCTAATACAAACTTGGAACCAATAAAACCAATCGCCAGTAGCATAAAACCACTTAAGGTAAAGCGAATCGCTTTTTGGCCCCGCCAGCCAAATTGGTAATGACCAATCAGCAGCGACCCATAGACAAACCATGAAATAATACTGAAGGCCGTTTTATGGGCTAAATGCTGGGCAAAGAAATCTTCAATGGTGAAGAAGCCAAAACCTAAAGCTAAGGTCAGTAAGATAAAACCGGTAATGATTAAATCAAACAGCAAAGATTCCATGGCCTGAAATGAAGGCAATAAATTGACCCAGATTCTTTTCTGCTTGTTTTTTAATTCGCGATTTTGGAACCATAAAATCACCGCTTGTATGGTTGCCATCAGTAGAACGGCATAGGCCGATAAAGACAAAATAATATGAATGTCCAAACCTATGGAGTGTGGTTCAATCACCTGATTTTGCTTGCTTAAGGCAAAACCTAGAATCAAGCCGGTCGCAGCAACAGGAATGCCCAATAAATTAAGGGCCAAAATGGGGCGGTAAGTACTAAAGATTAAACTCAGCAATAACATCAGACCAGATGTGAATGACAGTAACAGGAATACATCATAATTTACACCTAGCGGCGTCAGCATATCGTTATACAGAACACCCGCGTGTAGCAGTAAACCTAAACCGAGTACAAGCCCTACAAACCAATGGTTCGGATCACGCTTTGACATTAAGTGAATAAACAAATACCAGAAAGATGTGGTATAAGCGATTAATGCTAAGATCGTGTAAACCAAGGGGAGACTGATCATGTCAAACCTTTTTCAGGATGTTGAATATTCATTTATATAAATTCTACGTGAACTACAGTATCCTATAGCATCTTATGCATAAATTTTCTATTTTAAGAAAGATTTTTTTGCAACTGGCAATTTTAAGCGGATTTTGCAATGTTTGATACCTTAACAGAACGACTCACGCAGAGTTTAAGAAATGTTACTGGCTCAGGGCAGCTAACCGAAGACAATATTAAAGATACGTTACGTGAAGTACGTATGGCACTTCTTGAAGCCGATGTTGCGTTACCTGTAACTCGTGAATTCATCGCGAAAGTTAAGGAAGAAGCATTGGGTCAGGAAGTGATGACTCAGTTATCACCAGGCCAGGCATTCGTAAAAATCGTCCATGACGAACTGACAAAAATGATGGGCGAGGCCAATGAAAGCCTCGACCTGGCAGCAAAACCACCTGTGGTGATCCTGCTTGCAGGTTTGCAAGGTGCAGGTAAAACCACCACTGCTGCAAAACTTGCCCGTTTCTTACAAGAACGCCAAAAGAAAAAAGTAGCCATGGTGTCTGCAGACATTTATCGTCCAGCGGCAATCAAACAGCTCCAAACAGTTGCAGGCGAAGTAGGCGCGATTTTTCTGGAATCGAGTGCTGATGAAAACCCGATTACCATTGCCAATCGAGCAATTGAGCAAGCAAAAATTCAGTTTGCTGATGTTCTGATTGTCGATACCGCAGGTCGTTTACATGTCGATGATGACATGATGGACGAAATTAAAGCGCTTCATGCAGCTATTAAACCCACTGAAACCTTGTTCGTAGTCGATGCTATGACGGGTCAAGATGCGGCAAATACTGCAAAAGCCTTTAACGATGCTCTACCTTTAACCGGTGTGATCCTGACCAAAACCGATGGTGATGCACGCGGTGGTGCGGCGCTTTCTGTACGTGCAATTACCGGTAAACCAATCAAATTCTTGGGTATGGGTGAAAAGCTTGATGCCTTGGAGCCATTCCATCCTGAGCGTGTGGCACAGCGTATTTTGGGTATGGGTGACGTACTTTCTTTGGTCGAAGAACTTGAACGTAAAGTCGACAAAGAAAAAGCCGAAAAAATGGCGAAAAAGTTGCAAAAAGGCGGCAGCTTCAATTTTGAAGATATGCTGATGCAATTTGAACAAATGAACAAAATGGGTGGCATGATGGGCTTCTTGGACAAGTTGCCTGGCATGAGCAATGCAGGTATTCAAGATGCAATTGCGCAAGCAAACCCTGAAAAGCAAGTGAAAAAAATGGAAGCGATTATCCAGTCGATGACCATTAAAGAGCGCCGTAATCCAGACCTGATGAACCCGAGCCGTAAAAAACGTATCGCAGCAGGTTGTGGTATGGAAGTGGTTGAAGTCAATAAACTGATTAAACAACATGCGCAAATGGCGAAAATGATGAAGAAATTTGCCAATCCGTCAGGTATGGCAAAAATGATGAAATCATTGAGCGGTATGCAAAATAAATTAGGCGGTGGCGGCGGTATGGGACCATTGTTTGGTGGAAACGACAAGAAGTAAGATTGTACTTCTCATCGTAAAAAGGCGCTATATGCGCCTTTTTTATAGCTAAAATTATGCAATACAGAAAATACCCTATGAGAATAACTCTGCATATTTAATCCTAAACGGAATAACAAAAGCGCTAATTAAACGCTAGGCATAAGGCTAAATTAACCAAGTCAAAAATATAAGAAGAAAACATGGCCTAGCTAAAGAAAGTTTATCTGAATTAGATGGTTTTATCCGACAGGCAAAATTAGACGTGGTCATTTTGCAAAAAAACAGATTACGATCCGTTTTTACTATTTTCCTGCAATAATCTTTATGTGTCACCGCCTAAAGTAGTCCTGCTCGGGCATTTTATTAATGCCTAAATGCAAGAGCTGAATCATGCTGAACAATTTATGCCAAGTGAGGATTTTGATGAATTTAGACAAGTTTGCAGTGTAACGAAAATTTTTCTACGGCATTGATAGAGTTGGGATTTATTTTAAACCTTAAAGGGAGGATTGAGTTACAGGGGAAGAAGTACTTTCTGAGTGGACATTTTTATAAAAAGACCAACAATTAAATCACTCAATTCAGACTAAGCTTATTGCACACCAAAACAGCTCAAGCAGATGGAACAAGAATAATGGCTCAAGTGAACGTGATACATGGTTATACCGCCAGCCCAGAAGAAAACTGGTATCCCTGGATCCAGCAAAATGCAGATCAGCAGCATTACAGTTTAAAAGTATTGCGTTTGGATCCTTCACCGAGACCGGAGCTATCAGGGTGGGAATCACAAATAAATGAGCAAATAGGAAGTCTGGATGAAAATAGTATTGTGATTGCGCATAGTTTAGGAACTGTCGCGGCATTACATTATTTATCCAAAAATTTAACCCATCAGCGTATTAAACAGTTGGTTTTAGTTGCCGGTTTTAATGGTCGTTTAGGGCGCTTAGAAGAAGTCTATCCTTTTATTGATGCAGCCCAGATTGATTTTGAATTGCTTAGACGCCAGATTGAACATCGTGTGGTGATCTATTCGGAAGGCGATGAGCATGTTCCGCCAAAATTCAGTATTGAGCAGGCCAAAAGTCTAGATACAGAGCTGATTTCTGCCCAATGGCAGGGACACTTTATTGATTCTGAAGGTTGTACGGAACTGCCTGAAGTTTGGCAGGTTATACAACCCTATTTAATTCGACTAGATCAGGCTTCAGCCAAGGAATAAATATAATTCTGCAGACCTTTGAGTAACAGGTCCGGCTCAATTATGGGTTGATACTGTACAAGATATTTGGCAAATAATGGTGCATCACCGCCAGTCAGAATCAATTGACTTGGGTATTTATCCAGTACCTTTTCAATGGTACTCACCAAGCTTAACAAAATACCGTGATGCACCGCATCAATAGTATTTCGACCTGGGCTAAGCTCATCGAAGGTAGCATCGGGAATTTTAATGCCTTTGGTATTTTGAATTAAAGAATCCCGCTGTAAATACAGGTTCGGCAGAATATAACCCCCCAAGTGTTGCATACCATCAGTCAGATCAATGGTTAAAGCAGTTCCGCAACTAATGACACAGTATTGTTGCTTTGGATCATGGACCACGGCCAGCATTTGTAACCAACGGTCTACACCGAACTTGCTGGTATCCTCATAGGCACAGCGTAACCCAGCATATTCAGCCTGCACTTTGGCAAAGGTCACCGGTACATCTAAAAATTTTAAAATTTTCTGGATACGTTCATTATTTTTCTTGTCCTGAACTGAAGACACGCCAACCTGGTGCAGATCTAGACTTTTAAAATGCTGAATTAAACCCAACAGCAGTTCCGCAGGGGATTGCAAATGCAATTCTGCAGCCTGTTCAATAATCTGATGATTCTCGGTAATCCAATATTTTAGACGAGTATTCCCAATATCTAGCCATAAATTCTTCATTGCATTTCTCTAAAGAGAGGTTTCTAGGCGACGTAAACGTCCTTGATAAAATTGTTTTAAGCCTTCACTGGTTTCAATATTGACTGCGCCATCATCCTGAATACCTAAGAAAATGCCTGAACATAGCCCTGAATGATGCTCAAACTCAACCGCCTGATTTTTAAAAGCAGCATAGTGATTAAAACGCGCAGCCAGGTTATAACAATGATGATCAAACCATTCACTGGCTTGCTGAATGGCCATATATAATTCTGCGATCAATTCAGTACGTGGAATTGCGATTAAGCCTAACTCGCGCAGTGAGGTGGCATGCTGGTCAATCTGTTCTTTCGGAATAGGCGCAAGATTAATACCGACCCCGACAATCACCTGATGCGGAGAAATGGGTTCAACCAGAATACCGCCCCATTTACCTTGTTTGCTAAATAGATCATTCGGCCATTTTACTTGCAGGTCCAAGTTCTTAAGACTTGGCATTTGTAAAATATTTAATGCAATTTCAAGGGCAAGCCGTCCATCAATGGCTGTTCGTGTATTTAGCAATGTGCTTAAATAGATGTTTCCTTCAGGGGAGACCCATTGTCGTTGGCGTTGTCCACGACCTTGAGTTTGTCTCAAACTACAGACTAAAACGCTATGAACGCCTTTGAGTGCAATTTCACGTACATCATCATTGGTTGAAGTCGTGACGGGTTTCAGTATTAAAACCTCAGGGAGCTGATGAGCTTCGCTGAGGATTTTTTGCAGTTGTCGAGTCTCTAAATCCATTTAAATCTAAGAAATAGTTGGAATGTGAAGAATGGAGTTAATCATATATTTATTGATTGGTGCAATGGCTGGTTTTGCCGCTGGACTATTTGGTGTCGGTGGTGGCCTGATTATTGTGCCAATTTTGTATATTGTGTTCACGCAGCTACATTATGATCCTTCGGTGATTATGCATTTGGCCATTGGTACATCATTGGCAACCATTATTGTGACTTCAATTAGCTCTGTCTCAGCGCATCATAAACGCGGTGCAGTGATGTGGGATGTATTTCGCAATTTAGCACCGGGGCTGGCTTTAGGGTCATTTTTAGGTGCCGGTGTTGCTGACTATATGTCAGGTCAGGGCTTGCAGTTGCTGATTGGATTCTTTGCAGTTTGGGTTGCATACGGTATGTTTACCGGTGCAAGTCGGCCTGTTGATCCTTCGCATCATTTGCCTTCTAAAGCATTGCAACTGCTTGCAGGTGGAGGCATCGGGATTGCATCGGCTATTTTTGGTATCGGTGGTGGCAGTCTTACGGTACCGTATTTAATCCGTCATGGTGTGGTCATTCAAAAAGCTGTAGCAACTTCAGCAGCAGGAGGCTTGCCTATTGCAATTGCCGGGGCATTAGGCTTTATGTGGTTTGGCTCGGATACCTCGGTTGAAGTACCGCATAGTATTGGTTATGTGCATATTTATGCCTTCATTGGCATTAGTGTAATGAGCTTTATTACTGCAAAACTTGGGGCAAAAGTGGCACATAAATTATCACCCGCCATGCTGAAAAGATGTTTTGCCTGCCTTTTAACTGTGGTTGGTTTATATTTTATATATCAAGGGTTTTCGACCTATTTTTAATTTTAAATAAGAGAAAAATAGAATGAAAAGGTGTGTTACAGTTCAAATGTTCAGACCTTTTTATATTGGCTTTAAAGACGAATAAATTGTCTGACAATGTCATTTGTTAAATTCATAAAATGAAGTAAAAATAACAAGGTCAATATAAACGTGTGAAATTTTTTCGATTGCATCTTATAAAAACAACATAGGACGAGTATGCAAGAACAGGAAAAGGACAGTTTGTCCGAACAAATTGCAAAGCATATTAGTGAGCAAATTATTCGTGGCGAATTGGTTGAAGGTGAACGCATTCAAGAGTTGCGAATCTCGGCTGAACTCGATGTCAGTCGTGGTTCCGTGCGCGAAGCATTATTGCTGTTGCAACGCACCCACCTGATTGAAATTTACCCACGCCGTGGTGCAATTGTGTCAGAAATGTCTGCACAACAAGTTCGTGCTTTATTTGATATGAGCGCTTTGCTATTGGGACAAATTATTCATCGGGTGGCGGAAACTTGGCGCACTCATGAAGCCGAAAGAATTCAGGCCTTATTGGATCAATTGCATCAAGAGACACGTCAGGGGAATACTGAAAAATTCTACGATTTAATCTTTCAAGGCATGGCGCGCCAGCATGAAATGGTGAGTAATCCTTATTTGATGAAGTTCTATAAAGAGCTGTTGCCCTCAATGCGTCGCAGTTATTTTTTAACCTTAAATATTTCTCGTCGTGAGCTAGAGGAATCATTTGAACTATTTAAGTTAGTGACTGATGCAGTTTTGATCCGAAAATCACAACAAGCTACTTTATTTATGGATGATTTTTGTCGACACTTGCGCAACCTTGTGTTGGAATCTCTGACACGGATGAAACAAATCGAACTTGCATGGGCAAGACGTTCACGACGTTGATCAGGACATTATGCGTTTAAGCAGCTTAAAACTTTCCGGCTTTAAATCTTTTGCCGATAGTACCACTTTACATTTCAAGGCGAATCGTACCGCTGTGGTTGGGCCAAACGGTTGTGGTAAATCCAATGTAATTGATGCCATTCGCTGGGTGATGGGAGAATCCAGTGCACGCCAGCTTCGGGGTGGCAGCATGCAGGACGTCATTTTTACCGGTACTGCCAAACGTAAACCAGTTGGGGTAGCAAGTGTAGAACTGCGCTTTGATAATACCTATGGCAAGCTCGGTGGTGCATACAATGCCTATAATGAATTGGCGGTACGTCGTCAGGTCAACCGCGATGGCAAGTCTGAATATTTTTTAAATGGCAGCAAGTGCCGTCGTCGTGATATTACCGATATTTTCTTAGGGACAGGACTCGGTCCACGTTCTTATGCGGTGATCGAACAGGGCATGATTAATCGTTTAATTGATGCCAAACCTGAAGAAATGCGGGTGTTTATTGAAGAAGCTGCCGGCGTTTCACGTTATCAGGCGCGTCGTCGCGAAACATTATTGCATCTAGATCACACCACGCAGAATTTATCGCGCCTTGAAGATATTGCATCGGAACTCAAGTCACAGCTGAAAACCCTGAAACGTCAATCGGAATCCGCAGTTCAATATAAAGAACTCGAAACCCAGATTCGTACCATTAAAGTTGAAGTGTTGTCTTTTCAATGCGAACAAAGCAGCCGATTACAGCAAGAATATACTCTTCAGATGAATGAATTGGGCGAAACATTTAAATTGGTTCGTTCAGAACTGACTACTTTGGAACATGATTTAACGGCGACCAGTGAACTGTTTCAACGACTGATTCAGCAGTCCACCCCATTGCAAAATGAGTGGCAACAGGCCGAGAAAAAATGCTCTGAATTGAAAATGACACTGGAACAGAAACAGTCTTTGTTGCAGCAAAATACTTCTACTTTAACCCAGCTCGAACAACAAAAATTACAGACCAAAGAACGGTTACAGCTGATTGAACTACAAATCGAAACTTTGCAATCGCAACATCAACAGCAGAGCGAGCAATTACAGCAGCAAGAAAGTCAGGGACAAGACCAAGGCCAAAATCTGGGTGATTTAAAAGCGCAGCAACAACAGGTGCAGCAACAGTTTGAAGGAGTTAAGCTACAGGTAGAAAAACAGCAACAGCAAAAAATGCAGATGCTGGCGCAAAGTGAGCAATTAGCTAAAAATATTGCCCGAATCGAACAGCAAAAGCATAATCTGCAACAGCAAACAGCACAGCTTCAACACCAAGATCAGCAAGATGATATTGCACAACTTGAAAGTGAAAAAGTTCAACTTAGCCAGCAAATTGAACAGTTAGAACAAGCCATTCAAACGCAGAAAAAATCATTAGAGTCAGTGCAAGCGGAGTATGCGCAGCAGAAAAATGATGTTTCGAATTTGAAATCTGCCATTCAGGTGTTGCAATCGGAACAGAAAAACCTGAATCAATTGCTGATTAAGAACAGTCCGAAAGTTCAGAATGATGCTGTGCAGTTGATGCAGGTCTTAAAATTAAAAGATCTGGCCAAAGCGCATGCCAATTTAATTGAAAAATTTTTGGCGAAATGGCTCTCTGCACACATCATTGATACCGAGGCTGGTTTTGGTGAGAGTATTGCCCGTCAGTTGAAAAGCAATAGTTCGCAAGATCAGATTCAGATCGCTGGTTTGTCTTGCTTGGCTGACTGGATTGAATCGCCACAACATTCCATTTGGCAGCAAGTGGCAGTTGCAGACAATCTAACTCAAGCCTTGTCTTTACAAAGCCAATTAGGCATGGGGCAGTCCATCTTAAGTTTGGATGGCTATCATGTGGGTGCGGATTGGGTAATTGGCCTGTTTTATGATGAGGCAAGCCAAGCCGGACAAGGGGCACTCAGCCATCGTATCCGTTTAGATGAAATTGAAACTGCACTGGCACAGCAGCTACCTCAGCTTGAAACTGCGGAACAGCAATTGCCAGCTGTGTTACAACAGATTCAAAACCTGCAAAAAAAAATTCAGGACCAGCAAGGCCAGTTAAAGCAACAGCAAAAGGCGTTGCAGCAAATGGATGTCAATATTGCCAAAGTACAAAGCACGGCTCAGGCATTTTCAGTCCAAAAGCAGCAATTGCAAAATCAGTTACAACAACTGGATGAGCAGCTGGAAGAAGATGCTATGCAAAAAGATGATCTGGAAATTGATTTGCATGCGTTGAATTTGAAACTTGAGCAGGCTTTACCGAATTATAAAACCCTGCAATTTCAGGTTGAGGGGCTGACCGAACAGCTGGAAAATACCCAGCACGCGTGGCAGCAAGCTCAACAAGAGTTGGAGTTGCTGCGTCGTCAAGTTACGCAAACCCAGCAGCAGATAGAATTACTGGAAAAAGATGCATCATTCTTAAAAGCACAATATCAGCAGATTATTGTGCAAATGGAACAGGCGAAAAGATTTGTCGATCCGGTACAGCTAGAACTGCCGGCATTAGAGTCGCAATTTAATCAACAATCTCAAGTCACCGAGAAGTTGCAGAAAACCTGGAATGAGTGGCAAGTTGAACTGAATAACATTCAGGAAAAACAGCAAAGCCTGACTGAGCAGCGCCATCAGCAGCAACAGCAGGATGAAAAATTACGTGGTCAACTGGAACAAAAACGTCTGGCTTGGCAAGTCGCTAAATCCGATTTTCAACATTATTCAGAACAACTCCATGCTTTGAATAGTCAAGTGATTAGCGGTTTAAATATTGATATCGTTTCACATCAACAACAGCTGGAAAAAGCCCAGCAACGCTTTGAAAAACTGGGTGCGGTCAATTTAGCCGCTTCCGAAGAATATGAGGAAGTATCCAAGCGCTTTGAAAAGCTGAGTCATCAAATTGAGGACCTGAAAAAAACGGTTGATCAATTACAAGGCGCCATGAAAAGTATTGATCAGGAAACCCGAAAGCTGTTTATGACCACCTTCGATCAGGTCAATCTTGAGCTGCAAAACTTGTTCCCGAAAGTATTTAATGGCGGAGAAGCGAGTTTAAGCCTTGAAGATGACTGGCAATCGGGTGTAAAACTAATGGCTCGACCACCGGGTAAACGTAATAGCTCTTTAGCACTGTTATCGGGTGGTGAAAAAGCATTAACAGCATTGGCATTGGTATTTGCCATCTTCCGTTTAAATCCGGCACCGTTTTGTGTTCTGGATGAGGTGGATGCTCCTTTGGATGATGCAAACGTGGGTCGGTTTTGTAATTTGGTAAAAGAACTTTCTGAACAAGTCCAATTCATTTACATTACCCATAATAAAGTTGCAATGACGATGGCAACCGATTTGTTAGGTGTTACCATGCCAGAAGCCGGTACATCAAAATTAGTCACTGTCGATTTGGAACAGGCAAAAGAATACGGTTTAGTCGCGGAGTCATAATATGGAAATCACCACCGTCGTTGGTATAGTTATCGCCGTTATCATTATGTTATTCGGTTTAAGAATACTGCTAAAAAAACCTGCTGATGCAGCACCATCATTAGATTCAGAACTTCATGTCGACACAGATAGCCAGAAACCGGTGATTCCTCGCCATGTCCGTGATCAATTACAAAGTACCAATGAGCCATCAAGTATAGAACGTGTTGAACCGACTTTGACAGAACCCGCTGTTGAGCTTGCTCAAGGTTCACATAAGACAGAAGCAAATAAGACAGAAGGAAAAACTGAGAAGGCTGAAGTTCAGACACCAGTCGCTGCTGCGACAGAAAACACGGATCAGGTCGAATTAAGAGCAGATTCAGTGGTCAAAATGGATGATGCTGCATTAGACCTTACAAAAGATAAGGCGAGTCAAGCTGACAAAACTGCAGCCAAAGATTCAGAAGAACTCAGCCTGAACGGAACAATTGAAAAAGCTGAAATTTCAGAGTTTGAGGATGAAAGCAGTATTCTGGATGAACATTTACATGAGCAGCAACGTGTTGATGAAGAAAGTGCTTTATCAACAGCGGTTGATTTTATTGCGTTAAATGTTTACCCAGAACGCCGCATTCTGTCAGGTGAAAAAACCTTAAAAGTATTGCTGAAGTATGGTTTGCGTTTTGGTGAAATGGCGTGTTTTCATCGCTACAGTCAAGACGATAGCAAATTACTCTTTTCAGTTTTACAAATTACCGATGAAGGCGCAGCTGGCTTTGACCTTGAAACCTTATCGACTGAACAGGTGAAAGGTTTAGCATTCTTCTTGGCCTTGCCACATAGTGATGTTCAAAATGCCTTTGATACAATGGACAGTCTTTCACGTCTGATTGCACGTGAAATTGATGGCACCGTTTATGATCAGAACAATCAGGAATTTACGCCACAGTTGCGTGAGCAATGGCGCCATCAGGCAATTGACTATCGTTCAAAACAAAATGCAGAAGTTTAGTTTGAAACTGGACGACGCGATTTCTATAATGGCGAGTAGATAAAATTTTTTAAGGGCGGAAATAAACCGCCCTTTTTTATGGTGTAGAAATGACTCAAGATTCAACTATCAAAGCGCAAATGCGTCAATTGATTCAAATTTTAGCCAAGCATAATCATGCCTATTATGTGATGGATGAACCAAGTATTGAAGATAGTGAATATGATCAACTCTTTCACCAGCTTAAAACCTTAGAAGAGCAATATCCTGAATATATACAAGCCGATACACCGACCAATAAAGTGGGAGGAAAGGCACTCACTAAATTTGCAAGCGTGACCCATGCAGTGCCCATGCTGTCATTGGGCAATGTGTTTAATCAAGAAGACCTGTATGCTTTTGCACGCCGTGTAGAGGAGCGTTTACCTAATCAGAAAATTGAATATGATGTTGAATTGAAGTTTGATGGCTTGGCCATTTCCCTCTGGTATGAACATGGTATTTTGGTTCGTGGCGTAACGCGTGGTGATGGTGAAACGGGTGAAGATATTACCCATAATGTCAGAACCATTCGTAACTTGCCTAAAGTACTTTCACCTGTTCAAGGTTCAGTTCCCGTGCTACTAGAGGTTCGTGGTGAAGTCCTGATGCCAAAAGCCGGCTTTGAGAAACTCAATGCGGAAAATGAAGCCAAAGGTGAAAAGACCTTTGCCAACCCGCGTAATGCTGCGGCAGGTAGTTTACGTCAGCTTGACCCAAATATTGCCGCATCACGTCCTTTGGCCTTTTATGCCTATGGAATTGCGCAGTGTGAACCGCATCATGGTCAAACCACCATGTCTGCCAGTCTGGAATGGCTCACTCAGTTTGGCTTTGCGGTAGGGGAATGCCATTTTATTTGTGACAGCATTCAGGAAGTGCAGCAACGCTATGAAGAAATCAATGCGAAACGACCGAATTTGAGTGTCGAAATTGACGGCATGGTCATTAAAGTCGATAGCTTAAAACAGCAAAAACAATTGGGTTTTTTAAGTCGTGAACCACGTTGGGCAACGGCGTACAAATTTCCGGCGGTTGCCGCTTTAACCACGGTTGAAAATATTGACTGGCAAGTGGGGCGTACCGGTACTTTAACGCCTGTCGCGCGTTTGAATCCGGTTGCAGTGGGTGGGGTAACGGTATCGAATGTGACTCTGCATAATATTGGAGAAATCCATCGTTTAGATGTCCGCATTGGCGATACGGTCAGCGTGTACCGTAGTGGTGATGTAATTCCCAAGGTAGAAAAAGTCTGGCCGGAATTCCGCCCAGAGGATGCAGTTGAAGTTCATCTTCCAGAACAGTGTCCAATGTGTGAATCACCTGTGGTGATGCCGGAAGGTGAAGCACTGGCACGCTGTTCAGGTGGTTTATACTGTGCTGCACAGCGTATTGAAGCGATTCGTCACTTTGTTTCGCGTAAGGCCATGGATATTGAAGGTCTGGGTGAGCGTTGGGTGGAATGTTTATTACACCTCGATTTATTGAAAAATGTGGCTGATATTTATTGCCTGCATGAACATCGGGAACAGTTACTCACCATTGAAAAAATGGGCGAAAAGTCTGTTCAGAACCTGTTTGATGCGATTGAAAATAGCAAGAAAACCACGCTTGCTTCATTCATTTATGCACTTGGAATTCGCGGTGTCGGTGAAACAACAGCGCGGATGCTTGCCAATACGTTTCAAACTTTTGATGCTCTTAAAGCCGCTGATCTTGAAGCCTTAAAGAAAACCCCAGATGTCGGTGATATTACCGCTGAATGGATTATCGATTTTTTCCAAGCCGAACATAATCTGGAAGTAGTGAACCGTTTGCTTGAAGCAGGAATTCACTGGGATGCACCCATTGCACCAACACGTCAGCCACTTAATGGTGAGAGCTGGGTGGTCACTGGTACGCTAAGCAGTATGGGACGTGATGACGCGACACATTTACTGCAAGCTTTAGGTGCGCGTGTCAGCGGCAGCGTGTCGAGTAAAACCAAATGCGTGGTTGCAGGTGAGAAAGCGGGTTCTAAACTTGAAAAAGCTGAAAAGCTGGGCGTACGAGTGATGAATGAAACCGAATTTTTAAGCTTGATGGCTGAATACGGACAAATGTAAAGTTCAACTAAAAAGCCACCTTTGCGGTGGCTTTTTAGTTGGTGAGATTCAATATTTAAAGGTATTTCTTCACCACCCCATCATCGAGTAACTGCTGGAAATGCTCAATCAAGCTGGTTTCAATGTTACGGTATTGCATGCCGAGTTGTTGCTGGCTTTTATGGGCATTAAAATAGATCGGATAACCCATATTCAGTTCAACAAATGACTTGGAGAAACCTGCCAAAGGACCAAACAGTTTGAAAGCCGCTTTCGGGAGCTGGTTACGCGGGAAAGGGAACTTCGGGCCAAAGTTCTGACGTAAAATTTTCCCCATTTCCAATAAGCTTAAAGTACCCCCACTAATAATATAGCGACCTTCAGCATCAGGGTTAAATGCAGCTTGAACGTGTGCCTCTGCTACATCCCGGACATCGACAATACCATTCCACATAGGCGGTACGCCAAGTAAAGTCATGCCGTTGGCAAACTGCTGTAGAACTTCTACACTGCCTGATTGGGTAGTTGCGGTTAATGAGGGACCGAGAACCAGCGCCGGGTTAATACACACCAGATCCCAACGTTGTTGTGCTTTTTGCATCTCCCAGGCTTTACGTTCTGCCATGACTTTAGAATAAGAATAGGGCTGATGTGTTTTAGAACTGGTGGTATTCCAATGCGACTCATCAAACTCATTCTTTGCGGTGTGTTGAATATCTATGGCATCGCCATAAGCCGCAGCAATACTTGAGGTCACGATCACACGCTTCACTGAATCGGTTTTATTAACACTATTCAATACATTTTCAGTGCCTAAAATAGCAGGTTCAATAATATCTTTTACCGCATCTTTAAAGTTGTTCACTACAAAAGGCGATGCCATATGTAATACGATTTCACAGCCCTGCATGGCTTCATCAAATGAACTTGCTTCAAGTAGATTGGCTTTGAAAAGTTTAAGTGTGCCGGTGGTTTCAGCGGCAATTTTATCCAAATGTGCAAAGCTTGGTTTTTTATTCAGGTCGCGGACAGTAGCATGCACGGTATGACCTTGTTCCAATAAGTTTTTAATCACCCAACTGGCGATGTAGCCTGTAGCACCTGTTACAAGAATGGGAGCGCTGTGTTGTGGATTTGTCATGAGGTAAACCATTGTTGTTTTTAAATTTACATCTATCTTAGTGGTAAATCACGAGCTTGTCTTTGACTGATTGATGCTTACTTTAGCTAAACTTTGTACGTAGCCATACGGCTTTTATTATTAAATAAATACTGGACATGTATTTAATTTATTTAAACAAGAAGGGTATGCTGCTGAACGACAGTCTCGTAATACAGGTATCACGAAGTTCATGTCTTTTATTGGCTGATGAAATAAGAACCATTTGTACTCGTTACAAATCTTAAAAATATACTTTTACAGTTTAAATAAGCCTTGGGGAAATTGCTTCAATGGCGCAAAGGCTTATTTTTTATATGGAAAGTTTTGTTAAATTACTGCAAATGCGTATGTTTCTCATTTTAATTTTATAAAAATCATAAACTTACATAATTTTTATTTTGCATTCAAGGTTGGTTTTGTCCATAATGTTAGAAAAAGGGTATGGAGTAATTGAAATGCGTGGCAATCCAGAAGTCGTAGACTATCTAAATATGTTGATCGGTGGAGAACTGGCGGCTCGTGATCAATATCTTATTCATTCTCGTATGTATGAAGATTGGGGTTTAACCAAGATTTTTGAACGTATCGATCATGAAATGCAAGAAGAAGCATCACATGCCGATGCGCTTATTCGCCGTGTATTGTTTTTAGAAGGTACACCGAATATGAACCGTGATGACATCGAAACAGGAGAAGATGTGGTCACGTGTTTAAAAGCAGATTTAAAACTCGAATATCATGTGCGTGAAAAATTGGCGCAAGGTGTGAAACTTTGCGAAGAAAAAGGCGATTATGTGAGCCGTGAGATGCTTCGTCAGCAAATGTCTGATACTGAAGAAGATCATACCTACTGGTTGGAGAAGCAAATTCGTCTGATTGAGCTGATTGGTTTACAAAACTATATTCAATCACAAATGTAAGATTGCAGAGATAGATATAGAAAGCCTGACAAGAGTCGGGCTTTTTTCTATCTTAAATTTTTATTATTTGTGCCGCATCATATTAGACAACTTGCATAAGTCAAAAACGTTCAATACTGGATTTTGAAAATCGGCACTGCCTCATTTAATTGATTCAATTTTTATGCTTTTGCGTAGGCATTATCTCTATTTTTGAAAGATTAAAATGAGAACATCAAAATATATTTTGAGTTCGCAAGGAAAACCTTTTATTCCCCATGCACGACATCCTGAGTCAGTTTTAAGCACGGCTTTAAATGCAGCGCAAGGGATGGGGAACGTGTGGCATCCATGCCACATTCATGACTGTAATGCCTACTAAAATTTATTTTTAATTTTGGTTTTAAGAACGACTTATAGTAATTAAAAAATGATTTACGAAAGAAGTCTATTGTCTAGATTTTTAATATTTGAATAATCGAAGATCTATTTAGAAAACTTTTGAATATCTGCCAAGACTTGAGCAGCATGCGATTGTGTATCTACGCTATTATAGTGATAAACAATGGTTCCTTTGGGATCAATCAAAAAGCTTTCCCGCTTGGCTATTTTAGTAATGCCCAGATTTCGGACAATCCCGAATTGATCTGCCAATTGATGATTATTGTCTGCCAAAATGGGAAAAGGTAAACCCAATTTCTCTGAAAATTTTTGATGAGACTTCACATCATCCAGACTGACGCCTAATACCACAGCATTGCTTTTTAAAAATTGCGGATACAGTGCCTTGAATTGATTGGCTTCTTGGGTACAACCGGGTGAATTATCTTTAGGATAGAAATATAGAACGATCCATTTGCCTTTATATTGGCTTAGTGAATGCCATTTGCTGTTTTGATCCTGTAATTTAAAAGCGGGAGCCGATTTTCCAACCCATTGTTTTTGAGATGTTTCAGACTTTGAAAAAATGGAACTTTCAGCAGATGCAAGCTGAGAAAAACTTAAGCTTCCACTCATACAGAGCAGAGTGATTATGCATATTTTAGAAAGGTTCATAACATTCTTTTTGTTGTGATATCTCTAAATACTAACAAAATTATATTGATATGAGGTACATGATTTTTGATGGATTTTGTGCAGTTTAAAAACAATGAAATTTTATATACTGTAGTCAGTCAGAGCACGGATTTAAGGATTAACATTGCAGCAACGTATTTTACTCATCACAGGCTGGGGGGGTGGCACCAAATTGCTTAATCCTTTGGAACAGGCATTACAACAACAAGGCCATCAAGTTGAGTTGATCAATATCTTTAATGCCTTGGATGAGCAGATAGTGCAACAACAGGTTGAACTGGCTAAACAGTTTGATGTGATAGTAGGTTGGTCTTTAGGTGGACAATTGGCCGCTTTGCTGGTGGATCAAATTGAACAACAATATACACAACAAAAAGTCCTTATTACCCTCGCTTCTAATCCTCGTTTTGTGGCCCACGACTCATGGCAAACTGCAATGGATCAACTCACCTTTCAGCAGTTTCAACAGTCCTTTGAACAGGATGCCATTGCGACATTAAAGAAATTTGGCTATATGGTCTGTCAGGGGGTGAAAAGTACCAAGGCAGATTTCATCACTTTGCAAAGTTTAATTCAGCCGCAGCAAATTCAGCTATTAAAGCAAGGTTTAAATTTATTGGAGAAATTAAATGTTGTAGATATATTAAAAAAATATCCAGGGAATCAATATCATTTGCTTGCACAGCAGGATGCTTTGGTTAGCTGCAAAGTTACGGAAAATCTTCAAAATTTCAATGCAAAATTTTTAGAAGCGGATCTGATGGCTGGTTCACATGGCTTCCCTATATTTAATGTAGAAGAAACAACTGACAAAATCTGCCATTATTTAAAGAAAATAAAACAAACAGCTTAAGAAATGGCTTATATCGCAATTCCTTTTTATTCGGTGTCAGTTTAAGATCTGAAAATTAGAATTTTTATGCATTGTTAGAGGTAAGGATGACCGAGTTAACTGATCTGGAATTTGATCTTGAACATATTTGGCATCCTTATACCTCCATGACGCAACCATTGCCGACATTTAAAGTGAAACAGGCTTATGGTGCAATCATTGAACTGGAAGATGGACGACAACTGATTGATGGGATGTCGTCTTGGTGGTGTGCCATTCATGGTTATAACCATCCTGAGCTGAATCAGGCAGTAACGGATCAATTGCAAAAGATGTCGCATATCATGTTTGGTGGATTTACCCATGATCCCGCAATTGAATTGGGAAAATTACTCTTAAAAATCACCCCGCCAAGTTTGGATAAAATTTTTTATGCCGATTCAGGGTCGGTCGCTGTTGAAGTGGCGCTGAAAATGGCTGTGCAATACTGGTCTGCAAAAGATGGCTCTGCACAAGGTCAGACTCAAAAGACCAATTTCGTGACCCCGCGTTCTGGCTATCACGGCGATACCTGGAATGCGATGTCGGTCTGTGATCCAGTTACTGGCATGCATCAGATTTTTGGTTCCAGTCTACCGAATCGTTTCTTTGTTCCGGCTCCACAAGTGGGTTTTTATGATGAATGGAATCAGGACGATATTGCTGAACTGGAAAAAACTTTAGCTGAACATCATCAAACCATTGCCGGTTTAATCCTTGAACCGATTGTGCAGGGTGCAGGCGGGATGCGGTTTTATCATCCTGAATATTTACGTCAAGCCAAATTGCTCTGTGAAAAGTACCAGGTGCTGTTAATTTTTGATGAAATTGCCACGGGTTTTGGGCGTACCGGCAAGCTATTTGCATGGGAACATGCACAAGTTGAACCGGATATTATGTGCATTGGCAAAGGTTTAACTGGCGGTTATATGACGCTCTCGGCAACCTTAACGACAAAGCAGGTTGCGGAAACCATTAGTCAAGGTGAGGCGGGGGTGTTTATGCATGGTCCAACCTTTATGGCCAATCCACTGGCATGTGCTGTCGCGTTGAAAAGTACTGAAGTTTTATTGGCACAAGATTGGCAAGCGAATATTCAGCGTATTGAAAAACAATTAGATCAGCATTTACAGCCTCTGTCACAACTTGACTATGTACAGGATGTGCGGATATTGGGTGCTATTGGCGTGGTTGAGCTAAGCTTTAATGTCGATATGAAAACCTTGCAACAACAGTTTGTTAAGCGCGGTATCTGGATACGTCCATTTGGTAAACTGGTATATGTGATGCCACCGTACGTAATTAGTGAGCAAGAGCTGAATACTTTGCTAGAGCAATTGGTTGATGTGGTTGAGCAGATGCAAAAGGTTTCAGCATGAACCTGTTGAATGACTATGCAGCAAAGCTGGATGAATTAAAGCAACAGGGCAATCTGCGCCAATTTACTTCCAATGTTCAGCATGGTCGTATGATCGAAATTAAGAATCAGAAGATGCTCAATCTCTCATCTAATGATTATTTAGGTTTGGCCTCTGACTTGAGTTTACGTAAACAATTTTTTGATGAAACACCAAATGAGCTGCGGATCATGAGTTCATCATCTTCACGTTTGCTGACCGGTAATTTTTCTGAATATGAGCAGCTAGAGGCTAGCTTAAGTCAGGCTTTTCATGGCCGCGCTGCACTGTTGTTTAACAGTGGCTATCACATGAATATCGGGATTTTACCTGCACTGAGTGACAATAAAACCCTTATCTTGGCTGATAAACTGGTACATGCCAGCATGATTGATGGTATTCGTTTATCTACGGCCAAATATGTGCGTTATCGTCATAATGACCTCCAGCATTTAACCCAGCTTTTGCAAACTTACCATGCAGATGAAGCTTTTGATCGCATTATTGTGGTGACTGAATCTATTTTTAGTATGGATGGTGATGAAACAGATTTAGCTGAACTGGTTCGGATTAAAAAGCAATTTGCTAAAGTCATGCTGTATGTCGATGAAGCACATGCCATTGGGGTACGAGGAGAGCAAGGCTTAGGGTGTGCTGAACAATATGGCGTCATTGATGATATTGATTTGCTGGTGGGGACATTTGGTAAAGCGCTTGCATCCGTTGGAGGCTATTTGATTTGTCATCCCATCATCCGTGAATATTTGATTAATTCAATGCGACCGCTGATTTTCAGTACTGCGCAGCCACCGATCTGTATGGCGTGGACTGATTTTATTTTTCAAAAAGTTTTAACTTTAAAAAATGAGCGCCAGCATTTAAACAATATCAGTCAGTCCCTACAGCAAGCGGTTTTAAGTAAAGGTTTTGCTTGTCCGTCTACCTCACATATTGTGCCGGTGATTATCGGGGAATCACAAAAAACCGTAGATAAAGCAATGCAGTTACAGCAGGCCGGTTTTTATATCATGCCGGTTCGACCACCGACTGTACCCAAGCATAGTTCAAGATTACGTATTTCACTGACTACACAAGTGAGCCAAACTGATCTCGATCAGCTTGTGACATTGTTGTGAGTTTGCAAGGTGAATATTGATAAATTACAAGTCGCGCAGCGCTTTGAAAAAGCAGCGCAAAGCTATACTCAACATGCGGTAGTGCAAAAACAGATTTGCCAAGATTTAATTCGGTTGATGCAAGAACATTTATCCAAAAAAAGTTTAGATTGTGTTTTTGAAATTGGCTGTGGTTCGGGAAATTTAAGTCATTTGCTGATGCAGCATTTTGCAATCAAACAACTGTTTTTAAATGACCTGTATCCTGAAGTTCAGCAGCATTTTCAAGCAAAAGAAAATTTGCAATGGCTGATTGGTGATGTAGAACAACTGAATTTTCCACAAACACTTGATCTGATTACTTCCAGTTCAGCTTTGCAATGGATTGCTGATCTGGATGCCGTTTTTAAAAAATGTTCTGAAGCTTTAACGCAGCAAGGCTATTTGTGTTTTTCGACTTTTGGTCAGCAGAATTTAAAAGAGATTAAGGCATTGACTGGACAGGGTTTGGGTTATCTAGGTATTGAATCTATTCAGCAAAAGTTGCTGCAGCAGGATTTTGAAATTTTGCATCTTTCAGAAGGTATGGAAACATTAACTTTTTCACATCCTAAAGAAGTACTGCAACACTTAAAAGCCACAGGCGTTACTGCAACCGCATCGCAGCATCGCTGGACCAAACAGTCGTTACAACAGTTTTATCAAGATTATCTGCAATTTTCAGAGCTTGATCAGCGTGGTCAACGTCATTATCAGCTGAGTTATCATCCTATTTATTGCATTGCACGGAGCAAGCCATGACCGCAGCGGTTTATTTTATTAGTGGTATTGATACCGGTATTGGCAAGACCTATACCACGGGTTATCTGGCAAAGTTATGGAATGAGCAGGGCAAAAAAACCATTACCCAAAAGCTGATCCAAACCGGCAATACCGATATTTCTGAAGATATCGAACGGCACCGTGAAATTATGCAGATGGGCTGGTTTCCTGAAGATGAAACTAAACTCACCATGCCGGAAATTTTTACTTATCCCGCATCACCACATTTGGCGACTAAAATTGATGGTCGTGAAATTGATTTTCAGAAAATTGAAGATGCCACTCAGCAACTGGCGAATAAATATGAAGTGGTTTTGCTGGAAGGTGCAGGTGGCTTGATGGTGCCTTTAACCACAGAATTACTGACGATTGATTATGTAGCAAGAAAGAAATTTCCTGTAATTTTGGTCAGTTCGGGGCGTTTGGGCAGTATTAACCATACTTTACTGAGCTTGGAGGCTTTGAAAAGCCGTGGCTTGGAACTTTACGCTTTGGCCTATAACCTAAATGACGAATCACAAGATGAGCTTATTTCTAAAGATAGCTCAGAATATTTAAAAGCATATTTGGCGGAAAATTTTCCACATGCACAATGGATCGATATACCCGTTTTACCGTCCTTTTAATCCTTTTTCATGCAAAGCGGAAATAGGAAATAATGGAAGCCATAAAAAACCACTCGAATGAGTGGTTTTTTTACTTTAGAAATTAAAATTTCTTAAAGCCTTTATTGATGCCGAATGGTTTGCGTGGTGCATTTTCATCACGGCGTTCACGTTGGCCATAAGTCACTTGGTTACCAAAGTTTTCCGGGCGACGTTCGCGCTGTGTAGATGTATTGGTATTAGTGTCTTGGCGAGTTTCACGCTGCACATATGTACCTTGACTATTGTCTTGACGACGTTGACCAGAGCCATTTGGGTTTTCACGACGTTCGCGGTTGAAAGCTGGCTTTTGAACGTCTTCTTCGTTATCACGACGTTGCTGACGTAAATAACCACCACGACGTGCAGCCATTGGTTTTTCCTGCATACGTTCGTTACGACGTTTTGCCATACCGAACAAGCCCGTACCTTGACGTGGCTTTAACTCAACCGATTTGGTCAAGTTGTCGATGTCGCCTTTATCAAGCTCCATCCAGCGACCTGTACGAAGTTCGCGAGGTAAAATCACAGTGCCATAACGGGTACGAAGCAAGCGGCTAACTTTAAGACCTTGAGATTCGAAAATACGACGAACTTCGCGGTTACGACCTTCTTTTACCACTACTTGATACCAGCGGTTAATCCCTTCGCCACCAATTTCAGAGAATGATTCAAATTTTGCCGGACCGTCATCCAGAACAACGCCATTGGTCATATTGTTTTTAAGTTGTGGTGTTACTTCACCCATCACACGCACGGCATATTCACGTTCAATTTCGTTTGAAGGGTGCATTAGGCGATTCGCCAACTCACCATCATTCGTGAACAATAAAAGACCAGTCGAGTTAATATCCAGACGGCCGACCATTACCCAGCGGTCACCTGGAATTGCTGGAAGCTGTTCGAATACGGTCGGACGTGATTCAGGGTCATTGCGTGAACAAATTTCACCTTCTGGTTTGTAGTAAATCAGAACACGACGACGAATTTCGTCTTCAATCTGAAATTGGACTTTACGACCATCGATGCGAAGCTCATCACCTGGTTCAATACGTTCACCCACTTGGGCAACACGTCCGTTGATACTTACACGACCAGCGGCAATGACTTCTTCCATATAACGGCGAGAACCCAAACCAACGCGTGCAAGCACCTTTTGTAATTTTTCACTCATGACAGCATAACCTTAGAAATTATCATCAACAGTTCACCTATCTATGACTTCGGTGCGTGAGCATCGAGGGCCATAAAAGCTTCCTTGGCATCCTGGAGGGGAGGCAATTGACCTAAAGACGCCAGGCCAAAAGCATTTAAAAATTGTGGCGTTGTAACTAACAACGCGGGTTTTCCCGGTAGCTCTCTAAAACCGGACTCTTTAATCCAGTTCCAGTCAAACAACGATCTCAGTATCTGACTATTATTTGAAACTCCACGAATTTGTTCAATATCTGCTCGGGTTACTGGTTGATGGTAAGCAATCACAGCAAGGGTTTCGAGCATGGTTGGCGATAAGCGAGTTGGTCGCTCTGGCCAAACTTGGGTAATGATATTGCGATATTTAGCACGAACCTGAAAACGGAAACCTTGTGCTGTTTCCACCAGTTCGATCGATCTGCCATGTTGTAGCATAGCAAGTTGTTGCAAGAATTGACGCAATTCTTGTTTAGAATATAGATTCTGGAACGCTTCTTTTAAACGTGCAAGTGAAACTGCTGCTTCACTTGCAAAAATAATTGCTTCCAGTTGCATCAAAACTTCATGTTGGTTATCAGCAACAGATAAAGGAGAGGCTTGATGATCAATCATGCGAGTACTCCTTGAATCGCAAGTGGCGCTTCAATACCGGTTGCAATAATATTCACTTTTTGTTGGCGGGTCAGTTCTAAAATGGCCATAAAGGTGACCACCATCCCCATACGTCCCTGACTCGGCTTCAATAAGGCTTGAAAATTTAGAATTTCACCGGATCTTAAACGATTTTCAATAAAGGCAATCCGTTCTTCAAGCAATACTGGTTCTTGTAAAATTTGATGGGTCAGCGGTTCGGGACGATTAAACACGCAAAATAAAGCATCACGTAAAAGACCAATATCATAGCCTTCATTATTCTGTGCAATTTGACCTAAACTAACATTGGTGGGGAAGGTGTCACGGTCTAAAACGGGCATTTGCCCCAAGCGTTCGGCCGCCTGTTTTACCCGTAAATAAGTTTCCAGACGATCAATCAGTTGTTGTTTTGGATCTTTTTCAATCACAATGGATGTATTTGCTTTGGGTAACAGCAAGCGTGATTTAAGATCGGCCAATAAAGCCGCCATCACCATGTAGTCAGCAGTTAATTCAATATTGAGTGACTTCATTGCATCCATATACGACAAATACTGGGCTGCAATTGGTGCAATATCTAGTTGTAATAAGTCAAAACCGCTTTTTTGAATCAGATAAATCAGGAAGTCGAGTGGTCCTTCGAAATGCTCTAAAAGAATTTCAAATGCTGCGGGAGGAATATATAAATCCTCTGGAATAGATTCTTGCCACTCACCCAAAACACGGATGGGTGAAGCTTGCTCCATAGGATTATGGATCGGTTGATTCATTACAGTTATAGGCCACGCGAATTTTCAAAGGCATGAAGATGCTATTTCAGATCAGCTTTCAGGATAGGTGCTGTGTGAAGAGAAAAAGCACATAATTAATCTGCGTAGTCTAAAGGAAAATGGCCTTCAAATAAATTACAAAAGCTAACAAATGACAAAAAAACCTAAAATAAATAGGGATTTTTTATTGAAGGGAAAACCATGTAGTTGATGTCGTTGTTAAATATGTATTTTTTATGGGTATCAAACAAATCTTTGCGCAATATAACTGTAACACAGACGATGTGATCATCTAGGGGGAATTATCAAAAAGTACAAGAAAATGAATAGAGTCAAATTATCGGTATAGCTGTATCCAATCCTTCAGCAGTGGAGTTTTTAGCAAAAAATCTCTATGGAAACAGTGTCACATTACATGATTTGTCTGTGACTACACTCAATGAAGCACATTTTCAGCAAATGTGGCAATGTATAAATACAGAAGTAACTTGCAGTTGTTGGAACGATTTATTTTACTCAGGCCTTAAAGTTGAAGATGAATTACCCATCGCTTTAGACAGTTGTTTTGACTTTAAGGGAAGCACCCATTATTTAATTAAAGTTAATGATACGGTGGCGGTATGGGTGAGGTTAATTAATCAATATCCTACGGATCAGGTTATAGATCTGGCTAATATTTTTTCACCTTTAATAAAACAGTCCACTGCCTCGACTGAAGCGATCTATTTATGATTGAAAGCATATTTTGAGCAAGGTTTTGCCAGGTTGAGTGAAAATATGATGTATTGAATCAATCGTCAAAATATGTGGCTGTAAGGTTTGGATTTCAGTATAAAGAAACCTTTCGTTAACACCTTATAGCCAAAAGCCAAAAACGCGATTCTGCTTGGTTTTCAATATTAGATGAAGAATGGATCAATCTTCAAAAAGCTTATCAGAATGATTTCGAGCCAGATAATCTTGATGCAGAGGAAGAGCAGAAAAAAGTGTTTAACTAACTTACAAACTGAATAAGAAAAATAACATAACAATAGGTTTTGTCATTAAGGAAAATAAAAAAGAGTGATACGGTTGGCATAATAATAATTTTTTGATAATTATAAGCAGGCTGAGGATGAATATTAAATTTGTGATTACAGGCACATTTATCATTGCAGTGTTATTTGGAGGGATTGAACTGTATTGGAAGCATAAGTTTCAGCAGCAAGTGCGTGAGACATTAAAAAATATCCGTATGGATGATACGATGCGCCAGCAAATGAAGAGTACAGGATTACCGATCGATGATGGGGATATCTTAAATCACTATCCCAATATTATTACTTATATGTATTTGACAGAATTTAATGGTAAACAAGTTCCGGATCCTATAAAAAACAGTGTCAATCAGCTAGGCTGTTCAATTCTGGAGAAGTTAAAAGGACAGAAACCGGATATGGTAGATGCTTATTTAACGGTCTATAAAGACGATAACGTGACGGCGACTTATATTATTCAGAATAAATTTAGACAAGAAATTTATCAGACCAAGCAAACCCTTACTGAATGTCCAAATTTCAATCAAGCTGTATAAACCAATGCAATCACATTTACAGAGACATCGGAATATCGCCCGTCTCTGAGAAAACGTTGACATACAATAAAAAATGGAAGAGTGGCGCTTGATTTATTCTGTATTCAAGGATGCAGAATAAAGCGCTTACTCGAAAGCGCTTACATCTCCGACCCCACGACGGATCACTTCCGGATGCTCGCCGGATAAATCAACAATGCTGGTGGTATTTAAGATTCCTAGACCCCCATCCACAAACACATCAATCCGTTTGCCGAGTTCCATTTCAATATCATACGGATCATCTAAAGGCTCTGTGTGATTGGGAAGAATTAGCGTACTGGTTAACAGGGGTTCGTCCAATTCTTTCAATAACATTCGACAAATTGGATTACTGGGAATACGCAGTCCAATGGTTTTCTTTTTTGGATGCATTAGTCGTTTAGGGACTTCACTGGTTGCAGGTAAGATAAAGGTGGTTACAGCAGGGGTATTATTTTTCAGCAACCGATACATGGCATTGTCTACCTTGGCATAGGTGGCAATATCGGATAAATCACAACATAGAATGGCATATTGATGCTTTGGCCCTAAGCCACGTATTTGTGCAATACGCTCCATGGCATTTTTATTACCGATTTGACAGCCAATTGCATATGCGGCATCGGTCGGGTAGACCACCACATCGCCCGCACGAATACGTTCTACCGCCTGCGTGATTAAACGGGGTTGAGGATTATCAGGATGTACTCTTAAATGAAGCATATTTATTCTCTCCCGATTTATTTTTAGACATTATCTGTTGATTTTACAAAGTCTTGCAATCATGCTTTGATGAGTTTATGTAATTCAGTCCAGAGTTTCGCGTTGAAACTCATCACTTTGTAATGTTTTGCCACTTCGCGTACAGGCACAGATACACTGAATAAAGCGTGCTGCATCGCGGGGAAGTTTGGCTTCACCGTTAAAATATTGATGAACTTGGGCATAAACATTGTCTTTAAAAGTTGTGCCATCACCGCCATCACCAGTTAAATTATCTAAAGATACGCGGAATTTTCGACCGAAAGCTTGAGAGAATAACCATTCAATGGCTTGCGGTTTAATTTCGACCTGCTCAAATAACGCTTGTTGCTCAGCACTTCGGCCATCCGGGGCATACCAATAGCCCAAATCTGCCATTAAGCGTCTTTGGTCGCCCGCAATGCTCCAGTGGCTGATCTCGTGTAACGCACTATTAAAGAAACCATGGGCAAACTGAATGCGGGCAGGGAGGTCTTTATCCGCTGGAAAATATTCAGGTTCAAAATCACCACGAACAAGCGTCACATTTAGGTGGGAAAACCAGTGATTAAAGTGTAGTATAAGCCAATCTACTTGTTGAACTTCTGTTTGCAAATTAGCCCACGGTGAGAGTTGCACATGGTCTAAAAAAACCGCAGAATCTGAGGTTGAATGAGTGGTGAACCGTAATGAAGTAGTGACTTCAGGTTGCGGCTGCAACTGATGCATGACTTGTATTACCCAAATGATCTGTCTAAATAAGTACAAAATTGTATCTTAATCTTTGACAGAGTACCCATGAATTTGTAGAATTGCCGCCTTAATTATGTCAGCAAATACCTTTCCGGCACAGATTGAGCCGTTTAAATGGGCTGAACAAGGCTTTACATGGTCAGGTACCCTGCCATTGTCTCGCTTTGTTCGTATTTCCCGTGAAGCTGTTGGATCAATTGATCATCAATTGATTAACATAGACTGTAAGCTATCAATGGATGCGTATCATCGTATCGTATGGTTAGATGGTCATGTTGAAACGAAAGTTCCAATGGAATGTCAGCGTTGTCTGAATACCGTTGAAATTCCTCTCGTTTCAGACTTTCATTTAGCGCTTGTGGATGATGAATCACTGATAGAGCGCTTGGATGAGGATGCTGATTTCATCGTCCTAGGTGAGAGTGAAGCAACGACCAAAGGTAGCTTTGATGCACCTGCGACTGCTGATTTACTCGCACTGATAGAAGATGAATTGTTATTGTTGATGCCTTTGTCTCCTAGACATGACGTTTGTGAGCATAAGCATCAACCTGCTGCTGATGACATTGCCGAAGAAAAACGGGATAATCCGTTTGGTGTTTTGGCAGGTTTGAAGGGCAAACTTAACTAATTTTTGTGTTATACTTTAAAGTATAAGACAACTGAATTTGTTCTGATCCATTTTTCGATCTTTGTAAGGAGCCATCATGGCCGTTCAGCAAAACCGTAAAAGTCGCTCTCGCCGTGACATGCGCCGTTCACATGACGCTTTAACCGAGAATGCATTAACTGTAGACCAAACATCTGGTGAAATTCACCGTCGTCACCACGTGACTAAAGATGGCATCTACCGTGGTCGTCAATTATTCGCTAAAGCAGCTGCTGCTGAATAATTGGTGATATTAAGCGTCAAGCTTATTAGAAAAAAATGGGAGCGAAAGCTCCCTTTTTTTTGTTGCCGTTTTTTGTTGTATTTGGCAATTACCAAAACAAAAATTAAGTGTTAAATTTCGCTTCGTAAAAGAGCTTAGACTCATGAAAGGATTTTGATATGTCTGCTAAACGACTCGAGCAAGCAGCTCAAGCGATAAAAACTGCATTTGTTTTTCCTGGTCAAGGTTCACAGAAAGTTGGCATGTTAGCTGAACTTGCAGAACAGTTTAGTGGTGTGACCGACACTTTTGCCGAAGCTTCAGAAGCGATTGGTTTTGATTTATGGCACATTGCCCAAAGTGGTGAAGGGTTAAACCAAACAGAATTTACACAGCCTGTATTGCTGACTGCAAGTATTGCCTTATGGCGTGTGTGGTTGGAATTGGGTGGTGTTGCACCAAAATATCTTGCAGGTCACTCATTGGGCGAATATAGCGCATTGGTTGCAGCTGGAGCGATGAGTTTAGGCGATGCCGTTAAACTGGTACATTTACGCGGTAAACTTATGCAAGAAGCTGTTCCACAAGGACAGGGTGCGATGGCCGCTATTTTGGGCCTCGAAGATGCCAAGGTGATTGAGCTTTGTGAGCAAGTCAATGCACAGGCGAACGGTTCAGTAGAAGCCGCAAATTACAATGCACAAGGTCAAGTGGTCATTGCTGGTGATAAAGCAGCAGTAGAAGCGGTAATGGCTGCGGCAAAAGAACAGTCAGGTAAGGCGATTGCATTACCGGTCTCTGTTCCATCACATTGTTCACTGATGAAACCTGCTGCGGAAAAGTTTGCGGCAGCTTTGGAACAAACTGCCATTGAGCTACCTGGCCTTCCTGTAATACAAAATGTGAACGCAGAAATCGCAACTGATGTGGCAGGCGTGCGTCAGGCATTGACTGCACAATTGTATCAATCAGTGCAATGGACCAAGACCATGCAGTACCTGCAAGATCAAGGTGTAGAGTATGTGGTTGAATGTGGTCCGGGTAATGTCCTTGCCAATCTTGCAAAGCGTTTGCCAAATATTAAAAAAGCATTTCCACTGGACAGTAATAGCCGTCTAGAAGATGCATTAAATGCCATTTTAGTGGCTGAAGGGAAAATTGCATGACACAAGAACGTAAAGTCGCCTTGGTAACAGGTGCGAGCAGAGGGATTGGAGCAGCCATCGCTCAGCAACTCATTCAAGACGGTTATTTTGTCGTTGGTACGGCAACTTCCGAAGCAGGCGCAGAAAAATTATCTGCAAGTTTTGCTGAAAATGGGGCCGGTGCAATGCTTGATGTACGAGATGCTGCTGCCATTGATGCCTTAGTTACAGATATTGAACAAAAATATGGTCCTGTTTTGGCACTCGTCAATAATGCCGGAATTACCAAAGATAATTTGTTACTACGTATGTCTGAAGATGACTGGGATGACATTCTCAATATTCATCTGAAAGCCGTATATCGTCTATCTAAGCGTGTTTTAAAAGGCATGACCAAAGCACGTTTTGGACGCATTATTAATATCAGTTCTGTCGTTGCCCACTTTGCAAATCCGGGACAAGCCAACTATTCTGCTGCAAAAGCAGGTATAGAAGCGTTTGGCCGTAGCCTTGCAAAAGAAATGGGGAGTCGCCAAATTACTGTGAACGCTGTTGCACCAGGTTTTATTGCAACAGAAATGACAGAACAGTTAAGTGAAGAAATTCGTAAGAAAATGAGTGAACAAGTGGCATTGAACCGTTTAGGGGATCCACAAGATATCGCAAATGCAGTGAGCTTTCTGGCTAGCGAGAAAGCGAATTACATTACTGGTACTGTTTTACATGTGAATGGCGGTCTATACATGAGCTAATTAGCTGATGTATAAACTTTCAAAAAATTAGATATTCAATTAAACTAACGGCATTAAAAACGCCACAAGCAATGAGGAGAATTCCTGTGAGCGATATCGAACTACGTATCAAACAAGCGGTTGCAGAACAACTTGGTCTTAAAGCTGAAGAGATTAAAAACGAAGCATCTTTTATGGATGACTTAGGTGCTGACTCTTTGGACTTAGTTGAGCTTGTTATGTCTTTCGAAAATGATTTTGACATCACTATCCCTGATGAAGATTCTAACGAAATCACAACTGTTCAATCAGCTATTGACTATGTTTCTAAGAAACTAGGTTAATTGTTGTTTCAGCTTTGCTGAAAATGAAAGCCACCTTTTAGGTGGCTTTTTTAATGAAAAATAAAAATGCTTGTTGGGTCTTTTATTACATACCGTTACCTTTACATGACCAAAGAGCATCTTTTTAAAGCAGAATTTTAGGTATAAAAATAGAACACTATTTTTAATAGCATAAATAACAAGATGGAGAACTAAAATGGGTCTTTTTGATTTTGTAAAAGGTATTGGTAAAAAAAATACTGCACCAGCAGAACCACAGGCAACTCCAGCAGCTTCAACTACTCCAGCAGAGCCATCTGCGCAAGAAATTGCAAATAAATTGCTTGGCCATATTAAAGCGTTGGGCTTACCTGTAACCGGTTTATCTGTGAGTTATAACAGCACTTCGGATCTGGCGACCCTTAAAGGGCAAGTGCAAAGCCAGGCAGACCGCGAAAAAATTGTATTGGCGGTAGGGAATGTGGATCATGTTGCAAAAGTTGATGATCAGATGACTGTTGCGACGCCTGAACCTGCAAGTAAGTTTTATACAGTTAAATCGGGTGATACCCTGTCTAAAATTTCAAAGGCATATTATGGTGATACCAATCAATATAACAAAATTTTTGAAGCTAACCGTCCATTGTTAAAAGACGCTGATGATATTTATCCAGGACAAGTACTGCGTATTCCTGCTTAAGTAAAGAATAATAAAAAAGGCGCTATAAGCGCCTTTTTTATTAAAATTTATGCTGTAGTTTTCTTCTGGTAAGCTGTTTTCTATCTAAAATTTTTTTAGGGTCTAAATAATAGTGTTGCACCAGAGTCTTAACCAGTGTTCTGCGGTTATCTTCATTCAACATATTCAGATCAAGATGTGCCATTTTAAATTGTTTGCGAAACTCCGGTTTTAAAATAAAGCCGACACTACTCGTTTTCAATTTTTCTTGATCTAATGCCTTGGTTTTAAGTGGCTTAAGCACACGATACTTTGAAGCATGTGAGGAATAAAGCTGAGCTTTAAACAAGGTGCAATGCTGCACCATGATGTTAAGTTTTATTCCCATATTTTGTATGGATATAGTTTGGCGGGTAACTACAAGTTTTATGTTCATGGCAATACAGGCCAGCAGAATGATCAGCGTCACTAATAACCAACCTGACGGGGATTGATGTAATAAATACTGAATCAGACTACTAACATCTTGAACCATATTTAAGCTATTAAGAGAGTGCTGCGCTAAAACAATAAATAGCGCAGGGATGAAGATCAGCCCAATAAAATAACGCGGCAGATAGTGACATTGAAATAGTGGATCTTCAGTTGATATGTCCATGAACCATCACCTTTCAAGAAAAGTATAGGTAGGAAGTGATTGCCATTTCTAGCGCACGGACTGTTCCATTACGAGACAGTGAGTGTTTGGGATTGTTATAAACTTGACTCCTATTAAGTTGCATATTGATTTTTTGACGCTTGTTTTAGCATCTTATTTTCTTACATTTTTTTCTTTTATTCGTCTTTGTTGTATTCATCTATTTTAAGTTTTTGGTTTGACTTGGGTTTAGCTGTTTTTGTTGTAGATTTGAGTATGAAAGTAAATCTTGTTAGGCGATTTTTTAGATTCAAATTTTTACTTTTTCTTATTTTTATAAAATTTTGTTCTCTATATTTCACTGCAATGGGGATTTGATATTGATGAGATAGACTCAGTTTATTTGATTATTTAGGCACAATTCTTGCTATTTCTTATTAAATTTATTTTAATGAATGGTAAAAATGAGCTATCAAATTCATCGATGTACAGGAAATTCAGCAGCTGAGTATTTAATTTTATCTTCAGGTTTGGGTGGTCATGCCAGTTTCTGGAAACCTCAAATTGCGGCTTTAACAGAACATTTTCATGTTCTAACTTATGACCAGGAAGGTTGTCATGCCGATTCAGCTCTTCTTCCACATAAGTATGCAATTACTAGTCTGGCATTGCAGTTACTGGAAATTATAAAATTAGAAAAAATTCAGTGTTTTCATTTTATTGGACATGCGATTGGCGCATTTATTGGTGCAGAACTGGCTATATTAATAGTGTCATCTGAAATAAAACTATTAAGTTTAACCTGTATTAATTCATGGGATGAAATCGATCCGCATACCCAAAAATGCTTTGAAGCCAGGGTTCATTTATTAAAATCTGCAGGTGCAGAAGCTTATGTCCGAGCACAGGGATTATTTTTGTACCCACCAGCATGGATTTCAAAAAATTATCAGCATTTAAATACGCTGGAAAATATTCAGCTTGACGATTTCCCACCGGCTCCAAATGTAATGAAGCGGATTCAAGCTGCCCGGCAATTTAAAATCAATGATCAGCATATACAAGCGTTGCAGCATAGCCAACTGCATTTCATTGCCAATCAGGATGACTTTTTGGTTCCTGTACACAAGTCGAGTGATCTACAACAGCGACTCGGTCATGGGCAACTCAGTGTGCTTGTTACAGGGGCACATGCATCTACAGTTACACAGCCAGAGTTATTAAACAAAACCATGCTGCAATTTTTTCACCATCATTTTTTAAAAGTAGTTTTATTCTCGAATTAAGCAGGCTTATTTATAGCAATAACCGGTAAATTTTTTATCAAACCGCGATTTTTAAGATCGCGGTTTTTTTTAATTTACTCTTTCATAAAAATTCGGGATTAATCGGCGCAGAATTTCTGATTTTTAAGGATTGTGCATTTTTTTAGAGCCATTATTACTATAACAGTGCATCTGGCTTATTGCTTATTTTACTATTTGTTAAAATAATATTTTTATAAATTATTGAAAAATATATATTAAATATAATTGGCACAGCATTTGCTAAATATTAACTATAAAAGTTCAAGTGGCTTGCTTGAAGCAAATTTATAACCAAATGGTAAAAATGAGGTGTTAATAATGAAAATAGGCGTCTTTTGTCCAATCGGAAATAATGGCTGGTTGCTGTCTGAAAATGCACCGCAATATAAACCTAGTTTTGAAATGAACAAGCAAATTGTGCAACGTGCAGAACATTATGGTTTTGACTTTGCCCTCTCGATGATCAAGCTACGTGGCTTTGGCGGGAAAACCGAATTTTGGGATCATAATCTCGAAACATTTACCTTAATGGCGGGTCTTGCTGCGGTGACCAGCAAAATTAAAATTTATGCCACAGCGGCAACTTTGGTGATGCCGCCTGCAATTGTGGCACGTATGGCATCGACTATTGATTCTATTTCCAATGGGCGTTTTGGTTTAAATGTGGTGACCGGTTGGCAAGCGCCTGAATATAAACAAATGGGCATGTGGCCAGGTGATGAATACTTTGCCAAACGTTATGACTATTTGTCTGAATATGTCGAAATTTTACGTGAGCTTTGGGCGACAGGACAATCGGACTTTAAAGGCGAGCATTTCCAAATGGATGATTGCCGCGTAAGTCCAGTTCCGCAAGCAGATATGAAAATCATCTGTGCAGGGCAGTCCGATACGGGACTGGAGTTCTCCGCTAAATATGCAGACTACAACTTTGTCTTTGGTAAAGGCCTAAATACACCCAAGGCTTATGCAGATATTAATGATCGCTTAAAGGCACATACCGATAAAACCGGCCGTGATGTGCAAACTTATGTGCTGTTTATGGTGATTGCGGCAGAAACCGATGAAGAAGCTTTTGCAAAATGGCAAAGCTATAACGATGGGGCAGATATCGAAGCAATTAACTGGCTGATAAATCAAGGCGGTAAAGATACCAAATCCGGTGCAGATACCAATATTCGTCAAATGGCATCTAGTGTTTCACCCGTCAATATCAACATGGGCACCATTGTCGGTTCTTTTGAAAATGCCGCAAAAATGCTAGATGAAATTGCTGAAATCGAAGGAACGGAAGGCATTCTTTTAACCTTTGATGATTTTATTCAAGGCGTAGAAGATTTTGGCCAAAAAATTCAGCCTTTGATGAAATGCCGTGAGCATATTGTGGTTGAAGGTGAAGCAACTCAAGTTTCAGTCTTGGATAAGTCAGCATGAATACGAATAAATCTGTAGAAAATGTGGTCTGTGCAGGCTTTACCCAAGCCACAGCTACTGGAAAAGTGTTAAAGGCAGAACCGGAAGCCATTCAACTTGCACCCGAGCACACTGCATTAATCGTGATTGATATGCAAAATGCCTATACCTCAAAAGGCGGCTATTTGGATTTGGCAGGTTTTGATGTTTCAAAGACTAAGCCTGTAGTGGAGAACATCAAAAAAGCAGTCGATGCCGCACATGCGTCAGGCATTCAGGTGATTTATTTCAAAAATGGCTGGGATGATCAGTATGTGGAAGCGGGTGGTATCAATTCCCCAAATTTTCATAAATCCAACGCCTTAAAAACCATGCGTAAGCAGCCTGAATTACAAGGGAAATTACTCGCAAAAGGCGGCTGGGATTTTGAGCTGATTGATGAACTTAAACCTTTGGCCCAAGACATCGTGATTGAAAAATCCCGTTATAGCGGTTTCTTTAATACCGCTTTGGATAGCATGCTCCGCAGCAAAGGCATTCGGAATCTGGTTTTTGTCGGGATTGCCACCAATGTTTGTGTCGAGTCGACTTTAAGAGACGGCTTTTTCCTTGAGTATTTTGGTGTTGCACTAGACGATGCCTGTTATCAGGCAGGACCGATTGAAGCGCATGCAGCCAGTTTATATAACATTAAAACTTTCTTTGGTTGGGTGTCGGACACAGCAAATTTTGTCGAAACCTTTCAATCTAAATCGCATATCTTAGAAAAATCAGCCTGAAACTTTATAAGGGAAATATCATGCCAAAAGAAATTATTTTACCCGCAGGAACAGGAAAACCATTGGCGCCGTATGTTCCTGCCACCAAAGCGGACAATATAGTTTATGTTTCGGGCACTTTGGCCTTTGATGAAAATAACAATGTCGTACATATCGGCGATGCCGCAGCACAAACCCGTCATATTTTGGAAAACATCAAAAAAGTCATTGAAACTGCGGGTGGGACAATGGAGGACGTGACCTTTAATCATGTCTTTGTCAAAGACTGGGCCGATTATGCTGCGATCAATACTGTATATGCGGAGTATTTTCCAGGGGATAAACCGGCACGCTACTGCGTACAAACAGGTCTGGTAAAACCGGATGCTTTAGTCGAAATTGCATCTATCGCGCATGTTTAAATGAAGAAACTTCACAAAAAAGATGTAATTTTTGATATCAATGAAGGACAAAACTGAAATTCACATTGAATAATGAACAGTTGAATTCCAGTAATGGAGATGATGATGAACAGCAAAATCATGTCGGTTCAATCGACAAAAGATTTAGTACAACATGCGCAAAATTTTCAGATGATGACTCATGAAACGCATCAAGAAATTGATCAGGCGACTTTTAGACAGGGCATGTCCAATTTAGGCGCCGCCGTCAATGTGATTACCACAGATGGTGCAGCGGGTCAGGCCGGTTTTACCGCTTCCGCGGTATGTAGCGTCACCGACTCACCGCCGACTTTACTGGTGTGCTTAAACCGCTCGGCATCGGTATTTGAAACCTTTAAATGTAATCAGGTGCTTTGTGTAAATACCCTCGCTGCACATCATGCTGAATTATCAAATATCTTTGGTGGAAAAACACCCATGTCGGAACGATTCTTGCGTGGAAAATGGTCGACATTGCTCACACAGGCACCCGTTTTAGAGGATGCACTGATCTCGTTTGACTGTGAAGTAGTGCAAAGCATGTCGGTTGGTAGCCATGATGTACTGATTTGTCAGGTCAAAGCCATGAAACAAAATCAAGGTATGAATGCATTGATGTATTTCAATCGTGCGTATTGCGAGCCACAACCCATGAACTAATCCAATATTCCTAATTTAGGGGAGGGGAAACCCATGCAAAAAAAAGAATCGTGGTTTCCGGAATTTAAGCCTTACCAAGGCAATTTAGATACAACACCCGTGCAAATAGATGAATATTTACCTGCGGGGAAAAGTATTGTTTTAGGACTGCAACATGCTTTTGCCATGTTTGGCGCAACGGTGCTTGCACCTTTGTTGATGGGTTTCGATCCGAACTTAACCATTTTAATTACCGGTATCGGGACCATTTTATTTTTCCTGATTACCGGCGGGCGTATGCCAAGTTATCTGGGGTCGAGCTTTGCTTTTATTGGTGCAGTTGCTGCAGCAACTGGTTATGCCGGTGCAGGATCTAATCCTAATCTTGCCTTGGCACTTGGCGGAACTATGGTCTGTGGCTTGATTTATGCCGGTATTGGTTTAATTGTCATGAAAACCGGGACCCGCTGGATTGAAAAATTGATGCCACCGATTGTGACGGGCGCAATTGTCATGATCATTGGTTTGAATCTCGCGCCAGTGACCATTAAAAGTGTATCTGCTAGTTCATTCGATACCTGGATGGCAGTAGTCACCATTATCTGTATCAGCGTAGTGGCGGTGTTTACTCGAGGAATGGTGCGACGTTTATTGCTTCTACTCGGTCTTGTAGCTGCCTATTTTATTTATTTCCTGATGACCAATGTCATGGGGTTCGGTACACCGATTAATTTCAGCATTATTTCAGACGCAGCTTGGATTGGTTTGCCGACTTTGCATAATCCTGTTTTTAACGCCAATGCCATTTTATTGATTGCACCTGTGGCACTAATTTTAGTGGCTGAAAACCTGGGTCACTTTAAAGCAGTTTCGGGCATGACCGGCAAAAATCTTGATCCATACATGGGACGTGCATTCTTTGCAGATGGTATATGTACTTCAATGTCTGCATCGGTCGGCGGTACAGGTATGACCACGTATGCTGAAAATATTGGCGTGATGGCCGTCACTAAAGTCTATTCAACGACGATCTTTGTTGTGGCAGGTCTATTTGCCATTTTGCTCGGCTTGTCACCTAAATTTGGTGCCGTGATTAGTACTATTCCCGTGGCATTATTGGGCGGCGCATCCATAATGGTATTTGGTTTGATTACCGTGGCTGGCGCAAAAATCTGGATTGATAACAAAATCGATTTCAGCAAAAACAGCACTTTAATTATTGCTGCGGTGAGCCTGATTATGGGAGCTGGTAACTTTAGTTTAAAAATCGGCATCTTCGATTTAGGCGGGATTGGAACTGCAACTTTAGCGGCGATTGTACTGAATCTATTTTTGAATCGTGGTGAAGATGCAATCAGTCCAGTTCCAGTCAGGGTAGATACCGAATCAGTTACACCAGTCACACATCCATAGGAGTTCATTTTGAATCAGACAATTGCATTTATTGGACTCGGGGCAATGGGATGGCATATGGCCTCCCATCTTCCTAAACTTGGACATGAAGTCTGGGTCTGGAACAGAACCCAGTCCAAGGCAGATCATCATTCAATCAGCTTTCAAACCCAATCTGTGGATATAGAAAAGGCGGTGCAAGCAGATTATATATTTTCATGTTTACCGACCAGTGCGGATGTAGAGCAATTGATTGCTGAGCATCCACCCAAGTCAGGCAGTATCTGGATTGATTGCACCAGTGGTGTTCCAAAATCTGCACAACAGTTAAATCAAGCCTTAAAAAAAATAGGGGTGGAATATCTGGATGCACCGGTTTCAGGTCAAACCATCGGCGCTGAAAAAGGCACCTTAACCGTGATGATTGGTGGCGATGTAGCTGCCTTTGAAAAAGCCAAACCGATTATTGCTGCATTTTCAGGTCTCATCGAATATGTCGGCGAAAGCGGTTCTGGTTTTGCGGTGAAAGCAATTAATAATACCTTGATGGCCACCCACTTATGGGCGTTGGCAGAAGGTCTCACCGTATTGAAATCTAAGAGCGTTGATTTATCGGCAGCTTTGAACTGTATTAATCATTCCAGTGGTAAAAGCAGTATGTCTGAAAATATTATGGGGCAGCGGGTACTCAGTCGAAGTTTTGATAAAACCTTTGCGCTGGATTTGTTGCAAAAAGATATTGGCATTGCAGTCGATTTGATTCAGCAAGAGTCATTGCAGCTTCCAAGTATGCACTTGATTCAGCAGCAATTTGCTTTAATTGAGAAAGAATCCGCGAGTCAGTTAGATTTTTCTGCTGCTGTACAAGGTTTGGAAAAGATCAATCAAATCGAGTTGCGATAAATCTATCACTCGTCAGTTTAAATCATTCATTAAAAACTCGGATTAAAAAGTCCGGGTTTTTTATTTGAAGTGCTTTTGGCATGAAGTTATTAAACTGCTCTATTTTATAAAGTGACAGAACAAAAATTATATGTACTGACAGTGGGATATTCTCCGAATAAGCTCTCTATCGATACCTGTTTTAAATTCGAACAATTAAACCTATAATTTAAAAAGATAATATAAAAAAACTAAGGGTGTATATGAAAGGGCAGATATTGGATTTTTCCATTCAGAGCAATTCGGGAGTGATCAGTGGTGATGACCAAAACCGCTATCAGTTTTCTGGGGCGCAGTGGCGTGGGCAAATTCCACCTGCCCGAGGTCAAAAAGTTGATTTTAGCGTGGATGGAACCGGTCAGGCCAATGATATTTATATCCTTAGTTCACCGTCAGTATTTCCTACGCAAGTGGGCGATAAAAACAGGATTATTGCAGCAATCTTGGCTTTTTTCCTCGGCGGCTTTGGTATTCATAAATTTTATTTGGGGCAAATTGGCTGGGGAATTGTTTATCTGATTTTTTGCTGGACCTTTATTCCGGCAATCGTGGCTTTCATCGAGTTCATTATTTACTTGTGTACCTCAGATGAAGACTTTGCCCGCAAATACGGCTAAATTTTGATTGAGTAAAAGGGCGTTATCGCCCTTTTTTTATCTGCTTTATTTAGCAGGTTGTCCCCATTGGTTGTTTTCCCTTTTTGTATCTGATGCCCACCAGATAATCAGTGGAATAATTCCAATAACAGTTAGGATCAGAAGTTGCCACCAACCTGATCGATTTGTGTCATGTAAACGACGAGCACCTACAGCCAAGCTAGGCAGGAGTAAGGCCAGATTTAATAAACCATTTAGAGTTTGGTGTGTACCTAATATCGCATCAAGCACTTGTACAATAATGCCTAAAATGAAACAAACGAGCATAAAGAACCAAAATTCCTTACGTCGTGCACGCCCATCAAAGGTGACGTAATTTTTTAAACATTTGACAAACCAGTCAATCATGTTGAATTGTTCTTCAGCTTTATTCTGATCGGAAAGTTTGTCTAACTGATTGGAAATATTTTGCACCGGATTACCGTGACCCAATGCTGTAAAAATTTGAGTTGCATTCCCTGTTGTACTATCGATATCAAAATCCACACGATCGCCACGAGTAGGTGGACGTTGTCCTCGCCATTCTACACCGGTAAAATTGTAACGGTTTTGGTCATCACCACTGATAATGCCTGAATTGGTTTGGATTGAATAATCTAGAATCTGTCCTTTCATTTTTGCCTCTATTTTTATGGGTATTAAGTCGTAAATGTAGTGTTGTTATTCAATTTTATAATAGTAGAGTATTTTGAAAAATAAACATATTATTTGTTTTTAAGTTATTGTATTAACCTAGGTTTTTATTTTTAACAAAAAATCCCGCTACATGAACGGGATATAATTTACTAATTTAGAGTAATTTCAAAGTAGTCAGATAAAATTCTTAACCTTTCTCTAATATTTGATACGTCATTTGTTCCCTGTTGCGAAAGTCTATTAAATTCTAATAACTCATACGAGATATTGGTTTGTTCGTCAGTTTCACTATCACTTATATCTGCTAATAATTTATTGTCGGAAAGTTTTTTTCTCCATTCAATAAACTTTGTTCGATTAATTAAATGCAATTGGTTATTTGATTCGGCATTTTTAAATAATAAATAGTAAACTACTATATTCCCTTGTGCCCTGAGTAGTTCATCTTTAGACATGAAGACATGTG
This sequence comes from Acinetobacter sp. GG23, assembly GCF_057766365.1. Taxonomy (NCBI): domain Bacteria; kingdom Pseudomonadati; phylum Pseudomonadota; class Gammaproteobacteria; order Moraxellales; family Moraxellaceae; genus Acinetobacter; species Acinetobacter sp. GG23. The sequence continues at coordinate 77,900 of NZ_JBYMDJ010000008.1, forward strand.
ACATATTGTCTAATGTTTTAACGACATTTTGAGTGATACCATCAATATGGGTGCTATTACGAATGTTATCTTTAACAAATTTATCTAAATATATTTTTTTAGTATCAACTAATTTTTTATGATTAGTTAAATTGGATTCCGTAAAAAGTATTTTTGCTGCAATATCCTGATGTTTGTATCTAATATTTTGAAATTTTACTTTTTCGGTAAAAAAAGGGTGATTAATTAAACTTCTAATACTATTAGTAACTGCTCCAGTAAATGCATTTCGTTTTTCAGCTGCATTTAAGGGTTCACCATCATTAAGTCTTGAAAACATTTCTTCTATTAGGTCGATGTCATCTGTTATTACTTCAATAATAGGGAGGATTACAGAATCAAAATCTATTCTGATGTCAATATATTCGGAAGCAATATCCTTGTAAGTTAGATTCGATAAGTTGATTTTAGGGTCTCTTAAATATATAAAATCACTTGCAAGAGAAAAACGACCTTCAATAAATTCCCAAATTGCCTCAAGTCTTTGTCGACCATCAATTACAGAGTGACTAAATTCAGAATTTGTTTCCTGATTTCTTGTGTAGCTATGGAAATAGATTTTTGGAATATCAAAATCATTAAGCAGAGAATCTATGAGTAATTGTTTTTTTTCAATATTCCATACGCCACCAGCCCGTTGATAAGGAGGGTCTAACTTAATTCGTTTACGGTTTGCAAACATTTTCATGATGGTTGAATTTTTTAAATCATGAGTTTCAATGTAATTCATATTTGATTGCTCCACTAACCAATTCACCAATGCTTGCTAATTCTGGGAATAATTGAAAACGACCGAAACCTAATAGTTTTAAGTCACCTAGAATTTGTTCTTTTGCTTCTTTTTTTATAATAATTTTTCTTACATGGTTTTTTTCATAAAGCTCATCAATTGGAGTTTTATCTAATTGGTGAATTGTAAATACACCTTGTTGAGCTTGAATGCGTACATTGTTTCGAGTTGCAATTGTTGCAAGTGGTTTAAGAATGATATGAGGAGTATCTTCCATAGCTTGGAATGTATAGGTAGTAAGATACTTATCTTCAAAGGAAGGTATAAAATCTAATTCACCTTCTCTTTTTACATTTGAAGAAGAATTAAGTAGGATTGGATCCAAAATCCATAATGCTCCGTCTTCTTCCTTGTGACCTTGTACTGCAAAATATAATGCTACTAATGGGCTTTCACTCCAGTCTAGTAATCTAGTTGGTACACCATAATGTTGCATTAGAAACATCCAATCAAAATAAGTGTTAGGCTTATTTTCTAGAAGCATTGATGCATTTTGCATGAATCTATTAACAATAGTTTTTTCCGAGGTTCTGGCATTTTGTCTTAAGAAAATTGGTATTAAATTCCAATCTTTATTTCCTTGTCCTCTATACCATTTAATTTCCCAATTGCTTAGTTGGGATAAGGCACTAATAAGTTCTTCTATTGAACTGACTGAAATATCATCAGACATTATTTCTTCTCGATCTTATTTTTTAAAGTAAAAAAAGGGAAGCTTTTATGCTTCCCTTTTTAATATTTATTACCAGCTTAACGCGCCACCAGTTTGGTAGTCCGTAACACGCGTTTCAAAGAAATTTTTCTCTTTACGCAAGTCCATCATTTCTGACATCCACTGGAATGGATTGTTCACACCAGCAAATTGTTCAGGCAAGCCAAGTTGTGCTAAACGACGGTTTGCAATGAACTTCAAGTATTCTTCCATCATTGCAGCATTCATGCCCAATACACCGCGTGGCATAGTGTCACGTGCGTATTCGATTTCAAGCATGGTACCTTCAAGAATCATTTGAATGATTTCTTCCTGGAATTCAGCTGTCCAAAGACTTGGATTTTCATTCTTGATTTGGTTAATCATGTCGATACCAAAGTTCAAGTGCATAGATTCATCACGTAGGATGTACTGGAATTGCTCGGCAACACCATTCATCTTGTTACGACGACCCATAGACAGGATCTGGCTGAAACCACAATAGAAGAAAATCCCTTCAAGTACACAGTAGAACGCGATCAAGTTACGAAGCAAGATTTGGTCGTTTTCAGGTGTACCGGTTTTGAAAGTAGGATCACTTAAAGACTGAGTGTATTTTAAGCCCCAAGCCGCTTTACGTGCTACTGACGGTACTTCGCGGTACATGTTGAAGACTTCGCCTTCATCCATACCCAAAGATTCGATACAGTATTGGTAAGCATGCGTATGAATCGCTTCTTCAAATGCTTGACGCAAAATGTACTGACGGCATTCAGGGTTGGTAATATGACGGTAAATCGCCAATACCAGATTATTTGCAACCAATGAGTCGGCAGTCGAGAAGAAACCAAGTGAACGCATCACAATAGTTCGCTCATCTTCGGTTAAGCCGTTTTCAGACTTCCAAAGTGCGATGTCATGGTTCATGTTGACTTCTTGCGGCATCCAGTGATTGGCACAACCGTCTAGATATTTTTGCCAAGCCCATTCGTATTTAAACGGCACAAGCTGGTTTAAGTCAGCACGACAGTTGATCATGGCTTTATCATCAACCTGTACGCGCTGTGCACCCATTTCAAGCTCTTCTAAGCCTGGAGCAACATCAAGTGTTTCTAAGGCAGCAGATGCTCTTGCCAGTGAATCGGCTGAATGTTTTGTTCGACCTTTACTGGTTGCAATGGGTTGTGCAATTGCCACATCCGACGATGTGTTGTGTGCATCAGATACCATCTGCGTATCAGCCGCTTTTTGCGGGTTGATGGGCGCAGACTTGTGTTCAGGTGCAGCCGGTTTTTGCGAATCATCTTCGAAATCGTCCCAACTTAGGATAGACATATTAATTCTCTCTACGTTGCTTTATATCTTTTATGAGACATTCAGCTTGGCTGAGATGTCTTACTATACGCTTAAATTGTGTAAGCAAAATTAAGTTTTGCCGATGAAAGCACTAAACTTGTTCGATAGAGCAGATACCCACACTACTTATTTTGCTTGCTCGCTTTATGTGCCTTGAGCCAGAAATAGCCAATCGGGACATAAAAAGTCAGAACAAAGGAAACGACCAGTGCAACAAGTCCTAACATGTAGTTGTGAGTCATATGGAGCATGGTGTTTTCCTATAATTATTTAAAATGTAAATCCTAGCCGAGACTAAGATTCACATTCACAAAATCATTTTTTAGATGATTTTGTAGGTTTAACGGTTTCAGTCACTGTCGTTTTAGGATGCTTTTGTGCATACTTTTCAGTAACAAAGCGACCAGTACCAGCATCACGGGAAACTTTTTTAGTAGCCATAGAGTTATCTCCATATCAAATCAAAATGACTCATACTGGCTCGAGAAAGAATTCAGTGCTACAATTCATCTCGCATTTGCTAATGCCAGCCTCGTCGTGACCATTTTGGTATCACTTCGAGATTGAAAAGCCCTTTAGTTAGTTTTGACGGACGCTATAGGGCTTTTTTATTGCCTAAATTTTGGAATCCCCTAAATCCCCATTTTGCAAAGGGGGACTTGCATCCCGCCATTTGCTTCGAGGAATCCCCCTCCTTCTAGGAGGGGTTAGGGGAGGTCATGCAAACTTATTGGCAAGCTTCACAATCAGGATTGTCAATTGAACAAGCCAATGGCACTGGCGCTGCTTGAGCAAAATCATCTTCCGCTACTGCTTCAGGTTTTTTCACTTCTTCAACCACAGGTGCGCTAGTGACAACAGCAGGCCCCATGTTTGATTTTACTGCGTTCAATGCACCGGTGTTAATGGTCGATTTTTCTGTAGAAGTCGCACCCAATGCACGAAGGTAATACGTGGTTTTAAGACCACGTAACCAAGCCATTTTGTAGGTCATGTCCAGTTTCTTACCATTTGCACCAGAGATGTAAAGGTTAAGAGACTGTGCCTGATCAATCCATTTTTGACGGCGTGATGCAGCATCTACAATCCAGCGTGGTTCAACTTCAAACGCAGTCGCGAAGATGGCTTTAAGCTCTTCAGGAATACGCGAAATCTTCTGAACAGAACCTTCAAAATGTTTAAGGTCGTTCACCATCACTGAATCCCAAAGACCGCGATCTTTTAACGCACGTACCAGGTACGGGTTGATCACTGTGAATTCACCAGAAAGGTTAGATTTCACATACAGGTTTTGGAAAGTCGGTTCGATAGACTGAGAAACACCACAAATGTTTGAAATGGTTGCAGTTGGAGCAATCGCCATCACGTTCGAGTTACGCATGCCGTCTTTTTGAACTTTGCTGCGTAAAGTATCCCAATCCAGACGAGTAGTACGATCCACTTCGAACATGCGTTCTGGACGTGATTTCGCAACGAGATCTAAAGAGTCGATTGGCAAGATACCTTGATCCCAAAGTGATCCTTTAAATGTCTCATACGTACCGCGTTCAACAGCCAAATCGCTTGAAGTTGAAATAGCGTAGTAGCTGATCACTTCCATCGATTCATCGGCAAAATCAACTGCAGCATCAGAACCATAGGCTAGGTTCATTTCATACAATGCATCCTGGAAGCCCATAATGCCCATACCAACTGGACGATGCTTCATGTTTGAAGTACGTGCTTGTGGTACTGCGTAGTAGTTGATGTCAATCACGTTATCAAGCATACGGACAGCAGTTTTTACTGTACGCGCCAGTTTTTCACGATCTAACACACCACCTTGAACATGTTGTACAAGGTTGATTGAACCCAAGTTACATACTGCGATTTCATCTTCATTGGTGTTTAACGTAATTTCTGTACACAAGTTAGATGAATGCACTACGCCCACGTGTTGTTGTGGTGAACGCAAGTTACATACGTCTTTAAATGTAATCCACGGGTGACCAGTTTCAAACAGCATAGACAGCATTTTGCGCCACAAATCTTTTGCACGAATAACTTTGTGCAACATGTTTGTTTCTTTGGCAATGCCTTCATAGTAAGCATAACGCTCAGCGAATTCTGCACCTATTAAATCATGAAGGTCAGGTGTTTCAGAAGGCGTGAACAGGGTCCATTCACCATCTTCAAATACACGTTGCATGAACAAGTCTGGAACCCAGTTTGCAGTATTCATGTCGTGGGTACGGCGACGGTCATCACCGGTATTTTTACGCAGTTCCAGAAATTCTTCGATATCCAAGTGCCAAGTTTCAAGGTATGCACACACTGCACCTTTACGCTTACCACCTTGGTTTACCGCAACAGCAGTATCGTTGGCAACTTTAAGGAATGGAACAACACCTTGTGATTTACCGTTGGTTCCTTTGATGTATGAGTTCAAGGCACGAACTGGCGTCCAGTCATTGCCTAAACCGCCCGCCCATTTAGACAACATTGCGTTATCACGCATTGCGCCATAAATGTTGTACAGGTCATCACCAATGGTGGTTAAGTAACAGCTAGACAACTGGGGACGTAAAGTACCCGAGTTAAATAGGGTAGGTGTTGAAGCCATATAGTCGAAGCTAGACAACAAGTTATAGAACTCGATGGCACGATCTTCACGGTTTTCTTCATTAAGTGACAGACCCATCGAAACGCGCATGAAGAACAATTGCGGCAATTCAAAACGGATGCCATTTGAATGGATGAAGTAACGGTCAAATAAAGTTTGTAGACCTAAGTATGTGAACTGGTTTGAGCGTTCTGGTTGAATCGCAGCGGCCAATTTAGCAAGGTCAAAGTTAAGCAGTTCTGGAGAGAGAAGATCAAGCTCGATCCCTTTCTTCAAGAAGGTTTCTAAAGCATCACCTTCGTTGGTGTCTGTAGAAAGACCCAAGAACTCTAAACCTGTAGCAACCAGATTGTCACGAAGTAAACGTGCAGTTACATAAGTATAATTCGGTTCTTGTTCAATACGGGTACGGGTCGCCATCATCATAGTAGTTGAGATGTCAGACTCTTTTACGCCGTTATACAAGTTCTTGATGGTTTCATCAACGATCGCCTGAACGTCAATTCCTTCCAGGCCTTCAGCAGCTTTTTCTACATGTGCTTTTAGTGCACCTAAATCAAGCGGTTGAAGCTGACCATTTGCAGCGGTAATTTGCAAAGTAGGATGATGGTGTGCGCCAGTTTGTTTACGTGCATCAGAGCGTTGTTCGCGGTAGATGACATACGCACGCGCAACTTTTTGTTCACCTGTACGCATAAGCGCAAGTTCAACTTGGTCTTGAATTTCTTCAATGTGAATCGTGCCACCTGATGGTAAACGACGGTTAAAAGTATTCATCACCATTTCGGTAAGTTGTTCTATACGATCATGAATACGGCTTGAATCAGCGCTTTGTTGACCTTCTACAGCCAAGAAAGCTTTACCTATCGCGACAGAGATTTTCTCTGCATCAAAAGTAGCAACATCACCGGTGCGTTTAATCACCTGAAGTTGACCAGGAATTGAAGTGATTACGCTCATGTTGGCATAGCTCCATTGTCATCTATGGTTATGTGTGTGGACCATTTGAACTGGACGAAATCTCATCTCAGTGTTTGAGGAATAAACACAAGAACTAGTGGTTTAAAATCGAATTGAACACAAGATACGGGAAAAATGAGCTTAGATCAATATTGACATTTTAGTAAAAATTTTTCTATTTCTTCGCAATATCTCATTGCAAAAAAATCTCTATTTTTATGCTTCTTGTATAAGCCTGATTAGACAGGGGTCTAGCATACCAAAGCTCGAATTAAGTGCTTATAGATAACCTTGTGGATAAGTTAAAAGAGTGCGATTAATTACTCATATTCTGAACAAAATGGCAAAATGTATATAAAATCCTCATTTTGTAACATAATGTGTCAAAAAAATAGCTCCAAGCCGCATTAAATGGGAAAATATCAATTAATTCAATAGTTAATAAAAATATAACAAAAAACTACTTTGATGTATCAGTTTGGTGAATGCCATCTTGTTTACAATGTAAACGTGTGTATATTGCTGAATATATTAAAGCGTATCCACCGGATTTTTAAGGATACCTTAATCCATATAACAGGGGCATTTTATGAGCCAAGAAGAAAAGTTACCTAAAATTTTAATTGTTGAAGACGATGAGCGTCTTGCACGTTTGACTCAAGAATACCTGATTCGTAATGGATTAGAAGTTGGGGTAGAGCCTGACGGTAATCGCGCAATCCGCCGTATTATTGCTGAACAACCAGATCTGGTAGTACTGGATGTGATGTTGCCAGGTGCAGATGGTTTAACCATTTGTCGTGAAGTTCGTCCACATTATCATCAACCGATTCTGATGTTGACTGCACGTACTGAAGATATGGACCAAGTTTTGGGTCTGGAAATGGGGGCGGACGATTATGTCGCTAAACCTGTTCAGCCACGTGTTCTCTTGGCGCGTATCCGTGCATTACTACGTCGTACTGATAAAGTACCGGAAGATGAAGTTGCACAACGTATCGAATTCGATGACCTTGTGATTGATAACGGTGGTCGTTCGGTGACTTTGAATGGTGAGTTGGTTGATTTCACCAGTGCTGAATATGACTTGTTGTGGTTATTGGCTTCAAATGCCGGTCGCATTCTATCTCGTGAAGATATTTTTGAGCGTCTGCGCGGTATTGAATATGATGGTCAAGACCGTTCAATCGATGTGCGTATTTCGCGTATCCGTCCAAAAATTGGTGATGATCCTGAAAATCCGAAACGTATTAAAACAGTACGTAGTAAAGGCTATTTGTTCGTTAAAGAAACCAACGGTCTTTAATAGTTGTACCTAATTTTTATAGGACATCCTCTTGTTTAAACACAGTATATTCTTGCGTATTTATGCGGGGTTAGTGATTTTAGTCGCTTTGGTGGCGGTATTTGGCTACCTGCTGGTTCAGATTATTAATTATCAGCGCGCGCAGGAATATCGTGAGTCTTTAACCGATGGGGTGTCTTATATTATTAGTGAAGGCATCGCGCGACAGCCGAATGAGCAACAGAAAAAAGACTGGGTTTCTGATGCTTCAGATTTACTTGAGTTGCCCATTTATTATGTAGATTCAAATAAAGTTGATTTATCGCGTGCCGAGCAAAAGCGAATTAGTGATCGCAAAGCTGCGGTTCGTTATGATGCGCAGAACTCGATTGCTTACGTGATTATTGGCTTGAAAGATGATCCAAAACATTTGCTTTATATAAAAGTAGACAAAATTGGTGAACGCCAAATGAAAGCGTTGCCCATTTTTATTCTGGATTATCTGGTGTATTACCCAGGACAAGAAAAAGAATATTTGGCAAAAATTCAATCGAATTTTTCCTATCCCATTCAAATTGAAAAAGTTCAAAACCTGCCACTTGATTCCGAACAGATAGGTCGACTTCGATTAGATCACAGTATTATTTTATATCGTGATAATGCCTCGGTGCGTGGAACCACAATTTCAATTGTTTCCCCTATGCCAAGTTCACCTTCTGAGGTGCTGGTACTGGGTCCGGTACCGTTATTTAACTGGATGCCTTTTCAGCTTGCAGCTGGGATTACCTTGCTTAGCTTATTTGTGTTGAGTTTAGGGGTATATGGTCTGCTTGTGCCGATGCAACGTCGTTTGCGTGAAGTCAATTATGCCTTGCATCGAATGAAGTCGGGTGATATGACCTTGCGTTTACCGATCGATGGTACCGATGAAATGGCAAGTCTGGCGACGAATTACAATAGTATGTCAGATCATATTCAGCGTTTGATTGAAGCACAGCGTGAATTGATGCGCGCGGTTTCGCATGAATTACGTACGCCTGTAGCACGTATCCGTTTTGGTATGGAAATGCTGGCAGAAGAAGATGATTATGAATACCGTTTGCAGCAGGTTGAACAGATTGATAAGGATATTGAAGCGCTAAACACCTTGATTGACGAAATCATGACCTATGCAAAACTTGAACAGGGCACACCTTCGTTAGATTTTGAAAAAATCACCTTATTTGAAGTCTTGGATCAAGTGGTGGTTGAAACTGAAGCGCTAAAAACACAAAAAGAAATTGAGTTACGTGTAGCGCAACCTGGCGTTGTGGTGGATGCAGAGCGCCGTTACTTGCACCGTGTGGTACAAAACCTAGTTGGCAATGCGATTCGCTACTGTGATGACAAGATAATTGTGAGTGGTGGCATTAACGAGGAGGGTCTGGCTTATGTGCAAGTTGAAGATGATGGCGCAGGTATTCCCGAGGAAGAGCGGAAGCGGATCTTTGAAGCTTTTGCACGTCTCGATGACAGCCGAACCCGTGCTTCTGGTGGTTATGGTTTAGGTTTGTCTATTGTAAGCCGTATTGCTTACTGGTTTGGCGGTAATATTCATGTGGATAAAAGCCCGGTTTTGGGTGGTGCGCGTTTTACCATGACCTGGCCTGCACAAAGGTTTAATAAATCAGCCAAGAAATTAGGCATGACCAAAGACGGCATAGAGTCTTAGTAATGAATTAAAAAAAAGCACCAGATTTGGTGCTTTTTTATTGCTTACTCATTACTCGTGAAGAGTAGCATCGGGTTCAATAATCTGTTTTCCTTGTTTCAGGCTTTCTAGCGCATCCGCATTGAAGTCGAGTAATAAGGAATTATTCTTAGGGTCGATCGCATAATGGCTAATCAGCTTTTGATCGCCATTTAATGTTTCAACTTTATATTGATCTGCAAGATTTAAAATAGCATCCAGATTTGTAGTGGCAGAGGCAAAGTCTTGGCGGAAAAGTTCATAAATATCGCGAAGGTCAAAAATTGCATTCTGAGCATCCGGATGTTTTTGAACATACCCTTCCACATGACGCACTAAAAGTTGTGCAAAGAAAAAATACTCTGATTCGTGTTTGTATTCTAAACCCATGTGTTTGCTCCTTATTCTTTGTGTCTACGAATGTAAATAGGAATAGCATAAATAGCAAATGAGGTCATCATGAGAAGCATTAGAGTTGCAAAAAAACACACAAATACGGACTGCAAAGTCATGTTTGTTGTCTTATATAGAGGTTAGGCCTTTAGTACTCCCCTAAAAAGCCTTCCCATATTCTTCATAAGCCTGTTGACCGTACTGATCTTCATGGAAGAGATAAAACAGTAATGATTTGGAGGTGAGCGGGGGCTGGAAAATTTTTGCCAAAGTTTGATCGTTTTATGCCGAATGAAATATGCTTGAATAAATAGATGGCATCAAGATTTGGGTTTTTTATGGGAAATATAAGCCTGAATTACATAAATTTGAAAAAAATAATCAATTTTCTTTTTTTGATTTAATAAAGCGATTGCTAGACAAACAATAGGGCTTAAGCTTTGAAAAAACAGCAAACTGACTAAAATATCATCCAAAAGACTAAGGCTTATAAGCTAGCAAGTGAAATCATAAATCAGGTACAATTGGCGGGATTAATTTTGTGTTTGGTGTATTAGAAGGCCAATACATACATTCTTTGTTAATAAATTAGGCCTGCCAGGAGTTATCCCCGCATGAGTGCCATTACTCCATACGATTGGGCAATTATTGCCTTCGTGATCGGCGTTACATTTCTTTGCGTCTTTATGCTCACAGTTCCTTTACTCCTTGGGGGTAAGTCATGGGGCCGTGCGAAGCAAGAGCAATTTGAGTCAGGTGTGGTAGGTGCGGGTGGAGCACGCATCCGCTTGTCTGCTAAATTCTACTTGGTTGCGATTTTCTTTGTAGTATTTGACTTAGAAGCACTTTATCTCTACGCATGGGCTACATCGGTTCGTGAGGTAGGTTGGTTCGGTTTTACCACTGTGGTGATTTTTGTAGTCGATTTATTGATTGCGTTGATTTATGCAGTGAAAGTAGGCGCATTAAATTGGGCGCCAACCGATCGTCGCAAATCAGCAGCTATGCAACCGAAAATCGGTTCAGCAAATATGAACCTTGCAGACATTACTCGCTTTAACTCTATTGAAGAGTTGGTTATGGACCCTACAGGTCAAATTCCAGCTCAATCTTCTGGTCGTGTGAAAGCAAAAACACCGGCTACATCATCTATTAAGGAGTAACTCGGGATGAAATATACATTAACCCGTGCGAATCCGGATGCTGATCAATATCCACTTCAGGAGCGTCAGATCGTAACCGATCCGCTTGAAGAAGAAGTGAATAAGAATGTATTCATGACTCGTTTAGAGGACGTGATGCATACAGCTGTAAACTGGGGCCGTAAGAACTCTGTATGGCCTTTTAACTTTGGTACGTCGTGCTGTTATGTAGAATATGCAACCACTTTAACCGGTGTGCATGACATGTCACGTTTCGGTGCCGAAGTTATTCGTGCTTCACCGCGTCAGGCGGATTTAATGATTGTTGCAGGGACTTGCTTCGTGAAGATGGCACCTGTAATTCAGCGTTTATACGAGCAAATGTTAGAGCCTAAATGGGTGATTTCAATGGGTGCTTGTGCAAACTCTGGCGGTATGTATGACATCTATTCAGTTGTACAGGGTGTAGATAAAATCATTCCTGTCGATGTGTACATCCCAGGCTGCCCACCACGCCCTGAAGCATTGTTGCAAGCATTAATGCTGTTACAAGACCAAATTCAATTAGAGCGCCGTCCACTTTCAGCGGTGATTGGTGATGATCTTCAGCCAGTATATAAGCCAAAGATGCAGCCAGAACGTGACCGTAAGAATGCTGAACGTATTGCAGTGAAAAACTTACGCTCTATGGATGAAATTAAATAATTTTAACGATGAAATATTGATGCACCCGGTCTGGGTGTAATTGTCGTTAAAGTTGACTTGAATTTGTATTAAATAGGAAGCCAAGCCAATGGCTGAAACTGACATTGCTATGCCAGAATCAACGCCTGTTGATTCACGCCCAGCATTTGCAATTGTAGAAGAGCTCAAAACCAAATTTGGTGAGAACTTCTACGTGCAAGCGACTTTTGAAGATTTTCCAACGGTCTGGGTTGAGCGCGCACGTGTACAAGACGTTTTAATGTTCTTGCGGAAAGTCGCACGTCCATACGTGATGTTGTTCGACTTGTCGGCGGTAGATGAGCGTTTACGTACCCACCGCGACGGTTTGCCTGCATCAGACTTTACCGTGTTCTATCACTTGTTGTCGCTTGAGCGTAACAGTGATATTCGTATCAAAGTTGCGTTGAATGAGAGTGATTTAAATCTTCCCACTGCAACCAACATTTGGCCAAATGCCAACTGGTACGAACGCGAAGCATACGATATGTTCGGCATTAACTTCGAAGGGCATCCAATGCTCCGTCGTATTTTGTTGCCAACCTATTGGGAAGGTCATCCACTTCGTAAAGAATATTCTGCACGTGCCACTGAATATACGCCGTATATGCAGAACCAGGCGAAACAGGATTTTGAGCAAGAACACTTGCGCTTTGTTCCTGAAGACTGGGGTCTAAAACGCGGTAATGCCGATGAAGACTTCATGTTCCTGAACTTGGGTCCGAACCATCCCTCTGCGCATGGTGCATTCCGTGTAATCTTGCAGTTAGATGGCGAAGAAGTGAAAGACTGCGTGCCTGATATCGGTTATCACCACCGTGGTGTGGAAAAGATGGCTGAACGTCAAACCTGGCATTCATTCATTCCGTATACCGACCGTGTTGACTACTTGGGTGGTTGTGCGCAAAACATGCCTTATGTGATGGGTGTGGAACAAATGGCAGGAATCACTGTTCCTGACCGTGCGCAATGTATCCGTGTCATGATGTCTGAGTTATTCCGTATCAATAACCACTTGTTGTATATCGGTACTGCAATTCAGGATGCCGGCGGTATGACGCCAGTATTCTATATGTTCGCCGATCGTCAGAAAATCTATGACGCCATCGAAGCGATCACGGGTTACCGTATGCATCCAGCTTGGTTCCGTATTGGCGGTACTGCGCACGACCTTCCCAACAACTGGCAGCACCTGATTCGCGAAATCCTGGACTGGATGCCGAAGCGTATGAACGAGTATTACACAGCAGCACTGAAAAACTCGGTGTTTGTTGGTCGTACTCGTAATGTTGCGCAGTACGATGCAAAATCTGCATTGGCTTGGGGTGTAACCGGTACCGGTCTTCGTGCAACAGGTATTGACTTTGACGTTCGTAAATATCGTCCGTATAGCGGCTACGAAAACTATGACTTCGAGGTGCCTTTAGAGTACGAAGGCGATGCTTACGCGCGTGTTATGGTGCATTTCCGTGAAATTGAAGAATCACTGAAAATCGTGAAGCAATGTTTAGATAACATGCCGTCCGGTGCCTATAAAGCAGACCATCCACTGGCAGTTCCACCACCAAAAGACAAGACATTACAAGATATTGAAACTTTGATTACGCACTTCTTGAGCGTGTCATGGGGGCCTGTAATGCCTGCAGGTGAAGCATCTGTGATGGCAGAAGTGGTGAAAGGTGCAAGTAACTACTACTTGACTTCAGACAAGTCAACCATGAGTTACCGTACCCGTATTCGTACACCAACTTTCACCCATTTACAGCAAATGCCTTCCGTGATTAACGGCAGTCTTGTATCTGACTTAATCATTTATTTAGCGACAATTGACGTCGTAATGGCTGACGTGGATCGCTAAGGGGTAAACGCATTATGATGATTTTGACTGATAAAAAGCCACGTGTGAATATTGAAGGGATTTTAACTTCGGAAGAAATCCACGATATCGAACATCACATTGAACATTATCCGTACCCGCGTGCTGCATGTTTGGATGCATTGAAATGCGTTCAACGCCGTAATGGCTGGGTAGATGATGCGCAAATGAATGCGATTGCACAAATGCTCTCTATGAGTGTTGCGGATTTAGAAGGTGTTGCAACGTTCTATAACCGTATCTATCGCCAACCTGTTGGTCGTCACGTAATTTTGTTATGTGACTCGATTGCCTGTTTCCTGATGGGTGCAGAAACTTTGGCTGAAGCGTTCCAGCGTGAACTCGGTATTCAGTTTGGTCAAACTACCGCTGATGGTCGTTTTACCTTGCTGCCGATTTGCTGCTTAGGTAACTGTGACAAAGGCCCAACCTTAATGATTGATGAAGACACTCACGGATTGGTTGAAGTGACTTCGGTTAAACAGTTATTGGAGAAGTATCTATGAATACTGAACCAAAACCAATTTACGGTGACGGTAACCCGGAAACTCATCCACTTACTTGGCGTTTAAGCAAACAAGCCAATGTCCGTAATGCTGATGATTACGAAGCGCTTGAAGGTTATGCAGGCTTTAAAAAAGCCATTGCCATGAAACCGGCTGAAGTACTTGACGTGGTTAAAGCTGCAACTGTAAAAGGTCGTGGTGGTGCAGGTTTCCCGGCAGGGATTAAATGGTCATTGATGGCGCCAAATGATGGCGGTCCACGTTACCTGATCTGTAATGCCGATGAAATGGAACCGGGTACCTTCAAAGACCGTTTGTTGATGGAAGATCTTCCACACCAATTGATTGAAGGTATGCTGATTGCTGCTTATACATTAGAAGCAACTCAAGGTTATATCTTCATCCGTGGTGAATACATTGAAGCTGCGAAGTATTTAAACGAAGCGCTTGAACAGGTTCGTGCCAAAGGTTACCTAGGGGACAATATCCTTGGTACTGGCTGGAACTTTGATTTACATGTGCATACCGGTGCGGGTCGTTATATCTGCGGTGAAGAAACTGCATTGATTAACTCGCTTGAAGGTCGCCGTGCCAATCCGCGTACCAAACCGCCATTCCCGCAAGTTGCAGGGGCTTGGGGTCGTCCTACCATTGTCAATAACGTAGAGACCTTTAATAACTTGCCAGCCATCATTCTTCGTGGTCCTGAATGGTATGTCAATTTATCTGCGGGTAAATCGAAAGATCCAGGCACAAAAATTTATGGCGCATCAGGCAAGGTGAAGTTCCCGGGTTTATGGGAGCTTCCTTTTGGTACGACAGCGCGTGAAGTGATTGAAGATCATGCCGGTGGTATGCGTGATGGTCTTAAATTAAAAGCATGGTTACCTGGTGGTGCTTCTACAGACTTCTTGGCTGCTGAACACATTGACCTGCCAATGGATGCTGAAAGCATCATGAAAGCAGGCTCACGTTTAGGAACTTGTTTGTTAATGGTGGTTGATGAAACCCAATGTATGGTTTCAGCGACACGTAACTTAGAAGAATTCTTTGCGCGTGAATCATGTGGTTTCTGTACTCCATGTCGTGATGGTCTACCTTGGGCAGTAAAAGCGCTTAAAGCTTTAGAGAATGGCGAAGGTAAACAGGAAGATATCGATCACTTACAAGAGTTAACGCGTAAGTTATGGATTGGTAAAACTTTCTGTGCCCACGCCCCGGGTGCAATGGAACCGCTTATGGGTGCACTCAAACATTTCCGTAGCGAGTTTGAAGCAAAAGTGACGAATCGTCCTGCTGCTCAAGCTAGCCACGCAGAACAAGTTTAAGGAATTCGACTATGGCTACAATTCATGTCGATGGAAAAGACTACGAAGTAAATGGCTCGGAAAACTTGCTACAAGCATGTTTGTCTTTGGGTCTGGATATTCCATACTTTTGTTGGCATCCATCCTTAGGTTCGGTTGGTTCTTGCCGTCAATGTGCCGTGACTCAATACGCGAATCCAGAAGATACGCGTGGTCGTTTAGTCATGTCATGTATGACGCCTGCATCTGACAATACCTATATCTCGATTGAAGACAAAGAAGCGAAGGATTTCCGTGCTTCGATTGTTGAATTCTTGATGACCAACCACCCACACGACTGTCCAGTTTGTGAAGAGGGTGGTCACTGTCATTTACAAGATATGACGGTGATGACACAGCACGACCGTCGTCGCTACCGTTTCACCAAACGTACCCATTACAACCAGGAGCTAGGCTCATTCATTTCACACGAAATGAACCGTTGTATCGCATGTTACCGTTGCGTTCGTTACTATAATGACTATGCAGGCGGTACTGACTTTGGTGTGTATGCGAGCGCTTCTCGAGTTTACTTTGGTCGTCCAGAATCAGGTACTTTAGAATCTGAATTCTCGGGTAACTTGACTGAAGTTTGTCCGACGGGTGTATTTACCGATAAAACCCACTCAGAACGCTATAACCGTAAATGGGACATGCAATATGCGCCAAGCGTATGCCACGGCTGTTCTTCAGGTTGTAACATCTCTCCGGGTGAACGTTATGGTGAAATCCGCCGCGTAGAAAACCGCTTTAATGGTGACGTTAACCAATACTTCCTTTGTGATAAAGGTCGTTTCGGTACCGGTTATGTAAACCGTGAAGATCGTCCGCGTCAGCCACAGTTCCGTTCAGGTGGAAATGTGACTACAGTTTCTGTAGATCAGGCGCTTGATACCGTGATTGCAAATATTCAAGACAAAAAAGTTTTGGGTATTGGTTCTCCACGTGCATCTCTTGAATCTAACTTCGCGCTTCGTGAATTGGTCGGTCAAGAGAACTATTCAACAGGTATGTCCCAAAAAGAACAAAATCTGGTTGAACTGGCTGCATCAATCATGCAAACCGATGGTGTTTATAACCCGACGATGCGTGAAATCGAAAGTTATGATGCTGTATTGATTTTGGGTGAAGACTTAACTCAAACTGCACCACGCATGGCCTTGTCTGTTCGTCAAGCTGCGAAAAACAAAGCCAAAGAAATGGCTGCAGAACGTCGTACTCAAGAATGGCTGGCTGAACCGGTACAACGTATTGGTCAAGATGCGAAATCTCCCATTTACATCCTTGCTGCAACTCAAACTCGTTTAGCAGATGTTGCGACGGGTGAAGTAGTTGCGTCTCCGAACGACATCGCACGTTTAGGCTTTGCGGTTGCTGCAGCAGTTGCGGGTGAAAATATCACTGGTTTAGATGACGATGCGAAAGCATTTGCGCAAACCATTGCTGACACATTAAAAGCTGCGAAAAAGCCATTGATCATCTCTGGTACAAGCTTACAAGACCCTGCAATCATGGAAGCGGCAGCACAAGTTGCGCAAAACCTGGGTTCAAATGCGGGTCTTAGCTTGACTGTTCCTGAAGTGAACTCAATGGGCTTGGCAATCTTCGGTGGTTTAAGCTTGGAACAAGCATTCGCTCAAGATTATGATGCCATTATCGTGGTTGAAAATGACCTATACCGTCGTTTGCCAACCGCTCAAGTGGACGCGGCATTTGCCAAGGCAAATGAAGTGATCGTGCTTGATCATGCGGAAACTGCAACTGTTGCGAAAGCATCGATTGTACTTTCAGCGGCAAGCTTCGCGGAAGGTGATGGTACTGTGGTATCGCAAGAAGGCCGTGCACAACGTTTCTACCAAGTGTATGACCCAAGCTACCACAAACCAGAGTATGCGATTAAAGAATCATGGCGTTGGTTACATGCCCTTGAAACTGGCTTACAAGGTAAGGCAATTTCATGGACATTGCTGGATGACGTCATTGATTCTGTTGTGAAGAATGTCCCTGCACTTGAAGCCATTCAAGATGTGGCACCAGATGCTGGCTTCCGTGTGCATGGCTTGAAAATTGCGCGTGAACCACGCCGTTATTCAGGTCGTACTGCTATGCGTGCGCCGTTATCTGTACATGAACCGAAACAACCGATTGATATCGATTCTGCATTAACGTTCTCTATGGAAGGTTATGTGGGGAATCAGACCCCGTCTTCGCTTGTACCATTTGCATGGTCTGCAGGCTGGAACTCTCCACAGGCCTGGAACAAATTCCAGGACAACGTGGGTGGTCACTTGAAAGGTGGTGATTCAGGCATTCGTTTATTTGATCGTCTGAAAAAACGTCCTGCACGTACTTTCGTTGCACCAACCCCAGTTGTGGTGAATTCAGAAAGTTTCCGTTTAGTACCGATGCACCACATTTTCGGTTCTGGTGAGTTCACTGTGAAAACTCCGGCGATGGAATCACGTATTCCTGCTGCCATGTTTGCGGTAGGTGAACAAGATGCTGCACGCTTAAATGTTCAAGACGGCCAAAAAATCACGGTGAAATCAGGCGAGGCAACAATAAGCCTTCCAGTTCAAGTGATTGAATACTTACCTACAGGTTATATCGGTTATCCAGTTGGTCTTGCACCGACAGTTTCACTTGCAGAGCCTGTATCAGTCGCGGTAGGAGTGTAATTCATGAATCAAGAAATTATACGTCAAACACCGCTTTGGGCTGAGAACTGGCCAATCGCTTATTCAGTGGTTCAAGCGATTGTGATCTTGCTCGTGGTGGTGCTTGTCGCTGCGTTGATGTCATTCATCGAACGTCGTTTACTGGCATTATGGCAAGACCGTTACGGTCCAAACCGTGTTGGTCCTGGGGGGATGTTCCAGATCGTTGCCGACATGCTGAAAATCATGTTCAAGGAAGACTGGACACCGAAGTTTGCTGACAAGCTTACTTTCCGTTTAGCACCAGCAGTTGCCATGGCAACTGCGGTACTTTCGTTCATGGTAATTCCTGTTAGTCCAACACTAGGTGTTGCTGACATGAGTATCGGGCTATTGTTCTTTATGGCAATGGCCGGTATTGCAGTCTATGCAGTACTGTTCGGTGGTTGGGCTTCAAATAACAAATATGCGTTATTGGGTGGTCTTCGTTCAGCAGCTCAAACCATTTCTTATGAAGTGTTCTTGGGGATCTCATTGATGGGTGTAGTCGCAATTGCGGGTTCATTCAACATGCGTGAGATTGTTGAAGCACAACGTGATGTGTGGTTCGTTATTCCGCAATTCTTAGGTTTCTTGATCTTTATTGTTGCGGGTGTGGCAGTAACGCATCGTCATCCATTTGACCAACCAGAAGCTGAACAAGAATTGGCAGAAGGTTACCACGTCGAATACGGCGGCATGAAATGGGGGATGTTCTTCGTTGCAGAATATGTCAACGTGGTTCTTATTTCGGCATTGATCGTTACTTTATTCTTCGGTGGCTGGCTTGCGCCATTCAACTTAGAAATTCCATTTATTCCACCAGTTTTCTGGTTCATCATTAAAACAGCATTCTTTGTGATGATGTTTGTTTTGGCTCGTGGTTCGTTAATGCGTCCACGTTATGACCAGGTGATGAACTTTGGTTGGAAGATTTGTTTGCCATTGGCGTTGGTCAACTTGTTGGTGACTGGTGCTGTGATTCTGATGAATCAGGCCTAGGACAGCAGGGAGTACAAAATGTATAAAATTCTAGCTGGATTCGGGTCAATCGTACGTTCATTGTGGATGGTATTTAGCCACGTGACACGTAAACGTGACACCATTTTATATCCAGAAGTACCAGGTGAACAAATTGTTCCGCCGCGTTTCCGTGGTCGTATTGTATTGACACGTGACCCAGATGGCGAAGAGCGCTGTGTTGCATGTAACTTATGTGCGGTTGCTTGTCCGGTGGGCTGTATTTCACTACAAAAAGCAGAAAAAGAAGATGGTCGTTGGTATCCGGAATTTTTCCGTATCAACTTCTCTCGTTGTATTTTCTGCGGTATGTGTGAAGAAGCATGTCCAACGACTGCAATTCAGATGACACCGGATTTCGAATTAGGCGAATACGTTCGTCAAGACTTGGTTTATGAGAAAGAAAACTTGCTCATTTCGGGTCCGGGTAAATATCCTGACTATAACTTCTACCGCGTAGCCGGTATGGCTGTAGCAGGTAAAGATAAAGGTCAAGCACAACGCGAAAGCGCGCCTGTTGACGTACGGAGCTTATTACCATGATGTGGCCATTTTATTTGATGGCACTCGTGGCCATTGTCTCTACGATTCGTGTTGTGACCAACGCGAATCCTGTACATGCATTGCTGAGCTTGATCGTATCTCTGCTTGCTGTGGCAGGAATATTCATGATTGTGGGTGCACCATTTGCTGGTGCGCTTGAAATTATTGTTTATGCAGGCGCGATCATGGTGTTGTTCGTGTTTGTGGTGATGATGCTGAATTTGGGTCAACATACGGTTGATCAGGAACGTAAGTGGCTCACTTCATCTGCATGGGCATATCCTGCAATGATGAGTTTCCTGATGGGCCTTGTGCTTGTCTGGATGCTTGGCTCCGATTACACCACTGCTGGTCCTGTGATGGGCACAGAGGTGATTGGACCGAAAGTTGTCGGTACAGCGCTCTTTACTCACTACTTACTATTGGTAGAAGTTGCCGCGATGTTATTGCTTGCAGCCCTGGTTGCAGCATTCCATTTGGGTAAACGTGAACCAAGTGCGGAAAAGGAAAAAGAATAATGGGCAACATCCCTTTAGAACATGGTTTGATCGTTGCAACCATTCTTTTTGCACTCGGTTTCTACGGTGTAATGGTGCGACGCAACCTATTATTTATGTTAATGAGCCTTGAAGTGATGATGAACGCAGCTGCACTTGCGTTTGTTTTAGCGGGTAGCGCATGGTTACAGCCAGATGGACAGATCATGTTCATCCTGATTTTAACCCTTGCTGCTGCAGAGGCATGTATTGGTCTTGCGATCGTCCTTCAGTTCTACCATCGCTTCCATCATTTGGATGTGGATGCTGCTAGTGAGATGCGCGGATGAGTTATTTATATTTAACAGTATTATTTCCGCTCATTGGTTTTGTCCTTTTAGCGGCAGGGCGTAACAAGCTTCCTGAAAATGTAGCTGCAATTATTGGGGTAGGGTCAGTTGGCCTGTCTGCTTTATTTGCTTTGATCGCTGGTATGGGCTTTGTCGCGAATGGCTCGGTTGCTCAGGTTCAACATCTTTGGACCTGGTTCAACGTCGGTGGTTTAGCGCCGGGCATGAGTCTGCATCTAGACGGTCTGTCATTACTGATGATGGGCATGGTGACGGGTGTCGGTTTCTTAATCCACATCTTTGCATCATGGTACATGCGTGGTGATGAAGACTTCGCGCGTTTCTTTTCTTACTTCAACCTGTTCGTAGCGAGCATGTTGCTTCTCGTATTGGGCGATAACCTGGCGTTATTGTTCTTGGGGTGGGAAGGCGTAGGTCTATGTTCATACTTGCTGATTGGTTACTACTACCAAAAACCTGAAAATGGTTATGCAGCAATTAAAGCATTTACCGTAACCCGTATTGGTGACGTATTCTTGCTGATCGCATTGTTCTTGCTCTATCAACAGTTTGGTACTTTGCATATCGGAACAATCGTTGCCAATGCACCTCAAGTTTTAGCGGGTGACCATTCACTTGCGATCTGGACATCTTTAATGTTGTTCTTGGGTGCTGCCGGTAAATCTGCTCAAATTCCATTACAAACATGGCTCGCCGATGCGATGGCAGGTCCTACACCTGTTTCTGCATTAATCCATGCTGCAACAATGGTAACTGCAGGTATTTACCTGTGCTGCCGTATGTTCTCTGTGTTTGAAATGACTCCTGAAGTGATGATGTTTATCTCGATCACGGGTGCGGTCACATTGATTGTGGCTGGTTTTGCTGCATTGGTTCAAACCGATATTAAACGTATTTTGGCTTACTCAACCATGAGTCAGCTCGGTTATATGTTTATGGCAGTCGGTGCTGAAGCGTATCAAGCCGGTTTGTTCCATATGCTTTCACACGCATTCTTCAAGGCATTATTATTCCTGTCGTCTGGTGCGGTAATTCTGGCTTTCCACCACGAACAAAACATCTTCAAAATGGGTGGCTTGTTCAAACACAATAAATTCCTTTTTGCCTGCTTCGCCATTGGTGGAGGTGCCTTGGCAGCCATTCCATTCTTGACCATCGGCTTCTTCTCGAAAGATGCCATCCTTGGTGCAGTTTGGGCGCAGGGACAAAGTATTGCAGTTTATAACAGCCTGTACTGGGTGGGTGTTGCTGGTGCGTTCTTAACCTCTATTTATACATTCCGTTTAATCTGGGTGGTATTCTTTGGTAAAGAAAACACGCCGTATCACGAAATCAAGGGTGCGACTTATTGGGCTCCGTTGGGTATCTTGGCGGTACTTTCAACTGGTCTGGCTTACTTCTTAAAAGCACCAGTAGAAGCAATTTTAAACTCTGCGAAGATTCCGGCGTTTATTATTCCTGAAGCACTTGAAGCGGGTGTACACGGTGCTGAATATACCGCAGTCGGTATTGCTCTTGCCGGTCTTGTAGTGGGCGTGATCTTATTTGCCTTTGCTTACAAGGCTGTTAAAGCTTTTGCTGAAACTTCATTTGGTGCCGGTCTGGTCAATATTTGTCGAAATGCACTAGGTTTTGATGCGTTGTATAACATCGTATTTGTGAAACCATATTTGCTGATTGCGAAAATTTTAGGTCGTGATCCAATTGATGGTTTGTGGTTAGTGCTTCCTGCGATTGTTAAAGGTGGTCATAGCTTCACCAGCTCACGTCAAACAGGTTCATTACGTGAATACGCATCAAGTATGTCACTCGGTGTAGTGGTGTTACTGATGATCTTGATCGTGATTCAGGTAGTGGGGAAATAAGATGGAAATCACAAACAACTGGATTTTACCCGCGCTGATCTTGGTACCGTTCATTGCAGGTTTTATTTGTTGGCTCGTCGACAAGTTCGACGACAGAATGCCACGTTACATTGCCTTGTTCGGTATGCTCATTACTTTGGGCTTAACCGTTGCACTTTGGCAATCAGGTACTTTCAACTATGAATTAGGCGCTAAAGTTCCGACTTGGTCTGCCGAATTCATGCTGCCTTGGATTCAAACACTCGGCATTAACATTCACCTCGCAGTGGATGGTCTTTCACTTCTTATGGTGGGCTTAACTGCATTACTGGGTGTACTTGCAGTTGGCTGTTCATGGGGTGAGATTCAAAAGAACGTTGGCTTCTTCCACTTAAACCTTTTATGGTCTTTGGGTGGGGTAATCGGTGTATTCATCGCGATTGACCTGTTCCTGTTCTTCTTCTTCTGGGAGATGATGCTGGTACCAATCTACTTCCTGATTGCGTTATGGGGTCATAAGGGTGCGGACAACAAGTCGCGTGTCTATGCAGCGACTAAGTTCTTCATCTATACCCAGGTAGCAGGTTTGATCATGCTCATCGGTATCCTAGGCCTTGTGGTTTATGGTTACATGATGACAGGCATGATCGGATTTGATTACAACTACTTGCTAGGTGTGGCGAATACGCTTGATGCACAGTTACCATCAGTGGCTTATGCCTTGATGCTTTGTATGTTCATTGGTTTCGCTGTAAAACTTCCAGTATTCCCATTGCATGGCTGGTTACCAGATGCGCACGCTCAAGCTCCGACAGCAGGTTCTGTCGACTTGGCGGGTATCTTGATTAAGACAGCTGCATACGGTCTACTTCGTTTCGTTATTCCATTCTTCCCGGCGGCTTCTGCACAGTTTGCAGACATCGCGATCATTTTTGGTTTAATTGGTGTGTTCTACGGTGCTTGGTGTGCTTTCCAGCAAACCGATATGAAACGTCTGCTTGCTTACACCTCTATTTCGCACATGGGCTTTGTGTTACTTGCACTTTACGCAGGTAATATCTTAACGTTCCAAGGCTTAATGATCATGATGCTGGCACATGGTATTTCATCTGCTGCATTGTTCATTATGTGTGGTCAGGTGTATGAGCGTTTACATACCCGTGACTTGCGTAAAATGGGCGGTATTCGTGGTCAGTTCCAATACCTGCCATTTTTCTTGATGTTCTTTGTTGCAGCCCTTGTGGGTATTCCAGGTTTAGGTAACTTCATTGGTGAATTCCTGATTTTGATGGGTTCATTCGAGAAATTCCCAACCTTTACCATTTTGGCAGCAATCAGCTTGGTACTGGCAGGTCTTTATGGCTTAATCCTTATCCACAAAGCAATGTTTGGTACACCAAACGAAGAGCAAAAACAACATTATACTAATCCGCTGAAAGACTTAAATGCGCGTGAGATTGTTATTCTGTTGATTTGTGCCGTTGCTCTACTATGGCTTGGTATCTACCCACAAAGCTTCCTTGATATTTCAAATTCAAGTATGGCGTGGTTAGCAAACAGCTATATCCCAGTTCAAGACGTTGTCGATGCGACTCAACAGGTCGTATCTCAACAAAATGTGGAGATCCAATAAGCCATGAACTTCACAATGTCATTTTCTGAGCTCATGCCATTAGCTCCTGTGATGATCGTGGCTTTAACTGCGATCGTTGTGATGCTTCTTGTTGCAATTAAACGTAACCATAATTTAATTGCAACAGCATCTGTAGTGGGCCTAAACCTTGCTGGGCTATATATTCTATTCGCTATGTTCGGTGGTGCTTTTGCACCTTCGAACGTGATGGGCATGTTTATGGTTGATCCATTTAGCATGCTTTATCAATTGGTGATTATTATTGCAGCTCTTGCTTGCTGTACCTTGTCTCACGCTTATATTGAAAACTACAAAGATAACCGTGAAGAACTGTATATCTTGATGTTGTGCTCGGTCGCGGGTGCAATGCTCATGGTGGCAAGCTCGCATTATGCATCATTCTTCATCAGCCTTGAGTTGATGTCGATTCCTGTATACGGTCTGTTGGCATATACGCATCAACGTTCACGCTCTTTAGAAGCGGGTATTAAATATCTGGTTCTTTCAGCAACTGCCTCTGCAATGTTGTTGATGGGTATGGCTTATATCTACGCGTATACCGGTTCATTGTCTTTTTATGACAATGTGCAAGCATTAATGCAAGCAATCCAGCAACCGATGGTGATTTTAGGTCTAGGCCTAATTATCTGTGCCGTTGCATTTAAATTATCTCTTGCTCCGTTCCACAAATGGACACCAGACGTTTATGCAGGTGCGCCAGCGCCAATCGCAACCTTCCTTGCGACTGTTGCAAAAGTTGCAACCATTGGTCTGTTCGTACGTTATTTGCTGACTTCAGGTGCAATCCTGATTGACTCTATCGTAACTATCATCACGATTGTTGCGGTGCTTTCAATCTTGGTGGGTAACTTCCTTGCGGTACGTCAAGTCAACTTGAAACGTATCTTGGGTTACTCTTCAATTGCACACTTTGGTTATTTGCTGATTGGTTTAATCAGCATGACTTACGCAAGCCTGGGTAACGTAACGGTTTATGTGATCACTTATGTGTTAACCACAATTGGTGCGTTCGGTGTAGTTGCGTTAATGTCGAGCCCGTACAACAACGACAATGAAGCAGAAAGTTTGGCGGATTACCGTGGTTTGTTCTGGCGTCGTCCAGTACTGACAGCAACTTTAACTGTAATGATGTTGTCTCTTGCCGGTATTCCTTTAACTGCAGGCTTCATTGGTAAGTTCTTGGTGGTGATGGCTGCGGTAACTACGCAACATTGGTTCCTTGCTGCAATGATTATCGTGGGTTCTGGTATCGGTTTGTATTACTACCTCCGTGTGATGGTGGTGATGTACATGACACCTCCAGATACCCCACGTATTGATGCTGATAAACATTGGGGTCAAAAAGTCGGTGGTCTTATGGTACTTGCTGCGGCCTTAGCGGTATTGGTGATTGGTGTCTATCCAGACCCGATCATTAAGATGGCGCTTCAAGCAGAGATTTTATCTCCACTGCATTTCATGCTTTCTCAGCAGTAATCTAAAAAAACGATTAGTTTTAAGCAAAAAGCCTCCTTACTTAGGGGGCTTTTTGGTTTATAAGAAGTATAAAAAACATTTATAATAGAAGTAATTTTATCTCATCTTTTAGGTGTTCTCCTGTGGCTATTCATGAAATCCGTCATCCACTCATTCGACATAAACTTGGTTTGCTACGCCGTGCGGACATTAGTACAAAAAACTTCCGTGAATTAGCACAAGAAGTCACCATGCTGCTGACTTATGAAGCAACCAAAGATTTACCGGTATGTGATCACGAAATTGATGGCTGGAATGGCAAGGTGACTGTAGATCGCATTGTCGGTAAAAAAATTACCGTTGTGCCAATTTTACGTGCCGGCATTGGCATGTTGGATGGTTTCCTAAATCTTATTCCAAGTGCAAAAGTATCAGTTCTGGGTTTAGAGCGTGATGAAAAAACTTTAGAAGCACGTACTTACTATAAAAAATTAGTACCCGACGTTCAAAACCGTCTTGCGATGATTATCGATCCAATGTTAGCCACAGGTTCATCACTTGTTGCAGCGATTGATGTATTGAAAGCAAGTGGCTGTAAAGATATCCGTGTCATGGTTTTGGTTGCGGCCCCTGAAGGGATTAAACGTGTTGAAGCGGCTCATCCTGATGTGATTATTTTTACCGCCTCGATTGATGATGGTTTAAATGAAAATGGTTATATCGTTCCGGGTCTTGGCGATGCGGGTGATAAAATTTTTGGTTCAGTTCAAAAAGACTAATTTTTCAATTTGATCAGAAAGGAGGCTTTTAAAGCCTCTTTTTTATATACTGTGCTAATAGCGTTTACAGATTAGAGTAAAGTTCATGAAATTAGAATATAGATTCGGCAAAGTACTCAAATACAATCCTGAAAAAGGATTCGGTTTTATTTCAATGGCAGGCGAAGATATATTTTTCCATATCTCAGATTTTGCCACAGCCACAGAGGTTGAGCCAAAACGCAATGAAAAAGTAAAATTTGTGCTTGAAGAAAATGGCGAGAAGCTGAAAGCAACACGTATTGAGCGTGTTGATCCAAATCCAGCTAAAACCAAACAGAAAAAAATATTGGAACACAATGAAGCCATTTCAACAGCGTTGTTATCAAACTTCAAACGTTGATTGAATAAATTTTCGTCATCTAAGTATTTTATTTAGATGATTAAAATACTCATTAAAAAGCGCCATTAAGGTGCTTTTTTTATTACAATTCCCGGCATAAGATTTAAACAATAAGAGCGACTTATGTTTGTTGAGGGGAAAGTTAAAAGCTATATCGTAGAGCGTGGCTTTGGATTTATTAGCATGGACGGGGAGTCGAAAGATCTATTTTTTCATATCAAGGATTTTCCCAATAAAAGTGTCGAACCTAAAATAGGGGAAAAGTTGAAGTTTCGAATTGTCGAAGATAATGGCAAATTCAAAGCCGATCAGATTGTTCGCTTGGATTTAAAGCAGAACACAGCAGCTTTAGAGTCGCAGCCCCAACGAAACTCTTATACGAGTAACAATGTTTCCTCTCGGTTTAATGAGCGTAGCGGTAAAGGGCGCATTTTCACAATTATTGGGCTGATTATTATCGCTGTGCTCGCAGTGTTGGTTTATAACAAATATCAAGATTATAAACAGGCCAAGCAATTGAAAACCCAACAGTTGATACAAGAACAGGCGCAGATTGTGGAACAGCAGCGTAAAGCTTTGGGTGATTTGCCAGATCGAGTCCTTTCAGAACAAGGAAAAAGACATCTAGATAACCCATCGAGCCAATCATTGAGAACCGAAGTAATAAATGTTACAGCACCGACTCAAGCTTCTGTGACAACATCACAATTTAAATGTGATGGGCGTACACATTGCTCACAAATGGGCTCCTATGAAGAAGCAGTCTTCTTTTTAAGGAATTGTCCGGGAACTCAAATGGACGGTAACAATGATGGTGAACCTTGCGAGCGCCAATTCAGACGCTAAAAAAAGCGCCATCTAAGCGCTTTTTTTATGACTTTAAATTATTTTTCGCAGAACTTCATAAAGGCTTTTAGTCCCGGACCTTGGTACTTCTGACGATGCACCAGCATGAACAATGGACGGGTAAGTTGCCAGAACGGAGTTTCTAAAATGACCAACTTACCTTTTTCAAGCAAAGGCTCAATCGCGAGTTTAGAAATACAGGACATTCCAATACCGCCAGCTACAATTTTAAGAATCGCTTCATTATGGCCGAGGGTCAGACGGATATTGGCATCCGGTAAATCTTTGAGAATCGCATTATCAAAGACTTCACGCGTACCTGAACCTTCTTCACGTAAAATCCATTCTACGCCTGCCGCCTCAAAGTCAGTAGGAGTCAATGCACGGTCAAGCTGCGCCAGTGGATGATTTGGTGAACAACACACTGCAAGTTCGTCATCACGCCAATGAATACATTGCAACTGCGGTAGGTGACATGAGCCTTCAATTAAAGCTAAATCCAGCTGAAACTGGTTCACAGCTTCAATCATTTGGCGGGTATTGCCGACTTGAAGTTGTAAATGTGCTTGTGGCTGAATTTGAAGGAAATCTGCCATTAAATCGGGCATTAAGTAATCCGAAATCGTGAGCGTTGCCCCTAAGCGTAAGTCGATACTTTGTAGCTCACCTTTGGCTGCCTGTTCGAATGCATCACAACGACCTAAAATTTCTAATGCTTGCGGCAAGAGATAACGACCTAAATCATTGAGTTGTAGACGTTTACCTAAGCGATCGAACAGCGGAGCACCTAAGCCATCTTCCAAATCGGCTAAAGCCATACTTGCAGCACTTTGGGTGAGTTTTACGGCATCACTGGCTTTGGTTACTGTGCCTTCTTGGGCGACTGCTACAAAAACAGCCAACTGGCGTAAAGTCATGCGCATGAATAGAGCCTTAACATTTAAAAAATATTAATAAATTATGTGGTCATGCTACCATGAGCATAGTCTTTCATGCCACGTTGAAATCATGTCAATTGAAAAATTTAGCCTAGAAAAAGTCTTATCTGTACACCGTTGGACCAATAATTTATTCAGTTTTACTCTGACACGACCTGCACATTTCAAATTTACTGCAGGACAGTTTGCGCGTATTGGACTGAAATTGGGAGATGAGATCGTAGTTCGAGCTTATTCCGTGGTGTCATCACCTTTTGATGAAACTTTGGAATTCTTTTCAATTGTGGTGCCAGACGGGGCATTTACCTCTAATTTACAACATTTACAAGTTGGTGATGAACTGTATCTGGAAAAAACACCTTATGGTTTCTTAACCCTTGCCCGTTATCAGCTTCCTTTACCGCAAGATTTATGGTTGTTGGGAACAGGGACAGGCTTGGCGCCATTTTTATCCATGCTGCAAGACTTTGAAACCTGGACTAAATATAAAAATATTCATTTAGTCTATAGCGTAAGAACTGCCGCCGAACTGGCTTATGTAGAGCGTATTCAAGAAATTGCAGCAAGTTTTGGTGAAGGACATCGCGGATTTAAATTTGTGCCCATTATCACCCGTGATCCTAATGCAGCATTACATGACCGCTTACCGGTGCTGATTGAGAATGGTGAATTAGAAAAAGCAGTTGGTCTAAAATTAAATATTGAAACCAGTCATGTAATGTTGTGTGGTAATCCGCAAATGGTGGAAGACACCAAAGAAGCCTTAAAGGCACGTGGTTTAATCATGAACCGTCGTGGTGAAGGAAATATTGCAGTTGAGAATTATTGGTAAAAGCTACGAAAATTATTTTGCTCTCTCCCTGAGCAAGATTTAAAGCATTGCTTTTAAATCGAAGTATAAGAGAGGGCTGGGGTGAGAATCTATTGAAATAGTACCTCTCTGCCCTGCGCAATAGTACTGCTCAACTCCTAAAAGAAGAGGGAACTAGAAACTCTCTCTAAACTTTTCCTTCAAGCCATAAAAAATCCCTCTTTAATGAGGGATTTTTAAATCAAATCATTCTAATTAATGTACAAACATATCAATATATTCGCGAATTTCTTGGATCGCGGTTTCAACGTCCGCAGTAAGCCAAGTCGGTTCAAACAGGCCTGAATAATGTTCAAGACGATCTTGTGGAACTACCAAACGAATTGGGCACTCTTCTTCCAATAAACGCCAAGGAATAATCGGCACTTCATTGTCTAAAAAGGGTGCGATATTACGAATATCAATCACCATCGCATTGATACATTCAGGAAAAGGCATCACTGAAAACTCTTCGGTACGACGACGGAAATATTCCAGATCACCCCATTTAAGCACGTAACTGGGTTTATTAAATTCAATAATCCCAATGAGATGTTCATCACGAGTGTAATGCAAGCAACATTGATGAGTGACATCAGTGTCCAAATCAAGCGTTACAGATTTCTGTCGATACGCCATAAAGTTAAGCAGCATGAAAAACAAGGTGCACAATTATAGCTCATTTTAAGCCTTTCAGCACCTACACCCCAATTCATCTTTATTTAAGATTAAAGATAAAAATACTCGGTATTTATTTTACTATAACAGTTGATTAAACAGCTTTTTATCACATTTTAAAATTGGTATGGCGTATAGGTAAATCTTTTTATTTCAAAAAATAGAATAACAGTTAGGTATGTCAGACATTAGAACTGTAATAAAAAAATACCTCTCCCGAATAAGTGGAAACATAACAGAAAAATATTTTGTCATAGATCAATTAAAGAAGCGTAGTCAGATGGCTGCTTTTGCCAAAAATGATAGCTGCGGTGAACAAGATTATGTGCAATCAGGATTTAATTTTAGTCGCCAAAAAATGCAGGCTGATCACTCAATTTCGTAATACCAGGTTGTAACACCAGAGATTTGGAAGAGCGATTATTAACCCGATTACAATCGCAGATTTAATCTATATTTTCCCCCAGTATTTTAGATGGTTTGATGTATGGCAATGGTGATGCCAAATCATTATTGCATTCAGTGTACCTCTTGGCGGTTTACCTGAAGGAGTGGCAATTCAGCGTTGAATAGTATTAATGAGACAGTCTCGCCAACTCCAATTTTCAGGCGTGTATCTTAAAGATGAGCATCAAATGGTGGTTGAGACTACTACTTACTTTCAGCTAAAACTTATTTTCTAATGTGAAAGTATTTAAGCCAAGTTACATGTATTCACCATGTCACTATGCTTTTACACATAACTAAACTGTGGATATTGCTAGTATAAAAATATGAAAACAAGATAAAGCAGAGAAATATATGCCACATGATTTTAATAAACCGCCTCATGTAACCACCCCGGAAGAAAAGAATCAGAAAAAGCGTCTGCCTGTTTATATTTTAATTCTTGTGGGTGTGTTTTTTATTGCTTTACTGGCTTATATGTTTGCCGATAGCAAGCCGGATGCGCAAGATGCGCCTCCTGGACATCCTAATCCTTCAGCTGTACCAGCTACACCGAATAATACAACCCCAGATACTGCAACGGCGACCGCAACTGATGAGGCAGTAGCCACTGATGTCGATACGGCAACGGAAGCGGGTGAAAGTGATGCGATTAAGAATGCTGCTGATAATGTGGGGACTGGACGAAGCAATGGTAATTAAAACGAAAACTTTATTGTAATAATTTAAAGCCCTGGTCTGCAAAGATTAGGGCTTTTTTGCAATGTAATGTGCGCTTTTGTTGTATTTATGCTGATTTGTATTGAATAAAAAACACGCTAAATCTAAGGTTATTTTCAACATCATAATATTAGGTATAAGTCACTCAAATAACAGTGCAATTCCTACGCCTTCGACTTCAATAAGTAATAACAAGAGGAAATCACAATATGAATGAATATTTTTCTGGAGGCCCTAGAGGGGGAGAATTTGATGCCATGTATTATTGGAATCAATTTCATCCTATTCTGGCTGCTGTCGCTATTTTATTGATTGGTTGGATTCTTGCTCTTATTATTGCAGCAGGAATTAAAAAACTTTTAGAAAAACTAGGAACAAATCAAAGGCTTTCAAGTACCACTGGACATCGCGCAAATATTGAAAGTATTGTATCTCGCGTCGTGTTCTGGATCGTGATGATCATGGCCATCATCGGTGCATTAAATGTGCTCAATCTCACCAGTGTGAGTGGACCATTTAGCAATATGATTCAACAATTCCTGTTGTTTATTCCACAGCTTCTAGCTGCCGTGGCTGTTGGCTTTATTGGCTGGATTGTAGCCACCTTGGTTAGAGCTGGCATGCAAAAACTGTTGGATCGTACTCAGCTAGATGAAAAACTGAGTGCAGATGTCGGCGTGAGCCCAATCAGTAAAAATATTAGTGATATTGTCTATTGGCTAATTTTATTGTTATTCCTTCCAATTGTATTGTCTATTTTAGGTCTGAACGGTCTGTTATTCCCAATACAAAATATGGTCAGTGAAGTTGTTTCTTACTTGCCTAATATCTTTATTGCCGTTGTTATTGTGTTTGTCGGTTATGTTCTGGCAAAAATTGTACGCGGTATTATTGAAGGTTTGGTCGGTAGTTTAAATTTACAGCATGAAACACAAAAAATTGGTTTCTTAAAAAATTCCAATTTGCCAAGAGTATTAGGTTCTTTTGTTTTCGCTGTCATTATTATTACTTCACTCATTATTGCATTTGAAGCCTTAGGTATTACTGCAATTTCACAGCCCGCAACTGCGATGCTGTATGAAATTATGAATGCCATCCCGCATATTATTGCGGCCGGTTTAATTCTGATTTTGGCTTATGTAGTTTCGCGCTTCGTAGCTAATTTGGTGGTTGATGTATTGGCTGGAACAGGGGTTGATGAATTACCTGCCAAAATAGATGCACAACGTTTTTTAGGGACAACTAAAGTATCTACTATTGTCGGATACATGATTGTCTTCTTTACCATGCTATTTGCAGTATCGGAAGCCGCAAACCGACTTGGCTTTGAACAGGTGAGCGGACTGATTTCGATGTTTATCCAGTTCGGTGCCAATATTTTACTTGGTGCTGTCATCTTGATGATTGGTTTCTGGTTAGCCAACATTGTTGCAAAAGTAATCGGACGTGGTGAATACAACAGTTCACGCTGGTTAGCAAACTTGGTTCGTATTCTGATTATGGGCTTAGTGATTGCCATGGGTTTACGCGCAATGGGTATTGCCGATTCTATTGTCAACCTTGCCTTTGGTTTAACTTTGGGCGCAGTTGCAGTGGCATTTGCACTCGCCTTTGGTTTAGGCGGCCGTCAGCCAGCCGAACGCGTATTAACGGATTTAATTGATAAATGTAAGAAAGATGCGAAGGAACCTAATCCTTTACATCAAGATAATTCCGATCTCATGACTTCCACCTCAATCTCTGCCCATGCTGCGCAAGCATTTACTCAACATGGCGCCGTAGCTAAAGGAATTGATCCTTCAGTGGATAAATCTTCTGAATTTGGAATAAATGGAGGCACGTCTCCGGCAAGCTCTGATCTGACAAAACCTGCAACAGAGAGTCGATTCCCATTATCCAATCAGGACGGGGATGGTTCTCAAGTGCAAAACAATTTGTCTAATCCGACCCCTGCGTCACTTACGACCGCACCTCAGGACGATATAACGAGTACAGATCAGGCAGTTCCAGATTCTGTACGCATTGACCCTCAACAGCCGCCAAAAAATAATCCATTTGGATCAACGGGTGAATCAGAGTCAAAAGTTGATATTCATACTGACAAAAAACCTAACCCGAACGATAACAATACGTAATCGGTTCAATTGAGATAAAATCGGCTACAGTGATGTGGCCGATTTTAATTTAACCATTAAAAGGAAATAAGAATGTCGAAAAAACGTCCGAATAACCTTATCGCACCAATTGTGATTGCAGGAATTACTGCAGGATTCTTTGTCAGTGCCTATAGGTTCGTTTTTGCTAAACCAAAGCAAGCAGATGAACCGGTAAAACCTGCTTATTCAGTAGATCAGTCACAAGAAGAGGGTAATAAAAATAGCTAAAAAATAATCGTTTTTCTTGGCTTTTTGTGCTATTTATAAATTAACTATTTTATATAATATAAGCATTTAGATAAATGTGTATGAAATGGTTAGAACCATATTAGGATATATGAATAGTAATAATAAAGGAGAGGAAACGATGCTATTAAATAATTTTTTTAAGTCATTTAAAACTATATTAAATATTGCTGAAACTTCATCTGAAGCACAAGCAATCGCGAACATGGATATCGCAATTGCTCGCTTACAGCAGGCTAAATCTGTTCGTTTACTATCTACAGATTATTTAGAATAATCGGCTCAAAATGTCTATCTAGTTAAACATATTGTGATGCGGCATGTGCAGACGCCCATGCCCATTGAAAATTGTAACCACCTAAATGACCGGATACATCCAGCACTTCACCGACAAAGTAAATGCCTTTTTGCTTTTTACTTTCCATGGTTTTGGATGAAACTTCTGTAGTATCTACACCGCCCAAAGTCACTTCAGCTGTACGATAACCTTCGGTTCCTGAAGGTTTAACTTCAAAAGCATGCAAGCGCGTTGCAATCTGTTCCAGCTTTTCATCACTCAAATTGCCAATTGCGGTATCTGCCAATTCAGCCCAGATGAGTGTTTGTAATTCCAGTACCACACTTTTAGGCATATGCTCATTTAACAAAGTCCGCAGTAAGACTTTGGGTTGACTGGCTTTTTTCGATTTAAAGAAATCAACCAGGTCGACATAAGGCAGAAAGTTAATCTTGAAGCTTTGCCCGACATCCCAATAGTTAGAAAGTTGCAAAGAACTTGGCCCGCTTAAACCGCGATGAGTAAACAGCAAGGCTTCGGTAAAACTGTTCAAATTATTGGAGAGGGTCGCATCTACCGCATTACCGCTTAAACGGGTCGTGACTTCTTTGAATTGATCAGAAAAGGTAAAGGGCACCAAGCCTGCACGGGTGGGATGGATATGATGCCCAAACTGTTTGGCTATCTCATACCCAATGCCTGAGCCGCCGAGGGTGGGAACGGATAAACCACCCGTTGCGACGACTACTGATTCAGCTTCAAAATAGCCAACAGAAGTTGCCACTTGAAAACCTTGATCATCAACATGTGTCACAGCTTTCACTTCACAGTTGGTTTTAATATCGACTAAAGCTGTTTTATCGCATTCAGCCAACAGCATAGCTAAAATTTCTTTAGCGCCGTTTAAGGTAAACAGTTGACCGTGTTTGCGCTCTTCGTATTCAATGCCGTGTTCGCAAACCAAGCCAATAAAGTCCCAATTGGTATAACGGGTCAAAGCTGAAATCACGAAGTGCGGATTATGTGAAATGAAGTTTTCAGGTTCGACATAGAGGTTGGTAAAGTTACATTTACCACCGCCTGACATCAGAATTTTTTTACCCACTTTGTTGGCTTTTTCCATCACCAAAACTTTACGACCACGTTGTGCCGCCATATATGCCAACATCAGACCTGATGCACCTGCACCTAAAACAATGACATCGTACTGATTTGTAGACATGGAACAACTCGTGGGAGATAAAAGCAGGGCATTATAGACAATTTTAGCCGCAATTTCAGGATTGATCTTAGCCCGTGTGACGACCTTGTAAGCCGCCACTATGAATCACCAAAATTCGTGTGTCTTGGGAGAAGTAATTTTGTTCAATTAAATCAAATAAGCCCATCATCATTTTAGCGGTATAAACCTGCTCTAAAGGAATATGGTGCTCGACTTCAAAAGACTGCATAAATTGTAAAAGTTCAGGCGTGGTTTTGGCATAGCCTCCACAGCAATAAACATCAGTAATTTTCCAGTTTTTCTTGGCCGTCCATTGTTGTACATCAGATTGCAGAAAATCACCTTTGAGTGCTGAAAAACCAAGAATGCTTTGATGCTCTGAACTTGCTTCAATGATTCCTGAAATGGTTCCTCCTGTACCGACGGCACAGCAGATTACATCGTAATTTTGCAGGTCTTCGGCATTCAGAATTTCTTTACAGCCTTGAATGGCAAGCGGATTGGTCCCACCTTCAGGAATAAAAAAATGTTCAGGAAATTGCTGGTTCAATTTACCCAGATAGTCAGGCTGATTTTTTTGCCGATACTGTTCACGCGAAACAAAATGCAGCTGCATACCAAACTGCTGCGCCGTGGCTAAAGTCGGATTTAATGGTTTAGTTGCCAGTTCTTCACCACGAATGATACCCACGCTTTTAAAACCGAATAAATAAGCTGCATACGCTGTTGCAGAAATATGGTTGGAATATGCGCCGCCACAGGTCAGAACCGTATTTAAGCCTTGTTGTTGCGCCTCAAGAAAATTGTATTTTAGTTTAAAAAATTTATTGCCCGAAATTTGCGGATGAATTTGATCTAAACGCTTAATGGTCACAGTCACAGGGGCTTTAATATTAAGCTTTTGGTATGCTACTGACTGCGCAATCTGATCAAACATTTCATCATGATCCCTGAATATTCAAATGTATTGTACGCAAAATACTTTTATCTATAGTTATATTATTTGCTTAAGAGGGTGGATCTACGGTAATTGCTACAGACATGTCAGGGGAAAGGCGTTCAATTTTATAAAGTAAGATGATTGAAATAAATTTTACGCTCTGTACTGATTTGTAAAAATATCTTAAATAGTTGAATTAAAAACACAAATAAGTGATCAAAAAACAAGCATTGATGCTAAGCTAGAAAATATAACAACTATGAAAAAGAGGATATGTAATGAAAAAGCTATCCGTGGGTTTATCTGTTTGCTTGCTGTTATTGCTGACAGCTTGTGATGCAAAAGATGATTATAACAAGCCGAAAACTGAAGTTCGTACCATGATTATTGGCGGTATGCCAGTTCATGAGCATGATTATCTTCTCTCACAGCTCAACGCCCGTGAAATCAAACCGGTGGTGCAACAGTAAAAGATTGGAAAGAAATTGAGGTGTCTAGGCCAGATTTAAGAAAATTTGAAGTAGATACCTGACTCCTTGCAAATTGTTTGTCTTATTTAAAGATGTAATCACTATGAAAAATGGTTTGTACTCATCTAATCTTCAAAATGAAATAGGAAGGGCTTAAAATTTTAAATTCAATTGAATGGTGAGTTAAAATATCAGAATCTACAATTTTTGCCGGTAATTAGCGATTGATATGGTCGGTTCATTTTGCAGCTCATCTTTAGTTTTTGGTTTTTACCTTTATTTAGCTGCATGTTGTTATCGATTTATTCGGGTTACAAGTCGGTTTTGTAGATCACTTTCAGCAGCAATGCTCTTAATTGGTTCATCTGCTTTTAAATAAATAAATGTTTTATTCGGCTTATAGAATACTTTAATTCTTGATTGAATAAAATTTTAGTGAATTATTCGGTGAAATTGCAAAAAGTCTGAGAAAAATAGCGAGATATTCAATTTTTTAAACTGTAGAATTAGCACGAAATTAATTTATAAAGGCATTTCAGGTGGAATCATTTTGGATTTTGGGCTCAATTGCCTTTGCTCTCATGTTAGGCGCGATGAGTCCTGGACCGACATCAATTTATGTCGCTAAAAATTCAATAGCCATTTCACGAAAACACGGCCTATTTACCGCTTTAGGTACAGGGACT
This sequence comes from Acinetobacter sp. GG23, assembly GCF_057766365.1. NCBI lineage: Bacteria > Pseudomonadati > Pseudomonadota > Gammaproteobacteria > Moraxellales > Moraxellaceae > Acinetobacter > Acinetobacter sp. GG23. Next base: position 115,034 of record NZ_JBYMDJ010000008.1, read on the forward strand.
GGGGCGGCCATTTTTGGTTTGTTGGCGGTGCTTGGATTACAGGCATTTTTGTTGGCGGTGCCGTCAGCCTATTTAGCTTTAAAAATATGTGGCGGTTTATATTTGCTGTGGTTGGCTGCCAAAATTATTAAACATGCCAAAGACCCCATCGAAAGCAATAATGATACAAACTCTCAAATGTCACTGCACCGGGCTTTTAGTACTGGACTTATTACCCAGCTTTCAAATCCGAAAATTGCGATTGTGTTGGCCAGTATTTTTACTGCGCTATTGCCTAAAGAAATTCCTGCTTATTATTATTTTGTATTGCCAATTCTATGTTTCTTTATTGATGCCGGTTGGTGTTCATTGGTCGCGGTTGCCTTGTCAGCAGAGAAACCACGCCGTGTATATTTAAAATTTAAAGCTATTTTCGACCGTATTGCCGGTGGGGTGATGACATTGCTGGGTTTGAAATTAATCTTTGGAATGAAATAATTTTATTTAAATTATAAAAAACACTCGATTAATGAGGGTTTTTTATAAAGACATATATATTTTTATTTTTTGCAATTTGGTTGTGACATATCAAGAATTTGAGTTCCTTCAACACGATAGCCAATTTGACCGAAAATAAATGCCTGATTCAGCTGAGTAATAACTACATCCGATAATGCAACTGAACAAGGATTTTTCTCGATAGCTCTGTCTACTGCTGTTTTAAAGTTAGGAATACCAAGTGGAAAGAGCACTACAGGTGCTTTGTCCTCAGCTCGAACACGTTCATCTTTTACAAATTGATGTGAATTGATATTGTAGTTTTTAGTAGAAGCTACTGTCATATCTGCCATACGGATTGAACAGCCAGCGAAGGTAACTGCTGTAGTTGCTAAAGCAACTGCTAGTAATTTTTTCAATAATATCAAAATAATAAATTTATTTTTATGGATAAATAAGTTCTCAGTTAGTTTAAACATTAGATCCAGAATAATAGTTTTACTATTCTTATGATTTTCACCTCATCGAAATTTTCTTACTCGATAAAAGAATCTAAGTACCGATTAGTGAGCTGATCTAACAAGAATAATTTTATAAAAAATTGATAGATAGCAAATAAATAATAATTTAAAAATGAATTTTTTTATTAGATAAAGATAATGTAATTTTAAAATTGAAATCTAAGAAAAAATAGACTCTAGAAAATAAAAGACCGACGATTCGAGTGATGGTGAAATCGTCGGTCAAAAAATTTGTTGCAAGTTTTAGCTTGGGCTGCTGTTCCGTACTAAAATTTGAAACTAAGTTTATTGCTTTAGTAAAAGTTCACCGAAAATATTGTGGATGCCGGTACAAATTAACGGGTTTATGAACTTCTTACCCTATATAACGCAGGGGATTACAGATTGGTTGACAATAAAATGAAAAAAAATTCATTTTTTTTTATAATAGGCGTCCTTATCGTAAATTTGGTCGTCAAATTAATCTAATGAGTAAATATTTCTTAAGGTTTTTTATATATTTAATTTTATTTACTCTGCTTGCAGGGATTATTGCCGGTTTTTTACCAAATGTAGTGGGTCAAGTATTAACCGCATTTCCTTATTTAATTGCGATGATTTTGGTATTGTTTAAATTTATTCGTGACGAACAGCATGCACCGACCAAAATCGAACGTAACAGATTCAGTTTAATTTTTGTTTTGATTTTCTTTTTATATAACTATGTTTTTGCAATTTTTGGTCAGCTGATCTTCAATTTTAACCAGCCCAATATTTTTAAATTATGGTGGGATTTTGTCTCACAAAGTGAGTTTCAATTGCTGCTTATCTCGCGCTTACTCATTTTTATGATTCCATTTTATCTGATCAGCTTTTGGTTTTACGGTAAACAAGCCCAACGTATGGCAAAAAAAATGCTTGGCTAAGATAAATTGAGATACGTTTGAACTAAAAATAAGCCTATTTTATAGATAGGAATACAGTGAGGTAGTCGAATGCTAAAAGAAAACGTACTGGTAACGGGTGCAAGTGGTTTTATTGGTTCGCATCTATTGCCTTATTTATTGTCGCGTGATTACGCAGTGATTGGTCTGACACGTCAGAAAAACAAGATTTCCAATCATCCTGATCTGAGCTGGGTTCAAAGTCTGGAGGAACTTAAAACGGACCGGATTGATTATGTGATTAACCTAGCGGGTGAAAATATTGGCCAGTCACGCTGGACCGCAAAAAGAAAGCAGCAACTCATTCAGAGTCGGGTTGAAGTTACCCACCAGCTTTACAGATACTTAGAAAAAAGACAGATTTTTCCGAAACGTATTATCTCCGGTTCTGCAGTGGGCTATTACGGTATTGACCCGAGTGAACAATGGTCAACCATGTGTACCGAACAGTCTGCCCCACAATCTATTTTTATGTCGGAACTGTGTCAGTTATGGGAACAGGCGGCATTAAGTTTTCAGCAACAAAATACCAAAATTGTGCGCTTCGGAATTGTGTTTGCAAAGAAGGGGGGCATTCTTCCACGTATGCTGTTGCCGATTAAACTGAATATGGTGGGGCGTATCGGACATGGTCGGCAACCGGTGGTATGGGTGCATGTTCAAGATGTATTGCGCGTGATTGAGTTCCTCCTGACAAAAGAAACCAGCTCACAAATTTTTAATGTGGTCTGCCCAGAAAAAATGACCCAAGCACAATTTGCTCAAACCGCTGCACAGCAGCTGCATCGTAAACCTTTATGCTGTTTACCGGCTTTTGTTTTGAAGGGGATGCTGGGCGAACAATCACAACTGGTTTTAAACGGTCAATATGTACAACCGAAAGCACTGCAGGAGCTAGGATTCGAGTTTAAATATCCTACGTTAAAACTGGCTCTGGCCGATATTCTAGCGAGCAGCTAAAGCTTCAGGTCTTAGTCTCTGCGTACCAAAAGCGGCAGGATCTACAAAGGTGGGCTGCTCAAGTATCAGCTGTCGTAATAAACGTGCCGAGGCAGGCCCCATACACAGACCATTACGGAAATGTCCGAAGTTGGCCCATAGATTATCAAACTCTGGCATTTTCCCAATATAGGGCACACCAGTAGGTGAACTTGGTCTGAGTCCTGCCCATTGTTTCGCAATTGGAAAACGCTCAAGTTCCGGCACCATTTCCAGACAGGCTTTGTAAATAGTCTGTTGGGTATGAATATTCGGTCGATGTTCAAAACCCAGTTCATCCATACTGGAGCCACAGACTACATGCCCGTCCTGACGTGGAATCAAGTACATCACCTTATTCATGCAAATGGTTGGCAACCACTGTTCAGGTGTTTTAAACAGCAGCATTTGTCCCTGAACGGGGTTGACCGGAATGCTCATATTCAATTGCTGCGACCAGTGCGCGGACCATGCACCTGTGGCAATGACGATCTGGTCGGCCTGAATCTGTTGGCCAGATTGGGTCTGAATGGAAGTCACGCGCTGCTGTTGAATATGAAAATGATCCACCCAGGTATTTTCATAGAATTGTACCTGCGGGTGCTGTTTTAAATAACGGATAATGGATTTGAGCAGACGTGGATTACGGACATTAGATAGCTGCGAAAAATACAGCGCTTGGCTAAATTGCCCTGAAAGATGCGGATTGATCTGCTGAAGTTGCGGCTGTTGTAAAAGTTGGCATTGCTGCATCGGTTCATCAAACTGCTCGGCATAACGCTGTCCGATATCAAAATCGCTTTCATCTAGAATCAGCATACCGGTATTATGAATTTCAAAATCAATGCCCGTGATCGGTGCTAATTTCTTATTCCATTCTAAATATAGCGATTTACCGTGTTGCGCCAATTGATTTACCGCACGTGGATAGCGCCAAGGATACATAGGCGAGAGAATACCGCCACCGGCCCAGGAGGCTGCTTTTCCCGCTTGTTGCTGATCGAAAATAATCACGGAGCATCCCTGTTCCACAAGCTCTAAAGCAGACAATAGACCGCTAATACCTGCTCCAATAATGGCAACTTTCATCGCTTAAACCACTATTCCTTATTTCATGTTTTTCAGTTTAAGCGCAGCTTCTTCAGCGAAGTAAGTCCAGATGCCATCGGCACCGGCACGGCGGCAACTCATCAGCGATTCAATAATCACATCTTCTGATAACCAGCCATTTTGAATGGCACCGACCAGCATCGCGTATTCACCGCTGACTTGATAAACGAAAGTGGGTATACCAAAAGTATCTTTTGCTTCACGCACGATATCGAGATAAGGCATACCCGGTTTCACAATCACCATGTCTGCACCTTCCTGAATATCCAATGCAATTTCATGCAAGGCTTCAGCGCGGTTGCCGATATCCATCTGGTAATTGTATTTGTTGCCACCTTTCAGGTTGCTGGATGAACCCACCGCATCACGGAAAGGCCCATAGAAGCTAGACGCATATTTAGCCGAGTACGCCATGATACTGGTGTAGATATGACCATGCGCTTCAAGCGCATTACGAATCGAACCAATACGGCCATCCATCATATCACTGGGTGCAACCACATCTGCACCAGCTTCAGCATGACTTAAAGCCTGTTTAATCAGACAATCAACCGTTTCTTCATTTAAAACATAACCCGTGTCATCAATAATGCCGTCTTGACCGTGCGTGGTATAAGGGTCGAGTGCGCCGTCAGTGATCAGCACCATTTCAGGCAATTCTTTTTTCAGCAGGCGAATGGTGTTTTGAACCAAGCCATCTTCATGCCAGGCAGCTTCAGCAGTGAGGCTTTTATCTTCCTGCGGCGTTACCGGGAATAAAGCGAGTTTAGAAACTCCCAATTCCAGCAGGCGTTCTGATTTTTTTAACAGCAGGTCAGCAGAAAGTCGCTGAACCTTCGGCATACTTGGAATATCTTGGGTCTGGTTTTGGCCCGGAAGTACGAATACTGGGTAAATGAGATGATCGGTCGTCAACTGGGTTTCACTTACCATAGACCGTAATTTGTCATTTTTTCGAATTCGGCGCATACGGGTGGCAGGAAATGCAGGGCGATTGAACGTATAAGTCATAACAATCTCAATGATCAGTATTAAACTATGGCTATTGTAGCCCTAGAATCAAATTTTGGGGCAAAAGTTAATAGCTATTTCTCAAATTAAGGTATTCGGGCAGACTATGACACAAGTAGAGAAAAATTGGACCGGTAACATACATTTAGGCACGAAAGTGGATATTGATGTGGTCCTGAAACAGTTGTGTCATGCATTCAATAGTTCTCCTTACTTCAAACATAACGAGATGGTCATGCGTGTTGTGGATGGACAAATTGAAGCCTATATTGAAATGCAGCCTTTTATGATTGGCAATGTTGCCTTTCAAATTTTACACGGCGGTGTGGCTGCAACTATTCTGGATAGTATTGGCGGCATTGTTGCGATGGGCGAGTTATATAAAAAAGCAGAAGCGAATGACCTGCCGGATACCATTAAAAAAGTGACTCGTTTGGCAACTGTTGATATGCGGGTCGATTATTTAGCTCCAGGTCGTGGAAAATATTTTATTGCCCGTGCTGAAACCTTACGTTTAGGACGTAAGGGCTGCACTATGCGCATGACTTTGATCAATGATGAAGACAAGCCGATTGCCACTGCGATTGCTTCTTATGCTTATTAAGTTCAGTTTAAGCTTGGTCATTTAAACTCAAAAGAAGTGAATTAAATATTCGGCATTGAATGAAAATTCAGTGCCGAAATTATTTTTAAAAACTGGTGAGTTACATTTTTATTATCACATCATGATTTTTTGTCATTAAAATGTGTCGTCAATATTAAACAAGAAATGACTTTCTCATCGACACCATCTCATGACATTCATTTGTCTTGCATAGCTGTTCGTTTCAGATCAATCAGAACGACATATATGATGGGTAATGACCAAGTCTGCTGGATTTAGGAATAATCGATGACAGATGCTCAAAATACCCTGCCAGAAACACAGCCAGACAAAGAAATTTCGGACACTGTTGCAAAAGCAAAACGCAAGAAAGCCTTAAGTATTGTCGCGATGATCTTTATTATTGCAGTGATCTTATATGCAATCTGGGCATTATTTTTAAATCATTCAGTCACTACCGATAATGCCTATGTCGGTGCAGAAACCGCTTCGATCACCTCAATGGTGAATGGTCAGGTTGGGCAAGTTCTGGTCAGTGACACGCAACAGGTCAAACAGGGCGATGTCTTGGTCCGGGTCGACAATCGTGATGCAGAAATTGCGGTTGCACAGGCGCAAGCAGAATTGATGAAAGCAAAACGTCAATACAAGCAGACGCAAGCCAATAGCAGTGCATTAAATTCACAAGTGTTTGTCAGTGATGACGGTATTCATAGTGCAGAGGCGCAGGTGGCTAAAGCACAAGCTGAATTTAATAAGGCGCAGGATGATTTGGCGCGTCGTAGTAAATTAAGTGCATCAGGTGCGATTTCGAAAGAAGAACTCAGCACTGCACAAAGTGCCGTGAATAATGCTCAAGCCGGTCTGGATTTGGCTAAAGCCGGCTTGGCTCAGGCACAATCCAGTCAAAAAGCGGCACAAAGTACTTTAGCTGCAAATGAAGCGCTGATTCGCGGCAGTAATGAAACTTCAACTCCGGATGTGCTAATTGCTCAGGCAAAACTGAAACAGGCTTTGCTTGATTTGGAACGTACTGAAATTAAAGCACCGTTTGACGGCGTAATCACCCGCCGTAATATTCAGGTGGGACAGCGTGTTGCCGCAGGTACCGTGTTAATGATGCTGGTACCGATTCATAAACTGTATGTCGATGCCAACTTTAAAGAAAGTCAGCTGACAAAAGTGCAACCCGGGCAGAAAGCTACTTTAACTTCTGATTTATATGGTGATGATGTTGAGTTTCATGGCACAGTGGTTGGCTTTTCAGGTGGTACAGGGTCAGCATTTGCCTTAATTCCTGCGCAAAATGCGACGGGTAACTGGATTAAAGTGGTTCAGCGTTTACCGGTGCGTATTGCCCTTGATCCTAAAGAACTGGCTGGACATCCATTACGTGTAGGCTTGTCGATGGAAGTGAAAATTAACCTCGCTTCGAAGTAGTCGCTTATGAATAATAGTAACTATGTGCCATTTGGCGACCTGAAAGGGGGGCGCCTGATCCTTGCTGCCTTTGTATTGGCTCTGGCCAATTTTATGGTGGTTCTGGACATGACCATTGCCAATGTCTCCGTGCCGCATATTACCGGCAGTCTGGCGGTTTCCAGTTCCCAGGGGACTTGGGTGATTACCTCCTATGCGGTTGCGGAAGCGATTTGTGTCCCGCTGACCGGATGGCTGGCCGGGCGTTTTGGTGCGGTGCGACTGTTTGTGATCAGTCTGATTGGCTTTACAGTTTTTTCTATTCTGTGTGGATTATCTACCAGTTTGGAAATGCTGGTCTTTTGCCGAATTGGACAAGGCCTGTTTGGTGGGCCGATCATGCCGCTCAGTCAGACCTTGTTAATGCGCATTTTCCCTCCGGAAAAGCAATCACAAGCCATGGGCATGTGGGCGATGACCACTGTGGTTGGACCGATTTTGGGTCCAATTTTGGGTGGTGCGATTAGTGATAATCTGTCTTGGCACTGGATTTTCTTTATTAATATTCCAGTCGGAATTTTCTGTGCGATTGCCGCATTGCGCTTGTTAAAACCTGCGGAAACGTTAATTTCAAAAATCAGAATTGATACCATTGGACTGTTTTTACTGATTTTGTGGATTGGTGCATTACAGTTGATGCTCGATCTTGGACATGAAAATGACTGGTTTAACAGTACCTTCATTTGTGTCTTGGCTGTGATAACCGTAGTCGGATTAGTTCTGTTTATTATCTGGGAAATGACTGAACAGCATCCTGTCGTCAATATCCAGATTTTTAGATATCGCGGTTTTACTTTCTCGGTCTTGTCTTTAGCCTTTGCCTTTGGGGCATTCTTCTCCAGTATTGTATTGATTCCACAATGGGTACAGATTAACTTGGGCTATACCGCAACATGGGCAGGTTATCTCACTGCGACCATGGGCTTTGGTAGTTTGCTCATGTCCCCGATTGTGGCAAAAATGGCGACCAAGTACGACCAAAGGATTTTAGCCAGTTTTGGTTTAAGTCTTCTGGCGGTAGTGACCTTGATGCGTGCTTTCTGGACGACTGATGCTGATTTTATGGCATTGGCATGGCCACAAATTCTACAAGGCTTTGCTGTGCCATTTTTCTTTATTCCTTTATCCAATATGGCGCTGGCTTCGGTACAGCCACATGAAATGGCATCTGCTGCCGGCTTAATGAATTTCTTACGTACCATGGCCGGGGCAATCGGTGCTTCCATTGCCGTAACGCTTTGGGATGACCATGCCAAAGTTGCACGTAGTGAAATGGTTTCCAACTTACATGTGGATGAAGTACAAAATACCCTGACACAAGCTGGGGTGAGTTCACAAGGGGCATTGGGCTATATATCAAGTCTGGTCGATAAGGAAGCTCTAACTTTATCAGCCAACCATGTATTTTTGATTTTAGCGATGGTTTTTGTTTTTGCGGCTTTAATCGTCTGGCTCGCACCACGACCCAAATTGGGTACGGGGGGCGGTAGTCACGTGCATTAATGCTCAGCATTCATGACATAAAAAAAGCCGCTGAATTCAGCGGCTTTTAAGATAAAGAATATTGCCATTAACCTTATATATCCGATCGTGACCGCTTTAAAGCCGTTTGCCACTGAGTTAAACGACTTTGACGCTGATCCGTATTCATATTTGGCTCAAATGCCCGATCTAGCTGCCAAGATTCGGAAATCTCTGACAAATTAGAAAATACGCCTGCCTTTAAACCCGCCATTGCTGCCGCACCCCATGCAGTTGATTCCAGCATTTTAGGACGCAGTACCGGAACATTAAGAATATCTGCCTGGAATTGCATCAGCATATCATTGCGACTGGCACCCCCATCTACGCGTAATTCTTTTAAAGGATGGCTAATGTCTGCCTGCATGGCCATCAGCACATCGGACACCTGAAAAGCAATCGACTCCAAGGCTGCACGCGCGATATGACCTTTATTGGTTCCGCGAGACATCCCGCAAAGCAGGGCACGAGCCTCACTGTCCCAATGTGGCGCGCCGAGTCCGGTAAAAGCAGGTACCAGAACTACGCCGTCAGTATCACCCACTTGGCAAGCCAGTTTTTCAACCTCGCTGCTGTTTTGAATAATCCCTAAACCATCACGTAGCCATTGCACAATGGCGCCTGCCATAAACACGCTGCCTTCCAGTGCATAGCAGGTTTGATTTTGGCATTGCCATGCAAGTGTACTGAGTAATTTATTTTGGCTAAATTGAACTTGATGACCGGTATTAAATAGCATGAAGCAACCGGTACCGTAGGTATTTTTCGCCGTACCTACATCAAAACAGGATTGACCAAAAAGCGCAGATTGCTGATCGCCCAAAATACCGGTAATTGGGATGTTGGCACCCAGTAAACCGGTGGCAGTATCAGCAATATAGCTATCGGATGAAATAATTTTGGGTAAAACTGAGTGAGGAATATTAAACAGCTCAAGCAGTTCCTCATCCCACGCTTGAGTTTGCAGATTCATCAACATGGTACGTGAAGCATTACTGGCTTCAATAATGTGTTTACTACCTTGGGTTAAGTTCCACATCAGCCAGCTATCGACCGTGCCAAACGCGACATGCCCTTGTTCGGCAAGTTCGCGTAAGCCATTTACATTTTCCAATAACCATACCAGTTTGCCGGCACTGAAATAGGGGTCTATGCGTAAACCGGTTTTATGCTGAATTGTATCGAGTAAATTTTGTTGGGTGAGTTGGTTGCACCATTCGGTTGCGCGACGGTCTTGCCAAATAATGGCAGGAGCGAGTGGCTGACTATTACGCTTGTCCCATACTATGGTTGTTTCGCGTTGGTTGGTCAGCCCAATGGCTTTAATGTCTTTAGCAAGAATGTGAGCAGAGGCAAGTGCTTGTTGTACGACTGCGATCTGTGTAGTCCAGATTTCTTGGGCATCTTGCTCAACCCAACCTGAATGTGGTGTTTTGATATGGGTTTCACGTTGAGCGGTTGCCTGAACTTGTCCAAGTTCGTTGAAAATAATCGCACGACTTGAGGTCGTCCCCTGATCGAGTGCAAGTAAATAGCTCATAATTTTTTCTGTTATTAGGCTTGAAAAGTAAAATATTAGCGCAATAATGTCATTAAGCGCATCTAGTTGTGTAAATGTTTAGAAAAGAGGTCGTAATTTTTGACATTTATGCTATGATTGCTTTGTACTTTGGGGGTGTTTCTGGCTTCGACGCTGGTGATGAAACTCATAGATGCATGCCGAGAGCGCATTTTCTCTCGTAAATCAAATTTGCATTTTTTAGTCGCAAACGACGAATCATACGCTCTAGCTGCCTAAGGGCAGCTTGTCCGCCTCTCCGAATACTTGTGGTTAGAGAGACCGACTGAAGCGCACGCACACAAGGCCGTATAAAGTCAAGCCTCGGGGCTTTATACTAAATTAAGAGGATCGCGATTTGTATCCTGTTCGTCGGGTCACAAAGAGTTAAAACAATAGACGATATCTAAGCATGTAGTATTCTCGAGCGTAATGCTGGCGGACGCGGGTTCAACTCCCGCCACCTCCACCAAATTCCTAACAAAACATACCCAAATATGTTTTAAATAGTAGATGAAAGGCTTGATTCTAAAGGGATCAAGCCTTTTTTCTTGCCTGAACATACCCAAACATAACTAGCTATAGTGTACATACGCCGTGTACACTGTCATGTACATTGCAATATTTATTGAACTCGCTGGTGTACATGTGAAAATTAAAATTTTAAAAAAGTTATTAAAGGGGTTAGGGGAAAATGGTTTTAGTAGGAAATATAAACTAATTAAAGCCCTCAACCATGGTGGGAATTCTCATTCCTATAAAGCTTATAGCTATACTTTAAAAAAAGAAGTTTTCATTAAATTTCTTTTATTACCTAGACATGAAATCGAAATTTTAAAATTTAGAAATGAAATAGCAATTCATAGACTTATTGCACGTCAAGGGTTTGTATATGATGAAAATGCTGTTATTGAACTTTATGATGCTAAGTTATTTAAAAATCATTTGGGCGGTTATCTAGTTCTGGAATGGCTAGAGGGACAGTCACTGGAAGAGGTAATTGAAACTTATGCTAATAAAACTATTGAGGAAAAAGTTCAACTGTTTCATAGGGTGACGAATGCACTAATACCATTAAGTAACTGGCTAGTTCACAGAGATTTACATCCATCAAATATTATGGTGTTAGATAACTCTTTTGAATATAAAGATTTATCTACTAAACCATTCAATACAGGAATTAAGGTTGTTGATTTTGGCGAAAGTTACTCATCATACGTTACAACAGTCAGTGATCTAGAAATAGAAGACTTAATAAAATTACAAACAAGTAATATGAGAAGATTAACTACTTCACTTTATGCTACCCCGCCAGAATATCTTAGACGCTATAGGGAAAATCAAAATCATATATTTGATAAATCATGGAATTATGATTCATGGGCCTTAGGTTTAATAGGATTTAAAATTTTTTTTAATGAAAATGTATTTGAATTTGAAGATATTAAGGATTATGTACATGAAGTGCATAGAAATCATTTTCAAATGGATATTGGCCATAAAATTGCAAGTAAATTTTATGATTTACAACATAGGCAATCCAAAGTATTAGAACATATTTTTCATTACTTATTGAGAGTTAATCCGACTCAACGTACTGGTGATGGTGATGTTGGCCTAATTTTATCTTTAATAAATTTTAAGGGGTATGAACTACGTCAAGATCTAGATGCAACGGAGTATCTTTCTTTTATTCGGGATGGTTATTTTTATTTGGATAGAAAAGGTATGACACGTTTAGAGGATATGCTAGAAAATGAGGGATAATTTTTCAGAATTTAAATTTTATAGAGCTTTTGGAAGTCCTATTTCAAATGGTAAGCATAAAAACATATATTTAGAGGGAACTCGTCGACCTACAAATATGCCAGTCCGAGAACATATTATTATTGATGATTGGTTTGAACATAAATTTGGTATTAAAGCTCGATCAAGCACTATATTTATAGGTATTACACGAGAAAGTGTGAATAAATATGCCCAATACAATAGTTGCATTGTAAAAAGAATTTCATTTCCTAATGACTCCCAATTTATATATAGCTTAAAAATTGAAGACTTGTTTGTTGATATTGAGGATTTGCAACATACCAAAGGCGAATTGACTAAAGAGGATATTTATCAACTTTTAGAAAATGCTGAATATCAATTAACAAATAATCCCGAATCTATTCCTGTAAGTTTTTCAGGTGAAGTTATGGCTTATTGCCACAGCTTTCTTTTGGAGGATGCATGAAAAGAACAGATATCAAACGTCGCCCTTTGTCAGATACCGTACTTGCTAACCTTGAACCTGAATTAAAAGAATATCGGGAGTTAGACGGCGATGGCCTGTATTTCCGTGTAAAGCCTGATGGTAAAAAAGCGTGGCTATTCAGGTATAAAAAAGCTGATGGCAAGTGGTCATGGCTTGGTATCGGTACTTACCCTGAATTGTCGGGTAAAGGCGCCAGAAAGAAAGCATCCGAGATTATTTTAGATATATCCCACGGCGATAATCCAATCATTACCAAGCAGGAACGCAAACGCCAAGAGCTGGACCACAATAATGCTACCTTTGAAGTACTGGCACGTGAGTGGTTAGAAACCAAAGTAAATACATGGGTTCCTGACACCATGACCCGAAATAAGGGAGCATTAGAAAAGCATGTATTCCCTGTTTTTGGTAAACGCTTGTACACCAGCATAAAACCTATTGAGTGGATGAATCATTTAAAAGGTATTCAGCAGAAGCAGGGTATCTATGAACAGGTAAGCCGAGTTCGAGCCATGTGCCGTGATATTTATGATTATGCAAAGGTCACAGGGCGAATTGATTACAACCCATTAGAGGGCATTCAGAAGTATCTACAGCAGGGCAAAAAAGAGAATATGGCCCATGTGAGTGAGGCGGAGTTGCCCACCTTAATCCGAGCTATTAATAATTACCCGACTATGGATGTCCGTATGGGCTTACAGCTTTTAGCTATGCTGTTTTGCCGTCCTACTGAGCTAAGGGGCGCTAAATGGACTGAGTTCGATCTAGAACAAGGTTTGTGGAATATCCCTGAGGAACGCATGAAGAAACGCCGTGAGCATGTTGTGCCTTTGCCTAAGCAAGCCATTGCCATACTCAATGAATTAAAAACCTATGAAACCAATTCTGAGTATTTATTCCCAAGTAGATCCGATAAGAGTAAGCCTAAGTCAGATACAGTTTTTATCATGGCTTTGCGCCGTATGGGATTTGAGGGCAGACAGACACCACATGGATTTAGGCATATAGCCAGTACACTACTAAATAACCGTGGCTTTGATGAGCGTCATATTGAATCTGCTTTGGCCCATGTTAAGGACGGCGTAGCAGGGGTATATAACAAAGCCCAATATTTAGATGACAGGGCAAATATGATGCAGTGGTATGCCAATTATTTAGAAGAAATTGCGGACCAGAGCATTATCCAATTTAAAAAGACTAAGTGACATTACTCGCCATTCATTCTGTATTTTATATATTTCCTACAGAAGCGCGGCTTAATGGCTTAATCACCTTGTAAGCCTTTGTATCACAGGGATTTCATTAAGCACTGCCGTATTTTAAGCACTGGCATAGTGGCTTAGTGGATATATTTTATATTTCCCTAGAAACCTTGCGATTTTGCGAATTGGCTTTGTATGCCTTGCTACATATAACATTGAACTTCGCAAATGGCTTGCGATTCACTTGCGATAGTTTGCGATTCGTATATTTCTATTGCGACATATCTTGTCACACTACTTACCCAAACATACACAATTATAATTAAATATCATTTATATTCAGTTTGCTAAGTCTAGGTTGATCCCCGAAAGTCCAATGCCCAATTCGATTGGCTTAGCTATTTCTTTGGGAGATGCTGTGGGAGGCATAAATGAGCTTATTTGCAAAGCAACATGAAGCTATAGCAAAGAATTATGTATCCGTTTTAGACGTATTGGAAAAACTATATGCAAAATCAGATTCTGGGTGGTATGAAGTAGGTCATTTTTTAAAAAAAAGCTCTATTGAGTCATTAACTACTTATTCTATTACTGGTGATATTGTTCCAGAAGTTACCATCCATAACCAAGTTATGATTGAGAGTGTATATGAGGATAAGTTGAGTTTGGGTCAGTTAAAGGATGCATTGCTTGCATTCATATTTAATAATCATGAATCGCTTGATGGTAATGATTTAGAAAATAAGATAATTGCAGAACATGAACTAACTCAAAAATTTAAACAATATGCTTGGTTAAAAACTGAAATTCAAAGATTAGCTGAATTTAATGCACTAAATTTAATTGAGCTATTAGAATTCAAAAAGCCACTACAGGACAGTAAAAAAATAACCAGTATTGCTAAGGCAGTAGATGGAAATAATATTAAATATGAAGAGTTGGTTTATTTGATTCAAGATTTTGGGGAAAGATTTAATAGACCGATAAAACTTATTTCAAAGTTCCTCAAAAACTCAAAATTTAATAAGCATATTGATGTTTTTGTACGCTTAGGAGAGGATGAGTTTCTTAAGTTAAATAAGGTCAATTCTGAAAAGGCTATATCATATGTATTAAATTATTTGGATGATGAAAAATTTAATACTACTGAATCTTCACTACATGTTGATAGCTATCAATTGAGTCATATTCTAATAGATTGTGATGATTTATATTATTTTGAACCTCTGCAAGACATGAATGTTAATATACGAATTGGTAATACGATTCATGAAAATGTTAGATATGGAAATATTAGTAAAAGAAAGTTAGACATTGCTTTAGATTATCACCAGCAAGAGTCTAAAAGAATTTTTGATCATATGTTAGCTACATTTGATCTAAATGATTCATCTCATTGGGAGACTGAAAGAGAAGATACACCTCAACAATCTATACATCCTGCAATTGATCAAAAACATCCAAAGCATGCACCTGAATTACTATTAGCCATCCAAGCATGGGAAGCAAAATATCTAAATAACGAGTATCCGCATCAAGAGCACACACCAGCTATTACTAATATTTTAAAAAATCTAGCAGTGACCCAGACCAATCTGGTTAAAAGAATTTGCGCAATAACTAATCCAAAAAAATAATATATTTCAATTATTTATTCTAGGTGTCACCTAAAGGTGTCACCTTTTTTTATGCACATGTCACTTGTATGACACCTTATGAAATTTGCTTTTATGCACCTACTCCTTATTTTTGCATGTAGGTGCATAGATGACCATTAATCCTATACGTGTCCAATTCAAAACAGCTTGTGAATTATTGGACATTAGTCGTGAATCCTTACGTCATATTGTGCGTACTGACGCCTCATTTCCTCGACCAATTAAGACAGGCGATACTAAGCAAGCCTCGGTCTATTTCGACTACGCCCAGCTTGTTGAATGGCATAACAAGCAAATGCAAAGCCTTGCTGTAATGGAGGCTTAATTCATGAATCAAATCATTTCACCTACTCTAACTATGTCTAGTCGTGAAATAGCAGAATTGACTGGCAAAGAGCATAAAAATGTTATTAGAACTATTAAGGATTTATTAGCAGCGGAAATTTTAGACGCTCAAATTGAGCCACTAAAATTTGAATACCGTGGCCAGTGGTTTGATTACTACGAACTAAAAAAGCGTGACAGCCTTATCCTTGTTGCACTTCTTTCGCCTGAATTTACAGCGCATATCGTAGATCGTTGGCAAGAACTGGAATGCCAATCCAAACAGCACAATGTAGACATTAACAATCCTCACGCACTACGCAAGGCATTACTTGAATACACAGAACAGGTTATCGAGTTAGAGCATAAAAATACTGGCTTGGAAAAATCCATAAAGGTAATAACTCAAACCAATCACGGCGTTAAATTCCAACAGGCTTGCAAGCTTCTCAATATTAAGCGTTCTGTGTTAGCTGATTGGCTCAGTAAACATGGTGGGGATAGACGACTTAACAATGCACGCGCATCTACCCACTATAGCCAAGAACGTGGGTACTGTGAGACTAAGTATGAAGAGTGTACAAGAATCAAAGCCAATGGTGAGCTAGGAAGCTATAGCCAAATTGAATTTTTTATTCTGCCTAAAGGAATGGAAGTTTTAGCTAAACATTTCGGAATAAGGGGGTAAAGCATGAAAGAGCTCTCTATCAACCTTCTAAAGCTTCTCTTCATCTGGACCATTGCTGTTTTTCTTGTTGCAAGCTGTGGACGTTCCGCTTATGCTAGTTCCGTTCATCAAAAAGCAGATGAATTAGCTTTGGTCGGCTATAACAATGAAGGCGTACAGTCCGCTTATAGGACTTTTTTTGTGCGTAATATCTCTATGCATCTGCATGTTATGGCGGGGCTGGAGAGGGACACCTTCGGGTGTGCTGGTTTCCTTCGTTACCAGTCGACCAACCCTTTCTGGTCCTGCCACCCTCATTTGGTCGTGAATGGCAAGACTCCTACAAATGAAGGAGCGCATTAATCATGCCTAACTCAAATCAAAAATCGAAACCAATTAATAACGATTATTTCCCATCTCTAAGCTGTACCAGCGCATTTTTTACACCACATAAAGATGCAAACCATCTCAATGCTCAAGATGTTATTCATTGCCTTGTTGGAAGTGCTAAAGACATTTCAACCGTTACTTTCAACTGTTTTTAAAATGGTAAGGAATTAATCATTAACGGTGAAATTGTTGCGAACCTGATTTTTGAAATCCAAACCAAATTAGAAATGATTGAGAAAATATTGCCTTTGGCTTTTGAATGGCAAGAAAGCAATAAAGGTGGTGCCAAATGAATAACACCACCTCCATCAAACCCGACACCATCTTAGCAAATTGCACATTACTTAATCCACTGGATGATACCTATATCAATCATCCAGTCATTCAGCGTTTTGGCAGTCCTTTACAGCCGATCTATGTGGACCAGTGCCATGTAGATATCAACGGCGTGAGCTATGATAATCCTTTAATTCTGCCGATCTATAACGCTCAATTAGAGCTTGTTCAATGTGCCATATTACAAGATAAACAACCCTTACGAGTCATCCCCGATGGAGTGGCCAAAGGCTTTGCTATGTTGGGTGAGTTGCACCAGGATAAACCTGTCATCATCACCTATAACCTTGAGGCATTCTTTAAGATTTCTCAAACAGGCTACGCCGTGGCATTGGTAGTATTACCAAGCCTATGTGATGCTCATCAAATCGAGTTCAAGCCATTTGATTTTGAGCAAATGCAGTTCGTGATTAATCAGCTTTTAAAGTCAGGTTTTGACAGGTTGTATATGCCTGTACGCCCTGAGCATATACAGCTTGAAGCATTCCAAAACCTCGAGAAAAATAGCCCCATTCGATTGCTCAATCAATTTCAGAAAGCTGGTGAAAGTGAGTTTTTAACTGAGCTGTCACAGGATGACGATGCAGAGGAAGTAAAAGCGTTTCTTGATTATGCCATTGAGCAATTACCAGCTTTAAATCAGTGGGGTGAACTATTACCATTGGCGCAGGCTGAAACTTCCTTAAATAGCACTTATCCAATCCATGCATTACCACCACTTGCAAGGGATGCCGTTATTGCTATTGCTGAGTATGTACAAGCGCCAATTGGTATGACAGCTCAATGTGTCATAGGTGCCATGTCACATATTGCTCAAGCCCACGTAAATGCACCTCATCCATTTAACCTTCAAGGTGAGCCATGCAGTTTATATCTACTCACTGAAGGACAAAGTGGAAGCCGTAAAAGCACCAGTCGTAATATGGCAGACAAGGCCATTATTCAGCATGAACGTAAACAATATGAACAATATAGCCGTGACCTTAAACAATGGCAAAGCGGACAAGCTGGATTAAACAAAAAGGACAAAGAGGCATACGGTGCAGAGAACCCACCTCCGAATGACCCTAGCACCTTATACAGTGACATTACCTTGGAATCTATTGCAGGGCTTTACGTGGATGGCATATTAAATAATGCATCTATTGCTAGTGATGAAGCTGGTCAGTTCTTTGGTGGTTATACCATGAAAGGAGATACCCGCACCCAAGCGATTGGAGGATATGCCAAATTATTTGATGATGGTTTTGTGGAGCGCACCCGGTCTAAATCCAATTTAAATGGTAGTGGTCGTGCTTATGATGTTCGATTGACCTTTAATTTACAGGGACAGCATGAGGTTTTATCTGATGCATTGAGAGATCAAGTGCTACGTGGCCAAGGTTTCTTGCCTAGATTCATTTTAACCATCCCTGAGAACTTGGCAGGGACACGTTTGCAAGATGCTATTTACCGATCTAAGAATGCCAATCATGACCATCGGTTAATAGCTTACTGGACACGGTGTGAATACTTGCTTGATGACTGCCCTAGACTACAAGGGGGGCAAGAACTTTACAATGGGCGTTATGTCATTCCTATGAATGATGAAGCAAGGGATATAGATGCATCGTTCTACAACATGTTTGAGGAACTACAGGGCAAAGGTAAGCGCTACGAATACCTACAAGCATTTGCCAGTCGTGCCAGTCAATTAGCACGGCGCTTAGCTACCGTATTCGCTTATTTTGAGGGATTACAATGGATTGATGCCAAGACCTTAACAGGGGCTTGTGAGGTCGTTAAGCACTCACTCAATGAATGGGCTATGTATGCAGATATTGAAGTCAAAACGGAAAGTGATGCTGAACGGTTGATTAAGTGGCTTATTCGAAAGTGCATGGAGCAAAAAAACAATTGTATCCCTAAAGCAATAGCGCTGAGAGGAGCTCCATCACATCTAAGAAAGGCGAAAGCATTTGATAATTGCCTTAATGAGTTAATCGAATTCAATTATGTACGACTCATTACTATCAACAAGTCCACACACATTGAATTAAACCCTTTATTGTTTAAATAGCTGCTAATTTGCGAATTATCCCCTAAACTCCTTTAGTCGTAGGCTTTTAGGGTTCGCAATTATTGTGCAAATGGCGTGCAACCTTCTGCGAATTGAATGCGAAGTAACAGAAAATCATCGTATGATTCGCAATTAGCAAACTTAAATTTATAATGAACGCGAAACGGAATAGTAAGCTATACAAGGCATACAGCTATAATTCGCAAATTCGCACAAACTCCTAAGTAGTATCTATTTTACGAATCTACTGTTTTAGTACTGAAGATCTATTTCGGTCACTGATCTGTCCTATATTTGCATCCATTAGTTTCTTTAATAGAGCATCACGACCATTTTCTATTGACCATTGCATTTCATCATCCGTAATAACAGTGGCGATTAAAAGCTGCATATTTCCATTAGGCAATTTGATATCTGTAGCTAAAGGCTTTTGTGCTTTAGCTATAAGCACATTAATGGTGTCATTCTCACTATTACCTACAGGTATCGCTTCAACTGTTAAGCCATTATTCTTTTCTATTCTGGCCAATAGATCTACATCGTTCAGTAGAATTATATTTCCTGTCCATTGCATAAACCAAAGTGGCCATTCAGCATTTTCTTTTGCAATCATGAGCACTTCATATCCATAACCAGCTTTTCCAGATGCAGATATAGCTTTACTCTTTTTCTCTAATTTTGATGAGCTGGAAACAACCCTACCTTGGTCATTATATTTAACCTCAATATCTGTAGCTGTTAAGCTTGCAGGCATGTCGGTATTGGTAAGGCCAAAAGTAGAATATACCCATAGCCCTTTTTTGATTTTGTCGGCAGGTATTACGTAAAAGCCACCACCCGGCCAAACACCAAATAAGTTAGGGGCTTTCATAATGTCATTAGGTAGCTTCCCTATATTTTTCTCGTAGAAAGCCTCTCGGGCATCATAGACATGCTGCCATTCTTTTTCTGAGCTATTTTGAGCAAAGCCAATAGTAGACGCCGTAAGTGCAGTGAACCCCAATAAAAATTTAATAAACTTCGTATTCTTAAACATTTATTTTCTCTATGTATGAATGCGAAGTGATTCTATCAAATAATTCATAAACATAGAGTTAGATAGCCTCTTATACTAAGTTGGCGATGATACAGCACGGCGATATGCTGCGATTCCTTTGCAATTGATACGAGGAATCGCAAAACCGAAAACTATAGAGTCTCGATACTGAAAGCCCTACAACATACAGGATACAAGGTGAAATCGCAGAATCGCAGGGCTTCTATAGATAAATATAAATTTAAATAGCCGAGTCAAAATTAAAAAACACTAATTGATAATTTATGAAGACGCTGCCAAGCTATAGAATTCTTAAGTACAGGTTTTTCCTTGACTATTTTTTCTAGTATTTTAGCTAACGAATTATCATAAGACTCAATTCTTTGGCCAATCACTCTGTCTAACAAAAGAAGGACCTCTTGAGGGTACTTCTCAGTCAGTAAATATTTATCTTCATTGTTAGTTAACTGGTATAGGAAAATTGAAGTTGGTTCAATGTTTCTTAAATATGGTTCAATATTTTTAACGATATCTGTGAAATACTCGGATGTTTCTATAGCCAAATCTAATAACCTTTCAGATGTTTTTGACGTTTGACAAAAATTTTCTTTAGGCCAGATATTTTTAAAGAAAAATCTGCCAAAACTTAACCAGGAATTTTCTTTATTAACTATATCTGAAAGTATCCATAGACTATGAGATAACATATCACTATCGAACTTTCTTAAAATTTTTCTTACCTCTACATTAGTAAATAATGTTTGTCTAGGGTAAGACCAATAGCAAAACTGAATAGCCACCGAGTATGTAGACGCCTTTTATTTAAATAAAATGACTAACTAGAAGAATTTAAAAAACTCTAAAAATCCCCTTAAGCTTACTATTTTTTATTAGCAAACTATTGACCTTAGTCTTACTCCAAGCCTTATAATCAATTCAAATATTAATTTTGATGCAATTATGCGTTCAGTAAAATGGATTACAGTATTGGTGACCCTGTTCATGTTCCAAAGCCTGTGGAACGTGGCGGCAGCCTTTTGTGTCCATGAAGAGCAGGCGCAGGTGTTGCAAACTTATCATTTTGGTCATCACCAAAATACCTTATGTGCCAGCGATAGTCGTCAACACGATCATAATGGACAGTCAGAAAACATAAAAACAGTCAGTAGCGATTTAGAAATCGGTGAAGATCATCAAGATCATCTACCGTCGATGACGCACTTGATTGTGCAAAATGAAAAAATCAGCCTGTTAACTCTACCTTCAGATGATAAAACTATTCCACATTTCTATTGGAATAACAGTTATCAGCCACCTGATCTGTTTCAACAAAGCCCACCTCCCGAATTTTCCCCGCTCATGGTGGGGTAGCCTAAAACATTCCCACCACTTTTATTATTTAAATAAGTGGGAAAAATCATGTCTTTACAATCAATGGCATTCTTCTGTCATAGTTTGCTTGCCTGTGTGTGTACAGCAGCTATGCAATACAGCCATGCTGAAAACGTTACCAGCTTTGAATCCGCTTTAGCAAAAGTACAAAGTTACCAGACTCAAGATCAGCTGTGGCAACAAGGCCAGCAGATTTCTGAATTGAATATCCAGCAAAGCCGGTTATGGCAGAATCCAAGTATAAGCATAGAGCAATCTGGCTTTGGCTCGGATCAAGAACAGGAATTCAATGTCGGTATTCGTCAACCACTAGATCTATTTGGTCAGCGTAAGCTGAATCAGGTGATTGCCAATACCTCGGATCAACAAATCCAATTGCAACAGCAATTATGGAAGGCGCAAAGCCAACTGATTGTTAGATTTGCATGGTCGCAATTTGCACTTGCTGAGGTTGAACAGTCTGCTTATTCAGTACAGTTAAAAACAAGTAAAGCCAATCTGGACAGTGCGCAGAAACGCTATCAGGCCGGCAGTATTGCACTGGTTGATTTTGAGCGCGCTCAAATTGAAGCGCTAGAATTCCAACGACTTTATCAGCAAGCGATGCTGAATCAACAATCCGCTGGTCGTCAGCTGTCTCATTTGTGGGGAGAAACGTCTTCACACCTTCAATTGAATAAAACCGCTATTCCTTGGCCAGAGCAAAGTCATCAAACTGTACAACGTTATATCGCTGAAGGGTGGCTAGAAAAACTGTATGCCTTGAATATTCAGCAATCGGATCATCAAATTGAAAATCTAAGAATACAGGCACGTCCCAATCCCAATTTAAATGTAGGCATGAAACGTAGCAAAACTCCCAATGAAAGTAACGATACGACTTTGGCAATGGGCGTGGATATTCCCCTGAATATTTTTAACCGCCAGCAATATGCGATCCCGATGGTCCAGCAACAGCAAATACTGCTGAACCAACAGCAGCAGCGTGAGCTGAAGCAACAAATACTCGATATTGCCAACAGCATGCATCAGCTCAAAGGTTTACGTAGCCAGTTCGATGCCACCACAGCACAACTTACATTGGCGACCAAAGTTCAGAGCCGTACTTTACAAGGTTTTCAGGCAGGAAAACTGTCAATTACCGACGTTCAGCAAGCAACCACTCAACTGCAGAATCTTCGATTGGGTCAATTACAAATTCTACGTCAGGCTTGGCAAACGACCCTCACAGCTGAAGCACTCAGTATTGGCACAAGTTATGAAGAAATTAGCCGTTCGGATGCCTATATACAACTGAATAAAAAGGTAGTCGAAGCATCACAAAACTTAATCAATGGGGGAGCACGATAAAATGAAAGCCAAGCAAAACGGAAAATTATCTCAGTCTCTCATGATCACGATTTTGATTATTATCACGATCTTGGTCAGTGTCACTATTTGGTTAAGTTCCAAAACAAATGAATCTGAGGGACATGGCCATGATGAGGGAAATGCTGAACATTCTGATGAAGAAAGTTCTGAAGAAGGACATGCTGAAGAAGGCGAAATACAACTGACCAGCCAACAAATGGTTGAACAAGGTTTAAAAGTTGCTGTTGCATCCACAGGATTGGTTGAAAAGCTCACGACCCTGCCAGGTAAATTGGTGGTGAATACCGATCAACAAGCGCATATCTCCCCTAACTTTAGTGGTCATGTTGAGCAGGTCAATGTGGCTTTAGGACAGAGCGTGCAAAAAGGGCAAACGCTGGCTGTACTGATCGTTCCTGAACTGATCGACCAACAGGCAACCTTGCGTATGGCACAGGCGAATCTGGATTTGGCCCGTCAAGATTACCAGCGCGAACAGCAACTCTGGTCACAGGGGATTTCTGCCAAACAGGATTACCAGCGTGCAGAAAGTGCCTACCGTCAAGCACAGATTACTGTCCAGTCCTCACAAGCACGTTTAAATGCATTAGGGGCGAGCGGCAATAACAATGGACGCTTTTTGATTCGAGCACCGATCTCCGGGGTGATCAGTCAAAAAGATATTGTGGTTGGTGAAAATGTGCAACTGGCTGATCAACTCTTTGTTATTGAGCAGCTGAAAGATTTATGGCTTGAGTTTAATTTGCCGAATCAATTCTCAGGTCAACTGCAAGCCGGACAAAAAATTGACTTTAAAGTGAATGATTCACAACAAACCTATAGGGCTATTGTACAAAGCTTAACCTCTCAGGCAGATGTACAAACAGGGCGTCTGGTGGTGCGTGCAAAACTCGATGCGCAAGCGGCTGAGTTGCGTCCTAATGTGTTGGTGAGGGTATTGATTTCGGAAGCTCCTACAAAATCAGCCCTACGGATTCAAAAGTCTGCGCTGCAAAGTATTGAAGGTGAAGACAGTATTTTCATCATAGATTCAGAACAAAAAGGCCAAGTCCGTTTGAAAGCACAGAAAGTGCAACTGGGGCAGGCTTCAAGTGATGGACAATGGCTTGAAGTGATTTCTGGGCTGACCGAAGGGCAGAAGTATATCGCTCAAGGCAGTTTCTTGCTCAAATCTGAATTAGAAAAAGACGAGGCAGGCCATGAGCATTAATTCTGATCTGCCGAAACCAGAAGGTTTATTCGAAAGAATCATTCATTTTTCCATACAAAATGCGATTTGGGTGATGCTCTTTGTCTGTACCTGGATTGCGGTCGGGGTGTATAGCTATCAGAAACTTCCAATTGATGCTGTACCCGACATTACCAATACTCAAGTCCAGATTAATACTCAAGCCAATGGTTTCACTGCGCTTGAGGTCGAACAGCGGATTACCTATCCTATTGAAAATGCCATGGCAGGCATTCCGAATCTGGAGCTTACCCGTTCCATATCCCGTTACGGACTCTCTCAAGTCACCATCGTCTTTAAAGATGGCACTGATATTTATTGGGCCCGTCAGCAGATTAACCAACGGGTACAGGAGGTGCAATCTGAGTTGCCTGCTCAAATCGCACCGACGATGTCACCCGTTTCAACTGGTCTGGGTGAGATTTATCAATGGGTACTGAAGGCAGATCCGAATGCGAAAAAGCCGGATGAAACTGCATACACGGCGATGGATTTGCGTGAGATTCAGGACTGGATTGTGCGTCCTCAACTGCAACGTGTTGAGGGGGTCGCAGAGGTCAACAGTATTGGTGGTTTTGAAAAAACCTATGTGGTCTCTCCTGATTTAAACCGGATGCAGCAACTGAATATCTCATTAGAACAACTGCAACAGGCTTTAGCACAAAATAATGAGAACCGAGGTGCAGGTTATATTGAAGCCAATGGTCAGCAACTGACGGTACGTATACCGGGTAAATTCAATGGTCTTTCTGATATTGAGAACACCATGCTGGGTAGCCCAAATGGCAGCCCAATTCGGGTTGGTGATATTGCGCAAGTCTCTATTGGGCATGATTTAAGAACCGGTGGCGCAACCTATAATGGTAAAGAAACCGTTTTAGGGATTGCCATGATGGCGATGGGTGGAAATAGCCGGACTGTTTCTAAAGCTGTGGATGCCAAGCTTCAAGATATTCAGAATAGTTTGCCTAAAGGGGTGGTGATTGAAACGGTGTACGACCGTACCACCTTGGTTGAGAAGGCGATTAAAACCGTTCAGAAAAACTTGGTAGAGGGAGCAATCCTGGTCATCATCATTCTGTTCCTGTTTTTAGGGAATATCCGTGCTGCCTTGATTACTGCCTGTGTCATTCCACTCTCTATGCTGTTTACCTTAACCGGGATGGCACAGAAAAATATCAGTGCCAATCTGATGAGTTTAGGTGCACTCGATTTCGGCATCATTGTCGATGGTGCTGTGGTGATTGTCGAAAACTGTATCCGGCGTTTAGCCCATGCACAGCAACTGTTAAAACGACCTCTCACACAAAATGAGCGCTTTAAGGAAGTTTTTCTGGCTGCCCGGCAAGCACGTCGTCCTCTTATTTTTGGTCAGCTTATTATTTTGGTGGTGTATTTACCAATTTTTGCTTTAAGTGGCGTAGAAGCAAAACTATTTCATCCGATGGCTTTAACCGTTGTTCTCGCACTGGTGGCAGCTATTATTTTATCGGTCACCTTTGTGCCTGCTGCGGTTGCTTTATGGGTTAAAGGGGAGATCAAAGAAACAGAAAGTCGCTGGATGATCTGGCTCAAAACCCGATATCAGCAGATACTGGATATGGCTTATCAATACAAGGCGGTGGTTTTAACTTTTGCCGCTTGTCTCCTGGTCATCACCGGTCTGCTCAGCACGAAAATTGGTAGTGAGTTTGCACCCCAGCTGAGTGAGGGTGATTTTGCGGTACAGCAATTACGCTCGCCAAGTACAGGACTAGAAGAATCATTACGTATGCAGGAAAATACCGAAAAGCTTTTACTGAAAAACTTTCCCGAAATTAAAGCTGTATTTGCCCGTACCGGGACTGCTGAAGTGGCGACAGATGTGATGCCACCGAATATTTCCGATGGTTATATCATGCTGAAACCAGGTGAGGAATGGCCAGATTCAAAAGAAAGCCTGGATGCACTTCGAACCCGAATGGAAGCTTATCTTGCGACAATTCCCGGCAATAATAGTGAGTTTTCTCAGCCTATTGAGCTACGTTTTAATGAACTGATTTCAGGGGTACGTAGTGATGTGGGGGTGAAGGTTTTTGGTGATGACATGCAGGTTTTGAATACTGAGGCTGCAAAAATCGCGAAAATCATTCAGCAAGTCGCAGGTAGCAGTGTGGTAAAAGTTGAACAAACTTCGGGTCTGCCTTTACTCAATGTAGAGATTGATAAAGCTTTAGCTGCCCAATATGGCTTGAGCGTGAAATCTATTCAGGATGTGGTGGCTGCAAGTATTGGTGGACAAAGCGTAGGAGAGATTCTAGAAGGCGATCGTCGTTTTGATTTTATTATTCGTTTGAGTGAGCAAAATCGAAGTGTTGCATCTGTTTCCCAGTTACCGATCCAGCTTCCAAATGGCGGCAGTATTTTATTGTCTGATATCGCACAAGTTTCTACCATTGAAGGCATTAATCAAGTCAGCCGAGAAAATGGTAAGCGCCGAGTTGTGGTCACAACGAATGTTGAAGGGCGTGATTTAGGCTCTTTTGTATCTGAGGTGCAGACACAGCTCAAAGCATACAATTTGCCAAGTGGCTATTGGATTGAATATGGCGGTCAGTTTGAAAATTTGGCTTCAGCTAAAGCACGGATGCAAATCGTGATTCCACTGGCTTTAATTACCATCTTTATTTTACTGATGGCGGTCTTTCACAATGTTAAAGAAAGTCTATTGGTCTTTACCGGGGTACCCTTTGCCTTGACCGGTGGTGTGGTATTTCTTTGGCTAAGGGATATACCATTATCGATGTCAGCTGGGATTGGTTTTATTGCCTTATCTGGTGTTGCAGTCCTCAATGGACTGGTGATGTTGACCTTCATTAAAGAATTAAGGGATAAATATCCAGTGCATGAAGCCGTGTGGCAGGGGGCTATTTTGCGCTTAAGACCAGTGTTGATGACAGCTTGCGTGGCTTCACTGGGCTTTGTACCGATGGCGCTGGCAACCGGAACAGGCGCTGAGGTTCAACGGCCACTGGCAACCGTAGTGATTGGCGGGATTCTTTCATCTACCTTGCTGACTTTAGTGCTTTTACCAGTACTGTATCGCTGGATGAACAGTCATCAAAAATACTCCAAATCAGAAACAAAATAATGCTCACAAAATGAAGTAAATAGACACAGGATGATCTTGAAAAGGATTATCTTGTGTCTGTCTAAGCAAAGAATGCCGAATAAGTGAATCATCTCAGGATGAGTGGAGTTGTTTTGGAGTATCTGAGAGGGGAGGAGAAATCATCATAAACTGTTTGACTTAGCAAAAACTTAACCTTAGGCTTTGCATCGCTTCAGGTGCTTCCTTAGAGAAGTGAAACTGGGAAGTTAGTGCACATTTGTGCAAGCTAACACTGCCCCCGCAACGGTGAATAGGGTATTAACTCAATATCCTTAAGTCCGGAGACCGGCCTAAAGCAGACCAAAATAATGCGGTGGGCGTTAATAGGGGATGTCTTAATTTGATTTGATCTTTTTCAATTTACTTTTGCGCGCCTATATCACTCTAGCATCATCCATTTCGATATCGCACGGGGCGTGTGTTCAGGTAAATTATGCTTATTTTTAAACTATTTTATTTTTATTCCTTTTTTTTGCCTATCTCCTTCAGCTGATTGAGCTGTTGAAATCTAATTCCTGACAGAAATATTTTATTGACTCAACGTCCTCGGTTGACCAAGTGATGTTCTGCCTCCCTCTATTTAAATAAATGCTGATCCATTCATGGCATTTATACGACAATGAATTAAAACAATGACCACAAGCAATACCACTCAAGCTGCTAAAACTCAGTATGCAGGTAATAAAGCAGAACATATCGGCAGCTTCTTAAGAGCGCTAAAATTAAAGAAGGCACGTTATGATTTTGCGGATCGTGTCATTTATGAAGAAACTTTGCGACAGGTTGAAAATGCAGAAATTGATAATCTGGTCGATATCCAGCTCGATCTCGATTGTTCAGTGATGACAGATGGTGATTTTCGCCGTGCCTGGTGGCATTTTGATTTCCTGGAACAGCTCGATGGAATTGAAGGCCATAAAATACGGGATGGCTTAAAATATAAAGATGT
The DNA here is from genome assembly GCF_057766365.1 of Acinetobacter sp. GG23. Taxonomy (NCBI): domain Bacteria; kingdom Pseudomonadati; phylum Pseudomonadota; class Gammaproteobacteria; order Moraxellales; family Moraxellaceae; genus Acinetobacter; species Acinetobacter sp. GG23. The sequence goes on from NZ_JBYMDJ010000008.1 coordinate 143,236, forward strand.
CATCAGTAAACCCTATGATGTTCGGGTTACTGACAAGATTTTCTTTAATGCAGATCACAACTGTTTAGCGCACTATCGCTATTTGCACCAAGCGATTGAAGGTTTTGCCACAGCCAAATATTGTCTGCCTAGTCCGAATATGATGCTGTATCCGTATCTGCGTAATAACCGTTATTATGCGGGTGACTTAGATGCCTATATCCAAGATTTGGGTCTATGTTTTCGAGAAGCAATAACTGCACTTTATGATCAGGGCTGCCGCTATATCCAGATCAATGACCAGTTTTTGGCATATCTGTGTGATGAACGCTATCGTACGCAGGAGCTTGAGCAGGGGATGAATCCGGTAGAACTGGCTGGCTGCTGTGTCAAAGCATTAAATATGGCCTTAGACAATAAGCCTGCTGATCTGTTTGTTGCCTTGCATATCGAACGTGGAAACTTTAGTTCGAGCTGGCTGTATCAGGGTGACTATGACTTTATTGCAGATCATGTTTTAAACGAACTTCAAAATATCGATCGCTATTTCCTGGAATTTGATACTGAGCGAGCGGGTGGTTTTGAACCTCTAGCCAAACTGCAGAGCGCGCAAGCAGAAGTGTTCTTAGGTTTGATCTCAACCAAAACTGAAAGGGTGGAAACCAGATCCGAGATCATAACTCGTATTCAAACTGCTTCTAACTTCCTGCCATTAGAGCGGTTAGGCCTGTGTCTTCAGAGTGGTTTTGCTTCGATGGAAGAAGGCAACAAGGTGTCCTACGATACCCAGTGGAAGAAAATCAAACTGATGAATGAAGTCGCGAAAGAGGTGTGGGGATAATTACCACTTAGGAGGCATCACTTCTGTCACCACTATTTACGGGTAGTGACAGGTAGTATTTCAATCTTTCTGGCCTATAATTCAGCTTGATTTCTTTTTAATCCTTTAGATCTCCTTTGTCTATGTCTCAATTATCTTCCTGTTTTCAGAACAACCAGTTTTGTATCCTGGTGGAATACCTTACTTCACTGAATGAGATTTTCCCTGTGAAAACTGAATTTGCCAGATATCCTGCAGTGATGACATTGGCAGACCGTGTCCATTCAGATCATGATGTGACACCGCTTGCAGCGAGCCAACAGTACCCCGATTCAGTCGACAAGGTTTTACATTTTGCCGGAAAAGGGCAGGATATTCAGGATTTTGAGTTATTCTTACAGCAAGCCAAAGCAGCGAAGATCAACAATCTTTTATTGCTGACAGGCGACAAGCTGAAAGAACATTGTCATGGAGAAGATGGATCACTACGCACCCGATACCTGGAGTCGGTCAATGCGGTGATGGCAGCCAAGCGTCATGGCGGATTTTATCTGGGGGTAACCTTTAATCCGTTTAAATATGCCGAAGCTGAGCGTGACGCACAATATTTAAAACTGCACAAGAAGCTTAAGGCAGGTGCGGATTTTATTATCACGCAATTGGGTTACGACATGAATGCTTTAAAACAAGCCAAGATATTTTTAAATCATCATCAGTACACGCAGAAAATACTCGCCTGTGTCATGCCCCTCAGTTTGGCGCGTGCCAATTTTATGGTGAAACATCAGGTCGCTGGCATCGTCATCACACCGCATATGCTGCAGGTGCTAACAGATGAAAAACAGACAGGACTGAACGAGCGGGTGTATTTGCGCTGTGCTTTACAGATGCTGATGTGCAAGCATCTTGGTTTTGCTGGCATTCATCTATCTGCCTGTCACAAGCCTGAAGAGCAGATGCTACTCGAAAGCTATATCGAGCAATATCGGCATCTAACTTTAGATGAACTTGAATCACTCTGGAATTCCCTCTGGCAAGTAAAGACTGGCAAAGAGTTTGTACCGGAATTGCCTTATTATTCCCGTCAACCGACATCCAGCCAGATCATTAAATATCAGCAACTGCATTTCATGCATGAGGCATTATTTGAATCCAAAATTGCTAAGGGTGTTGGACGTTTTATTTTTAGAGCCGCATGGTGGGAAAATACACCTGCAGCAAAAGCATTACTGAAGACTGAATATATCAGTAAGCACGGGGTAGTGGGCTGTGAAAGTTGTGGGCAATGCCGTTTGGGTGATACCTTATATATCTGCCCGGAAACCTGTCCGAAGGGTTTAGCCAATGGACCATGTGGCGGAACGACTTTGGATCGCTGTGAATTTGGTGATCGGGAATGCATTCACTCAGTTAAAGCCAGACTCGCCAAAGCGGTTGAACAAACCGAAGTCTTAAAAGAAAAACTGATTCCAACGGTGCCGATTGAGGTACGCGGAACCAGTTCTTGGAAAAATTGGTATGCAGCGACAGAAGCTTAAGTCTCATCTTTCATCGCATTGCAATAGAACTTCACGCCGTGTTTAATTCGATCACGGCCATTACTCATACGCCAACGGTTGGTATCGCGTAGTGAATAAACACAGCTACAATATTCCTGTTGGTAAAACTCTTATTGCTTACTAATCTCGAGCATACGAACAGCGCTACCATTTTTACGCCAGTTGTAATCCCAATAAGTAATACCTTCATAATGCGATGCAGAGCGATTGCCACAGTCATTAAGCTGCTGCATGTTTTTCCAACGGGAAATATTCAGTGAACTACTCATCAGGTTAAAGCCATGTTCTGCAACGTAAAGAGCTGTTCGTTCAAAGCGCATATCGAAACACATAGTGCAGCGAATGCCTTTTTCAGGTTCATTTTCCATGCCTTTGGCCCGTTCAAACCAATTATCTTTGTCATAGTCGCAGTCAATAAACGGAATATTGTGCTTCTCTGCAAAGCGAATATTTTCTTCCTTACGAATTTCATATTCTTTGACAGGGTGAATATTCGGATTATAGAAAAAGATCGAAAAGTCGATACCTGATTCGATCAGGGTTTCCATCACTTCACCTGAGCATGGGGCACAGCAGGAGTGAAGCAAAAGTTTTTCATGACCTTCTGAGAGAGTCAGTTTTTGACGTTCAAGTTTATTCGACATAATTATAGGGTTTAAATCTAAACCCTATATTTTAGTGATTTAAGCACGTCATGAAGCTTCGATATGCTGATATTTTCTAATACCAAGATGAGAAAAATTCAATTAGTCTTTTGCTTTTAGTGATTCGTCGCGAATTGATAAGTCAGCATTCCCAAAACCGTAAAGATCAACGAACCCACAACATGAATCGCAATGCTGGAAATGGCATATTCAAATTTTAATGCTTGTAATAACTCAACCACTTCTACAGAAAAGGTAGAGAATGTGGTCAATGCACCACAAAATCCAGTCACTAAAAACAGCTTATAGTTTGGAGTGATTGAACTGTTAGAGAAAAATGAAACTGCAAGTCCGATAATAAAAGCACCGACCAAGTTGACAATGAAAGTACCAAAGGGAATATGTTCAAACACACTGTTAAATTTTAAACTGATTCCCCAACGTAACCAGGCACCGAGTACAGAGCCAAGAGCAATTGAGAGAAGAGATAAATACATGGTAAAAGCGCTCCAAATAAAAAATAGAGCGCAAACCTACGCACTCTACCTGGAAAGAGAGTTACGTAGGCATCATCAGCCAGAATGGCGGTTTGTAGAAGGAGGAATACCATCTCCTTATATGCGCGCTATTTTATACTCGTGAATGGCATCGTCAAGTGATTCGTAATATTCGGGACTACAACCTCAGTTATTCAACAGGTAACTTGAGAGTAGTACCTTTTGCAACTGAATAAGCTTCTACATGGCCAGAAATATTGGCCTGATCATTAATATAATGCGTATGAAAATACTCATTTGGGTGAGTCACCACACTTTCACATTTTGGATCACTGTATAACCAATCAATTGTCCTCGAGCATCTGGTTGATTGAAAATACAGTTTATTTAATTAACTTTAAACCTTGTTTTTTAAGAGATAATTTTATTATTGGTGAGATCCTTTTGTAGTCAATACGAAGAGACTTATTTATAAAAACCAGCTTTAAAGTGAATTTTACTCATCTTTTATTGAATTTATATCGTTTTACTCATGTTTAAATTCAGGCTTTAATTGCCTCATACAGAAATTTAGCTTTTATTTAAAAAAATTTAGGGTACATCTCCATGAGTACAGCATTTCAATGTTCAATTAAACGCATTCGTTTTGATGAGAACTACGAGCCAGCAAACAATACACGTTTGACGACTAACTTTGCTAATTTGGCACGTGGTGAAAGCCGCCAAGAAAATCTTCGTCGCACTTTAGCAATGATCAATAACCGTTTTAATAGCTTGGCAACGGTCGACAATCCAAAAGGTGATCGTTATTCACTTGAAATCGATATCATCTCTGCGGAAATTGATATCGAAGGCAAGGGTCAAACTTTCCCATTCATTGAAACCTTAAAAAGTACCATTATCGATCATCATACTAATGAACGTATTGAAGGCATGATTGGCAACAGCTTTTCATCTTATGTGCGTGATTATGACTTTAGTGTGGTATTGCCATCACTGGGTTGCAAGTTCAATGAAAAGCCTGAAGACTTTGGTGATCTACACGGCAAGTTGTATCAACATCTTGTAAATTCAGAAGCCTTTAAAGCTGAATTTAACAAACAGCCTGTGATTTGTTTAAGTGTTTCAACGACTAAAACTTATTACCGCACTGCCAATGTTCACCCGATTTTAGGTGTGGAATATACTAATGAAGACTATTCACGTACCGATGAATACTTCGCAAAAATGGGTTTAAGCGTTCGTTATTTCAAACCTGAAAATGGCAATGCACCTTTAGCATTCTACTGTGCAGGTGACTTATTACGTGATTACACTGATTTCGAATTGATCAGCGCGATCAGCACCATGGAAAGCTTCCAAAGAATCTATCGTCCTGAAATTTATAATACCAATTCACCTGCAGGTGTGGTGTATCAGCCAAGCTTGAGCTATGGGGATTATTCATTGACTCGTATTGTCTATGACCGTGTTGAACGTGGTGAATTGGCTGTGAAACAAGGTAAATGGACAGAAGAAAACTTCATCAAACCATATAAAGACATCCTTGATGAATGGGCTGCTAACTTCACTGTAGCCAATGCTCAGCAAAATCAAGCTGCCTAATACACCAAATAGATTCACGAAATTTTATAAAGAAGATTAAACATGGCACTTGTACAACCAAAAATGTTACTCCCAACCTCAACTGCTGGCAGCTTACCGAAACCTTCTTGGCTCGCTGAACCTGAAAAACTTTGGTCAGCTTGGAAACTTGAAGGCGAAGAGTTGCTTGAAGCGAAACGTGATGCCTTAAAGTTGTCTCTACATGAGCAACGTCAAGCAGGGATCGATATCGTAAGTGATGGTGAACAAACCCGTCAGCACTTCGTGACGACCTTCATCGAGCATCTTGAAGGTGTGGACTTTGAAAAGCGTGAAACCATGCGTATCCGTAACCGTTATGATGCCAGCGTGCCATCAGTGGTGGGTGAAGTTTCGCGTAAACAATCTGTGTTCGTAGAGGATGCGAAATTCTTGCGTAGCCAAACCAATCAACCGATCAAATGGGCGTTACCTGGTCCGATGACTATGATTGACACGCTTTATGATGGTCATTATAAGAGCCGTGAAAAATTGGCGTGGGAATTTGCCAAAATTTTGAACCAAGAAGCGCTTGAGTTAGAGGCGGCAGGAGTGGATATCATTCAGTTTGATGAACCTGCCTTTAACGTGTTCTTTGATGAAGTGAATGATTGGGGCGTGGCGACTTTAGAACGTGCGCTTGAAGGGCTGAAATGTGAAACTGCGGTACACATTTGCTACGGTTATGGCATTAAAGCCAATACCGATTGGAAAAAGACTTTAGGTAATGAATGGCGTCAATACGAGCAAGCATTCCCGAAATTGCAGCAATCAAAGCTAGATATCATTTCGCTTGAGTGTCAAAACTCACGTGTACCGATGGATTTGATTGAACTGATTCGTGGCAAAAAAGTCATGGTTGGGGCGATTGATGTGGCGACCAACCAAATCGAAACCCCTGAAGAAGTCGCAAATACACTGCGCAAAGCGTTGCAATTTGTTGATGCGGACAAGCTTTATCCATCAACCAACTGTGGTATGACACCTTTATCTCGTCAAGTCGCTCGCGGCAAACTCGAAGCACTGAGCGCAGGTGCTGCGATTGTTCGTCAAGAACTGACCGCTTAATTCTAAGCTGTCTCAATAAGGGCAGGGTGGATGATATATCAAATCATCCATTTCCCTGACTTGAGTAAGAGACAAAGCATATACACATGTGAGATAGAAGAGATGATTGAAGCAACCGACTTTAGAAATGCAATGTCCTTGTTAACGACTGCTGTGAATGTAATTACAACACAAGGTACAGCAGGAATGCATGGTTTTACGGCATCTGCTGTATGTAGTGTGTCCGATACACCGCCGACATTACTGGTTTGCATGAATCAATCATCTCGCTCACATGCACATTTTATTGAAAATAAAGTTCTGTCTGTGAATGTACTCAGCACACAGCATGAACAGATCTCAAATGTATTTGCATCGAGCAAATTCAGTTCGGAACAGCGCTTTCAATTAGGTGCTTGGACAACACTAAAAACAGGTTCTCCGATTCTCGAAGATGCACTTGTTAGTTTTGATTGCCAAATTGAAGAGATTCAAAACGTGGGCACGCATAGTATATTTTTATGTCGTGTCGTAGCAATTAAGCAAAGTCAGCAAGAAGAAAGCCTAGTTTATTTTAACCGTGCTTATCATCAAGTCGGTCAACTCGAACTCGCTTAATTACTCATTGCTTCAATATTCCATTCTTTAAAAGTCAGTATATCGTGGAACTTATTATTTTTTTAATCATCGGGGCATTTGCTGGATTTGCAGCAGGTCTCTTCGGTGTCGGGGGTGGCACCATTATCGTCCCACTCTTGTTTATCGTCTTTACCCAAATGGATTACAGTTCTGATGTCATCATGCATTTGGCATTAGGGACCTCATTAGCGACCATCATTGTCACATCGATTAGCTCATTGATGGCACACCATAAAAATGGTGCGGTGATGTGGCCGGTATTTAAAAACCTGGCGCCACCAATGGCGATCGGCTGTTTTGCCGGAGCAGCCATTGCAGGATGGCTTTCAGGAATACATCTTCAACTCATTGTTGGTTTATTCTTGATTTGGGTAGCATATACCATGTTTACTGGTGCTAAAAAGGCAGTCGATTCAACAAAATCTTTGCCTTCAACAGGTAAACAAATTGCTGCAGGTTCTGTGATTGGTGTGGCTTCAGCCATTTTTGGGATTGGCGGTGGTAGTGTCACTGTGCCATATCTCACCCGTTATGGTGTGGTGATGCAAAAGGCGGTCGGAACATCGGCTGCATGTGGTCTACCGATTGCCATTGCAGGTGCTTTGGGCTTTATGATTTTTGGGATGAAAGCACATGCGGCTGTTCCCAATAGTATAGGCTATGTACATACTTATGCATTCTTAGGCATCAGCCTCATGAGTTTCTTTACAGCAAAGTTAGGTGCAAAAGCAGCGCATGCGCTATCACCGCAAATGCTGAAAAAATGTTTCTCAGTATTATTAGTCATTGTGGGGTGTTTTTTCCTTTTCAAAGGTTTGATCTGAAATCAACTAATTCTCTCTTGATATTGAATAGCCTGCTCAATGTAGGCTTTTAACTGTAGATCTTATTGAATCCCTATCGGGGTAATTATATTTAGCTTAAATGGTAATCCCGCTAAAAATAATAGGATCTAAAAGGAGAATTTGGTACAGCTATATACCCATACATCTAGCACTAGAGATCAAGCTATCACTCAAGCTGATCTAAATAAAATACCTAATACAACTTGATAGGGTTTAAACCCTTCTAGTACAGAGTCGGAAACCAACTGAATAAAAGCCATCGTACAATAAGGTCTTCTTGTAAGTCTTTTACAATTGCAAGAGATGGCGGGCGATGCTGCTCTAACTTATTTTTAAATTATCAATGATTTCAAACAGGACCATATTGCTTAAGTAGATTCCACTTAAAAATTTATTTGTACGGTTGTTTTTATGGCAACTTTTTTAAATTTAATGATATAAATACAGTAATTATAATTTTAAAAGTCAGTATTAAGGTAGAGCGAATGAGGGGCAGGCTTAGGGCCTGCCCTGATTATCTGTCTCTATTCACAGACAAAATTTGCCATCAAAATAGGCTTTCCTCCAACCGTCTATTTTGATTTTTTGAAATAAGCCACCAATGAAAAAAGGATCTTGTTCAATAAATTTTTGAGCAGCTTCTCGTGTATCTACATCAATGATATAGACTCCACCTCCTAAGTCTTGACCATGATCATCCAGTTTTGCACCACAGGATAAAAGCAATTTAAGGTTTTGATTTAAATAATTTAAATGCTCTTGTCGTAATTTTTTTCTAAGAGGCTGGTGATCTATTTTGTCCCAAGTTTCTATAACATAAGGCATTTTGATTTTCTCACAGATAAAGTTTTATTAGAATGAAAATGGATATTCAAGAATTAAACGGAATTCATCAATATTCCCATATCTATAGCCTGTAGTTGACCTATGAGTGGCTTGACGAAGACGCACATCAAGATCTTTTGCAAAGCCTTGCTTAACTTTGTAGCGTAATTCGATATCTCTTTCCCAATGTTTATTCTCAATATTTTGATCGTAAATATGACGTTTGGTATACAGTTTGTTATCACTACCCGTATTATCCATATCCCAGCCATATAGATAGCGCGTCATAAAAGAAAGACCTTCGATTCCATAAGGTGAGAAGTCAATTTCATATTTCACTTGAGCTGATTTTTCTTTGGCTTCCGTAAATGTTGCAAACTGTACACTATTAGGAATAGTGGCAATCCCGCCGTTATTTCTAAATCCAATCCAGTCAAAAGGTTCATCACCTAAAACTTGTTGGTACGCTAAACTGAAATTATGGTTGGATAGTTTATAGCTGCCTGTCAAGGAAACCAGACCGGTACTGATATTTCCGCCCGTGGCATCACCAGTATCTCGGTTAATGTAGTTATTGGTTTGTAGATTGAAACCTGATTGGGCATCAATTTGATGTTTATATTTTGCCCCTACATAATATTGCATCCAGACATTTTCTAATTCAGACACATACAGCGATGTTTCAATATTATTGAGTTTATATGTTCCACCTAAATAGCTGACAGAATCAGCCTGAATTCCATTGTTATAATCCGTATTGAAATAGTTGAGACGGTCAGTTGAATCAACAGGACTCATTTGAGTGAAATAACCAAAATCTAAATTGAGATGATCAAAGCTATTATCTTTTATCGATAAACCCGTCGACATAGAGGGAAGCAGGCGAGAATAGTTAGTACCAACAATCGGATTATTCGGAAATTGATTACCGAGCAAAGCTTCGGTTTTATTATATTTTGCCCGTAAGGCACCACCGAATTCAGCAGTCGCTGATTTCGGTTTGCCATTTGAGTCCACTTCTAAGTTGTTTGTACCGGTTCGATATCCATCACTATCGAGTTTTAAAGCAACCAGGGCATAGCCATTCAAGCCAAATTGGATGGACGTATCTGTCCAGCCTGTTTCCATATTGGCAATAAAACCTTGGGTCCATTCTTCGCGGTAACCTTTACGTTCAGATACAGGTAATTGAGCATTTTGACCTGCAGAGTTGTATTCGCCTTTACGAAAGTCACGATTGAAATAATAGTTTTTTGCGAGCACATTAAATTTTGTGTCATCAATAAAATCAGCATTGGCCGTGTTGATGCTGGTTATGGATAGGCAAAGCGTCCCCATAACCAGTAAATTTTTATTTACTGGTTTTTTCATTTTTAAAAATCCTTTTAGGTATTACAAACTATTATCTAGAAAGCTGAAGCGGTGAATTAAACGCGAGCCCATGTGTCTGAAGGTTCAAAGATAAATCCATTATCTTGTTTACGAATATAACCACAGTAGGGATCACCAAAATGTACAGGCAAGAGTAAAGCTTCACGGCTCACGGCGCGCTCTAGACATTCAAGTCGAGTTTTTCGCGCGATATCTGGCCAGATGCAATAGCCTGAATTGATTTCGGGGCGAACAATTTGGAGCGGACTATGGAATACGTCGCCACAAAAAATCGCCTCTTCTCCTTGGGAGCTGACACGGAAAGTGACTTGTCCGGGGCTGTGACCGGGTGCAGGTTCAACCACTAAACAATCGGCAATTTCAGTATGAGGCTGAATAAATTCAACCAAGCCTTCGTTATAGACAGGCATCACGCTATCAAAGAAAGAGTCGCCAAAAACATCAATCACGCCGGGTTCTTTATTTTTACCCTGATGACAGAAATCAAAGTCCTCTTTAGGTAAATAATACTTGGCATTCGGGAAAGTCGGTGTCCAGCGGTTGTCTTTCCAGATGGTATTCCAGCCAACATGATCAGAATGTAAATGGGTAATCACCACATGAGTTACTTTTTCAGGAGGTGCGCCAGCAGCAGTCATCCATTCAGTAATCAAATTATTCAGCATATGCATACGCGGAATTTCTGGGCGCTGTTTGAAATTACCAACACCGGTATCAATCACAATAATATTATTGCCCGCATGAACCACCCAAAATTGAATGCTGACAATGAGGCGATTCATTTGTGGAATCCAATGATGCGGTGCCAGCATATCTTTATGATCTTCTAATAGACTCTGATCTGCTGTCGGAAATAAAAATTTTGGATCATGGCTCGGGCCAGCATATTCATGGATACGGGTTACTTTTACTTCACCAATCATTCTTGATTCAATCATGAGTCACTCCTTAACAAATATTCTTTAATTTAGTACTTAAACACGTTCAAACAGGGCAGCTAAGCCTTGTCCACCACCAATACACATTGTTTCTAAACCATAACGTGCATTACGGCGTTTCATCTCATGTACTAAAGATGTCATGATGCGAAGTCCTGTGGCGCCAATAGGATGACCCAGAGAAATTCCTGAACCGTTCACATTAATATTAGAAGTATCGCTAATATTTAAACCTTTAATCACTGCTAAAGCTTGAGCTGCAAAGGCTTCATTAATTTCGATCAGATCAATTTCTTCAAGGGACATATCTAGTTTTTTAAGTAGTTTATTCACCGCAGGCACAGGACCAATACCCATTCGACTTGGATCACAACCTGCTGCGCTCCAGCCTGTAATTTTGGCAATCGGTTGCAAATGATGCTTTTCTAAATACTCACGGCTGACAATGAGGCAACCTGCTGCAGCATCATTCTGTTGGCTTGAATTGCCTGCTGTGGTGACGCCATTTGGCAATAGGGTTTTCAGTTTGGCTAGACTTTCAAGAGTACTATTTGCACGAATACCTTCATCAAAAGCGATGGTTTTGATTTCTTTTTTAGATTTCACTTCAAGCGGAATCACTTCATCTTTAAATTTACCTGCATCCCAGGCTTGCTGTGCTTTTTGATGACTTTGTAGCGCAAAAGCATCACATTCTTCACGACCAATATTATAGTCTCGGGACAGATTGTCGGCAGTTTCAGGCATACCTGAAATTACACCAAAACGTTCAACTGGTTGAGATCTTTCACGCCCACGTTCCAGTCGGTCAAACATGGTCACGTTCCCTGCACGACTTCCCCAGCGCATATTGGTGGAGTAATATTCAATATTACTCATGCTTTCCACACCCACCACCATAATCGCTTCAGCATTTCCGGATTGAATGGTCATGGCTGCATTAATAAGTGCTTGCAAACCTGAGCCACAACGACGATCTAATGTATAGCCGGGTACTTCAATTGGAAGTCCTGCGGCCAAAGCCGCGTAGCGTCCAATACAGGGCGCCTCACTGGATGAATAAGACTGGGCAATAATGACTTCATCTAAGGTGTGGGTATCTAAGCCGGTTTTCTCTATGATGGATTGAATCACTTTGACAGCGAGGTCGACCGCAGTTAAAGAGGCAAGTGCGCCACCAAATTTACCAATCGGGGTACGTAGCGGACTGACGATATAAGCGTCTTTCATTTCAATTCCTTTTAAACTAGTTTTAGATCGATGGCTTGCTGCTCAAGTTCTGCTTGAAAATCAGGGGCTGCAATGGATATCATTTTTTCAACACGCTGCGACAGGCTTAAACCACGTAAGTCTGCAATGCCATATTCAGTCACAATCAGCCCGGCATCACTGCGCGGTGTAGACACGGGGCCTTGTAGCTTGCTTACGATACGACTAAAACTTTTTCCAGAAGCAGGCAGGGCAATAATTGAAACGCCCCCATGAGACTGATTGGCGGCACGAATAAAGTCCAAAGCTCCACCTACAGCGCCCACATAGGTTTTATTGGCAATCTCAGCATTTACCTGACCTGTTAAATCAACTTCAATTGCCGAGTTGATCGCAATAAACTGTTGAATGGCAGCAAGAGTCGCAGCATGATGGGTATATTCGGTTGAACGCAGTTCAATGCCTGAATTTTGATGAACAAATTGATGTAGTTTAGAAGAACCCACAATTAAACCTGTGATGGTTTTTCCAGGATCAATACTTTTTTTCTGATTGGTAATCACCCCTTTTTGCATCAATTCGGCAACACCATCACCAATAATGCCGGAATGAATACCTAAATGCTGATGTTGATCCAAAGCCTGCATAATAGCCTCGGGAATAGAGCCGATTCCAAGTTGTAAAGTTGAATGATCGGGGATGCAAGAGGCAACATTTTGAGCAATTTTTTGAGTGGTTGCTGAATAATCAGCACTGTGTTGTGCTTCGATTTTCCGGTCGGTATACACCATCACATCAAAATCAGCCTCAGTTAAATATTGATCCGAATACACCCAAGGTGCTTGCCGATTGACTTCCGCAATCACAATTCGAGCATGTCGAAGGGCAGATTTTAAATAATCTTGTGCCAAGCTATAACTATATTGTCCTTGAGCATTTGCTGCTGAAACCTGAATCAATACAACATCTAGTTTAAGCTGTTGATCTTCGATTAAACGGGGAAGTTGCGAATAATGCACAGGCACAATATCTAAAACCTGATGTTGTGCAAGGGTCCGATTATGTCCTGCACCACAATAGCTCAGATATTCAACATGTTCGGAGTATTCAGGTAGGCAAGTAGGAAACTGGCTAATGCCTAAAAAAACTTTAAATTTCCCAATTTTTTTACGATTTTGAATTAAATTTTGAGTAAGCGTGATGGGTTCAGCTTGAGCTTGGCCCCATACCACGCGATCACCATGTCGAACATAGCTGGATAAATCAAGCTGAGAAATATCGTATATCTTTTCCATGATGACCATCCTTGATCTTAAAAGGTATTCAGCGTTAGTGAATTGAAGAGGGGTGTTGAGATAATGCCGTCACTTTAATCTCCATATAGGGAAATAAAGGCAAACTCATTAATAAGTCATGTAATTCATTATTGCTTTCCACATCAAAAATACTGATGTTGGAATATTTACCTGTAACACGCCATAAATGTGGCCATTTGCCTGCTTTCTGTAACTCAATAGCGCGTTCTTTTTCAGCGCGTTTAATTGCATCCATTTTTGTAGGATCGCTATCTAGAGGAATCTTTACAGTCATTTCTACGCAAAAAAGCATTTTGATTGTCCTTAATATTTGAATTAAAAATTTTATATAACGTCTTTGGTTATAAATGGCTTCAACTTACCAATGAAAGTCTTGCCATGTTCAAACCAGTTTTTACGAACTTCAGAATCCATATAAGTTTGCATTTGTTGTTCATTTTCGAACCAGCATTCTCCAATAGCATCGACACCCTGCACATCAAAGAATGGAACATGAAGATCTGTCGGTTCCGAAGCAATTAAACGCACTTCATATTTATGTAAGCCGGGAATACCTTCTGACATTTCAAAGTGGCGTAAACATTCGGCATCAAACTGTTCTTTGCTCATATGTTCTGGTTTGCTGAGTAAGTAAAGAATACGAATCATCATCAAGCTTCCTGTTTTTTATAGAGAGAAGGGGTAGGTGTAAGCTCTTCTTTATTAACTTTAATTAACAAGATTGAAATGGTGGCTAAGGCATAGGCGGTTAAGCAAAACAAACCGATCGAGGTAGCAAGACCTAATGATTCAGCAAGAATACCCACACCAACGACTGATAGAGCACCAAATGATTTTCCGACATTGTAGGAAAAGCCCATACCTGTGGTACGAATATGGGTCGGGAATAAGTCTGTCAAAAATGGGCCAAGTGCTGCAAACATACCGATTGCAGAGAAACCGACAAAGAAGCCCAGTGCTAAGGTGATGTATTGATTCATTGCAATCAACATATACACCACGGTTACAATCCAGCTCAAAATAGACATACCAATCAGAGTTTGTTTACGACCCCATTTATCAGCCAGATAAGCTGTAAACATAAAGCCTGCAAATGCTCCTGCAGCCATAATTAAAATCGTAACAATTTTAGAGCTTGGACTCAGTCCACGCTCATTCATCAGGGTCGGAATCCAAATAAGAATGGCATAGCATGCTGCTTGTAAACCTATAACGAGTAAACTTGCAAAAATGGTTGAACGTAAATATTCTTTTTTGAAAATAGAACTAAAAGATGCTTTCTCAATATTTTCTTTATTTTTAGCCACATCATTTACGAATTCGACCGATTCTTTCACATTACGGCGAATATAAATCACAATTAAAGCGGGGATGACACCAGTCCAAAAAACCACACGCCAAGACCATTCTGGTGGCAGCATCGTAATAAGTACGGTGGCTACAATCACCGATCCTGCCCAACCTAAAGCCATTCCTGACTGGACAAAGCCGACAGCCTTATTTTTATGTTTTGCAGAAACAGCTTCGGCCATGAGTGCCGCGCCCACTGCCCATTCACCACCAAAACCAAGGCCTTGTAGCGTTCTTGCGACTAAAAGCTGTTCATAATTTTGTGCAAATCCTGCCAGTACGCCGAAAAATGTAAACCATAAAATGGTAAACATCAGGATTTTTACACGACCATAGCGGTCGGCCAAAATACCTGCGATCCATCCGCCAATAGCGGTAACAATCAGGGCAACTGTACCAATCAGGCCAACCTGAGTTTGAGTAAGGGCCCAAGTCGCCATAATGACGGGTAATAAAAAACTAAAAATTTGCATGTCATAAGAGTCAAGTGCCCAACCTGCATAACATGCCCAAAATGTCTTTTTCTGGTTAGAATCCGATTCCTTGTACCAATTCAACATTCCCATTTACATCTCCTTTGTAAAATCGATTTATGATTTATTTCATTCTTGAAAAATCGAGTGGTATATCGGTAATACTTTGAACATACTCAGCGGTATGAGGGGTCACAATATCAATTACAAACACTTGTCCATTGTCAAAGTCAAAGGTAGCAATCTCTGTATATACACGATTCACACAAGCCAGCCCCGTTAAGGGATAACTGCAATTCTCTAAAATTTTGCTATGACCTTGTTTGGTTAAATGTTCCATCATGACGTAAACATTTTGTGCACCTGAAGCAAGATCCATTGCTCCTCCTACTGCAGGAATGGCATCTGGATGTCCTGTATGCCAGTTGGCTAGATCACCATTAGCTGAAATTTGGAATGCACCCAGAATGCAGTAATCCAGATGTCCACCGCGCATCATTCCAAAAGAATCTGCATGATGAAAAAAGGCCCCTCCTTTTTTTAAATCAATGGCTTCTTTTCCTGCATTGATCAAATCCCAGTTTTCTTCACCGGCTTCTGCTTGAGTCCATTGACCCAACACACCATTTTCACTTTGTAGAATTACTTCTTTATCAGCGAAATAGTCCGCAACTAGGGTCGGTAAACCGATGCCTAAATTGACATATGACCCTTCAGGAATATCGTGAGCCACACGTTGAGCAAGATTATTTTTTTGTTGGATATCCATAATGCTTACGCTCCATACCCATTTTTTAGGGTGACACGATCGACAAAAATTCCAGGAGTAATAATAATTTCCGGATCTAAATCACCAAGTTCACAGATTTGATCTACGGCGACTAAAGTGGTTTTTGCAGCCATAGCCATAACAGGCGCAAAATTACGTGCAGTTTTGTTGTAAATGAGATTGCCCCAACGATCACCCGTCTTGGCATAAATCAGGCTGTAATCTACGGCTAAAGCTTTCTCAAAGACGTAGCCTTGACCATCTATTTGTTTGGTTTCTTTATTTTCTGAAAGTAAGGTGCCATAAGCTGTACGTGTATAAAAACCACCAATACCACAACCAGCAGCTCTTAAACGTTCTGCAAGCGTACCTTGGGGCACAACTTCAAGTTCAATTTCATTATTGCGATACAAGTCTTCAAAAACATAGGCATCTTTTTGACGAGGGAATGAGCAAATTAGTTTTTTGACACGTTTGGCTTTGAGTAGTGCTGCAAGACCTTGATCACCATTTCCAGCATTATTGCTCACAATAGTTAAATCTTTGGCACCTTGGTCAATGAGTGCATCGATAAGTTCATTAGGCATGCCTGAACCACCAAAACCTCCAATTGCAATCGTTGAGCCATCTTGAATGTCTTTGACAATATCCTTTGCCGAATTGAAAATTTTATTGATCATTTTACTGTCCTGTAACATTCGTTCTTTTCATGTTCTCTGGTAGTAAAGTTACATAGCTTGATGTTTTGCACAATTTTGAAATTTGAAAGTGGCGTTAACTTGGGGCTAACGCTATGGCAAGGCAGAGTGACTGGATTATTAATGAATATGAGACTTTAAACATTGAATAAAGTCTTTAGTGAATTGACTGATTTCATTAAAGTTTATAGCGCATATTTTAAAGCCGCGATGGGCCCATTTTTCATCAATTTCTCTATGCTCGATATTTGGGTGAATATGTTGTAAACGTCTAAAAGCGGCCAAAGGAATAATGGCAATACCTGCACCTGCGGCAACCATTTGACAAATTGAGTCATAGCTTGAAACTTGCACTCGAATATTGATTTTTTTATCTAATTGTTGAGATAACTTATGTAAAAAAATTTGAATTGCGCTGCCTTCATGCAAAGTTACAACTGAATATTGAATTGCATCTAATAATGTCACATTGGTGTGTTCTAGAATGGGGTGGGTTTTGGGTGCAATTAAAATAAGTTGAGAAGAAATTAAAGGTATAGTCTGTAAATTCTTCGTATCAATATTTCCAGAAATAATTCCAAGATCGGCACGTTTATCTGCGACAAGATTGACGATATCTTCACTCAGCATTTCTTTAAGGTTTACATCCACATGAGGATGAGTAATTAAATACTCTGATAGGGCGGTGGGTATGTATTCAGTGATGGCCGTTGTGTTGGCAGCAATAGATAATTTCCCTGGGATCAAATCATTAAACTGAGCCAGTTCACCTTTCAGACATTCAATTTCATGATAAATCGATTTAGCATATTTTAAATAGATCATCCCAATTTCAGTCAGTTCAACACCTTGAGAAGAGCGGTCTAAAATTTTTAAGCCTAAGACATGTTCTAAGTTTTTAATTCGATTACTAGCAGCGGGAGTAGATAAGAAAGATTTTTCTGCAGCCCGTGTCAAATTTTTGGTCTCTGCTATATTTAAAATTAACCGAAAGTCATTTAGATCAAAGTTCACAGGCTTACTCTATTAAATTTAAAAAACATAGTCTGAGTTTAAAAATTATAGTCATTTATTTTGGCTCTAATGGGTGGACCCACCACCAGTTTGGTAAATTATTTATACATCTTGATAATGTATAAATAATTTAAACTTTACTGGGCATCATCTATTTTTTTAAACTGAAGAGACTATTAGACAATAGTTATGTGAAAGAAAGATTTTGGAATTGTAATTAATTTTTACTTTTAGCTTCAAAAACCTAACTCTTTGAGAATGCTTTCAGTATGTTCACCCAGTGCGGGTACTTTCGTAAGCTGAAAATCGTCAGAATGACTTGATCCAACAGGTTTTAATGTTGGAATTTTACCCACTGGCGTGTCAACCTCAGTCCAACGTTGCCTTGCTTTTAATTGTGGATGATTCCAGACATCGGCTAATGTATTGACATTCGCATTGGCAATTTTTGCCTGTTCAAGCCTTAAAATGATTTCATTTTGGCTATAGTGTGAGAAGGTCTGAAGTATAATATCTGTTAATAATTCACGATTTTTAATTCGATTTGAATTATTGATAAAATATTCGGATTGAGCTAATTCGGGCCGTTCTAAGACTAAGTCACAAAAGGATGTCCATTCACGATCATTTTGTACGGCAAATAATACTTGTTTATTGTCACCTGTAGAAAAGGGGCCGTATGGAAAAATGGTTGCATGCGCAGCACCTGATTTTTGAGGTTCAGGTTGATCATCTGAAGCATAATAAAGAGGGAAGCCCATCCACTCAGTCATACATTCAAGCATTGAGATATCAATACGTTTGCCCAATCCCGTTTTTTGTCTTTCCAGCAAAGCCGCCAAGATATTGCTATAGGCATACATTCCTGCTGAGATATCGGCAATAGAACATCCTGCTTTGACATTTTCCTGTTCTGTGCCAGTAATCGATAAAAAGCCAGACTCACTTTGAATGAGTAAGTCATAGGCTTTTTTATCACGATATGGACCCGGATGTTGTGGATCATCACCATAGCCTGAAATATCACAGACAATGAGTTGTGGAAAAGATGAATGAAGTTGCTCGAAAGAAAGTCCTAAACGAGATGCTGCGCCTGGTGCTAAATTTTGAATAAGAATGTCAGCTTTACTTAACAGGCTTTTTAATACCGGTTGGGCCTCGGTAGATTTTAAATCCAGTGCCAAACTTTCTTTAGAGCGATTTGTCCAAACAAAATGAGAAGACATTCCTTTGACCCGTTCATCATAATAACGTGCAAAATCACCACCTTCAGGCCGTTCAATCTTGATGACACGCGCACCTAGATCAGCTAACTGACGTGTACAAAATGGTGCCGAAATTGCATGTTCCAAAGCAACGACAGTAATACCTTCTAGTGGTTTCATCTCATTATTCCTGAAATGTTAATTTTGCTTTCATAGCAATGTGTCCATCACTATGTTCAATCCATAATTCTGCAGTTTGCTCTTGTACATCGCCACAGATATAAAACTCATTAAAATCGAACACAGGTTTTACCGCACGAAATTCAAATTTTTTAATGATTTTATCTGGATATTTATCTTGTAGCGTTTGCATTAATAGAGTTGCTAGGAGTGGGCCATGCACCACTAGACCAGGATATCCTTCTACCTGCATGGCATATGGACGGTCATAATGAATCTTATGTCCATTAAAGGTCAGAGCCGAATAGCGAAATAATGCAGTTGTATCCACTGAATGTTGCTGTTTAAAACTGTAATTTCGGCAAGGGCTTTCAACAGGAGTTGTTGTCACACTAACATTGTTAGTAATAATAGTTTCTGGTTTATAAACAATATCCTGTTGCTCTTTAATGACTAACTCATCATTAGCATAAATAAAATGATTCACTGTTACAAAATAAAGCTCACCATTTTTGCCTTGTTTGAATTGGATATCGGATATTTCAGAAACTCGACGTAATTCTTGACCCACCAAAATAGGTTGAATAAATTCAAGACGACTGCCTGCCCACATCCGTCTAGGAAATGGAATAGGAGGTAAAAAATCTCCCTTCTTAGGATGACCGTCTGCAGCAATTTCAGATTGATTGACGACATGTAAAAAATTCGCCCAATGAAACAGATGGGGCATTTCATTTACTGGCTGATATTTTTTATTAAATAATGCTTGAAGCATGTGTATTGAGCGTTCTTCACAACGATCTTGTGAAATTTGTTTATTTCCAATCCATTCTGCAAAGTTTTGCATAACTGTCTTATCCTTATCTTTGCTTAATACGTTTGTTTTAATATCTTTTCTGCTTTTGAAATAATGGGTTTATCAATCATTTTTCCATTTAAGCTAATCGTTTGCCCATCCGCTGCTTTTACAGCATCAAGAACCTGTTGTGCCCATTGAATTTCTTCAGGGCTAGAATTAAATGTTTGATTGATGATTTTGACCTGACTGGGGTGAATGCATAACTTTCCTTGGAAACCTAGTTTTTTAGCTTGTAGGGTTTCAGTCATGACTAATTCAGTATTGCCAAAATCAGCAGTGACGCCATCAATAGGATTGGCAATACCCGCAAGTTTAGAGGCCAAAGTAATTTTATTACGGAAGTACATCAACTCTAAAAAGTCACCAGACATATCCATTTCAAGTTGAAAGTCTATAGAGCCAAACATCAAGGCACGAACAGCTGGGAACTGGGCAATTTCCTCTACATGCGCCATGCCATAAGGCGTTTCAATAATAGGATAAATATCAATAGTACGAATGTGCTGAATCGCTTCAAACTCTTGTCGTTGTTCAGCTTTGGGTAAAACAATCGCAATCACATTTGAAAATTGAGCGAGTTGAATATCGTCCTCAAACCATTCGGTCTGAAAAGCATTAACTCGAATCATGACTTTTTCAGTGGGGTGGTCCAATAACCATTGCTTGAGTAATGCGCGTGATTCGAGTTTATGTTCAGTTGGAATCGCATCTTCTAAGTCAATAATCACTGCGTCACTACCGCTATTGAGCGCTTTGGTATAGCGCTCAGGACGGTTAGCAGGAACAAATAAAAATGAACGGGGCGTCTGCATTTTATTTTTCCTCAGAACTTAGAAAGAACGTGGTAAATCAAGTAAATGTTCAGCTACGTAACTTAGAATTAAGTTAGTTGAAATTGGTGCTACTTGATACAAGCGTGTTTCACGGAATTTACGTTCGATGTCATATTCATTGGCAAAACCAAAACCGCCATGGAATTGTAAGCAATGGTTCGCTGCCTCCCAGCTTGCTTTTGCAGCCAATAGTTTTGCCATATTGGCTTCAGCACCACAGGCTTGACCCTTGTCAAAAAGTTCACAAGCACGGAAACGCATCAGATTGGCAGCTTCAATCTCAATGAAGGATTCAGCAAGAGGAAACTGCACTCCCTGATTTTGGCCAATTGGACGACCAAAGACCACACGATCTTTGACATACTTTGTCGCACGATCCATAAACCAATAACCATCACCAATACATTCTGCTGCAATCAGTGTACGTTCTGCATTTAAACCATCTAAAATGTATTTAAAGCCTTTGCCTTCTTCACCAATTAAGTTTTCTTCAGGAATTTCCAGGTTCTCAAAAAATAATTCGTTGGTTTCATGATTCACCATATTAGGAATAGGCTGTACGACCATACCTGATTTCATCGCTTCTTTAATATCCACCATGAAAATAGACATCCCTTCAGATTTCTTTTTCACTTCGGCTAAAGGCGTTGTACGTGCAAGAAGAATCATCCAATCACTGTGCTGTACACGTGAGATCCAAACTTTCTGACCATTAATCACATAACGATCACCCTTTTTGACTGCGGTCGTACGAATTTTCGTGGTATCTGTACCAGTTGTTGGCTCAGTGACAGCCATAGATTGTAAGCGCCATTCACCAGAAGCAATTTTAGGTAAATAAAACTCTTTTTGTGCTTGAGAACCATTACGTAACAATGTGCTCATATTATACATTTGACCGTGACAAGCACCTGAATTCCCCCCGCTACGATTAATCTCCTCCATAACAACTGATGCTTCCGCTAAGCCTAACCCTGATCCCCCAAATTCTTCAGGAATCATTGCTGCCAGCCAGCCAGCATTGGTTAACGCATTGACGAACTCTTCAGGATAAGCTTTTTTTTCGTCAATTTTACGATGATATTCATCTGGAAATTGTGCGCACAATGCACGAACAGCTTCACGAATTTCTGGGTAGTTATTAAAAGTACTTTTCACTTAAATATCCTTATTTTGATCTCTTCTTGTTTTTGATCATATATTGTTATGGATTGGAAATTAAAATAGTATATTTTGATGGAAGACATGCTAGAAAATTATCGAAATGGACATTAAACAATTACGTACTTTTATTACTATTTTAGAAGTTGAAAATTTAACCAAGGCTGCAGCTATGCTTAACATTGTGCAGCCTGCAGTGTCTCGGCAACTTCAAATGCTTGAAGACGAATTAGGGGTAAAACTATTTAACCGTTCTCGTCATGGTATGGCGCTGACGGATGAGGGTAAAGTTCTTGAGCCTTATGCTAGAAGGATTTTGGAAGACATTGAAACTGCCAAATTGGAGTTGACTGCAAACAAAGGGATAATTCGAGGGAAAGTTCATATCGGTGTATTGTCGAGTATTAGTGAATTACTTTCTACTTTGATTATGAATTTGATCAAGGAAAAGTATCCTGAGGTACAAGTGAAAATATCAGTGGGATATTCTGGGCATTTAAAAGAGTGGTTAGAGACGGGAGATATTGATCTAGCCTTGATGTACGACGCTACACCTTCGAAGTTAATTGATCTGACTCCGCTGGTAAAAGAGCCTCTATTTTTAATAGGGTCAGCTCAATCCACACTTCAGCAAAATGAAGTTCTTGAACTTAAAAAAATAGAGAAATTTCCATTAATTTTACCTTTTCATCCTCACCGCTTACGCTCCCTGATTGAGCAGGCTTATAAGCAAAATGGATCTCACTTAAATATCTATGCTGAAACTAATGATTTGAATATACAAAAACAGCTTGTTATCCAGGGCTTTGGTTATACAATATTACCCTTAGTTTCTGTAATAAATGAGTTTAGAGCAGGATTAATTAAAGTTACTCCAATTGTAGATCCCGCATTTTCTCGGGTGATTACTTTAGCCATGCATTCTACAAGAAATATTCCCAAACATATTCGGATCATTTCACGTGAAATTGTGGGGTGTGTTGAGCAATCTATTGAGCAGAAAAAATGGCCAAAGGCTGAATGGATATATGAAAGTTAGTATCTGATTTTTATTGATATAATTAAAAATTAAAGACTGCATTCCTAAAACACGCTGATAAGGCTTAAACCCCTCCAATACAGCGTCAGCAATCAATGGATTTCATGTCGCAGCCTTTGCAAAATCCATCCATATATCTAAAGCTTTATAGTAGACAAGAGGGTTCTCAAAAGTAATTACAAAAGTTGGATAACCCGCTTTCATTTACTCTAAAGTCATGAGCAGGCGAGAGGTACGCCGCTTACCCTCAATAAAAGGATAAGGGCCGCCTCGGCCGCCGCGTCATTCCCGGTATCAAGACCAACCTTAAGTCACTCGATCCTGCGTAGGATCTGGTGGTCTGGCTGGGTCACTCCTTGTTTTTCGTACAACTGGGCGGATACTGCTTCCTGATCGATTATGGGGGGCGGACGACATGCCCAAGATCGATGTATTGCTGATCATCCACGACCAATACGATCATCTCGACTATCCGCATCCTAGCCCTGTCGACCAAGGTGTGGCAGATTCGCGGGGCTGGGCGAACGTCCATATGAACCCGGAGCATACTGCACAGGCGATCGAGGGTCTGGGCACACGTGTACTTATGCAGGTGCACTTGGGCCGCTTCTCCATCTCTCCCCACGACCTGGGATGAACTGTTTAAGCGTATAGTCGTCGCCAACGAGGGGGTGCTCCTATATCTATTGTCGACGCCAGAAATTGGCCGCACTGCCTATCTGGCCGGCCGCACGAAGTTATGCACAGCATAGTCGGAGCCGGTTTTGTAACAATAGATGTCCGATTTTTCTGGCTTGCTCGTATCTGAATAGTGCAACATTTCTTCTTCTCAATCTTCTTTAGGTTGATATAGATCCTAATTGAGAAAAAATATTTCTCAACTACTGATAATCATTATAAAAGAACAGCTTTAAGATTTTAGTCGTAAGTTTCTTAATGGTTATTTTTATTAAAAACAATAATTTAATTAAAACAGTTAACTTCAAGTTAACTAACTTGATATTTGGTTGATTGATCAAAAAAAAATAAAAAGCTTTGATAGGGGTAAAGCAAAACTCATCAGCTATAGGTAAAACATGGAAAGTTCTGTTCAGCAAAATGACAGTAAATGGACTCAGCGTCGTCTTAAAAAACAGTTAAAGCTTGAAATGGCACGTCAATACACGGATGGCGTGGTTATTCCCACTCAAGATATTATTAAAGTGTTAGAAACCCTAATCACGCCAGGCGATCGAGTGGTTTTAGAAGGAAATAATCAAAAACAGGCCGATTTTCTCTCACGCTCTTTGGCGCAAACCAATCCTTCAGTTTTAAATAATCTGCATATGATTATGCCGAGTGTCGGGCGTTCTGAACATCTGGATTTATTTGAAAAAGGCATCGCCAAGAAACTAGATTTCTCTTTTGCGGGTACTCAAAGTTTACGTATAAGCCAATTACTTGAAGATAGCCTACTGGAAATTGGTGCAATCCATACCTATATCGAACTTTATTCACGTTTATTGGTTGACCTGATTCCAAATGTAGTTTTATCGGCAGGGTTTAAGGCAGACCGTCATGGCAATATTTATACAGGTCCCAGTACTGAAGATACCCCGGCATTAATCGAACCTGCTGCATTTAGTGATGGCATCGTGATTGTACAGGTCAATGAACTGGTGGATGATGTCACTGACTTACCGCGAGTCGATATTCCTGCCTCATGGGTCGACTTTGTAGTGGTGGCTGATAAACCCTTTTATATTGAACCGCTATTTACCCGTGACCCAAAACACATTAAACCCGTACATATCCTGATGGCAATGATGGCGATACGCGGTATTTACGAACGTCATAATGTACAGTCATTGAATCATGGCATTGGTTTCAATACGGCGGCCATCGAACTTATTTTACCTACTTATGGTGAGTCCTTAGGTTTAAAAGGCAAAATTTGCCGTAACTGGACGTTAAATCCACATCCAACCCTAATCCCTGCGATTGAATCCGGCTGGGTGGAAAGTGTGCATTGTTTTGGGACTGAACTGGGCATGGAAAAATATGTCGCCGCACGTCCAGATGTGTTTTTTACGGGTCGTGACGGTTCCCTACGTTCCAATCGTATGATGTGTCAGCTTGCCGGGCAGTATGCTGTTGACTTGTTTATTGGAGCAACCTTACAGGTTGATGGTCAAGGCCATTCCTCTACGGTAACCAAAGGTCGTCTGGCAGGCTTCGGGGGCGCACCCAATATGGGACATGATCCACGCGGTCGTCGTCATGCCACACCGGCCTGGCTTGATATGCGTTTACTTGGCACAACCGAAACTGACACTTATTTGGCACGGGGTAAAAAACTCGTGGTGCAAATGGTTGAGACTTTTCAGGAAGGTGGCAAGCCCACTTTTGTTAATACCCTAGATGCCGTAGATGTTGCCAAAAAGGCCAATATGCCTTTGGCACCGATCATGATTTATGGCGATGATGTCACCCATTTATTGACCGAAGAGGGCATTGCTTACTTGTATAAAGCCAGCAGCTTACAAGAACGGGAAGAAATGATTGCTGCCGTTGCCGGCGTGACTGAAATTGGACTCAACCATAATCCAAAAACCACAGAACGTTTAAGACGAGACGGTTTGGTGGTCTTTCCTGAAGATTTGGGTATCCGCCGTACAGATGCAACACGTGAATTGCTGGCAGCTAAAAATATCAGTGACTTGGTGGCGTGGTCTGATGGTTTATATCAACCACCTGCAAAATTCAGGAGCTGGTAATGAATGCCCTTGTACAGACTACAACCCGTCAATATTGCAGTTTTTTAGCTGACTTAGCTGTTAACGCCTTAATTGATGAAGTCAATCTTACCCCCAAACCTGCGTTGGTCGACCAACGAGGCAGTGGTGCACATCAGGATTTGACGCTGCAACTGATGGAACGTTCAGCCAGAAGTTTACAGCCGATGTTCGAAGCCATGGCGCAAGCCGCTTTAGATCATGGATTTGTTTCGCAAGGTCTACGTGAGGAAATTGGAAAAATTGGGCGTGATGGCGAAGTCACTATGTTACAGGAAACCCAAGGAATCAATACCCATCGTGGGGCGATCTGGGCTTTAGGTTTGCTGGTAACGGCTACTGCCTTAAATAGCCTAAAAGCAACAGCGATCAAAGCGGGCGAAATTTGCCAGTGTGCAGCTGAACTCGCCTGTTTAGAAGACCGGTTCATCCCAAAACATAATGAAACTCATGGGCAATATGTGCATAAAAAATATGGTGCAGGTGGAGCAAAACTTCAGGCACAACTCGGTTTTCCGGTGGTGATGCAATATGGCTTACCCCAGTTACGTGCCAGTCGTATACAACATAATCATGAACTCGCAGCACAAGTAGACAGTTTACTGGCAATGATGACCACCCTCAGAGATACCTGTGTATTGTATCGGGCAGGAGAAGTAGGGCTGAAACGCATGCATATGGGTGCGCAATGTGTACTCGACTTGGGTGGCTATGCCACGATTACTGGGAAACGCGCCTTACAAATTTTAGAAATGGATTTAATGCTTTTGAATGCATCACCGGGTGGCGTGGCTGATCTGTTTGCAGTGACCTTATTTATTGATCGTGTTGAGCAACTTTAATTCAAAAAAAATAGGAAGAAATGGAATGGAAATACTTAATTTTGAGTTTCCTGCAGGTGGCACTCCAACCAGACAAGCCTTGGTGGGATGCGTAGGTTCAGGCGACCTTGAAATATTAATGCAGCCGAGTCAAACAGAAAAAATAACCATTCAGGTGATCACCTCTGTAGATGGAAGTTCACAACGCTGGAAAAACTTATTTGAACGCATGTTTAGTGCGCAGACCCCTCCAGCTGTCAATGCAGACATTCATGACTTTGGAGCGACACCGGGCGTTGTGCGTTTACGTTTTGAACAAGCATTAGAAGAGGTGAACCGTGGCTGATTTAGAAACGTTACTCAATAAACAAAGTTTTATTGAACTGAATGCACGTGAACGTGTGAAAGCACTGTTAGATGAAAATAGCTTTCGCGAACTATTGGATCCTTTCGCCCGTGTGATGTCACCTTGGCTGATGAAACAAAATATTGTGCCACAGGCAGATGATGGGGTCGTGGTTGCAAAAGGCACCCTCCAGCAACAACCTGTGGTGATGATTTCCATCGAAGGGATCTTTCAGGGAGGAAGTCTGGGTGAGGTCGGAGGTGCCAAAATCGCAGGTGCATTGGAACTGGCAGCTAAAGATAACCGTAACGGTATTCCCACCACAGCGATTTTATTGCTAGAAACCGGTGGGGTACGTTTGCAAGAAGCCAATTTAGGCTTGGCAGCAATTGCCGAAATTCATGCTGCAATTGTGGATTTGCGTCAATATCGCCCTGTTATTGGGGTTATTGCAGGCAGCGTAGGTTGCTTTGGTGGAATGTCGATTGCTGCGGGCCTATGCAGTTATTTAATCATGACGCAGGAAGGTCGCCTTGGTTTAAATGGCCCTCAAGTGATTGAGCAAGAAGCCGGCGTTCAGGAATATGACGCTAAAGACCGGCCTTTTATCTGGAGCATGACCGGTGGTCAGCAACGTGCTGCAAGTGCCATGATCGATGCTTTTGTAGAGGATGATCGTGAACAAATCAAACAGAACATTCAAGACTTTATGACTCATGGCGTACCGCACGTACATCGCAGTTCAAATTATAAGTTCTATCTGCCGCGTTTGCGAAATATAGATACTGCTGAGCAATTGACACCACAGCAAGTGCAGGCACTTTATCAGGGAGAGTCCTCATGAGTAGTTATGTTCATAACAATACTTCGGTGCGTGGTTTGAATTGGTTTAATGCATTGACTGCCAACTTTACCCAACTCACCGGATATAGCGATTCTATTTTGGTCGCAGATGGTCAATTCAATCAGCAATATGTACGGGTTATTGCGGTAGTACCCGACACACAAAATCTGTATCCGCGTGCGC
This sequence comes from Acinetobacter sp. GG23, assembly GCF_057766365.1. Taxonomy (NCBI): domain Bacteria; kingdom Pseudomonadati; phylum Pseudomonadota; class Gammaproteobacteria; order Moraxellales; family Moraxellaceae; genus Acinetobacter; species Acinetobacter sp. GG23. Next base: position 171,118 of record NZ_JBYMDJ010000008.1, read on the forward strand.
GTCATGGCGAAGTGGGTGTATTGGAAGGCTGGTCTTTGGCCAAAGCAGTGGATGAGGTGATTCAACAAGACCACGAGCTTGAGTCTAAGCGTGCCATTATCTGTGTGGTGGATGTACCGAGTCAGGCCTATGGTCGCCGTGAAGAATTACTGGGGATCTATTTGGCTTTAGCGGGTGCAGTAGATAGTTATGCCCGTGCAAGATTAGCCAAACATCCAGTGATCAGTCTGCTAGTAGGCAAATCGATGTCAGGTGCATTTCTGGCGCATGGCTATCAGGCGAATCGTATCTTTGCACTAAAAGACGAAGGCGTTATGGTACATGCCATGGGTAAAGAATCAGCCGCACGGGTGACTTTACGTTCTGTCGATGAGCTGGAAAAATTGGCAGCCAGTATTCCACCAATGGCGTATGACATCGAAAGCTATTCCACCTTAGGCTTGTTAACCGATATCTTAACCGTATCCAATCCCGTACAGCCCAGTTATGCCGATATAGCACAGATTCAACAGCGCATTAAACAGGCGATTGCAGAAGTGCAGGCACTCGATTCCGTAGGACTGGAACATCGTTTGCAGGGCGTTAATCGGCAGGCATCTAAACAGGTGCGCGATCGTTTGGCTGCTGAGTGGTAAAACCATGAAATCCCTGCAAGCACATGATTTGTTATGGGGAATGACTGCCCGACAACTGGAAAAGTCAGCACCTGCATGGGCTGTAGAAGCTATGCAGGCTGGACATCCGGTTGTGGTCAGGCGAGCCATCACAGATTCATCCAGGGTTGCAGTCGGTATACGTGGTCGTGCTCGTCATCAGCGTTATGCAACGCAGATGTTACGCGCTGCCATTCGCCGTTGTGTCAGTCCCGAGCAATTACTGGATGTAAATCTACAGCAGTTTCCTCACTTGCAAGAGCGGTTGCTGCGAATTGCCAAGATCATGAATAGCTTTGCAGTGCAGTGGGGATATACAGGGAGTGTAGGTTTTGAACTCGCAAGCGGTATTCAAGCTGTGCATGAGCAAAGTGATATTGATCTGTTGGTTCGTATGCCGAATTACTTGAGTAAACAGATTGCACAGAATATGTTGCAGCAGCTGGCAGAGACAACGGACAAATTAGATGTTCAGTTACAAACCCCACAGGGCGGGGTGGCTTTAAAAGAATGGGCAACCAGTTCAGGAAAGGTTTTACTTAAACGTCATGATGCTGCAGTTTTAGTTGAAAACCCCTGGCAAGAAAAGGAAGTCATATGAGCACGATATGGGTGTATCCCGGGCAGGGAGCTCAAAAAGTCAACATGTTGCATGATCTGCCTGAGCATCACTTAGTTCAACACTATTTGGAGCGTGCTTGTGTAGCTTTACAGCGTGATGTACTGACACTTGATCAGCCGGAGGCACTCGGTTCAACTGAGGCCGTGCAACTGTGTTTGTATCTGGCAGGTTATATCAGTTCAGCTATTTTGCTTGATGCACAGGTACAACCTGAGTATGTGGCTGGGTTATCCATCGGCGCATGGACAGCTGCAGCAGTAGCCGGAGTGTTTAGTTTTGAAGACGGTCTGAAGCTGGTGTCATTACGTGGCAGGCTCATGCAAGAGGCTTATCCTGCTGGTTATGGCATGACAGCTATCATCAATGCAGATAAATCAGAAGTCAGCCATTGGGTGGCAGAGGTTTATCAAAAAATGGGCAATATCTATATCGCAAATTTTAATGTCGCCAACCAGATTGTGATTTCTGGTTCAGAAATGGCCATGCAGCAGGTGGTAGATATTGCCAAACTTAAGGGAGCAATGGCCAAGAAATTAAATGTAAGCGTGCCCTCGCATTGTGAATTGTTGAATGCACAGGCACTACACCTGGCTCAGGCTATGAACCCGATAGGTTTGAGTCCAGCAAAGTTCAAATATTTGAGTGGTACATCTGCGCGGTTAATCTACGGAGTAGCACATATTAAAGAGGATCTGATCTTTAATATGTGTCGCAGCATTGACTGGGAAAGTACCGTTCAGGCGGCGTGGGAACGCGGAGTAAGGTTGCAAATCGAAGTTTTACCTGGCTCGATTTTAACGGGCCTGGCAAGAAAAGTTTTTAAAGAAGGCAGCGTTTTGTCATTTCAAACAACACGCACGGACAGTCTTATAGTCGCCATGCAAAAAGAAAATGCTGAATCAAATAGCTAACCCGATTTAAAAAGCAAGTTATTCAAGGAAATGAGGAATTAACAATGATTATATATGGAACAGCACTCCTGGCGATTTGCCATTTACTCGGAGATTATTTTGGTAATACGCTTGGCATGTTGCTAGGGGTCAAAGCAAATGTCGGTGGTGTTGCCATCTCAATGATTTTACTTATTTTATCAAAAGAGCTTTTAGCTAAAAAAGGATATTTACCTAAAGACACCCAGTTTGGCGTGTTGTATTGGTCAGGCATGTATATTCCCATTGTTGTTGCCATGTCTGCTGGCCAAAATGTTGTAGCAGCATTATCAGGTGGAATGTTGGGACTGATTGTTTCAGTTGCATCATTAATCGGCACAGTTTTGGTGATTCGCTATCTAAATAAAATAAATGGCGATTACGAGGTGTATGAATGGCCAGTCGAAACAAAGGAAAAGGCAGCCTAATTTTCGTTAAAAAATACGAATTCAATAATTAAAAGGAATTAAATAATGGATACTTTAATTGCAGTATTAAGCAAAAATGCGTTGGTTACTGCACTTGCAGTCACAGGGCTTATGATGTTTGTTTCTCATTTACTTTCACAGTATTTGACCCGAGGTAAACTTCAAAGTTCCGCAATTGCAATTACACTGGGCCTGGTAATCGCCTACTTTGCAGGCGTGTATACCCATGGTACCAAAGGCATCTCAGATATTACCATTTTCTCGGGCTTTGCCTTACTTGGCGGCGCCATGATTCGTGATCTTGCCATTGCATCGACTGCATTTGAAGTAGATGTGAAAGAGGTCAAGAAAGCAGGGAAGATAGGCCTGATTGCACTCTTGCTGGGTTGTGTCGTTCCTTTTATGATCGGGGCGATGACGGCATGGCTAATGGGATATAAAGATCCTGTTTCAATGACTACAATTGGAGCAGGGGCAATGACTTATATTGTTGGTCCAATTACAGGTACCGCTATTGGTGCAACTTCGGATGTAATTGCATTATCCATTGCGATCGGATTAATTAAATCTGTTTTCTTTATGGTTGGAACACCATTACTTGCTAAATTTATGTACTTGAAAAGTCCGCAATCAGCCATGGTATTTGGCGGTTTGGCGGGCACAACAAGTGGAACGGCGGCAGGTCTAGCAGGTACTGATGTGCGTCTGGTTCCTTATGGTGCCTTGGTAGCAACATTCTACACCGGCTTAGGATGCCTATTAGGCCCATCTATATTTTTTCTAAGTATAAATGCTATTTTCGGTTAAATATTACGTGGCTTTATTCAGTATGGGCAATTGATAATCAATCCTTTGCCCAATTTTTAATTTAAAAATTTCTTGTAAACATACGGCATTCAGCAATTAATGCCAATAAGTTAGGATCGCGCTCCTTACTTTTCAAAAAAACCAGACCAATTTTCTGTTTGATTCGATACTCCTGCTTTAACCGAATCAGTTTAACCGAGCTTTCATAAATCGTTGCAATACGTCCTGGTAATAACGCCAAACCAACCCCTGAATTGACCATACTGATTAAAGTGAAAATATCAGAAACCTGTAAAAATACTTTAGGATCAATTTTGGCTTTTTCAAATAGCACATCACTATCGCTACGGGTTGCAAAGCCTTTTGCCAAAGTCAGGAAGGTTTCATCTTTGAGCAGGCTTAAATCAATTTCATCACATCCCACATACTTGGAGTCTTTATTTACTGCTAAAAAAATGTCATCTTCAAACATCGGTAAATGTTCAAAATCCTGACCAGAGGTGGTTTCATTCAGTGCGACAATCACTGCATCCAGCTCTGTTTCTTTTAGTTTTTTGACTAAATCGATATTTGAACTCAGCAAGAGCTGGATATCTAATTCACCCCGTCTAAGTTTTACCCCACTGATAATGCTGGGCAAAGTGGTCACGGTTAAGGAGTACAAGGAACCTAGATGAAATATTTTTGAGGCAAATCCTGCTGCTTCACGTGTTTTATTCACGGTAGTGACAATGTCCTGGATAATTTTCTTGGAATATTCTTCCAGCACGTAGGCACTCTTTAACGGAATTAAATTGCGCCCTTCATTTTTAAATAAAGGGCAACGTAACGAGTTTTCAAGAGAATGCAAGGCTTTGTGGACACTGACATTACTGATCTGCATTTCAACAGCCGTTTTTGATAAATTGCCACATCGCATAAAAGATAAAAAAATTTGAATTTTTTTTAAAGTTAAATCTTCATCAATTTTCATTTAAATTTATCCATTAAAATAATCTTGCTCATGACAGAATGAGTTGTATAAACATTCGAAAGCTAAAGTAAACCCGCATTGAGTAAGTGAAAAATAGAACTTGAGGGTGGGGTTGGGTCAATCCAATAAACTTATTCAATCCTGCTATGCGAACATGAAATTGGTGATCGAAGCACTTTGTCATTATTGGCCATACGGTTTTTCATCAGTTTCTGAATAAGTACGTATCAGCTAGAAATAGTTTGAGTTTCACTATTCTTGAGCTGGAATTTTTTCGTATTGTTACCCTGAAAATATATTCTACAAGAAATAGCCCTAAACAGATTTGAATTATGGCACGCGAAATTATTATTTGTGTGGGAATAATTTCTAATGGATAAAAATAGCATAAGGCAAAATAGGTATAGCAGATTTAGTAATTAATTCCATTGATATAATTAAAAAATAAGGTGTTTTAAAAAAGATTTTAAAGGGATAGGGGTATGGAATTGATATGTGGCTTTCAGATTCTGCTGACACTATTTCAAATTGAATTAATAAGTTAAATTTCCATTTAAAAAAGGGAGAATACACTCTTATTATTGGGAAAATGACCAATAGATTGAGTGTTATTTGACTTAACGGTTTATTGATAGTTGTAAGTAGTTTATATAAATCTGATCACTGGGTTGGATAGTTTTAGATACGGGCTTGTTCGTTTTATCAGTATATTAGCGAATAACTTCTTGTGACGGAATTTGCAGCAAAGCCCGGCTCATGATTCTATTTAGAATGAAATCGGTACTTTTAGGTATATCAGATTGGCATACCCAAATGAATTGTTTAAAAAATTATCAACATATGGTTGATTAGGCTTTATTTTCATTAGATTTCTTTATAAAACATTTATTAAGCATCAAAAAATGGCTAGTTTTAATTACTCAGATATATATTTAGATCAATAAAAATACAATTATAAAATAGGTTTATTGGATTTTTTAGTTAAATATGGAAAAGGTGTCGTATAACTTAGTTAGACCGATATGTAAGCCACATTGCAGTCATGCAAAATAGCGTAGATCGAGTCTCAATGAAGAGGTGAAATGATGAACATTGCAAAGAACACGATCTGCCTTTGGTATGAAAATGACGCTGAGGGCGCTGCGCGATTTTACGCCGAGACATTTCCGGATTCATCGGTCGGCGCAGTGCACCGCGCACCTGGAAATTATCCATCGGGAACGGAAGGAGATGTATTGACGGTCGAATTCACCGTGCTGGGTGTTGCGTGCGTTGGACTTAATGGTGGACCTGCGTTCAAGCACAACGAAGCGTTCTCTTTTCAGGTTGCGACTGAAGACCAGAATGAAACGGATCGCTACTGGAATGCGATCGTTGGCAATGGTGGCGAGGAGAGTGAATGCGGTTGGTGCAAGGATAAGTGGGGTATCTCTTGGCAGATTACGCCGATCGCCCTAACAAAGGCATATACCAGTTCTGATCGTACAGCCGCCAAACGGGCTTTCGATGCAATGATGACGATGAGGAAAATCGATATTTCTGCTATAGAAGCGGCAGTTCGTGGTTGAAATAATGGATAATTTAATAATTTATTCAAGTCGAGATTGCATTGCCGTATCACTTGATTCAAACCTTTGATTTCTTCTCTTAAACGCTATCTTTAGGTAAAGTTTAAACGATCACCCGATTCTACCAAACGCTCCTCCCATAGGTTTCTAATCGCTAAAATATCTTCTAAATTAATAGGTTGTGATCGGAGTTTAATTGATGAAATCGAAAAAACTCTAGGAATATAAAAAACTTTTAAAGTCAGTATTTAAAGGGTGTTTTATTATTGCGCATAATAGAATTTAACTAAATATAAAAGTTTGTAGCATGTATTTTCACTGGAATTATTGAATTAAATACCTTTTTTTTCGAGATCAATAATTTATTAAATTGTTATCATATTTAATTGAATATTAAATAATTTTTTCGCTATACAGTTTTTTAGGTATGTAATTTATTATGTCCTAATAGTTTTATTTGTTATGGAATATGAGCATTGTGGTACATCAAGTTGAAGTAAGCATAAAATATGATTAAAAGTAGTTAATTGATAAGAATAGCTATGCTTGATTCTGTTTTTTAGCTCTCTGATAAATAGGCTATGTAACTTTTAGGCGTTAAGAATGCAATTTTCTATTCGGAGAATACGCAGGAATACTACGACACGCGTCATAACATGATCGTTATTGTCACTGATTCCCATAGATACGGTCACCACTTTAATAGCCTCGAATAAAAGTACTCTTTAAAAAAATGGCCTTTATAACAGCAATAAGCAATACCCTCAAAAGCAGTTGAGGTGTCGATTGTCATTCTTGATCTGGGGTATAACCAAGTACTTTACTTATGATTCAAGGAGAACATGCCATGAATTTTCCCCAAGTATTACTTATCGCCGGATGGGTTGCGCTATCTGCATCCGCCGCTTTAGCAGCTGACCAACCCATAGCGGCTAAAGTTGGTTCAGAACAAGCTTCCTCTACAGCAGACAAGAATGCCATCGCCAGTGCCATGAGTGCTGCGCCAAAAAAAGTAGCAGCAGCGGCCACTATTGTGGCTATAGGTGCGAATGGCAGAATGCGCATCTTGCGTAAAGGCAATAATGGTTTTACCTGTATGCCGGATAATCCGACCACTCCCGGTCCAGACCCGATGTGTATGGATAAGGCAGCTTTGGAGTGGGCAGAAGCCTGGATGAGTCACAAACCCCCTACAGTGGGTAAAATCGGCTTCATGTATATGCTGGCAGGTGGCACGGATGCCAGTAACGTGGATCCCTATGCCAAGAAACCCACCGCGGGGAATCACTGGGTCAAAACTGGCCCTCATGTCATGATCGTTGGTGCAGAATCCCGCTTCTATGACATGTACCCCAATCATGCTCAACCAGACACTGCTGTCCCCTACGTAATGTGGCATGGAACTCCTTATCAGCACTTAATGATTCCTGTGAAATAATAGTGAAAATAAGGAGACAAATAATTTATTTATGATCAAACTTTTAACTTCAGGAGTTCAGTTTAAAGAATTTTCCGGCTCGTAAAAAAATTAACCCTGTAAATTTGGATTAATTCCCTATTATACTTTTGAAAAGTATAGGTAAAATTTAAAACTTAGAAGCTCATCGAAAAGTGGGCTTTTACATTTGTGTTATAAAAATTAAACGGTGTAACTGAGTAATTATTATATTATTGATTTTCAATCAATATAAGGATAAACAATGAAATTACTAGTAATAGTAGGATTAGTAGCAGTAGTGGGTTTAACTGCATGTCAAAAACGGGATACTGATACTTCACAGCAAGATAAAACCACTTCACCTCACTCAATGGATAAAGACAAGTAAAATCAAAATTATGATTAAATCGGTTTTAATAGAGGGCAGTGTTTAGATTAACATTTCTTCAACAAACCACTAATAATAAGTCGGGCATATTAAGCCTCAATTATTTAATTCTATAGATAATAAAAATGGATAAAAACGTTAATTTTCATTTGTTAGAACAAGTCTACAATTTTCTTGTCGTACGACCAGGATTTAAAGTAAAAAAAAATCAGGACCAATTATTAGATTTTTTTACTGAAATTCATCAAGATCATGAATCCGGGATAAAATTTGACTCGCCTTCTAACGTTATTATTATGTTTGGCAGTCGTAAAATAGTAAATATTGATTTATCACCTCCATTAAGAAATAAAACTGATTTTTTAGAATGGATATATAAACAATTAAATTAATGCGCATCATTAAGAACTAGTGATGTATGAGAGCTAGTATGTGCCTTTGAATAGCCACTAAAATTCTAGACACACGTAACCATCTTTTGATGGGCCTTTTCATAATCTAATGGAGAACGCTGACCATTGGAACCATGTCGTCGTTTCGAGTTGTAAAACATTTCAATATATTCAAATATGTCTGCTCTAGCATCTGATCTCGATACGTAAATTTTCTTCTTAATACGCTCTCGCTTTAGCAACTGAAAGAAACTCTCAGCAACAGCATTGTCATGGCAATTTCCTCTCCTGCTCATACTACTTTCCAGATTATGATGTTTGAGGAAATCTTGCCATTCATGACTTGTATATTGGCTACCTTGATCTGAGTGGATGAGTACTTTGTTCTTCGGTTTCCTTCGCCATAGAGCCATCAATAAGGCATCTAAAACCAGATCTGTCGTCATTCTCGATTTCATAGACCAACCAACAACAAGACGTGAAAATAAGTCAATCACCACAGCAAGGTATAGCCATCCTTCATGTGTACGAATATAAGTAATGTCAGTCACCCACAGTTGTTTGGGATGAGTTGGATTAAACTGCCGATCTAAAGTATTTTCAGCCACAACCGCTGAAGTCCCAGTATGTACTCTAGGTTTACGATAGCCACGTTGTGATTTAAGACCACCCACTTTCATCAACCGATGGACTCGATTGATTCCACAACTTTCACCTATGTCTTTTAAGTCACAGTAAATCTTACGATAGCCGTAAACTCCACCAGATTCGAGCCAGAGTTGTTTAATCAATCCTGAAAGCTCTTGCTGTTTCTGAGCAGTCTTACTGATGGGTTGCTTTAACCATGCGTAATAGCCACTGTGATGAACATCTAAAGTTGAACACAAACGACGGATCGGCCAGATACGCTGGTTGTCCTGAATAAAGGCATACCTCACCTGGACTGGCTTGCGAAGTACACCGCGGCTTTTTTTAATATGTCTCTTTCTTCTGTGACTCTTTGAAGTTCTTTTTTTAGCTTTGCCAATTCCGCAAGTGGATCACCAGATTCTGTGATTTTAGGCTGTTGAGGATCATAACGTTTAATCCAGGCATAAAGACTATGCGTGGTTATACCTAAACGTGCGGCAACTTCAGCCACGCTATGACCTTTTTCAGTCACTTGCTTTACTGCTTCAATTTTGAATTCTTCAGGATATCGTTTGCTACTGCTCATAAACACCTCGTTAATTAGCCATTTTATCTAACTAAAGAGTGTCTACAAAATCGGTGGCTATTCAAAGATAAATATAAAAATCGACTTTTAGGAATAAAAATAAGTTCGATTGTTCAATTGTTAGGAAGGTGGGAGCCTTCATAGCGGAAAAAAAATTTTAGGAAAGCATATAGGAGTTGTTTGGAAATTAATGGATTTATACAAAGCCGATACATAGATAAAAATGATAGCTGTAATTCTTTTATTTTTTAGTTGGCTAGAATGAACAAGATAAACCAGCCTATTCCTTATTACAGTTTTTTAGGCAAATTTACTCTTGGAGAATTTGCGTCAAATTTAGAAAAATTGAAATACAGATTAGCGAGGCAGATTAAGGTGGTAAACATAATAATATAGATGCTAAACCCATAATAAAAATCAGTTCAAAAATCTATTTAAGTAGATTCTTTATAAATACGATTAAAAAACGAGTAAAAATACAATTTTTTTAGCAGATCAGACCAAAAAACAAACACTCATTGCAAATACGTGAAATAAGGGGTTGCGTCCCTTAATAAATTGTATAGAATACGCAGCATCCCGACGCGATACAGCAAACGAACTGAACTGAGCTGATTTGGTTAAGTTGTTTATTTTGTTGCGTTGAAACTTGTCTCTGACGAAGAGCAAGATAGATCATTAAGAGATTATGA
>NZ_JBYMDJ010000009.1:0-147621 GCF_057766365.1 Acinetobacter sp. GG23
TGTCCGGTTTAACGCGAACTTTAACGTTGGCATCAACCACACGTTTTACAGCAACAAGAGCCTTCATGTAATCCTCGGCTGTTTCAGCAAAAGTAAATATTGAGAAAAGTTATAATAACTCTTCACTTAAAATTTTTAGGTGCCCTATCTTGCAATGCGTATGGCATTTCGGTCAAGTCACAATTATCGAAAGAGCTGTAAAAATGCGTAAAATTACTTGAACTAAGCGTTCATATTTTTTTGAAGTATTTTTATTAAGATGAATTCTCTCAATATTTATTTATTTTTTAACTATTGATTCTTATTATGTTTTTATTTGATTAATATCATCAAAAGTTCTGATTTAATTCTTGTTTTCAATTATTTTATAGCTACAGGAGCTTGGCCTTGATGCCTAGCTGACTAGGTTTTAAACTGTCATTTAAGACAGATAGGAAGCTTTTTTCTGCTATATCTGTAGCAAAAACGATCATTTTTTAGAATAAACTTGTAATAAATTACTTTTAATCTACAAATTTGCTGCTACTTAAAAAGCATGCCACGGTGGCATGCTGTTCATCAGCGTGTTATTGAATGATTAACCAGGTTGCAGCAAGCATGAGCAAACTACCCGAACCGCCATCAATCCATTTTTGTTTACGTTCATCAATCTGGGTCTTTTGGGTAATTTTGGCAAAAATTAAGCTTAAACTACAGTACACCACAAAGATTAATCCGATAAAAATAAACGATAGAATCAAACCTTGAGTTACCGTATCACCGCTTTTATGAATAAACTGCGGTAAAATCGCAAAATAAATCAACATACCCTTTGGATTCAGTAAAGCGGTAAAAAAACCTTTTTGAATCGGGTTCGATGTGCTTGTGTTTTCAATCGCCAATTTTTTATTGCTTAAAACCGACTTGAGTAAACCAAAGGCCAAAAATAATAGATAAGCAATCCCGAACCAGCGAATGGTTTCAAATAACAGCGGGAAGGAAACAATGATGGCCGCAATACCGAGCGCTACCAAAACAGAATGCACCAAATACCCCAGACATATTCCTACAGTTGCCATCATGCCTGCTTTTGCATCTTTTCCCATCACTTGTGACAGGATAAATAGCATATCTGGTCCAGGTGTAAAAATAAGCGGGATAACCGTTAAGGCGAACAGTGCAAATACAGACATTTCCTTTTCCCTTTCCATGTCTTGAAAGTGAAAATTAGTATCGAATAAATACTGCAAAATAGGATTTCAAATTATTCTATAATTCTAATCATTTTTCAAATATTATTCTAATTTATGAAAATATCCACCAAGTCTGTGCGGGTAAAGCTTGATCGAATTGATAAAAATATCATTCGACACCTGCAAGCCAATGGCCGTATTCAGAATAATGATTTGGCGCGTGAAATTGGGCTGTCACCTTCATCCTGTTTGCGCCGGGTAAAATTACTGGAAGATGCAGGTGTGATTCAGAATTACACCACCATTGTCGATCAACAAAAAATTGGCTTTCAGCTGATCTTATTTTCGCGCATCTGGCTGGTCGGTCAGGACGCCGAAACCATTGACACTTTTATTGAGGCGATGAAAGAGTTGCCCCAGGTGATGGAGTGCTACATTATTTTGGGGGAAAGTGATGCCATGCTAAAAGTCGTAGTGCCTGATCTGGAAAGTTACCGTAAATTCCAGTCGACACATCTAACTAAAAAAAATGGCATTACCAGTGTTAAAACGGATTTACCCAGTCAGATTATTAAACAGAGTTTCCAGCTTCCCCTGGATGATCTTTAAGACAGGATGAGGAGGGGTACAGCTTGAGACATCGCATTTAATTTTAAAAATATGGCAAGATTCTGATCTCAAGTCGTTTTATGTACTGAACTCTAGCACTGAAATGATGCATTATTTTCCCATTGTTTAAATCGGGAAGAAAGTAATGCGCTAGTGCATAAATTTTAAAGGATTATCGAAACTCGAGGTGGGAAGTTCTGTGCGGTCGAATTAAAAAGGTAGGGGATTTTATTGACTTCACAGCATTACCTGCTCAGCCCAGTCAATTTACCTTTTCGCCCTGCATCGAAAGTACTTTGCGACTTGAGCAGAAATATTGGGGGGAGTAATAGTTTTACGACCGAAGCTACGACCGCTTGTTTAAAATTTGCTTTTGATTCACTCAAGCTCAACCTAGTGGTTGTGTATTCACTGCAGTACAAAACATCAAAGCCCACGCTGTTATGCAAGGTTTAAGTATGCAACTTAAAAACTACTTCACTTACCCTGCTTTAGAGAACAGTAACCTCTTGCAAAGACCTGTGCTTTATCAAATAAATACTATTTTATTCAGGCAGGCTAAAACATCAAATTAAATATGATAATGTTGTAAAAAATCACGGTGAATATGGCTCAAATCAATTAAATCGTATTCCTGAAGATTAAATATTTCCCACACCTCTAAAAAGTCCTGTTTTAAATCCACACCCACTGTAGCCACCGGCCGCTCTTGCCACTGCAAGTCTGAAATCCAGATATAGCCTTGTTGCGTTTCTGCATTGAACGCCTGCACCTTACCTTCTGCATTGATGCCTTGGACATGGGTGTTTTCAGGTAAAGATGGCTCAATAGTAGGCAAACTTATTTCCACAAAATGCTTCACCTGACGCAGACCATAGCCTGCAAAAATCTCTTTTTGCTCGTTACTCAGTCGATCATACTTTTCTTGAATATTTGAAATCATTTTTTTTCCCTATCATTTTTAACTTTCAAACTTGGTGTAATACCCACTCAAACAATAAATAATTTCATGACTTGGCATTAGTCATAACTTTGCATTAGTCATGCCATCTAGTTCATATGTATACTTGATTTTTATACCTGATAAATTGGCTTTTTATTATTCTACAATAGTTTAAAATGTCCATAATATTCCGCAATACTAGCTATAGATGTATTTAAGTTTCATTAATTTATATGCTAAGACTTAAAAAAATTTAAAATCACGTTGAGACAAAATTTAGCTATCTTTAAATATCTATTACATTTTCTTGAGTTGCGCACGTGGATGTGCCTGATCATAGACTTGCGCCAAATGGTCAAAATCAACATGCGTATAGATTTGCGTTGTGGTTAAATTGCTATGCCCTAACATTTCTTGAACCGCGCGCAAATCTCGACTATTTGACAACATATGACTGGCAAAACAATGACGCAATAAATGTGGATGCAAATCGACATTTACTCCGGCACGTTGCGCTTGTAATTTAACCCGATTTTCAATTTGTCTTGCGCCAAGCGGATTGCCCTTTTGAGTAATAAACACATTGGCGTCAGGGACAAAGTCACCATTCCACAAAGGATAAATTTGCAACCACAACATTACCGCGTCTTTGGCTTTAGAACCAAAAGGTACCACCCGGGTTTTATTGCCTTTACCGGTGATGCGTAAAAGCTGCCGATTAAAATCGATATCTTTAATACGCAAACCTTGTACTTCCGCCAGTCGCAAACCACTAGAATAAAGCAATTCCAAAATCGCTTTATCGCGTAACCACATTTGTTGTTCGACTGGTTTTTCAGGTTTGGATTGATCTAAAATTTGATTGATGGTTTCAATATCTACCATACCGGGTAGCGGTCTAGGCAAACGTTTCAACTGAAAATCATCGGCAGGATTAAAAGCCAGATATTGCCCTTGTTCCGCCCATTTCATGAATTGACGAATGGAAGACAAAAGACGTTGCAAACTGCTGGAACTCAGTTGCTGCTGCTCAACTTTTTGTGCCAGATATTCACGCAGATCGGTCGATTCAACATCTGCCAGATTGAGTTTTTTGATTTCACAAAAATTTAAAAAATCCGAAACATCACGCTCATAGGCCTGCAAAGTATGTTTGGACTGATTTTGAATTTGTCTTTCTTTTAGCCACATCAGCAATAATTCAGCAGGAGCACGTATCTGCATCTCAGGATCAATCACGTTTTTTCTCACTGTATTTAATCGGTGCTATCAACGGCGATTATATTATTCATGTTTAACGAGTCTTATATTCAATGCTCAAGCAGATCCCAGGATACGCTTTTTCATTTTGATTCTAGCGGTTTCATAGCTTTTTGCATAATCAATCATTCCATAAATAAAAAAGCACCATCATGCTGACAGTGCTTTTTCAGTCAAACCATCGGCTTTATTGTTGGTAAAAACTTAAATCAATACGGCCTTCATAGACATTTGCAGTTGGACCGGTCATCCAGACCACATCGCCCTCTTTCCATTCAATTTGCAACTTGCCGCCGGCAAGTTCAATTTCTACCGTATTAGCAAGCAAGCCACGGCGCATGCCTGAAATAGCAGCTGCACAAGCACCTGTGCCACATGCCAACGTTTCGCCTACACCACGTTCAAACACACGTAAACGCGCATGATTTTGATCAACAATTTGCATAAAACCGGCATTGACGCGTTGTGGAAAACGCTCATGTGCTTCAATTTGAGGCCCCATGCCAGCAACATCAGCCCTAAGCACATCTGGAACAATGGTTACTGCATGCGGATTACCCATGTTCACCACATCAATGATAATACTCTCATCATTGGCCAACTCTAAGCTGTACAAATTTTCAGGCTCATCAGCAAGGAATGGAATCTGGTTCGGCAAGAATTTTGGATAGCCCATATTCACTCGAACCCAGCCATTCTGACCCAGCTCAGGCTCAACTATACCGGCTTTGGTTTGTACTTTAATTTTGGTTTTCGTGGTCAACTGACGTTCATGCACAAAACGTGCAAAACAGCGAACTCCATTACCACATTGCTCGACTTCAGAACCATCCGCATTAAAGATACGATATTTGAAATCAACATTGGGTAAATCGGGTGGTTCAACAATAAGCAGCTGATCAAAACCAATCCCAAAATGACGATCGGCCAAGCGCTGAATAGTCATGGTATCTAGGTAAGCGCGCTGGCTGATCAGATCAACCACCATGAAGTCATTGCCCAGACCATGCATTTTAGTAAATTCTAAAAACATCCTGCATTACTCCTTAAGGCAATAAACGCTCTTTATCCCATAATGATTCAATGCTTTCACGCTCACGAATTAAGTGGGCCTGATCACTATCAACCATTACTTCAGCAGCACGACCTCGACTATTGTAGTTCGAGCTCATTACAAAACCGTATGCACCTGCACCCAATACCGCAAGCACATCATTTTCTTGAAGGGCAAGCTTGCGCTCTTTACCCAAAAAGTCACCGGTTTCACAAATTGCACCGACCACATCCCACTCTTTGGCTTCAACGTCAGAACGCGGAGTCACTTCCTGAATATCCATCCACGCTTCATACAAAGCAGGACGAATCAGGTCATTCATTGCCGCATCAATAATGGCGAAGTTACGGTGATTGGTCGGTTTCAACAAATCAACTTTAGTCAGCAAGACACCCGCATTGGCGGAAATGCTGCGCCCCGGCTCCATATACACTTTTAAACCGAGTTTTTCTAAAGCCGGTTTCAACGCATTGGCATATTCGACAACGGTTGGCGGAGTTTCATCTTTATAAGTCACCCCCAAACCACCGCCGATGTCGATGTGTTTTAGATTAATACCGAGTTCTTTCAATTTTGCGATCATCATGATCACGCGATCAAGCGCATCTACGAAGGGTTGCGTTTCTGTTAGTTGTGAACCAATGTGACAGTCGATACCGACCACGTCCAGATTTGGTAAAGATGCTGCATATTGATAGGTTTCAAATACGCTGTCCGAGGGAATACCAAATTTATTTTCTTTTAAGCCCGTCGAAATATAAGGATGGGTTTTGGCATCGACATCTGGATTGACCCGTAGAGAAATCGGGGCTTTTTTACCCAGTTTAGCTGCCACTTTTTGAATGCGATCCAGTTCGGCATAGGATTCAACGTTAAAGCAGGCAATTCCGACTTCCAAGGCTTTTTTAATGTCCGCTTCTGATTTACCCAAGCCAGAGAACACAATTTTAGCTGCCTCACCGCCCGCTTTAAGCACGCGTGCAAGTTCACCGCCAGTGACAATATCAAAACCTGCACCCAGCTTTGCCAGTACATTCAATACCGCAATATTAGAGTTCGACTTTACCGCGAAACAAATTTGATGATCGATAAAGCTAAATGCACGATCCATATCGAGATAATGCTTTTCAAAAGTGGCTTTTGAATAAACATAAAGTGGCGTGCCAAATTGCTGCGCAAGTTGTTGCAACGAACATTGCTCTGCGTGCAGAACCCCATTAATGCGGGTAAAACTCATGAATCTATCCTTTCGATGACGCGTTTAGATATTGAAAATTAATTCGTTTCAGCAGATGAAGTAGGGAGCTCTTGTACCGGAGCTGCTTCCTCCTTAGCCGAAGATTGCTGTTTTGAATCGACATTGGGATATAACAAATATTTCGAACGCTTGTCGTAATTCTGATCATTCGGTAACTGTAAAGCTCCGGATTGACCACAACCGACCAAGGCAAAAGCTGTTGCCAATAAACTGATGTAGCAAATGACAAGACGCATCTGACCACCTATCCTATATTTTCGAAGAAGTATAACTCGATCACCGCCGTGACCAAAGGGCTAAACGCTAGAGATTATCGCTAGTTAAAAAAAAACGCCAGTTTCAAACTGGCGTTTTCACAAACAAAGGGCTTATTTATGTTTCGGTTTGTAGAAACCAAAGTAACCAATAATCAAAATAATGAACCAGATTGGACTTACCATCAGCGCTTTCATGGTATCTGCTTCTAAGGACAAGACGTAAATCATGCCAATAAAGAAGATGATTACCAGCCAACAGGTAAATAATCCACCCGGTAATTTAAAGGTTGACTTGGCATGCAGTTCTGGACGGGTTTTATAGTAGACAATATAACTCCAGATAATCATCAACCATACACAGATGAACAAAATGGTGGAAAGCGTGGTTGCCAGAGTAAAGGCTTCAACGGTGTTTGGTACAAAATACTGAAGTGCAGCACCCAGAAGTAAACACACCGCAGAGAAATACAAGGCATTCGCTGGAACCGCACGTTTGTTTAAATGCCCGAATGCCTTTGGACCTTGTTCTTCACGTGACAGACCGAATAGCATCCGGCTGGTCGAGAATACCCCACTGTTCATGGATGACATGACTGAAGACAACACCACCAGATTCATGATAATCGCTGCTGCAGCAATGCCTGCTTGGCTAAACAGGTTTACAAACGGACTGATGGTTGGATCAATTTTATTCCATGGCGTCACCGACATTACAATCACCAATGCCAATACATAGAAAATGATGATACGAATCGGAATTGAGTTAACCGCTTTAGGTAAGTTACGCTCTGGATCTTTGGTTTCAGCTGCAGTTGTACCGACCAGTTCTACCCCAACAAAGGCAAATATCGCAATCTGGAAGCCTGCCAGGAACCCGGATACTCCAGTGGGGAAAATCCCGTCATGTGACCAGAGATGGGTAAATGACGCTACTTCACCTGCAGTTGAAGTGAATCCGGTAAAGATCATCCATAAACCGACAGCAATCAGTACCACAATGGCAATAATCTTGATCAAGGCAAACCAGAACTCTAATTCACCGAATAATTTAACGGTAACCAGATTCAAGCCCATAATAAAGATGATGGCTGCCACACTGATCATTACCCCTTCTCCAGGCGTAAACGGCAGCCCTCCGTTAAAGAATTGAAGGTAATAAATAATTGCAGATAAGTCAGCAATACCGATGGTGATCCAGCACAGCCAATAGGTCCATCCAACAAAATAACCCGCCCATGGACCAATTAAATCTGTGGCAAAATCAATAAAAGACTTATATTGCAGGTTAGACAGTAACAGTTCGCCAAGCGCACGCATGACCAAAAAAACCATAAAACCAATAATCATATAAATGATCAGAATTGAAGGACCGGCCAAGCTGATGGTTTTACCCGAGCCCATG
Source organism: Acinetobacter sp. GG23 (assembly GCF_057766365.1). Taxonomy (NCBI): domain Bacteria; kingdom Pseudomonadati; phylum Pseudomonadota; class Gammaproteobacteria; order Moraxellales; family Moraxellaceae; genus Acinetobacter; species Acinetobacter sp. GG23. The sequence continues at coordinate 7,956 of NZ_JBYMDJ010000009.1, forward strand.
AATAAGCCTGTACCAATCGCCCCGCCAATCGCAATAAGTTGCAAATGCCGATTCGACAGACTTCGTTGAAGCTCACCATCTGCAGCAGATGAACTATGGTTTTCATTTGACATTGTTATTTTCGTCTCTCAAATTTCGTGTGATAAAAGTAGCTCAAATTAAAAAAAATAAATAAAGTTTTTGAGCGATTATTTAATATTTTTCAAGCCTAAGTGTGTTTCTGTCGCTTTTTCATTCAAATTCAATCCCTTTTATGTTCCTCAGTTCATTTCCCTTAGATTTAGCAGTTTACGTGCCAAGATTAAGAATGGCCAAATTTTATGCAAAAAATTGTATTTCTATACAGCTATTGCTACATTTCTCCTCAATCTTCTTATTTATATAGATAATACTTCAATGAGCAAAGTCAAAACTGTGTACCGTTGCGAACAATGTGGAGCTGACCACCCTAAATGGGCGGGTCAATGTACAGATTGCGGTGAATGGAATAGTCTGACTGAAGTCCGTGTTGAGCCAACCGTGAGCCATCGCGCACAACCGAAAATAGGTGGATATGCAGGTCAAGCGGCAACTATTACTACTTTAAATAAAGTTTCCGTTTCACATGAATCACGCTTAGCAACTGGCATTAGTGAATTTGACCGTGTTCTAGGCGGTGGCCTGGTGACCGGTTCTGTGGTGCTGATTGGCGGTGACCCGGGAATTGGTAAATCCACGATTCTTTTACAAACTGCCACTCATATGGCATCTGCAAAAAGTTCTGCGCTTTATGTCACCGGTGAGGAATCACTTTCGCAAGTGGCATTGCGTGCCCACCGTTTAGAGTTACCGACAGACCATCTTCAAGTCATGGCGGAAACCTGTGTGGAACGCATTTGTGAAGTCTTGGCGCAAGTACGTCCTGCCGTTGCCATCCTCGATTCGATTCAAACGCTTTACACTGAAACCCTGCAATCTGCACCGGGTGGTGTATCTCAAATTCGTGAATCTGCCGCATTACTGACCCGTTTTGCTAAAAATAGTGGCACCTCATTATTTCTTGTGGGGCATGTGACCAAAGAAGGTGCTTTAGCGGGTCCACGTGTTTTAGAGCACATGGTCGATTGCGTATTGTATTTTGAAGGTCAGTCTGACTCACGTTATCGCATGATTCGTGCGGTGAAAAACCGTTTTGGTGCAGTCAATGAGTTGGGCGTGTTCGGCATGACCGAGAAAGGCTTGCGTGAAGTTTCCAATCCGTCCGCTATTTTCTTAAGTCGTTATGATGAAGCCATTCCCGGTTCGATTGTGATGATTAGCCGCGAAGGCACTCGCCCACTCCTGGTTGAAGTGCAAGCTTTGGTGGATGATGCACATGGCCAACCGCGTCGTGTAGCCTTAGGTTTAGATCAAAACCGGCTGAATATGTTGCTTGCGGTGATGCACCGTCACGGTGGCGTCCAAACTGCCGGACAAGATGTCTACGTCAATGTGGTCGGTGGTTTAAAAATTACCGAAACTGGTTCTGACTTGGCTGTTTTACTGGCTTGTGCTTCAAGCTTGCGTGGTAAAGCATTACCTCAGCAGCTAGCGGTGTTTGGTGAAGTTGGACTATCGGGTGAAATTCGCCCTGTGCCGAATGGCCAGGAACGTTTAAAAGAAGCCGTTAAGCATGGTTTTAAATACATTATTTTGCCAAGAGGCAATGCGCCACAAAAACCGATTCCAAATGTGCAGATCATTTCTGTAGCACGCTTACATGAAGCATTAAGTGAAGCCATGAGCTTAAGTGAAGAATTGGCTTAAGCTTCAACATATGAAAGATTATGTAAAAAAAACACCATTTTGATATTGAAATTCGATGCAAATGACTGCATAACTATAGGGCTATAATTTATTTTTTTATTTAGGAAAAATTCGATGGAAGTTCGACAGCGTGGTTTGATGGCAAGTCTTTTAATGGCCGCTTTGGTGGTTGCACCAATGGCTGAAGCGAAACGTGCAGGTGGTGGTAAAAGCCACGGCATGAGTCGTTCTGCTGCTCCAAGCCAATCTTACCAACAACCGCGTCAAGCTACTCCTGCCCCACAACCGACTACCGCACCTGCTCAAAAATCAGGTTCTGGCGTAGGTAAAATGGTTGCTGCTGGTGTTGCTGGTGCTGCGATTGGTGCAGTTGCAGCAAATGCAATGGCGGATGATAAACCTGCTGCAAGCGGTGCTGAGGCTACAGCACAACAGCAGGAAGAAAAAGGCGGACTTCCAAGCTGGATCTGGATTCTTCTAGCAGCTGCAGTCGCATTCTTCTTGTTCCGTAAATTCGGAGCAAAAAAAAAACTAGCCGCTAACAATCCTTATGCACCAAACAATGCTGGAAATACAGCACCGTTTGGTCAACAAAATGCAGCACCACGTACTTCAAATGACAACAGCAATATTTTTGGCCAGTCAGTAGGTGGTTCTGCAGGGGCAGCAACTCAAGCTCCATTTGGTAATGCTTCAACCAGCAATGGCAATCAATTGCCAGATGGTACTGAACCTGCCGCATTCTTGCGTGTTGCTCGTCAGCGCTTCAACCATATTCAGTCAATGAATACAGCAAGCAACATTGCTGAAATTCAACGTTATTTGACACCTGATCTTTATCAGTCTATGTATAACGACATTATGGCGAACCAAGATCAGGATGTGGCTGAATTCTCTAACCTGAATGCCATGGTTACCGATTCTTCAACTGAAAATGGTCAGTATGTGGTCAGCGTTCGTTTTACGGGTACTGTAAGCGAAGATTTAAACAGCTTACCGCAACCTTTTGCAGAAGTTTGGCATTTCACCAAACCTGCAGGTTCTAACCAGGAATGGTTGGTTGCCGGTATTCAACAAGAGGCTTAAGCTCTTTTGAGCTAAAAACAGCGACTTCGGTCGCTGTTTTTTATAATGATATTAAATCAAAGGTCAGTTTTAATCCCCCCTCATTGTATTTCAATTAGGCTGTGTCCTAACTAGGTGCATATCTAGCACCAAATTAAATCTTTAATTGTAAACTTAAAGTATCTAAAATCGCCTTATCAGCATTTCCGGCCGGAGTTTGCTGCTCCTTGTTTTAGTGATTTGTATTTTCCAAGGTAGTTTAAGTAGCATGATCAGCTATTGGGTGGGTGTACTCACCTTCTCTGTTTTATTTGTCGGATTGTGTTTAAGTTACTTTGAATCCAGGATTAAGAAGATCACAATTGCAACCGCAATGATTTGGGTTATCAGCACGCTCACCTATTTAATCTAAAATTGAACAGTGTAAAAAACCAATCTTCAGATTGGCTTTTTTGTAGCAAACATTTAGGCTATAGCAATTATGTGCTTTGGATGTTTGAATGTCTGATCTCCCTATTTCTACCGAACTTTTTAACCGTGCGATGGCAGGCAATCGTGATGCACAATTTGAGCTTGCTGAAATTTATATGCAAAGTGAAAATGATGAACATGTTGCACTTGCTGAAGAATGGGCACTTAAAGCCGCTCAACTGGGTCATGTCGAAGCCATGTACTGGCTGGGTGAAGGTTATGCATTTTATGCAAAAGACATGCGGGCAGAAGATCCAGAGGAAGCAAAAACCTATTTTGAACATGCTTACCGCTGGTTAGAACAAGCAGCGAAACATAAACATCCTGCTGCTCTTTTAGAGTTATCGAATTTTTATCGCCGCGGCGATGTAGTGGAAAAAGATGTGACCAAGTCGGTTGAATTGGTCAAGCAAGCTGCGGAACTGGGTGAAGTTCAAGCCATGCGTGATTTAGCCTGTATTTATGAGCACGGCTTGGGTATCGATGTGGATGAGGAAAAAGCCGATTATTGGCATGATAAAGCTCAATCTGCTGAAGAATAATTGGATGAAAAAGCCCATCAAATGATGGGCTTTTGTTTGATACAGTTTTAAGTATTAATTCTCGATATAATCATTTGTTTCAACAACAATCACTTGTCGGCAAATCCCTTCCGCTTTACGTTGCTGCTCAAAAACTGAAGCTGGCATGGGATCAAAACTGTCAAAGAAACAGATTTCATCCGCATTTACATCATAAACAAATGAATGATTACCCACGCCTTCTAATGTGTCGTAATAGACAATCACAAATTTATTTTGATCAAACGCTCGTTGTATTTGCTGATAATTTAATGCAGGTAAAATAGGTAAACCCAGTTGTTCAGCTTCTTGGTAACTGAGTTTTTCACCCTCCTGAAGATCAAGATCATGATCGGTATAAAACTGAATGTTAAAACCAAACTTTTTTAATGCTACAGCTAGACCGATGGTTGTCGTGCCATTTTCAGCATCATATCCACATACCTCTACCAGTTGCTGAATATCGGCATCAATGCCTAAGTGTTGCAGCAACATCCATACCGCAAAAATTCCACCATTTGCTTCTAGATTGGCTAATTCTTCAGGCATTTCTAAGGCCATAATTTTCATCCCAAATATGATTGTGCTGATAATAATCAATTTCAGATTGGAACAAAATCAATTTCCAAGTACAATAGCCCGCTAGTCGAGGGATGCTGCGACTTTCTTACAGGCATATAAACGTAAGATCGCTAGGCTCGACGATTCGGTCACAAGTACTCTGAGTAAATCAGGTTCTGATCAAAAACGGCATCCGCGAACATAACGATCCAATCTATTTTTATCCTAGGAGATCCTGATGAACGCGGTTAATGCTTCATTTACAGATTATAAAGTTGCCGATATTTCACTTGCTGAATACGGTCGTAAAGAAATCAAACTTGCTGAAGCAGAAATGCCAGCACTTATGGGTTTGCGTAAACGCTACTCAGCAGCTAAACCACTTGCAGGCGCGAAAATTCTCGGCTGTATCCACATGACCATTCAAACTGCCGTTTTAATTGAAACGCTTGTTGAACTGGGTGCAGAAGTTCGCTGGACTTCATGCAATATCTTCTCTACTCAAGATCACGCTGCCGCTGCAATGGCTGCACGCGGTATTCCTGTTTTTGCTTGGAAAGGTGAAACTGAAGAAGAATACATGTGGTGTCTTGAACAGCAAATCAATGTAAATGGCAAACCTTGGGATGCCAACATGATTCTGGATGATGGCGGTGACTTGACTGCTGTTGTTCATGAAAAATATCCAGAACTGATTGCTAAAATCCATGGTGTGACTGAAGAAACCACCACAGGTGTGCAACGTCTTTATGAAATGTTACGTGATGGTACTTTGAAAGTTCCTGCAATCAACGTAAACGATTCAGTGACTAAATCTAAAAACGACAACAAATATGGTTGCCGCCACTCTCTAAACGATGCGATCAAACGCGGTACTGACATGTTGATGTCTGGTCGTCGTGCACTTGTGATTGGTTACGGTGACGTAGGTAAAGGTTCTGCTCAGTCTCTTCGTCAAGAAGGCATGATTGTTCGTGTAACTGAAGTTGATCCAATCTGTGCGATGCAAGCATGTATGGACGGTTACGAAGTTGTATCTCCATACAAAAATGGTGTGCAAACGGGCAAGAAAGAAGACATCAATGTTGACCTTCTTCAAAACACTGACCTGATCGTAACGACTACGGGTAATTACCACGTATGTGACGCTGCAATGTTAGATACATTAAAAGCAGGTTCTGTGGTGTGTAATATCGGTCACTTTGACACTGAGATCGATACCAACTACTTACGTGGTTACAAATGGGTTGAAGTTAAGCCTCAAGTACATCAGGTTTATCGTTCAGAAGATGAAAATAACTATTTGATTCTTCTTTCTGAAGGCCGTTTGGTTAACCTAGGTAATGCAACGGGTCACCCATCACGTGTGATGGATGGTTCTTTTGCTAACCAGGTATTGGCTCAAATGCATTTGTTCGCTGAAAAGTTTGCTGATCTTCCTGAAGAGCAAAAACAAGCTGCGCTTCGTGTAGAACTCCTTCCTAAGAAATTGGATGAAGAAGTTGCTGCTGCAATGGTTGCGGGCTTTGGTGGTGTATTGACTACATTAACTCAAGAACAAGCTGACTACCTTGGCGTACAAGTTGAAGGTCCATTCAAATCCGAGACTTATAAATACTAAGTTTTAATCTTTTTCCCTCATCCTAGCCTTCTCCCCGAGGGAGAAGGAACTGACCATTTTTAACAGTAAAGTGAGAAGTTCCCTCTTCTTTTAGGAGAGGGCTAGGGAGAGGTTTAAATAAATTTAAAAAAAGTATTTATAAAAAAGGATTTGAAAAATGACCAAACGTGTCCCAATTTCGTTTGAATTTTTTCCGACCAAAACTGATGTTGGTGCGGAAAAACTTCGTGTTGTTCATAAAGAATTACAACTGTTAAATCCTGAATTCTTTTCAGTGACTTATGGGGCTGGTGGTTCCACTCGTGAACGCACACTCGCTGCAATCAATGACTTCAATGGCAAAGGCACACCTGTAGCCCCTCACCTCTCTTGTATTGGTGATGATAAGGCCCGTATTGCAGAATTGCTGGATTTGTACAAATCGCAAGGTATCGACCGTATTGTTGCGCTTCGTGGTGACTTGCCTTCCGGTCAGGTCGGCTTGGGCGAATTGCCTTATGCACAGGATCTGGTTCGTTTTATTCGTGAGCATTCAGGCAATCATTTCACCATTGAAGTGGCTGCTTATCCTGAAATGCATCCACAAGCAGACAGCTTTGATAGAGATATTCAACACTTTGTCGAAAAAGCCAATGCCGGTGCCAATGCCGCTTTAACACAGTTTTTCTTTAATCCAGATGCATACTTCTACTTTGTAGATCGTATTCAAAAAGAAGGCGTGAATATTCCAGTAGCTCCCGGCATTATGCCTATTACCAATGCAAGCAACCTGATTCGCTTCGCAGATGGTACAGGCGCTGAAATTCCGCGTTGGATTCGCAAGCAATTGGCCACTTATGGAGACGACGCTGCTTCAATCAAGGCTTTTGGTCATGAAGTTGTGGTGAAATTGTGTGAACGTCTGCTTGCAGGCGGCGCCCCGAGCTTGCACTTCTATACCATGAACACGACAGACCCAACACGTCAACTCGTGACTGATCTGGGTTTAGCTTAATTTTTAATTTGATTTGTGAGTAATACTTAAATGCCGCGTTTTTATACTGAAGCTGATTTGGCGGTTGATCTGAATGTTGAATTAACCGAAACGGTTTTTCATCATTGGGTAAAAGTATTACGTGCACAAGTCGGCGAAAAAGCCACCTTGTTCAATGGACAAGGTGGTGAATACGACGTGACGCTTGTTGAGGTTTCAAAAAAATCAGCAAACGTTTCTGTCGATACCTTCAATCCTGATGATCGTACCCCTGCATTTACAGCCTTACTTGGTCAAGTGATGAGTAAAGGTGACCGTATGGATTATGCGATTCAAAAAGCCACAGAACTTGGGGTTTCTAAAATTCAGCTGCTGACCTCTGAACGTTGTGAGATGCGCCTTAAGTATGATCGAGACCAAAAGAAAATAGATCACTGGCAAGGTATTGCCATCGCTGCTTGTGAGCAATGTGGAATGAATAAAGTTCCTGAAGTGTTAGCGCCGCTCTCTTTGCAGGACTGGTTAGCCAGTGAACTCCCGACCACAAAATTAGTACTTGCACCTAATAAAGATCAAGTCGATGTTTTAGCTGATGCCACACCTGATATTGCACTACTCATTGGCCCTGAAGGTGGACTCAGCGAGGCTGAAATACAATTATCCAACAATACTGGATTCATCAATTGGTGTATTGGCAATCGCGTTCTACGCACAGAAACCGCTCCAATTGTAGCTTTATCTATTTTAAATTATAAATTAACTGTATAGTTCATCCGATTTTAGATAAATACTACTGGATTCGATTGATTTTTTTAAATAACATTATTAATCTTGATTTAAAATAAAACTGGGTTTTTGAACATGGTTAATATTTAGAAAATAATTTATCGTAAAACAAGAATAAGGTTTCTGCTTATATGCCAGATATTCAAGATGAGTATGTTAAACAGCATGTAAGTGCTGCTCAAATTACAAATACGATTCGACTCAGTCAATTCTTTCTCGTCAGTATTTTAATCGTTTCCTTATATGTCTATTGCATTTACCAATTTTATTTTACAAAACCATCTTTCTATTTCAATTTATGGTTTATTACTACCGAACTCTTGAGTTGTCTAAGTTTACTCATTACCAGTATTTATTTTAAACCACATAATTTCGCTCTAAATCACGCTCATCGCTGGCTGCAATTTCAGTGTTGGGCAATAGGGTGTTCTATTGCTGTTGGCACGAGTCTGATTTACTACTATCTACCGCAATATAACCCTAATTTCAGCTACGTGAATGCTTTAATTCTTTCAGCTCTATTACTGATTGTAAGCCAGTCATTTGCCCTGACTTTTTTAACTCAACGTTTAAATTATTTTTGCTTAGCCTTTATTCCAGCACTTTTCCCTTATCTTGCCTCGCAGTTTATTAGCACAGAAACTTCTAATCATTTATTTCATTTGTCGCTCAACTTCATCCTTATTGTTATTTTACTTTGTGCAAATATAAGCTCGCGTATTCATAACCGCATTTCAGTGCTTTACTCCAAAAATAATCGCTTGGTTAAAAATGCCGAACAACAGGTCGTCTGGACAGATGAGTTATGCCAACAGTTGCAAACTGAAATTAATAAATCCAAAAATATTGAATTACAACTTCAACTGAATAATCAACTGCTTGAACAAAAAGTCAAAGAACGAACTTTTGATATTGCTAAAATGAATACTGATTTAGAGAACCAGCAACATAATCTTATGTTGGCCCATGGAGTTGCGGGACTTCGACCTTGGGACTGGAATATCAAGGATCGTGAAATCCTAGTGACCGACTATAAGCACCAAAAGACATTAAAACCTTCAAAACAACATCATCATCAGCTAAAAAATATCATTCATCCCGATGATATCGAACACTTCAAAACCTCGATGAAGCAAAACTTACGTGGTCAAACTGACCTATATGAAGCCACTTATCGCCTTCAAAATAGCCAAGGCAAATGGAAATGGGTACATGATATTGGTAAAGTCATTACGCGTGACCCGACCACTCAAAGGCCGTTGCGGATGGTCGGCATTCGTCGTGATATTCACCAGGAACGTACTGATCAGGAACGTTTAAAATTTGCAGCAAATGTACTGCAACAAGCTGCTGAAGGAATCTTCATTCTTAATGAACAACTTTGCTATATTGATGTCAATCCATTTTATGAACAGTTAACTGGTTTCACTCACGATCAAATTATTGGCAAACATTTATTTGATATTGTTGCAAACGTTAAGTCTCAACAAAAAAGCAGTCATTCGTCCCTGATTCAGCAACTAAATAAAATGGGTGAGTTTGATGGCGAACTCAATGAAAAATTTCTTTCTGGTAAAGAATTTACAATCTGGATGCGTATTAATGCCATTAGCGATGAAAAAAATCGTGTCACGCACTATATTGGTATTGTCTCTGATTTAACTGAACGCAAACTGCAAGAACAGCGTTTGTCCTATTTAGAAAATTACGATCCACTGACCGATTTACCGAATCGCTTTTATTACAACTATCAATTACATCAATATTTAGTCAGTCAAAAGGATTCGATTGAACAACTCGCCGTGATTCGTCTAAATATTGATCGCTTCAGGCCATTGAATGAATTTCTAAGCAATAGCGGCGGGGATGAACTATTACGCCAAGTGGCGCAACGACTCCGGCTTACCAATGCTGAAGCCTTATTTGTCGCGCATCTAAATGGTGATGACTTTGCCATTGTCTATGAAATCTCGCATATTCGCCCATCGGTTCAGCATCACTGTGAACAGATGAATAAAGCATTTTCATTGCCATTTAACATTTTTGGTCAGGATCATATTATTAACCTGTCGATGGGAATAGCTTTCTATCCTGAAAATGGCCGTCAGCTGGATTATCTAAATAATTGTGCCGAACAGGCACTGACCGAAGCAAAAAGCTTAGGCGGTAATACCATCCGCTTTTATTCCAATAAAAATACCACCCTACTTGAGCAAGGAATTTATCTGGAGCGTGATTTACGACTCGCCATTAACAATAACGAACTGATTGTTTACTATCAGCCCAAAATTAATTTTAGCGACCAGAACATTTATGGTTTTGAAGCGTTGGTTCGCTGGAACCATCCAAGCAAAGGTATTATTCCACCGGACTTGTTCATTCCCCTTGCAGAGCAAACCAGTTTGATCTCGGATATTGGCAGAATTGTTATACGACAAACCGCTAAACAAATTAGGAACTGGAATGATTTAGGCTTTAATAATATATGTGTCTCAGTCAATGTAGTTGCACAGCAATTGCAACGTGGACAGTTACTCGAAGACCTCGATCATGCCATTAAGACCTATAAAATTTCCGGCAGTAGCCTGGAACTTGAAATTACTGAATCATCGTTACTTGAAAATTCAGTCACCGTTAAAAATCTGCTCGATGAGATCAAAAAACGGCAGATCAATATTTCTTTAGATGATTTTGGAACCGGCTACTCTTCCCTGTCTTATCTTGCTGATTTTCCAATTGATATATTGAAAATTGACCGTAGTTTTGTTTCTAGAATTGGACAAAATAAACAAGAAGCTATTGTCAGTGCCATGATTGCCATGGGCAAAGCGATGGGGATGGTGGTGGTTGCAGAAGGCATTGAAACACAGCAACAAATGCAATACTTACAAGATCTGGAATGTGACATTGCCCAAGGCTTCTTATTTTCAAAACCCTTGCCTGAAAGTGAAGCAACTATCTTCCTGGAACAACATCGACTTATACCTTCTTAATATAAGTCGACACAGCTAAATATCAGTTTGCTTGAAAATGGCAGATTCGCGACTGTGCTAAGGTCACAACAAATGTTATATTCAATCAAATTAAGCAAAAAACCACCACCAGCTCGGGCTGGGCAACTCAAGCAACAATAGAGATACAGATGGACGATCAATCATTAAAACAGCAAGCTTTGTACTACCACGAATATCCAACACCAGGAAAAATCAGTGTTACGCCAAGCAAACAGCTGGTCAATCAACATGACCTTGCACTTGCTTACTCTCCAGGTGTTGCAGCACCATGTTTAGAGATTGAACGTGACCCATCAACAGCAGCACTCTATACCGCACGTGGTAACTTAGTGGCTGTCATTACAAATGGTACGGCAGTATTAGGTCTCGGAAATATCGGTCCTTTAGCGTCTAAACCGGTCATGGAAGGTAAAGGCGTACTGTTTAAAAAATTCGCAGGTGTAGATGTATTTGACCTCGAAATTGCAGAAAATGATCCTGATAAAATTGTGGACATCGTAGCTGCATTAGAACCAACTTTTGGTGGTATTAACCTTGAAGATATCAAGGCACCAGAATGTTTCTATATTGAGAAAAAACTTCGTGAACGCATGAATATTCCTGTGTTCCATGATGATCAACACGGTACATCAATTATTGTGGGTTCAGCTTTACTCAATGCCTTGCAACTGACTGGCAAAAAAATTGAAGAGATTAAAATTGTCGCTTCTGGTGCGGGTGCAGCTGCATTGTCTTGTCTAGATTTACTTTGCGCTTTAGGTGCAAGCAAACAGAATATTACCGTTGCCGATTCACGCGGTCTGCTTACCACTAAACGTGACAATCTGGATGAATCAAAAAAACGCTATGTACAAGACATTGAAGGCACCCAATTAGCAGATGTGATTGCTGGTGCAGATATGTTCTTGGGGCTTTCAGCGGCAGGCATTTTGACCAAAGAAATGGTTAAAGTGATGGCGGAAAATCCGATCATTTTTGCTTTGGCAAATCCGGATCCAGAAATTCTGCCTGAACATGCGCATGAAGTTCGTCCTGACGTGATTATGGCGACTGGTCGTTCAGACTATCCAAACCAGGTAAACAATGCCCTTTGTTTCCCGTATATCTTCCGTGGTGCCTTAGACGTGGGCGCAACCACCATCAATGAAGAAATGAAAATTGCCTGCGTACATGCAATTGCACGTATGGCACACATTGAAGCAGATGCAGCATCTTATGGTGAAAAATCAGCATCATTTGGTCGTGACTATTTAATCCCACGTCCACTGGATCAGCGTCTAATTCTTGAAATTGCACCTGCGGTAGCCAAGGCGGCCATGGATTCTGGGGTTGCGACTCGTCCGATCCAAGATTTCTCTGCATATCGTCAAAAATTGTCTGAGTTTGTATACAACTCTGCATTTATGATGAAACCGATCTTTGCTCAAGCAAAAACAGCGCCTAAACGTATTGCTTATGCTGAAGGTGAAGATTTACGTGTGCTGCGTGCAGTTCAAATTGCGGTTGATGAAGAATTAGCATTCCCTATTCTTGTCGGTCGTACGGCGGTTATTGAAGCAAATATCAAGAAACTGGGCTTGCGTCTTGAACACGGTGTAAACATCGAAATTGTGGATCAGGAGAAAAACCCGAATTACGAATTGTTTGCGGATGATTACTACCAAATCATGCAACGTAAGGGCGTAACACCTGAATATGCACATCGTGAAGCACGTCGCCGTTCTACCCTGATTGCTGCAATGTTAGTGAAACATGGTCATGCAGACGGTATGCTTTGTGGTACCTATTCAAGCTATGACATTCACCTAGATTTCGTGAAAAACGTGATTGGCTTAAAAGAAGGTCGCAGCACGTTCTTTACTCTGAATGCATTAATGCTTCAAGACCGCAACCTGTTCATTGCCGATACCTATGTAAATACCAACCCAACAGCTGAACAGTTGGCGGAAATGACTATTTTGGCAGCTGAAGAAGTACGTCGTTTTGGTGTGATTCCACGTATTGCATTATTATCGCATTCAAGCTTTGGTTCTGACCAGACGGATGCAAGTGCACAAAAAATGCGTAAAGTATTTGAAATTTTAAGTGAAATAGCACCTGAACTAGAAGTCGAAGGTGAAATGCACGGTGATGCTGCACTAGATGAAAATATTCGTCATTTTGCATTCCCGAACTCACGTTTCAAAGGTTCTGCAAACCTACTCATTATGCCAAATCTGGATGCAGCCAACATTTCATTTAACCTGTTAAAAGCAACTTCAGGTAACAATGTAACGATTGGTCCAATTCTATTGGGTGCTGCAAAACCTGTCCACATCTTGACACCGACTGCAACCACACGTCGTGTGGTAAATATGACTGCGTTGACTGTAGCTGAAATTCAACAGTCACAAGAAGGCTAGTATTACTTTAGCGAAAAGCTAAGGTTCTTTACTTGAGAAAACCTCTATTCTGTAGCATGATTGCTTGAAGAATAGAGGTTTTTTTCATGCGAGTTTATTTAGTAGGCGGTGCAGTACGTGATCACTTACTCGGCCACCCCTATCACGAAAAAGATTATGTGGTTGTTGGTGCAACACCTGACCAACTTCTGGCTCAGGGCTATCAACCGGTGGGTAAAGATTTCCCTGTTTTTCTCCATCCCCACACAAAAGAAGAATATGCTTTAGCCCGTACCGAGCGCAAATCTGGTCGGGGTTATCATGGCTTTGAATTTCATACAGATACCAGTGTAACGCTTGAAGAGGATCTGATCCGTCGTGACCTGACCATTAATGCGATGGCTATGGATGAAGATGGCAACGTATACGACCCTTATAAAGGGCAGCAAGATCTAACAGATCGAATATTGCGTCATGTATCTCATGCTTTTGTCGAAGATCCGTTGCGGGTTTTACGCATTGCACGCTTTGCCGCACGTTATAAAGCACTTGGATTTACGGTTGCACCCGAAACTTTGGCACTGATGCAACAACTGGCTGAATCGGGTGAATTACAGGCATTGCCGCCTGAACGAGTATGGAAAGAAACCTCTCGTGCCCTGATGGAAAATCACGCCGACGAATATTTCGAAGTGCTACGTGCCTGTGGTGCTTTAAAAGTGCTATTTCCTGAATTAGATGCGTTGTACGGCGTTCCACAACGTCCTGAATATCATCCGGAAATTGATTGTGGCATTCATACCATGATGTCACTACAACAAGCCTGTAAAGCCAACTATTCACTCGATGTACGCTTTGCTGTTCTGGTTCATGATTTAGGAAAAGCCCTCACGCCAACAGAGGAATTACCGCGTCATATCATGCATGAAGAACGTGGCATAAAACCGGTCACCGAAGTGTGTGATCGGCTCAAAGTTCCCACAAATACCAAACAGCTTGCCCTCGCAGTATGTAAAGAACATTTAAAATGTCATCAAGCTTTGAATCTTAAACCGGGCACTTTATGGCGTTTATTACAACGACTAGATGTATTACGCCGTCCTGAACGTGTTGAAGCATATGTTCAAGCCTGTGAATGTGATTCACGTGGTCGCTTAGGTCTAGAAGACCGTGAATATCCGCAATCGCAATATGTGTTAGATGCAATGGAAGTGGTTCGTAGCATTAAAGCACAGGATTTACCACCTGATATTAGTGGTCCTGATATTGGGGAAATGTTGATTCAACGGCGTATTCAAGCAATTGAAGAATTAAAAGCCCGACAGATCGTTGCTGCAGTATAGCTCATAAAAAAAGCTTCTCAAAAGAGAAGCTTTTTTTATGTTAGGAGGATGATAAAAAATCTTCCCTTTGCACAGCAATGCTGCTCACCTTTATAAAGGGAGAGAAAGAGGTCCTCTTTATCACAGAAGGATTCAAGGAGGTTATTTATATCAAGATACCTCCGCAGGGAAAGTAATGACTTTTTCCAGTTTCATCTGTTGCGTCGCAACCATCAATAAACGGTCAATGCCTAAAGCAATGCCTGAACATTCAGTCATATGCGGTAAAGCCGCGAGTAGATATTCATCAATCGGCATCACATGCAAACCGAGCTTTTCACGCTCAAGATTATCTGCTTCAAAACGGGAGCGTAAAATGTCAGCATCAATCAGTTCATCATAGGCATTGGCTAATTCTAAACCTTCAATATAAAGCTCAAAACGTGCTGCAACCTGTTCACCTTCTTCATCAACTTTAACTTTGGCAAGTGATGCCATTTCCGGTGGAAAATCGGTTAAAAATACCGGCGTATCAAAACCCAAACTCGGTTCAACCATATGTGAAAATAACAGGTCGATATAACCCAAGCGATCATCACCCAAATCCAGATTTAAACCCACACGATTACAGCAGCCTTTCAGCTGCTTTAAGCTGGCTTGTAATGGATTGAGATCCAGACGGTCCATAAAGGCATGTTTATAACTTAAAATCGTTGGACGGACTTCGCTAAAACGATGCGTCAAAGTCACATTGAGCAAATCGGTGACTTCAAACATCAGTTCTTTCAAGCTTAAATTGGGGCGATACCATTCCAGCATGGTGAATTCACTATTGTGTTTTCGCCCATGTTCATCATCCCGAAAGACTTTACAGATTTGGTAAATCGGGCCACTGCCACTAGCCAGTAACCGCTTCATGGCAAATTCAGGTGAAGTTTGCAGATAATGGGTGTGTTTACGACCACCGAGATGACGCTGAGTCTGAACTGAGGCTAGATGCACATCTGTTACACCCGCTTGTGACAATATTGGGGTTTCTACTTCAAGCACATTACGTTCAGCAAAAAACTGCCGGATTTGAGCATACATTTTGGCACGGGCTTTTAATGCTTTAATATCGCAGGTGGGTTGATAATTGATGCTTGCTGTATTTGCCATACTCATGCTTTCGGGCCTCCGTGCGCTGCCCATTCACGGCGTAAGGGATAGGTTTTACGCAAATAATCAAAGGCTCTTTGATGCACTTTACCCTCTTTCAAACAGGCTCGCAGGTTGGCATCGTCACGGGCAATATCATAAATGTGAGCAAGATACTGTTTTAGCACCGATTTTAAATCTTGATCTTGAAAATATTGCTCGCAGACCGGCAATTGAGTTTCAAACTGCTTATCTGCTACAAAATTAAAAGTTTTGCAAAAGGCATCGTAAATCATTTGCGTGCCACGTGCTTTGCCTTCCAGACTATAACCCGCAATATGCGGTGTCACTAAACGAATCAGCTTTAACAGTTGTTCCGAAATTTCTGGTTCATGTTCAAATACATCTAAAACTACTGGGCGATTGGTCTGTTCAATATCCGCAATCAGGGCCGCTTCCTCAATCACAGGTCCACGTGCTGAATTAATCAAGATGGCTTCAGGCTTCATTTGTGCCAAAGCATCCGCATTGATCAAATGAAAAGTTGGATGCTCCCCGGTTTTGGTTAAGGGTACATGAATAGAAATGGCATCCGCTGTTTTTAATAATTCTGCTAATTCAACGTGGGTGATATTTTCACAATTCACAAAAGGATCGTGACCAATCACATTCCAGCCGAGCAATTTTGCCATATAAGCCAAACGTAAACCGACATTACCTAGGCCAATAATACCGAGGGTGAATTGTTCATTTCTCTCGATTAAATTCGGTTGTAAATATAGCAGTGCTGTAATCACATACTCAGCAACTGCCTGTGCATTACACCCTGCCGCATTTGACCATGCGATATTGTGTTTTTCTAACCCAGGAATATCCAAATGGTCGGTTCCAATGGTGGCACTACCGACAAATTTTAAATTTGTATCTTGAATAAGTGGTTCATTTACTTGGGTCACAGAACGCACCAGTAAGGCTTCAGCATCCTGTACATCTGCATGGGTTAAAGTCCGCCCTGCTGCTTGTTGAATCTCGCCAAAATCTGCAAAGAAATATTCGGTAAAGGCCAGATTCTCATCCGCAACGATTTTCATAGTACGTTCCAATGACATGAAGACCGCTATGATAACGCTTAGCGGCAAATCTGACTATGCAAGTTAATTATAGAGCTGATGCTTTAAGCGATATAAGTAAATGAATATCCGAAATTTTAATAGCTTTCCTGCTCAGTAAGCCCCAACCAAAATACAATTCCCCCTCCAAAAAAAAGACCAAATCTGGTCAAGAATTCGGTCAAAGGAGCAAATGAAATAGGAGTGAATAATGCTAACTAAGCCACTGCACCATCAATAATACCCTGCGCTTTTAAAGCTCTTAATTCATCCTCAGTTTTAAATTGCGATAAAATCTTTTCAGTATGTTCACCTAACTGTGGTGCAGCATGCTTATATTCAACTGGGGTATCAGATAGTTTCATCGGTGAACCGATCATTTTAAAATGATCATTCAATGGATGTGCGACCTCCACCACCATGTCACGCGCTTGAATTTGTGGCTCATTCAATGCCTCTTCGATTGAGTTAATCACCCCGACCGGCACTTTAACTGCATGAATTGCAGTCACCCATTCTTGGGCATTTTTAGCCAAGAAATATTCCGACAATAAGGGAATCAATTCATCACGATGTTTAACCCGATCCTGATTACGTTGGAACTTTTTATCTTCTAATAATTCAGGCAACCCAATCGCAATACACAAATCTTTAAACTGTTTGTCATTGCCACAGGCAATAATAAATTCTTTATCTTTAGCCTTAAAGGTTTGATACGGCACAATATTCGGATGGTTATTTCCCATACGCTTTGGAGATACACCGGTAGTGAGATAATTCATGCCTTGATTGGCAAGTGTAGCCACCTGAACGTCTAATAAGGATAAATCGATATATTGACCACGACCGGTATGTTGACGTGCCAGTAAAGCGGCCTGAATCGCAACGGTTGCATATAAACCTGTTTGAATATCGACGACTGCAACACCGACTTTTTGCGCACCACCACCGGGTAATTCATCTTTTTCACCGGTGATACTCATCAGTCCAGACATGCCTTGAATAATAAAGTCATAACCCGGTTCTTCTGCACGCGGTCCAGTCTGACCAAATCCGGTAATCGAGCAATAGACCAAGTTCGGATTCAGTTCATTCAAAGACGCATAATCCAAACCGTATTTTTCTAATGAGCCTGCTTTATAGTTTTCAATCACCACATCGGCCGTTTTGGCAATTTCCCGAATCAGTTCCTGACCTTGTTGACTTGCAATATCTATTGCGACCGAATATTTGTTGCGGTTAGCGCATTGGTAATAACCCGATTCACGAGTTGCAGTACCCTGATTATCCAGCATCCACGGTGGTCCCCACATACGGGTGTCATCACCCATTTTGGGACGTTCAATTTTAATTACTTCAGCACCCAAATCTGCCAGAATCTGCCCACACCATGGACCTGCCAGTACACGGCTTAAATCTAAAACGCGAATTCCTTGTAATGCACCCATGTTCTACTCCAAAAGCCAGCAGACGACGCTGCTGGCTATTTTTATTATTTAGCGGTAAGCGTTGTGTCTGTTGTTGCCACGGTACTCGGTGTTTTCTCTTCTGTATCTGTTGCTGTTACCAATGAAGATTGCTGTGGATCATACTGACGTTCACGGATAAACAAGCCTGGAATCACACCGGCAATAAAGTAGGCTGCACCCATCACAATAAATGCCATAGTAAATGAACCGCCTGCCGCAATAATACCGATGGTAGCAGGTGCAATTGCCGCGCCTAAACGTCCCATGTTATATGCACCGCCAATGGCTGTACCACGTACATCGGTCGAGAAAGTTTCCGCCATATACGTTGCATTTACCCCATAAGGAATTCCGTAAAGAAAACCGAAGGTAATTAACAGGTAAGCAATATTAGTTGGCGTGTTAAAAAAGATAATCACGGGTAAAAATGCAGCTGTCGCAACGGTTCCAAAAACAAAGGTTGCCCGACGACCCAATTTGTCTGCCGCATAGCCGGCAATAATTTTACCCAGAATCATTGCTGTATATGCACCGACCATATAGCCTGTTAAAGCTTTGAAGTTCATATTCAGTTCAGTTTCTAAATAGGTTGGCATCCAGTTATTGACACCGTAATAGCCAAACTGCAAAAAGGCAGCGGTGCTCATCCATAACAAGAACATTTTGCGGTGCTGGGTATGTCCAAAGATACGTTTATACACACTTTCAGAAGAAGCTTTGACAGTGATGGCTTCAGTTGTAGGCTCAATTTTCAATTCTTTACGTTTAAACTGTTCAATTTTTGCTTCCTGCCAAGATGCAGGTTCAGGCACAAAACGCATGAAAATCAGCGCGAAGGCAGCCGGAACAATGGTCACATAAAACAGCATACGCCAACCATGATCAGGAATAATTGCCCCTGCCAACAAAGTCGCCACGATATAACCAACGGTTTGACCGGTCTGTAATGTGCCTAAAACAGTGGTACGATACTTGGTTGGTACATATTCAGCCATCAGCGTATTACACGCCATGTAGAGCGAACCCAATCCAAATGCGCCAATAAAACGTAGAGTCATGAACTGCTCATAACTTTGGGTGAATCCCAAAATACAGGTCATGATCGAAAAGAAAACCACAGACCAGGCAATGGTTTTTACCCGGCCAAATTTGTCACATGCCCATCCACCGGTAATTCCGCCCAGCGCCATCCCGGCAAGTGATGAACTTCCCAGCATACCGGCCTGAAATGAAGTCAGGCCAAACTCAGCTTTTAAACTGGTCAAACTGAATGACAACAGCATGATGTCAACACCATCAATCACCAGAGAAATAAATGCAAAAACAAATGCAATTTTCCAGGTGTTTTTATGAATGCGGTGCGCTGTACCTATATTGGAGGGTAATTTTCTACTGAGCGTTCCTGCTCCAGCCTGCCTATCATTATTCATTTCCATATCCCTCATTTTCCCAAATGAGTCATCGGCAGTCTTATTGTTTCTCTACATTGGCCTGAGGTTCTTTATTATTTTTCTATCATTCCATTTGAACTTTAAGCGTGAAAATGCAAAGATTTACAAGAATGTTTCACGATGAATCCTTTAATTTAAGTTAATTATTAATTTTTTGAGACCAAACATCTCTAGGATGTCCACGAATAGACATCCTGAATTGAAGAATTCAATTAATTACCGAACGCAGCAATGCCAGTTTGTGCACGACCCAGAATCAGGGCATGCACGTCATGGGTGCCTTCATAGGTATTGACTACTTCCAGATTGACCAGATGACGGGCCACCCCAAACTCATCACTGATGCCGTTGCCCCCGAGCATGTCACGCGCCAGTCGGGCAATATCCAGCGCCTTGCCGCAGTTGTTGCGTTTGATCAGTGAAGTCCCTTCAACCGATGCAATGCCTTCATCTTTCATCCGGCCAAAACGTAAGGCAACCTGTAAACCCAGTGCAATTTCAGTTTGCATATCCGCCAGTTTCTTCTGGATCAGCTGGTTGGCCGCCAGTGGACGGCCAAACTGTTTACGGTCCATGGTGTATTGATGGGCAGTATGCCAGCAGAATTCAGCCGCCCCCATCGCGCCCCAGGCAATGCCGTATCGGGCACTGTTCAGGCAGGTAAACGGACCACGCAGGCCGCGAATTTCCGGGAAGGCATTTTCTTCAGGTACAAACACGTTATCCATCACGATTTCACCAGTAATCGAGGCACGCAAGCCGACCTTGCCGTGAATCGCCGGTGCAGACAGCCCTTCCCAGCCTTTTTCCAGAATAAAGCCGCGGATCTCGCCGACATTACCTTCTTTTGAAACCTCTTTGGCCCAGACCACAAACACATCGGCAATCGGACTGTTGGTGATCCACATTTTTGCACCAGTTAAACGGTAACCGCCCTCGACCTTTTTGGCCCGGCTAATCATGCTGCCCGGGTCAGAACCATGATCCGGCTCGGTCAAGCCGAAACAGCCGATATATTCCCCAGTGGCCAGTTTGGGTAAATACTTCTGTTTCTGTTCTTCCGAGCCAAATTCATTAATTGGCACCATCACCAGCGAGCTTTGTACACTGGCCATGGAACGGTAACCCGAATCGACATATTCAATTTCACGTGCCACCAGGCCATAACTGACATAGTTCAGCCCTGCACCGCCATACTGTTCCGGAATGGTGGGACCCAACAGGCCCAGCTCACCCATCTCACGGAAAATGGAAGCATCGGTTTGTTCATGGCGGAACTGTTCCAGGACACGCGGCAACAATTTACCCTGGCAATAGGCCTGGGCAGAATCACGAATCATGCGCTCTTCTTCTGTGAGTTGCTGCTCGATTAAAAATGGATCTTGCCAGTTAAATTGAACTTTTGCTGTTTTTTTGATATTGATCATTTGATTCATCGCGTCCTCTGCTCGATATCATGTTGTATTTATCTGAATCGATGCTAGGGGGGAAAAAAGATTCTTTCAAACGATAAATTTTCATGCAGATATACCATTTACGCATATCTTATTTTAAGCAGGTAGATAACAAGGGAGTTAGCGAATTTATTTGTCAGATATTATTCAATTTCTAGACTAAAGTTGAATAGGTTTCGCATCTTCATATGTCATTTTAAAATATCTAGTTTCAGATAAAAAGATTTATCTATGCGTCGTCACATCCCATCATTACAAAGTTTATTATGTTTTGAGTCTGCGGCGAAACATGCCAGTTATACCCATGCCTCACAAGAACTGTGTATTACCCAAAGTGCGGTGTCACGGCAAATTCAACGACTCGAAGAATTTCTAAAGCTTGAATTATTCACCCGTACCCGACATGGCGTCGAACTCACCCTTGCAGGACAGCAATATTACAGTCTGATCAAACCCTATTTACTGGGTCTGGAGCAAAGTACTTTAGATATTATGGCGCACAAAGGTCTAGGCGGAACGTTAAAATTAGGTGTGGTTCCTACATTCGCTACCTGTTGGCTGCTCCCTAAATTGCATCGCTTTAATGAAATTTATCCTGAAATTACCGTCCATTTGGAAACCAGCACCAAACCCTTTCTGTTTAATGAAACCATCTTTGATGCAGCCATATATGCAGGAACACCTCAGCAAATTGCGCATTGGCCAGACGTACAAACCCATTATTTAATGAAAGAAGACCTGATTGCTGTTTGTTCCCCCCAGCTTATTTTAAAAAACTTTCCCGATGCACAAATGATTAATGAATATAACTATGATTTAAGCCCTGAACAACTCACCCAACTTCCACTGTTACAACAAACCACCCGCCCTAGCATTTGGCAGGAATGGTTTAAAACCCATCAAATTTTTTATCCGAAATCTGACATGGGTCATCGGCATGAACTGTTTTCCATGTTAGCGGTAGCGGCCAAACAATCAATGGGTATGGCACTCATTCCACAAATCCTGATCGAGTCAGAACTTCAAAACAAAGAATTGGTCATCGCATCAAGTAAAAAACTCGAAGGAAGCCGTTCTTATTATTTAGTGCATTCTAGTCGAGAGTCCTCTCCTCTGATCCAAAAATTTATTGATTGGATTCAACAAGAATTACTGCTTTCATCAACCAAAGATGATGGATAGAAATATAGAGGAATAAAGCAACTCATTCCGATGCTTATTTAGTTCAACTGAGATATCAATAATGAATTGAAATCGTGTTATTGAAGTGTTTTTTAATCGCGCTCTGCTGTGTATTTTTATACTTTGCGAAGCTAATTTTCCGTTCCTTGATCACTCACGGTAATCAAATCTCAA
Organism: Acinetobacter sp. GG23; assembly: GCF_057766365.1. NCBI lineage: Bacteria > Pseudomonadati > Pseudomonadota > Gammaproteobacteria > Moraxellales > Moraxellaceae > Acinetobacter > Acinetobacter sp. GG23. Next base: position 30,471 of record NZ_JBYMDJ010000009.1, read on the forward strand.
TAAGTGCTCACTTAAAGACTTTCACATTTGATTTTTTTTAATTAATGACATCGATATCTAGTTAATGTTCATCAATTCTACTTCCCCATAATATCATTCAAATTTTTTCTTTATTTATTCTTTAGTTTTTTATGAATAAAAAAATTAGGCAATAAAAAACCCCGATTAATAATCGGGGTTTTGAATTTGGCGGAAGCGGTGAGATTCGAACTCACGGAGGACTCACACCCTCGTCGGTTTTCAAGACCGGTGCATTAAACCGCTCTGCCACGCTTCCAATGGCGGCTATGATATAAATAAAACCCCATCTTGGCAAATACTTTTCTATGTTTTCCTTATCAACCGCTTAAAATAAAAACAAAATATATTAATTTTTTGAATTTTCAGGTATTTCATAACGAATTTGATTGATATACCACTGTTTCTTACCTAATGGAGTTAGCACCTCAACTTCATCATTGACTTGTTTTCCGAGCAAGGCACGTGCCATAGGCGAATCAATCGAAATATGCTGTGGATGATGATCATAAATTTCATCCACACCAACAATACGTAAAGTTTTTTGGTCGCCTTCTTCATTCTCAATTTCCACCCAAGCGCCAAAATAAATTTTTCCTTCTTGTTCAGGTGAAAAATCAATAATTTTAAGCTCTTCTAAACGCTTGCCCAAGTAACGAACACGACGGTCGATCTTACGTAAAATTTGTTTATTGTACTGGTAGTCAGCATTTTCCGATCTATCGCCTAGACTCGCCGCCCAGTTTACTTTTTTGGTAATTTCTGGTCGTTCTTCATGCCACAAATGTTGTAATTCTGCGACTAATTTATCATGCCCAGAACGTGTAATTAAGTTAGATTTCATAGTCTCTTTTGATATTTTACTGACATTTTGTTTACAAGAATGGTCTATTTTATCCGCTATTTACACATAACTAAAGTTTATAAAATTAATTCTTCAATTAAATTAATTCCTTATGTTACATATCTCCAAAAACTTTAGTACAAAATTTGACAAGTTTATTTTTCACCCTTATTATTCGCGCATGTTCTCAAATCGTCTATTTTTTAATCTGTGTAGAAATTCTACATTATTCTCCTTTTAATCCAATGTCATTTTTGAATGACGTCATGACTGCCCTACCCTTATTGAATTTATCAAACTTGAAGAAGCTTGAGGCATGTGCGCCTTTGCTTTTTAGGGCATAAATTACTTGTAGCGGAGACAACATGCACAGTAGTTCAACTTCTGGAGTGAGGCTTTGCCTTAACTCTTTAAAATCTTCTCTCTCATTAAAAATTCTTGCATTCAGTACCTTGTTAATCCCGTTTCACAGTATTAATGCAAGTAAATCGTCCCAGTACGATTCTGTAGTTAACGGCAAGCAACTCACCGTCGTTTCAGTCGAAAATTCGACCACCGTATTTAAAGATGGTGCGCATCTACATGGTTTTGGTTATGACTTGGCACGCAACTATGCCAACAGCTTAAATGTTAAGCTGATCTTTAGAACCGTACCGGATAATGCGACTGCACTCAAATGGGTATCCCAAGGTAAAGCCAACTTTGCCATGACCACCGCAAATCTCAGTTCAATTGAACAGAAGCGTTTAACTTCTTTTTCTGCAACTTGTGGTGATATGGGCAGCTTGAAACAGAATGGCTTGAATACCAATCTGAACTGGGTGTTTAAACATGCAGATGATCCACTCACCCAAACTGCGAGTGGTTTTGTCTGCAAAGGCAAACAATCGGGTGCAATTCGACAACTTGCTTCATTCTATAACCAGAATGTAGTAGAAGAACAAGCTTGGGATACTATTCAGCGTGATCTGAATAAGCGTATGCCGATTTATAAAGCCAGCTTTAAAACTACTGCAGCTAAATATGATTTAGACTGGCATCTGTTAGCAGCGATTGGTTATCAGGAGTCTTACCTGAAACCTAATTCCGTCTCGCCTACTGGTGTGCGTGGTTTAATGATGCTCACCAACAATACCGCAAAGGCTATGGGGGTCAGTAACCGAACTGATCCTACCCAAAGTATTGAAGGTGGAGCAAAATATTACGACCAGATGTTAAGCCGCTATTCAGACGTACCTTTTCCTGACCGCAACTGGTACGCACTTGTGGCTTATAATATGGGGCCAGGTGCAGTAAATCAGATTCAGAAACGCATTCGGGCACAAGGTAAAAACCCAAATAACTGGGTTAATCTGTACAGTTATTTGGATAAAAATAAGGCCAGTAATGGACGTTATCGTCAAGCAGTACAATATGTGACACGTATTCGTGCCTATTTAGAACATATTAAAACTTCAGAGTTAGTGAATATTTAATATATCCTAGATATAAAAAAAGCTTACCTTTGGGTAAGCTTTTTTATGCTTAAAATTTCTTAAGTTGTTTGCTCAAGCACTTTCTTAAATAAATCTTTTTGTTCTTGGCTTGGCTTGGCAGTTTGTAAAGCCATCAATTGTGACATATCACCTTGAACCTTAATTTTCCCGGTCATGAAGGCTTGCATAGCAGCAGCCATATCAAATTCCAGGAATACTTTACGAAGGGTTTCACCATCCATATTCAAAGTGGTTTTCGCATTTGGAGATAAACCTTTTTTGATTGCCCCACCATCCAAAGACAATTCTGTATTGCCTTGTACATCTGTAACCACCAAGTTAATTGCTAAATTTGCCAATGCAGGTGGCAAGTTTAAATCACCCGCTTGCGCAGTTAAGGTTTCTACAGTTGAAAACCAATCATCAGTTAAAAAGGTAGGCATGATCTTTCCTCAATTTATTCGTTCATTTGTGTCGCCTATCCAGACAACATCTTTGTGAAGCTATTTATGCTTGAGGATTGTTATAGCATGTAAAATTGTTTTCTGCTTAAAGTTTTTTGCACGATACGTTCAATTTTTATATTTCTAATACATTATTTAACTGAATCAAATATATAAATAGACACCAATCCTAAAACTGATGTCTACCACAACGATTATTCAGCAGCAAAGCCTAAGTTCACCATATTAATACGTTTGCTTTGCGGTTCCTCTTCTGTTGAACAGCTACCGGTAAAATCAATTTCACGTTGTTCATCTAAAGCTTCAAAGTCGAACAGTTCACGATCGGCCAGTTGCGAAGGCGATACATTTTGCATGGCACCGAAAATACTATGTAAACGCTTCGGATACTGTGCATCCCATTCACGCAACATATTATTAATCATGGCACGCTGTAAATTTTCCTGTGAACCACACAAGTTACACGGAATAATCGGGAACTGACGCATTTCTGCATATTTAATAATGTCTTTTTCTTCCACATACGCCAGTGGACGAATCAGAATATTTTTCTTGTCAGATGACAACAGTTTTGGTGGCATAGCTTTTAAGCTACCGCCATGAAACAGATTCAAGAAGAAAGTTGCCATAATGTCATCACGGTGATGACCTAAAGCTACTTTGGTCGCGCCAATTTCTTGGGCAAAGCCATACAGTGAACCACGACGTAAACGCGAGCAAACCGCACAATAGGTTTTACCTTCAGGGGTCAACTTTTTGGTAATGCTGTAGGTGTCTTTTTCCAGAATGTAATATGGAATGTTATTTTCTTCCAGATAACGTGGTAAGACATCTTCAGGAAAACCTGGCTGCTTTTGGTCTAGGTTCACCGCAACAACATCAAAGTTTACGGGTGCAATCCGTTTGAACTGCAACATTATATCCAGTAAGGTATAACTGTCTTTACCACCAGAAATACATACCATCACCTTGTCACCTTCTTCGATCATTTTAAAATCACGAATGGCATGACCGACTTGGCGGCGAAGCTTTTTCAACAAACGGTAATATGCCGAACTTGTTGGCAGTTCTGGTTTGAAATTAAATCCTTGTTCGGACTCAACTGGCGAGTACATAGACGAGATTTACCCATAAATAAAAATACCGCGCAATTTTAGCCGATTCAGAGTTAACAAGCACCAAAAGAATGTAAATTCTGAAAATTGATCTTCATTGTCATTTTCACGTAATCAAGCAAGTGTTATTTTAGACGTTAGAGTTCAAATTTTATGCACAACGCTTACCAATTGTACTTTTCCACAGTTGTCCACAAAACCTGTGGATAACTTTGTGGATTTCAAAAGGCTTGACAAGGTGTCTGTCCTATTATTTAAGGCTTCTATTTAAATTGATCATTTTTTGATCAATTTAAATATTATTAATAATCAGTATGTTACTGGTGTCAAGTTATCCTGATTAAAAAAAAAATTAAAATATTTTTTGATTACTCTCTCTACAATTAGCACTTGCTTTTTACAAACTTGTTGAGAAATTAATTCTACAAAGCTTTTTATTCTGTTTTTTTTTGTTAAACTCCTGTTGAACTGTTTGGAGCAGATTTTTTCTAAATAAAAAAATGAAAAATAACCTTGTAAGTATCGGTCTTTATTTGTTGGGGTATGTAACAGTTAGTTTGGTTGCATCGAGCAGTTATGCCGGTCAAACTATTTATCAGTTAAAAGAGTCAAATGGAACTACCTTGCTCACCAATAAACAGAGCCGCTATAGCCATTTGAAAGTAGAAAAAAAGACTTACTACCCTGACAGTAATATGCATAGTTATAGTAACTGGGGAAGTTCAGAAGCTTCAGTTTTGCCCAGCTACAGTCGAAATAAAAATGCATTTGACCCGATTATTAAACAAGCAGCATCGCAACATGGCATTTCTGAAGGCTTGATTAAAGCAGTCATGCATACTGAATCCGGTTTTAACGTCAATGCACGTTCTCCAGTCGGTGCACAAGGATTAATGCAACTGATGCCAGCAACGGCGCGACGCTTTAATGTTTCAAATGCTTATGATCCTCATCAAAATATTATGGGGGGGGCAAAATATTTGTCTTGGTTAATGAAACGCTTTAACGGTAATACCTCCCTGGTTTTAGCCAGTTATAATGCGGGTGAAGGCAATGTTGCCAAATATGGCGGCATCCCTCCCTTTAAAGAAACGCAGGATTATGTAAGACGGGTCAGCAGTCGTTATAGCAACTTATACTCTAGTGGAATTGCTGGCAGTAACGGTTCAAGTAGCGATTCCTACTCGAATAATGCAAAAATTATTGCGCAATCTTCCCCTGATGAGTCTTCTTCCAGCTCGACACCGCACTATAGCGTGCAACGCCAAATTATTATGGCCTCTGATGGGAGTTTTACGGACGCACCTATAGGCTCTTACGCCACGGCACATGCCACGGCTTCAGCAAAAATTTCAATTAGCGACTAATAAAGTCATTTTTTTAATCCGCCTCATCCAACAGAATTACTTATTTTTCTTCTTGAATTTTTAAGACTTACACCTCATATTTACTAACATGATTTTTGATTCATAAATCAGATTATTTTTTTATTATAAGAGGATTCTCTCAATGATGCGGATTGGTTTGTTCTTGCTTACCAACCTCGCGGTACTGGTTGTAGCTGGCATTATTTTGTCACTCTTCGGTGTCGGTAGTTACCATGGCGCGGGTGGCTTAAATCTAGGCAACCTATTGGTCATCTGTTTTGTCTTCGGTATGGTTGGTTCTCTCATTTCCCTGTTCATGTCAAAATGGATGGCGAAAAAAACTACTGGGACAGAATTAATTGACCCAAATGCGCCTCGTAACCAAGCAGAAGCATGGTTATTACAAGAAATTGCGCAATTGTCGCAACGCGCTGGTATTAACATGCCAGAAGTGGGTATTTTCCCTTCTTATCAGTCCAATGCTTTTGCCACAGGTTGGAACAAAAACGACGCTTTAGTAGCCGTTTCAACGGGTTTACTCGAACGAATGAACAAAGACGAACTTCGTGCGGTACTTGCGCATGAAATTGGTCACGTTGCCAATGGTGACATGGTGACCCTTGCCTTGATCCAAGGTGTGGTCAATGCCTTCGTGATGTTCTTTGCACGTGTCGTTGGTGACTTTATTGACCGTAATGTGTTTGGTCGTGAAGACGGCGAAGCACCGGGTCTGGCCTACTTCGGTATTACCATCGTCCTAGATATCGTGTTTGGTATTTTGGCATCTTCTATTGTCATGTGGTTCTCGCGTCAGCGTGAATATCGTGCCGATGAAGCGGGTGCTCGTTTAGCCGGTAAACAAGCCATGATTTCTGCATTATTACGTTTACAGGCAGAATCAGAATTGCCTGATCAAATGCCTAAAGAAATGAAAGCATTTGCAATTGCGGAAGGTAAGGAAGAAGGGTTCAGCTTGGCAGCTTTATTCCAGACCCACCCAACGATTGAACAACGTGTAGCTGCCCTACATCAGCTTAACTGCCCATAATATGGTTTGATTAAAAATATTGGTTAATTAAATTGAATATCAAAAAGTCTCCACATGGAGGCTTTTTTAATGCTGCTGAATACAACGCAACAGACTGCCGTTGATATCAATAACATAGAACATCTCTATTTCAGTTAAGTGTTCTATAGCAGTGATTCGTGCTAGTGCAAATGCAGACCAATTTAAACCCTGCCACGCATGATAAAGTGCTGCCAAATCCTGAACACGAATACACGCACTATGCCAAGAAGTTTCTGGCTCCAGCTCGGGATGATGGAAAAACTCTAAACTCAAACTACCCCGATTTAGAATCAGCCATTCTTTTGATTGATGCAAACATTGAAAACCGAGCATACGATAAAAATCACAAGTGTCTTCAACATTGATTGCAGGTAAGTTTGCAGCAATATAATCCATAGATCTTATCCACTAAAAATCAAAAAGTATTCATAGCCGGAAACCATTGCCATAACCAGCTCAAACCGAACCACATCGCAATCAGCATCAATACTAAAACGATTGCACCTAAAAGATCAGGAATATGTAACCACAACCAAGCTACCACAGGATTTCGCCAAAAAGCCGAGCTCTGCTGTTTACGCTCTAAACTTTCATGCAGAAATGGATGAACCACATGTGAATCACTACCAATCTGGTATTCCTCTCGGATATGCTCATGCACAATCGCTAAAGCTTTACGACTGGGACGAATAAAAATGTCAAAAACCGTTCCTACTACAGGGACAAAACCCACCACTGCATCCAGCATAGCCAGTTTCATCACCGGATTAAGCTTGCTTTGTGGTACCCCTATTTGCTTGGCCTTATAAATGGCATAACAGGTCAAGACAAAACCTGCGACATCTCCGGCAATGGGAATCGTACTTAAAGCAGCATCTGCCCCGACGCCTTGTTTAGTAAACGGAATACGTACCACAGAGTCCATCATATTGGCAAACTTGGCTAAATCCCGTTCGAGGCGCACAACTTCTTGCTGACTGAGTTTTTTTTGTTGTTGCTCTGGCATAAGCCTTAATTCCCAGGAAAGCATTATCTAAACACTTGAGATTACATCATATCTTTTCTTATCGCTGTGTATCGATATGATTAATACAGCAGTTCAATGATCGAAAATAACAAATAAGGATGAATAACCAGACTCCTATATTTGCCGATATGACTTTTTATCATCTGGCTGCTGCTGCATGGCTCATAACTGCAGCACCCCTCACCCAATAAGCATCTTTAAGATCATACTTATGAGATGATGGAGAGTGTTTAAGATTCCTGTTGAGCTTTACCTTTAAATACAGTTCGGATCAGAACATACATAAATGGAATAAAAATCAGCACCAACACGGTCGCAAAAATTACCCCACCTAAAACACTCACTCCAATTTCCTGGCGGCTAGCAGCCCCTGCACCAAAGGCAAAGACCAATGGAATTACCCCTGCACCAAAGGCAAGCGAAGTCATCAGAATTGGACGCAAACGCAGGCTTGCACCTTCCAAGGCGGCTTCAATCACACTGCGCCCCTGATCCTGAGCCAGCGATGCAAACTCAACAATTAAGATGGCATTTTTACAGGACAGGCCAATGGTGGTGAGCAGAGCAATCTGGAAATAAATGTCGTTGGGAAAACCGACAAAATAGCTGAACAGGATATTTCCGCCAATCCCTAAAGGAATGGCACTCATCACAGCACTAGGAATCGACCAGCTTTCATAAAGTGCAGCCAAGCACAGGAAAATAAAGCCAATTGAGATCAGATACAGCAACAAGGCCTGATTACTGGACTGTTTTTCCTCATAAGATAAACCGCTCCATGCCACATCAATACCGGGCTGCTGTCCAACCAGTTTGGCAACATCTTGCATGGCGAGGCCTGAACTCACATCTTTTGCAGTATCGGCTTCCATTTGCAGCGCGGTATACCCCATATAACGGTTCACTACTTCAGGCCCCCCACTCCAGGTCACATTGGCAAAATTGCTAAATGACACCATTTGATTCAGATCATTGCGCACATACCAATACTGCAAATCTTCAGGCTTGGACCGGAATTCGACATCCCCCTGCATCATCACGCGTTTAATCCGGCCACGATCAATAAAGTCATTGATATAACTGCCGCCCCAGGCACTGGACAAAGTACTGTTAATTGCAGATTGTGAGAGTCCGTTGGCCATAGCCAGTTTTTGGTCTACATTAACTTTCAGTTCGGCTTTATCCGGATTGGAACGTTTATCCAGATTTTCAAAAGTGGAATATTGTTTTGCCTGTTCCTGAAGTTGCTTAAATTGAGTGTCCAAAAATTGACGTCCCTGACCATTAACATCGCGAATCCAAAAATCCAGTCCATCAGTTTGACCTAAACCACTGACCGAAGATGGCATGCTGACGTTAATTTGTGCATTGGGGTTTTTTTTGAAATATTTTAAAGCACGTTCGCGAATTGCTTGTGCCGAGTTTTCTTTACCAGAACGCTCATCCCAATGTTTTAAGGCAATAAAACCCTGACCCAGATTCTGTCCCGTGCCGGAAAAATTACGTCCATAGCGAATCATCACTAAATTCACGTTATCTTTTTCATGTTCCAGAAAATATTGTCGAATCTGTTCACCAATTTCACGGCTTTTCGACATCGGTGCACCATCGACCAATTTAAACTGTACGCTTAAAATGCCTTGGTCTTCACTTGGAATAAAACTGGTCGGTAAGGCACGATAAAATAAAGCAAAGACACTGATGAGTGCGGCAAAAATGACTAAGCAAATCGCTTTATGCTGAATGGTAAGAGTAGATAATTTTAAATAACGATGTTTTAAAGCATCCAATTTTTGATTAAACCACAGCGCCCATTTGGCCGGTTGTGGATTGGGCTTTAAAATCAGTGCACATAAAGCAGGCGTTAAAATAAGGGCAACGGCCAGAGATAAGGCCATGGCTGCAACCAAGGTAATTGAGAATTGGCGGTAAATTACTCCGGTTGAGCCACCAAAAAATGCCATGGGAATAAATACAGCAGTCAGCACCAGGGTAATCCCGATCAATGCACCACTAATTTCTTGCATGGACTCTATCGACGCTTGTTTCGCCGTTAATTGCTTTTCATGCATCAAGCGCTCGACGTTTTCAACCACCACAATGGCATCATCAACCAAGAGTCCAATCGCCAGTACCAAGGCAAATAAAGTTAGGGTATTAATGCTCATGCCTAACACATAGAGCACAGCCATGGTACCTAAAATGACCACAGGTACGGTAATGGCAGGAATAAGTGTCGCTCGCCAGTTTTGCAGGAAGATGAACATCACTACAATTACCAGCAATATGGCTTCAAACAGTGTTTTGACTACTTCCTTAATGGACTCTTGTACAAAGGGAGTGTTATCGCGTGGATAAACCAGTTTGTAGCCTTCAGGCAATTGTGTCGAAAGACGATCGACCTCCGCTTTAATTAAGGCTGAAGTGGCCAAAGCATTGGCACCCGAAGCTAAGGAAATCCCCATTCCGGCAGATTCAAAACCATTAATGGTATTGAATGATTGATAATTTTCTGCACCTAACTCAATACGTGCGACATCTTTTAAATAGATAAAACTTCCATCGCGGGCAGATTTGACAATAATATTTTCAAATTCAGGCACGGTTTTTAAACGTGAGCCTGAAGTCACTTTAGCATTTAGGTATTGGTCTTTGAGAGTGGGTAAATCACCAATTGCCCCAGCAGCGACTTGGGTATTTTGTGCTTCGATTGCTGCCCGAATATCACTGGGCATTAAATTGTATTGTTTTAATTTTAAGGGATTTAACCAAATCCGCATTGCATATTGCGAACCAAAAACATCAACTTCACCCACGCCTTCAATGCGCGCCAAATCTTCTTCTAAATGCGTCATCATATAATCTGACAGTGCAATATTGTCACTTTTACCCGAGGCGTCGTACAAGCCAATGACCATATGGGTATCGCCAAGGGACTTAAATACATTCACCCCCTGACGTTGTACATCCTCAGGTAAACGATTCACTACCCCGTTAATTGCATTTTGTACTTGAACTTGTGCGGTATCAGGATCTGTGCCATTTTCAAAACTAATGCTGATTCGACTACGACCCGATGAATCACTACTTGAACTAAAATAAAGCAGATGATCAATACCTTTAATTTGCTGTTCTAAAACTTGGGTAACACTTTCTTCGACTGTTTCTGCTGAAGCACCATTATAGGTTGCACTCACCGTAATGCGTGGCGGTGCAATATCAGGATAGCGCTCCACAGGCAAATTCAGCACCGCAAAAATCCCAAAAGCCATCACAATAATGGCCAGTACACCGGCAAAAATAGGTCGTTGAATAAAAAATTTCGACAGCATATGACTTGATCGCAGGTTAAAGAAGTGATGTTGCTATACCTTAGAATGAATTCTAAGATCGCTTATTAAGGTTGATATTCAGTGACTAAAAATCAAAATACAATAACATTTAACAGAAAAAACAATTTTTGTCATAAATAAGGAGAAACTATGAAGATATGCCATTTGATCTGGAATTATCCGCCAGTTCATTCCCTATCTTCTTTCATCAGACTGTTAATCCTTGCTTGAACAGGATTGCTTTTTAAATCCACCCTCAACAGCTGAAAATAGATTCACTTTATTCAATTCAATATAAGCAACCCTTAATTCAATCTAAATTTAATTAGATTCACTCAGCTCATAGAAACATCACCCAAGAATATAGTTTTTAGGATTCAAATTGAGAGAGATAGCAACCTGATAGATGCAAAAGAACTATTCTTAACATTTTGATGTTACATATTTTTATCATAAGAAAATTTAATCATAAAGCATTTGAAATTAATCTCTGTTTAATAAATCTGTTCTATGGTGTCTGAAATTGATGAAAATTTTTTGTTATGAACTCATATTCCCCCTTTAAAGGCAAAACCGGTTTTAAGCGTATTATCCATGCCACTCATTATTCTTTTTCGGGTTTTAAAACTGCATTCATTAATGAAGCTGCCTTTCGTCAAATTGTATTTATAAATTTGATTCTAATTCCTGCGAGTTTTTTTCTTAATGTATCCCGTGTAGACCAAGCCGTGATGATTGCGGTGTGTTTGTTGGCACTGATTGTTGAATTATTTAATTCAGCGATTGAAGCAGTGGTGGACCGTATTTCTTTAGAAAAACATGAGCTTTCAAAAAGTGCTAAAGACATGGGTAGTGCTGCGCAATTTGTTGCACTGGCGATTATTTTCTTTACTTGGCTGATTATTTTAGTACCCTAAGATTTTTTACTCCCTATCAAGTTATTTACTATATAAAACAATTATAAAAAAACCCTGCTTTCGCAGGGTTCTTTTTGAATCATTCGGGAGGATTAACCACCGAATTGGTTCATTGTGTTTTTAGCGTCATCACCCGCTTTAAGCGCGTTGTCACCAGCGAAGATTTCTTTGTGATCATCACCGATGTCAGAACCAGCCATTGCTTGGTGTTTAACACATGCGATTGAACCGCGGATTTCTTTACGTTGTACGCCAGCAACATAAGCAAGCATACCTTGATCGCCGAAGTAACCTTTAGCAAGCTCATGTGTAGAAAGAGCAGCTGTGTGATAAGTCGGAAGTGTGATCAAGTGATGGAACACACCCGCTTCACGAGAAGCATCTGCCTGGAATGTACGTACTTTTTCGTCAGCGTCAGCAGCCAATTCAGTTTCGTCATACTCAGCGCTCATTAATTTAGCACGGTCGTATGCAGATACATCTTTACCTTCAGCAACATAACGGTCATAAGTTTGTTGACGGAAGTTTAAAGTCCAGTTGAATGATGGGCTGTTGTTGTAAACAAGCTTAGCATTTGGCACTGTTTCACGTACACGGTTAACCATGTGAGCGATTTCGTCAACGTTTGGAGTCGCAGTTTCGATCCAAAGTAAGTCAGCACCGTTTTGAAGGCTAGATACGCAGTCAAGTACAACACGATCAATTTGAGTGTCAGCACGGAACTGGTAAAGGCCAGAAGGTAAACGTTTAGGACGGTGTAATTTACCATCGCGTTTGATTAGAATTTCGTCTTCTTGCGCATCAGCGATGTCAATTTCAGAAGTTTCTAGGAAACCGATGTATTGAGAAGCGATGTCGCCTGGCTCTTTAACCACTGGGATTTTTTGAGTCAAGTCAGCGCCTTCAGAGTCAGTACGCGCAACGATGATACCGTCATCAAGACCCATTTCTAAGAATGCATAACGTAATGCATGGATTTTAGCGATGAAGTCTTCATGTGGAACAGTTACTTTACCTGCTTGGTGACCACATTGTTTCGCATCAGATACTTGGTTTTCGATTTGTAGTGCACAAGCACCCGCTTCGATCATTTTCTTAGCTAACAAGTAAGTTGCTTCTTCGTTACCGAAACCAGCATCGATGTCCGCAATAATTGGTACAACGTGAGTTTGGAAACCGTCGATTTGTGCAGTGATTTCAGCCGCTTTAGCAGTATCACCCGCTTCGTTTGCTTTTTTAAGCGCACGGAACAAGTCGTTTAATTCTTTCGCATCAGCTTGACGTAAGAAAGTGTAGATTTCTTCAATCAAAGCAGGTACTGAAGTTTTTTCGTGCATAGATTGGTCAGGAAGCGGACCGAATTCTGAACGAAGTGCAGCAACCATCCAACCAGATAAGTAGATGTAACGTTTGTCGGTGGTACCGAAATATTTTTTGTTCGCAATCATTTTTTGTTGTGCGATGAAACCGTGCCAGCAACCCAAAGATTGAGTATATTTGCTAGAATCAGCATCATATTCAGCCATATCACGACGCATAATAGCAGCAGTATATTTAGCAATATCTAAACCAGTTTTGAATTGGTTTTGCATTTGCATACGCGCAGCATCTTCTGGGCTGATATCGCGCCAAGTGTTGCCGAATTTTGCTTTTAATTCGCGGATTGCGTCAATCGCTGTTTGGTATGTAGTCATGATATTTTCCTGTATATAATTTTAGGATTTCATCAATCAAAGGACTAAATCTGCAAGATATTGATTTGTTCAGATTTAGAGCACTTCGTTGCAATGAACACAGCTTAGATGCAGTCAAATAATTAATCCAATAGTCTGCAAGAATCTTCAGTATTTATTTAAAAAATATGTAGATTAAAGTCTAATTATAATTCCCCCCATATTTCACAAGTTACTAATTTTTAATACTATATTGAAAAAACAAAAATTCTTTTTTTGTATAACAAATAAGCAAAATGCTGTTTTATTTTTCATTAGACCTAAGTATAGGGGTTATTAAAAAAGAACTATCTGCTCCATTTTCCTCTGTTTTTTTGTTATTTAATCCTTAGTATTTTAAAAATACAATTGTATTTTATTTCATCAAATCATGTGTTCTTATTTTTTATCTATTCAAAACCTGAGCTGTAAAAGGATCATTTCGCTTTTCAGTATAAATTTATGAAATACAGCTTTTCACCTCAAGGCCTTTCCATTCAATTAACATCGACACAATTAGAACTGCTCTATTTGAGCGAATTGTATAAGTCGAAAATTAAACTTTAAACTCCCTCTATTGAAGTTATGCAGATTATCAAACTTATATTCTAATTTTCTTAAAAACCAATTGATAATCATCAAGAATTCAGCTCCTATAAAATGACTAAATTTATAACAGATTCACTTTTATACCGATTTTTTCTTCATCATATTTCCTACACAAGCCTTACCGCTTATGGCATAATCAATATAATTTCATGGTTTTATTATCGGTATTTCTTATATGAATCTGGAGCGGGTCGATCTCAATCTATTAATTTACCTTGATGTTCTTTTACGTGAAAAAAATGTAACCCGCGCAGCAGAACAATTGGGCGTTACCCAACCCGCCATGAGTAATATTTTACGTCGTCTACGTAATTTATTTAATGATCCGCTTTTAATTCGTTCTTCTGAAGGCATGACTCCAACAGAACGTGCTTTAGAGCTTCAGCCGCGAATCCGAGATGCTCTTGCTGATTTATCCATGATTTTGGAACCTCGTACAGAATTCCGCCCTTATACCTCGAATCGCGTTTTTCGCATCATGACCTCTGATTATGCCGAAGCGACTCTAGTTCCTCGGCTGGTTAAAGCTTTGCGTTCAGAAGCACCGAATGTGGTTCTCGACTTTTTAACCCCAAGTGACGTGTCTTACCGTGACATGGAACAGGGTAAAGTTGATTTAGCCATTAACCGATTCAATGAAATTCCACAAAGTTTCCATCAGGTCTTGGTTTGGCGTGACAGTTTTTCGTGTTTACTCAATAACAAACATCCTGCTAGCGCGAACTTAAATCTTAAAAGCTATCTAGATGCACAACATATCTGGGTATCTAAAACTGGTATGGGGGTTGGCTTTGGTGTCAATCCTGATAAACAAGCCGGTCTTGGCTGGATTGATCAGGCTTTAGAACGTATTGGTCAAAAACGTAAAATTTCTGTCTTTACCCGTCATTATCAAATGCCTGCACTTTTGGCATCCAATGTTGACTTGATTGCCACTCTCCCAAGCCGTATTGCAAAATTACAATCGAACAATCCAAACCTGCTGCTCAAAGATCCACCATTTTATATTCCTGAATTTGAATTAAAAATGGCTTGGTGTCCGTTATTGCACCATCATCCTGCACACCGCTGGTTACGTCAGCTTATTCTGTATGTAGCCCGTCAAATGATTGAAGAAGAAAATCGTGAATTTTTAAGCAATAACTCACAATTTTCTCACTATTAAGCATAAAAATTCTTAAATTCTTCTTTTTTAAGATTATACTGTAATCACCTAGGTAGTAATTTGCTTACTACCTCTCGTCCTTTTGTGTTAAAAATATTCCATAATAATGATGATCAACAGGTGGATTCGTGAGCCTTTTCCAGAATATCCTCATCATCGTGATACTGATTGCGGGAGCCGGTTTTCTATCATTAACGGAGATTGCACTTGCCGGTGCACGTAAGGTCAAACTTAAAATTCTTGCAGAATCGGGCGATGAACGTGCCCAAAAAGTTTTAGACCTACAGGAACAATCAGCTGATTTCTTTGCGGCTTCGCAAATTGGCTTAAACGCGGTTGCCATTCTCGGTGGTATTTTGGGTGAAGCAGCATTTCGCCCTTATATCGTAAATTTTGTGAATCGCATTTATCAAGGTCCATGGACTGAAAACATTGGCTTTATCCTCTCCTTTAGTTTAGTTACCTCACTTTTTATTCTTTTTGCAGATTTAATGCCGAAACGCATGGCCATGATTGCACCAGAAAAAATTGCAGTTTCAGTAATTAACCCAATTCAAATTTTTATTAAAATTTGCAAACCGCTGGCTTGGATCATCAATGCCATCGCTAATTTATTGTTTCGCTTGTTTAAAATTAATACCATTCGTGATGACAACATTACCTTTGCTGATATTTCGGCAGTGATGGATGCTGGTGCGCAAGCTGGTGTATTACAAAAGCAAGAACATCATTTCATTGAAAACGTATTTGAACTTGAAGAGCGTAATGTCCCTTCAAGTATGACCACTCGTGAAAATGTGGTGTTCTTTACTTTAAAAGAGTCTGAAGCCAGTATTCGTCAAAAACTGGCAGAATATCCTTATTCCAAATTTGTGGTGTGTAGTGAAACTATTGATGAGGTGATTGGCTATATTGATGCCA
Source organism: Acinetobacter sp. GG23 (assembly GCF_057766365.1). NCBI lineage: Bacteria > Pseudomonadati > Pseudomonadota > Gammaproteobacteria > Moraxellales > Moraxellaceae > Acinetobacter > Acinetobacter sp. GG23. The sequence continues at coordinate 46,506 of NZ_JBYMDJ010000009.1, forward strand.
AGGATATTTTAGTCCGTATTTTAAACAATCAGTCTTTATTGCAACTTAATGAAAACACCATTCGTAGTGTACTGACCATTCCAGATACATTAACTTTATCTGAATTACTTGATCGCTTCCGGTCCACCAAGGAAAAATTCGCCGTTGTGATTAACGAATATGCCTTAGTGGTCGGTGTGATTACCCTGTCCGACATTATGATTACCGTGATGGGCGACTGGGTAACAACGGTTGAAGCGGATCAGCAAATTATCAAGCGTGACAATAATTCCTGGCTAATTGATGGCAGCACACCGATTGAAGACATCAAGCATGCGCTTGAAATTGATGAAATGCCGGATGATGAAAACTATGAAACTATTGCTGGTTTCATGATGTATAAATTGCGCAAGATTCCTCGTCCTGCAGATGCGGTGATATTTGGGGGTTACAAATTTGAAGTAGTCGATGTCGATCATTTTAAAATTGACCAATTACTGGTGACGCGTCTTCTGGAAAAATCAGCAGAAAATGGAATTCAGGAAGAAGCAGAGTAATCTGCTTTTTCTTTTTTAAACGCAAAGTTAATAACAGAACAACAAAATTGGAAAAGGAGAATGAATATGTCTTTATCGGCACTCTTCGCCTGATTCAGTTTTTATTCTTCTGGTCTTTGTATGAGTTACTACTTTTTGCCAAACAAGCCCAGCCCATCATCATTCTAATAGCAATTGTACCGCTGATTTAGGTTTAGTGGATTACTCCCATAACTATAAAAGCAATCGAAAAGTGATGACTCAACTCTGCGTATGGGTGAATTTCTTTGGAGGCCTCTTATTCCTTGGTGGAGACTGCTTATTTGGCTAATGGGTGTATTCTTAGCCTAGCTTTATCTATAAAAAACTCAATGCAGCATAAAAAAGCACCCTTTAACAGGTGCTTTTTATTTTCATAAATAACTCTTTAATGAGCGTTATTTAAAATTTTCAATCAAGTGCTCAATGACAAGCGCATAGTGAATACCAATGTCTTCTTCCAGAATATTGTAGGCATTATCAAACTGAACCATTGGCCAGCCTTCTTTCCAGAATGGGAAAATATTATGTAGATCGTGCGTTACAATTGCATCTTCACGAACAATTGCTTGCGCAACTTGTGATAAAACCTGCGCTGTTTCAGCACCGTCAATTGCCATGTAATCAATACCTCGTACTTTCAAAATACGGATACGGTCTTTTTTATATTTAATTTTTTTCGCTTGTCCGGGATTTAATCCTAATGCCAAAGTCACTGCTTCAACAAAGTTTTTTTCAAAAGTGTCATGTAAAGCCACAATTGCCTGTTTATACGCTTCTTGACGACCAGCTTTACCTCCATTACGGATAATCTCTTTCGCTTCAGTATTCAGCTCATCGTCTTTCATGGACTGTAAAATGTCTAAAATTTCGATATCGCTTAAAGATTCAGGAGATTGATCAGTCATAAACTGTCCTTGGACAAAAATAATAAAAGTCTATTTTCGCATAAATCATCTTTCAATACAGGAATAAAATCTGCTTCTGACGATTATTCAGCCATCATGCAGGCCTGTTGGGCTTTTGTTGTGTTAAATATGCTGAAAACCTTTATATTAGCCTTCGTTCTTCTTTGTCTTTGGCTCTTATGATCAGCAAGCAACAAACGGTTCTTTTTTTAAAACAATTGCGGCAGGAATACCCTTCGGCCTTTAAAAGAAATTATTTGTTTTATAGCATGATTAAGACCAAAGGTATTTTAGATGAGTTAAAAGAGCTAATTCCTTGGCTATTGGCCGCAATGATTTTTATCAGCCTCGCAATTAGTCTTGGTCATTTGATTGCACTTCAACTGCCGCAACTCAGTGCCTTTCGTGCGCAAGGCACCGCTGTATTGGCAATTATGTTGCTGTTTATGCTATATACACCATTGGTGATTAAACAAATTAAACACAGTTCCATCTCGATGTATCAACAACTGCGCCATACTCCTGTCAAACTGGCCACCCTGATTGTGCTACAAACGATTAATATTGCCTATATTGAAAGCATCTTCTTACAAGGAATTTTATTTTTCTTTGCCTTAAGTTTTGGCTTTGTGCACTTCTATAAAGAGAATATGTTCCGTGCCGACACCCAAGTTGAACAATATTTTTACTTGCAAGAAATACGACGCATTTGCTTTTGGTCATATAAACAAATTTTAAAAACTAAACTTAAGCGCCTAATCAGTACAAAAAATTCCGTGCCCTATAAAACAGCGCAGCAACAGGAAAAACAGTTTGTCGACTTATATATGCAACTGATTCAATATGAAAATGCGCTGTGTAAAACCTATAAACATGCAGATATAGAGAGCTATTTAGATAGTTTAATGTAAAGGTTATTATTTTAATGCGCCCTATTCAGCTGCATGTAAAATAATAATTTTAAAATTGCCGAATAAGCACAGCAATAGCTACCCACTACTTCATCTAACATACTCATTTTCAGCTAACATATTCATTGCTGCTGATCATATCGGAAGCCTGTTAACTGGCTGCGTAGGCTAAAGCCTGTAATCAAGCGATTACCTCCAGGCGAGCTGCACCTGATTGCTTATAATGGCTGTATAGAGAATGGGATATTCGGCTAATAACAATAAAATGATTCATACATGAAAAAGCGAACAAGATATAACGGGAGTGATACCTTACATGCCATACGGAAAACCCCGGCAGGATGTTGGGGGTTTTTATTAATTTTTAACTAAATTAAGCCATAATAAAGGTCAAAGATTGCAATGTGCGGAAATAGGCTTTTTCATGGTGTACAGGTAAAGTAATCGCTTAAAAAATCCAAAATTATCACTGCTAAAATCCTAACTATGCGATTGATTCCAGTCTGCAGCAGCATCACAAGTTAAATAAAATTAGTTTTTAAATATATAGGGGCAACCTAGATATGTTGTACTTTTTAATAAATCAAATCCGAAATACAGGCCAGTAATCACACAAAATAATTCTTCAACATTATATATTTTGCCAGCATTATGATTGCTTTAGGTAACTCTATAGATGGCTTTGGTAAAATCTGTTTTACAATTTTATTCTTGTCTATAATTCAGACTATACTGGACCAAGTTCAAAGCCTTATAAAAAAGCAGCTAATAATACGAAAAGTGATGACGACTAATAAATGGAATTAACGAAGGAGTCGGTTTTTTATTAAAAAAATAAAAACCACCGAATTTCAAAATGTTAATTCCTACTATGGAGGTATATATGACACCTGTTAATTATCCAACGCGTTCTAATTTTTTAATGGCGATCTATTATTGGCTTGATAGCATGCCATTTGGATTTTTCGTTGCAGGACTCATTTTTGATATTTTATACATGAATACGGCGGAAGTTCTGTGGAATAAAGCCTCCGCTTGGGTGATTGCAATTGGTTTAGTCATTGCAATTATTCCCCGTCTCATCAATTTATATTTGGTTTGGTTCCCTAAAACTTACACGCGAAATAATGTGAGTCTGATCGGGTTTTGGTGTTATGGATTTGCAATTTTAACGGCTATTTTAAACTCTTTCGTACACAGTCGTGATGCTTATGCTTCGGTACCTGAGAATGTCATACTGTCTATAATTACTGTGGCTCTCGTGAGTATTGCTTATATTTCTAAATCTTTTGATGATAATCATAAACTTTGAGGAATAAACATGAAAAATAATGCAAACCTCTTGATGGCTATTTCCCTTACCTCGATAACGCTGCTGGCATGTAGCGATAAAGCCCCTATCGATAATAATAGGCAAATAGGCAATAATCCAGAATTACCAAAAGCCCAAAATTTTTTAGTTCCTCCGATGCAAGTGCCTAATTTTGCAGGATGGGCAAATGATGCTAAACCTGAAGTGGCCCCAGGTTTGAAAATTGAAAGAATTGCTGACAATCTATTACATCCCCGCCAACTCTATACGGTGAGTAATGGTGATATTTTAGTTGTAGAATCCAATGGACCCGGCGAAGAAGCGACCACCACACCTAAACAGTTAATTGCCTCTAAAATTAAAGGGAAATCAGGGAAAGGGGGGAAAGGCGGAAATCGTATTACCCTACTTCGTCAAAACGCTACGGGGCAATGGGAAAAACATATTTTACTCGAAGGGTTACATTCACCTTTTGGGGTACAAGTAGTGGGTAACGCCTTATATGTTGCCAATACCAATAACATCATGAAGTATCCATTCATTGCCGGTCAGACCAAAATTACCGACCCGGGTGTAGAGCTTGCAGATTTACCTGATACCATCAATCACCATTGGACTAAATCTATGGTGGTCAGCCCCGACCAAAGTAAACTGTACGTGGGTGTCGGCTCTAATAGTAATATTGGGGAAAATGGCTTAGAAGTTGAATATCGTCGCGCGGCCATTTTAGAAGTTGATATCAATTCAGGTGCCAGTCGTATTTACGCAAGTGGCGTGCGCAACCCAACTGGGCTACAGTTTGAACCTGTTTCCAATAAGCTTTGGGCCATTGCCAATGAACGAGATGAAATTGGTGCAAGTCTGGTGCCTGACTATTTAACCTCTATTCAAGATGGTGGCTTTTATGGCTGGCCCTATAGCTATTACGGTCAAAATATTGATACCCGAGTCAAACAACAACGTCCAGATTTAGTAAAAAAAGCCCTTAAACCAGACTATGCTTTAGGCTCGCATGTCGCTGCACTTGGATTATGGTTTTATAATGGCACAGGATTGCCGGCTCAATATAACGGTGGTGCATTTGTCAGTAATCATGGCAGTTGGGATCGGTCTCCGTTAAGCGGTTATGACGTGGTGTTTATACCTTTTAAAGATGGTATGCCAAGCGGCAAAGCGATGCCAATTGTGACAGGATTTCATTCCAAAGATGAAAGCAAGTTGTTTGGCGCGCCTGTGGGCCTAACACAAGATCGTACTGGGGCTTTGCTTGTGGCAGACGATGTAGGCAATATAATTTGGCGCGTTTCGGCTCAGCAATAAAATTCAGCATTAATAAATGACCACTGTTTTAAGATAAAAGGGATATCTTTTTTGTTCTATTTCTTAACCAAAATAAGAAACCAAGAGAAAATCCCTTTTTTAATCCATTCGATTGCTGCATAAAAAGTAGGCAAAAAAAGAAACGGTAAAACTATTATCGGTATTAAAAGACTTTAGAAAGTTAAAATTTCGCTCTCTTTACCCCCATAAGCACATGAATTGATTGAAAAGAAAGCAAACACACCGAAAGATACTTGCCAAGTTTTATTTCGTCCTCTATTATTGCGCACATGCCCGAGTGGTGAAATCGGTAGACACAGGGGATTTAAAATCCCCCGCCCACAAAGCGTGCCAGTTCGAGTCTGGCCTCGGGCACCATTTTAAGTCTTATTAAAATGGTGCAATAAAAGACCCAGCGATAAGCTGGTTTTTTTATACCTAAATTCTTAAAATACAATCACTACATAATAAGAAATAAAATAATGAACAAAAACAGAAGACATAGCATTTGGCATGTCAGCCTATTCATCTTGATTATTTCATCTTTTTGCCACGCAAAAGAATCAGTTAACAAAGAACAAACTAAGATTATTTATGATTTATTTTCGGGAACGATTACTCAAGATAAAGATCAACTTATCTTACATCGCTGTAGTATAGCCCGAGATCAATTCCTACTTGATTTTAATCATCCTGAAGATGAAATAAAAATCCGCAGATTAATACAACAAGATTCCTATTTTTGGCTCAATCTAAGAGCCAGAGCTTATGAGAATAATAAGATATACCGTTTAAGAGTAGAGGGAATCTCCGCGGTACATCTTAAAAAAAGCTGTCATCTTTCAGATTTATTATCCGATTTAGATAAACTTCCCAAAGGAAAACTAACCAATAGAGAGTGACTTACCACTCTCTATTAGATACTAGTTCTTCCATTTCAATATCCATATAACCGTGCTCTTGTACCACCATCATCATGGCCTCAGCAATATAATCGGCTGCAGTATCATCTAAGGATGAATCTAGATCTTCAAACTGGGGTTTCATCTTATTAATTAAAACAACGGTTTCGGCAGCAAAACGATAAATTTCCACTTCAGACAAATCAGACTTTGCGACTTTCTTTGCAAACTGTTTAATAACCTGCTTAATTTCCGCTACCAGAATATCTGGATAATATTCATCATCAAACATGGGGAGAAGTAAATCTTCAAACATACAACACTCAAAAAAGACACGCATTAAAGCGAGCCTGTATAACATAAAGCAACATAATTACCAAACCAAACCACAAAAAAGAGAGTGGACTTTACCTATATTCTATTTTATTCACACTTGTTGTATTTAATTACACTTGGCTCATTACCTGCCACATTATAATTGCCTCACTGAGCGCTTTTCTAAAATATTCATTAATTCTATCTAAACCTAAAATAGATTATTTTCATATTTGCTCTTCCTTTCTGTAGTTAAGGCATACTAAAAGATAATTAGACTTGCAACCTTTCTCACAATACAAACTAAACAACTAATTTATTTAAACTTTTAAATTTAATGCAGGGGTTTGGTTGAGTTTTCGATACATTCGATAGCCTTACTAGGATTTAAATAAAACTTACTTTATAAAATAAAAACATAATTCTTATAGGGAAATGTTATGAAAGCCATTTTAGTTACATTTCTTGGAATAACCTTAGCAGCATGCTCTACAACACCAATGAAAGATACTCACAAAAATATTATTTCTGAACCCGAAGTAATAGCGGCACAGCAAGCTTGGTGTAAAGCATTACTTGATATCAGTTCAATCTACGATAAAAGCGGAAAACAAGCAGCAAATGATCTCGCCAGTAAAGTGATTGATACTGCATATTTTTATCAGGATGGCCCTGTTTTATTTAAACCCACATTAACCACCAATCCACAAACATTCAGAACCACAAAACAAGGTGCTTTATCTTATTTCGTGGGAGGAGATCCAAATTTTCCGAGTGACAAAGGGTTTGCACTCGGTGGGTGGCAAAAATGCGAAATCGATAATGCAGCTATAAATATATCGGGTAACAGTGCGACCACTTTAGGCAAAGTTCACTTCACCAATAAGAATGGCGAAGTCACTACTGTAGATAAAACCTGGAAATTTGTAAAAGATAGTGCAGGTAAATTACGAATCGTTGTTCACCATTCTTCGCTTGAGCATAAAGGCAAATAATTACATCTTTAAAGCAAAAAAAAGCTCGACCCCCTTATCGAGCTTTTCTTATTTACAGACCTAGATGATTCACTGCATTCCACACTTTAATTGCATCTGACATCGCTTTGACATCGTGTGCACGTACCATACAAGCGCCCTGTTGAATACTGAATAAATGAGCAGCAACAGAACCAACCGCACGATTTTGTGCATCTGCCCCACCCAATGCTTCACCAATGAAACGCTTTCGGGATAGCGCAGATAAAATAGGATAACCCATGTCATTTAATTTATAAAATTCACTTAATAATTTTAAATTTTGCTGTGCATTTTTAGCAAACCCAAATCCTGGATCAATCATGATATTTTCAGGTTTTATCCCGGCTTCTAAAGCATCATCGACACGTTGTTGCAGCTCTTTGATTACATCCGTTGTTACATCAGCATATTGGTTTAAATTATTCATTGTGGTTGGTTCACCACGCATATGCATAATGATGACAGGTATATTCAGTTCAGCCGCGGTTTCAAGTGCCTGGGGACGTGTTAACGCCCGGACATCATTCCAGATATGCGCTCCTGCTTGAACTGCTGCACGCATCACTTCCGGTTGTGAAGTATCAATTGAGATAATTACCTCATGTTTCGATAATTCATTCACCACAGGCACAACACGACGTATTTCTTCTTCGACTTCTACAGTTGATGCTCCCGGACGTGTTGATTCCCCTCCTACATCAATAACAGTCGCGCCATCCGCAATCATTTGCAGCGCATAAGCCACGGCTTGATATTTTCCATTATGCTTTCCACCATCACTAAACGAGTCTGGAGTAACATTTAAAATACCCATCACATGCGGTTGAGATAAATCCAGACTTATCCGTCCACATTGCAATACTCGTTTTGGTAATGGCATTAACCGCATAATAACTCTCCTTAAATATCTAACTCACAGTGTATCAAGAGTTGGTTTCACTCTAGCTGAAATCTTTTTAAATTCTAAATTTTTAGCATAAAAAAGAGCCTCAATTGAGACTCTTTTTACACCCAAACCTAACCATTAGCTTGCAGGTAATGGTGGAGGTGTTGCTGGACCATCAGTCGGTGTTACATCAATCACTGGATGATCAGCAATATAGACCTTAGGTGGTTGAGGTTCACGACCTTCCATAATGTCACGGATTTGATCACGATCAATGGTTTCCCATTCCATCAATGCTTTAACCATCGCATGAGCAACATCTTTTTTACTTTCTAGGATATCGCGTGCGATTTTATACTGCTCATCTAAAATTCGACGAATTTCACGGTCTACTTCTAGTTGTGTAGTTTCAGAAATACTGCGACTACCAATACTTCCCATGAAAGATTGCTGCGCATCTTCTTCATAAACCATCACGCCCATTTTGTCAGACATGCCATATTTGGTGACCATTGCACGTGCCATTTTCGTTGCACGTTCAAAGTCGTTTGAAGCCCCTGTAGACATTTGATTAATGAATACTTCTTCAGCAATACGACCACCAAACAAAATTGAAAGTTCATTCAACATTTTGTCTTTATAATGGCTGGTTTGATCAAATTCAGGTAACTGCCAAGTTACACCCAAAGCCCAACCACGCGGCATAATGGTTACTTTATGCACCGGGTCTGTACCGGGTAAACTTTCAGCAACAATCGCATGACCGGCTTCATGATAGGCCGTAGCTCGACGCTCTTCGTCACGAAGCACCATCGATTTACGCTCTGGCCCCATGTACAACTTGTCTTTTGCATCCTCAAAGTCATGCATATCGACTGTGTTTTTGTTGCGACGTGCTGCAAAAAGTGCCGCTTCGTTCACAAGATTCGCCAATTGTGCACCTGAGAAACCTGGTGTACCACGTGCAAGAACTTTTACATCTACACCTGTTACAGAAGGCAATTTTTTCATGTGAACATTAAGAATTTGTTCACGACCTTTAATGTCTGGAAGACCAACCATCACTTGACGGTCAAAACGCCCTGGACGAAGTAAGGCTTTATCCAGTACATCTGCACGGTTGGTTGCAGCGATTACAATAATACCTTCGTTACCTTCAAAACCATCCATCTCTACAAGCATCTGATTCAGTGTTTGTTCACGTTCATCGTGACCACCACCTGTACCTGAACCACGGTGACGACCGACTGCATCAATCTCATCAATAAAGATAATACATGGTGCATGGCGTTTTGCTTGTTCAAACATATCACGGACACGAGACGCACCCACACCGACGAACATTTCAACGAAGTCAGAACCAGAAATACTAAAGAATGGAACTTTTGCTTCACCAGCAATAGCTTTCGCAAGTAAAGTTTTACCTGTACCTGGGGGACCGACCATTAAAACACCACGTGGAATACTTGCACCCAGACGTTTAAATTTGGTTGGGTCTTTCAGGAAATCGACAATTTCCACCACTTCTTGTTTAGCTTCATCACAGCCCGCAACATCTGAAAAAGTGACTTTAATTTGGTCTTCAGAAAGCATTTTGGCTTTTGACTTACCAAAACTCATCGGGCCACTTTTACCACCTGCACCACCACCCATGTTTCGCATAAAGAACATGAATAACAAAATGATTAAAAGTACAGGGAAGCTGGCGATAAGAAGTTGCATCAACAAGCCTTGACGCGCAGGAGCAGTACCCTCTACGACCACACCCTGTTTGATGAGGCTTGGCATAAGTTCCGGGTCTTGAATTGCAGGACGAATACTCTCAAACTCTGAACCGTTTGTTTTTTCACCACGAATTCTTTCACCATCAATCGTGACTTGCTTAATTTGACCAGCATTCACCGCTGAAACAAACTCTGAATAATTCATTGCAGTCGGTTGATTGCGGTCACTGATGTTGCTGAAAATCAAAATCAGCACACCGAGTATAACCAGCCACAAAACGGCATTCTTGAAGAGATCGCTCAAAGCTTTATTCCCATATCAATCTAATTTGATCATGCCCAAAAACGGGTGACCCTAATTTAAGCTGAAAATCAGCTATGCAATATTTTAAAAATGTACAAAATGCACAATTTTTAACGTCTTGGCAAGTAAACTTTATTTAGAAGCCTTCTTGCGCCCTTGTCCGATCAAAAATACTTCTTTAGAACGGGCACGTGAAGCAGCAGGTTTTGATGTTTTTAATACATCAAAGCTATCTACAACTTGTTTACGGAATTCATCAAATCCTGTGCCCTGGAAAACCTTGACTACAAATTGCCCTTTAGGTCCTAGAACCTTGTTGGCAAAATCTAAAGCAAGTTCACACAAGTAAATCTGACGCGGTTGATCTACAGCCTTATTACCTGATGTATTGGGGGCCATATCTGAAATTACAACGTCTACGGTCCGTCCGTTTAAAAGATTTAACAATTTTTCGAAAACTTCTTCTTCCCGAAAGTCACCTTGTAAAAAAGTTACATCAGGCAATGCATCCATTTCCAAGATATCTGAAGCGATCAGCAAACCTTTATCGCCGACCAATTTTCCGGCAATTTGCGACCAACTACCTGGTGCAGCACCCAGGTCTACAACTGTCATGCCTGGTTTAATAATTTTATATTTTTCTTGCATTTCAAGAAGCTTATACGCAGCACGCGCACGGTAGCCTTCCTTCTGTGCTTTTTTCACAAACGGATCGTCTAAGTGCTCGCGCATCCAATCTCGACTGCTTTTCGATAACTTTTGGTTGGTAATGCGTGTTGCCATAACTCTCTAAATAATAAAAAACTTCTAATTTATTATTGTACGTGAAAAATGCCATAGTTGCAGTATACATCTGTATCTAAATCTGATCTTTGGTATGTTTTTTTCAATCACTGAAATCGATTATTTCACAGAATATAAAGCGTTTAAATGTGAGATTTGCTATACTAGGCCGTTTTTAAAATTAGGTTATCTTTATGGCGGCTTTATCAATTCAGGAACGCAAGCGTTTGCGTCAAATCGGACATGCACTTAACCCAGTGGTTATGTTGGGCGGTCAAGGTTTGACTGAAAATGTCATCGAAGAAACAAACCGTGCTTTAAATGATCATGAACTGATTAAAGTTAAAATTGCCGGTGAAGATCGCGAAGCACGTGTTGCTGCAATTAACGAAATTGCTCAAGTGACTGGCGCTGAGATAGTACAAACGATTGGTAAAATTGCGTTGCTTTATAAAAAAGCTGCAAAACAAAATCCAAAACTTTCGAATCTTGTACGCCACGCACATTTGTCTAACTAAGCTTTATGGCCAGTTACGAACTTAATGCTTTCGATCGTCGCTTTCAATCCATCTCGTTAGTGGGAGCGATTGAACAACAAGGTCCATATGGTATAAATGTAGGCTATTGGTTACGTGATCCAAATCAATTCATGCAGTGGCCTGATTTGGTGCAAGGTAATCTACGTCAAGATTTCTTATGGGAACATACCTGTTATGAAATTTTTATTGGCGTGCATGGTGAAGATTTCTATCGGGAGATCAACCTCTCCCCTTCACAAGCTTGGCAGGCGTATCAATTCGAAGAATATCGTTATCCTGAAGATATGCCTCCGCAAGCTGCAGATGACATTGAACTCAATCAACTCAAACGTACACATTACGGTTTAAATGTAAGTCTGGATTTAACCGAATTTATGTTAAAGCATAAATTACAATGGTCAAATATGTTCTTGGGTTTAAGTGCTGTACTTAAAACTTCGCAAGGTACCCAATACTACGCAATGCAACATAGCAGTCCGAATGCAGACTTTCACAACAAACGTGATTGGCTACATCAGTTTTAAACCAGAACATTGATATTTGAAAAATAAAAAAGTGAGGCAGACGGCCTCACTTTTTTATGCTTTCAATTTTATGTTTTCAATACTTGGGTTCAGGAAATATTGTATATCCCTCTCTTAGTTTTGCATTTTGCATTTTGCATTGAACAATAAATCAGCTTTTTAATGTTGGTTTTTCTTCAGCTTTAACAGAAACCTTTTTCCATGCATCTAAAGTATGCTCTTTTGAACGCTTGAAGGTTTCAGTTAAATGATCTTTATGTTTAACAGAAATCTGGCTTACATCCTCTTTTAATTCTTTACCCAATTTGGATAAATCCTCAATCACTGCATTGAATTCGGTTTTCACAAACTCCTTCAACTCAGTTAAATCTTTTTGTGAAAAATTCAGTTGTTTTTTAATGGTATCAATGCGTTGTAACAGATCCTGTTTCAGATTTTGAACTTGATCTTGTACATTGGCCTGCAGTTCTTTGGCATCAGCCTTAATATTTTCAGCCGACTCAGTTACTGTTTCGGTTACCTTTTGCTTTGCCTCTTTAGATGCTTGCTCCAACTTTTCAGCACTATCAGCAACTACCTCTTTTAAGGCAGGTTTAGCTTTAACTTGTTTTTGTTCTGTAGTCATGGCCTTGTTCCTATCGTTATTGGATGAGAGCTATAGACTAGTCGATTTGATAAAATTTAAGTTTTGATTTGTCAGACAATTATTATTTGCTTACATTTTACATACACTGTCTACAAACAGACTTTTGTTTAAAACACAAGGTATTTATCTTTCATATTCGGGATAAATAGCATGGACTTCAACAGGTCGACTGCGTATAATGCCGTGTTAAGTTCAAGCGAGCAGACATAGGGAGGGTTGGTTAAAAAAATAGCCTTCCTTTTTTTTCGTCTTCTCGCTTTTTTACAGCCTAAATTTCAGGAGCTTTGGTTTGAGCACTCCCGCCATTTTAGCCCTCGCAGATGGAACGATCTTTAAAGGTACGTCTATCGGTGCATCGGGTAGTACGACTGGTGAAGTCGTTTTTAATACAGCAATGACTGGCTATCAAGAAATTTTGACTGACCCGAGTTATGCACAGCAACTTGTGACTTTGACTTACCCGCATATTGGTAATACAGGTTGTAATGATGAAGACGCTGAGTCAGGTCGAATTCATAAAGTATGGGCAAACGGTTTAATTATCCGTGACCTTCCTTTATTGCATAGCAACTTCCGTGCGAATCAATCTTTGGGTGAATATCTTCAACAACATAATGTTGTTGCAATTGCCGATATTGATACACGTAAATTGACCAGAATTTTACGTGCCAAGGGCGCGCAGAATGGTTGCATCCTTGCCGGTGAAAACATTACAGAAGAAGAGGCTTTAGAAAAAGCACGTGCATTTGGCGGTTTAAACGGTTTAGACCTGGCGAAAGAATGCTGTGACCCGGCCGGTTTTGAATGGACTGAAGGTTCTTGGGCACTTGGCCAAGGCTTCTCTCAACCTGAACTTAAATTCCATGTGATTGCATATGATTACGGTGTCAAAACCAACATCTTACGTATGCTGACAGATCGCGGATGCAAACTAACTGTAGTTCCAGCTCAAACGCCTGCAGAAAAAGTTCTCGCATTAAATCCGGATGGTGTGTTCTTGTCGAACGGTCCTGGCGATCCAGCTGCATGTGATTATGCAATTGAAGCGGTAAAAACGATTGTTGAAACCACCAACTTACCTGTATTTGGTATCTGTTTAGGTCACCAGATCCTTGCGCTTGCTTCTGGTGCTAAAACTGTGAAAATGCCTCACGGTCACCACGGTGCAAACCATCCTGTACAAAATCTTGAAGATGGTACAGTGATGATTACTTCTCAAAACCACGGCTTTGCAGTGGAAATTGATACTCTACCTGCAAACCTGAAAGCGACGCACATCTCATTGTTCGACCAAACCCTCCAGGGTATGCATCGCACGGATAAACCAGCGTTCAGCTTCCAGGGTCACCCTGAAGCGAGTCCTGGTCCACATGACTGTGCCCCTTTGTTCGATCATTTCATCGAACTTATCGAAGCGTCTAAGAAGTAATTAAGGAAGCGATCATGGCTAAACGTACAGACATTAAAAGCATCTTAATTATTGGTGCGGGTCCGATTGTGATCGGTCAGGCATGTGAGTTTGACTACTCAGGTGCACAAGCATGTAAAGCCCTTCGTGAAGAAGGCTACCGTGTTATTCTGGTGAACTCTAACCCAGCAACCATTATGACCGACCCGTCAATGGCTGATGCAACGTATATCGAACCGATTACTTGGCAGACCGTTGCACAAATCATTGAAAAAGAGCGTCCAGATGCTGTCCTACCGACTATGGGTGGTCAAACAGCATTGAACTGTGCGCTTGCACTTGATGAACACGGTATTTTAGAAAAATACAATGTTGAATTGATCGGTGCGAGTAAAGATGCCATTGAAATGGCTGAAGACCGTAAACTGTTTGATGACGCGATGCGTCGTATTGGTCTTGAATGTCCACGTGCTGCTGTTGCAAGCACCATGGAAGAAGCATTCGAAATCCAGGCAAAATTAGGCTTCCCTTCGATTATTCGTCCATCATTCACTATGGGTGGTTCAGGCGGTGGTATTGCTTACAACCGTGACGAATTCATTGAAATCTGTGAACGTGGTTTCGACCTGTCGCCGACTCACCAACTTTTAATCGATGAATCATTGATTGGTTGGAAAGAGTACGAAATGGAAGTTGTTCGTGACAAAAACGACAACTGTATTATCGTATGTGCGATCGAAAACTTTGACCCTATGGGCGTTCATACAGGTGACTCAATCACAGTTGCCCCTGCGCAAACATTGACCGACAAAGAATACCAAATCATGCGTAATGCATCGATTGCCGTTCTGCGTGAAATTGGTGTGGAAACAGGTGGTTCGAACGTTCAATTCGGTATTAACCCGAAAGACGGTCGTATGGTTGTGATCGAGATGAATCCGCGTGTATCACGTTCATCTGCACTTGCATCTAAAGCAACGGGCTTCCCGATTGCACGAATTGCAGCGAAACTGGCTGTGGGTTACACCCTTGATGAATTGAAAAATGACATCACTGGCGGTGCAACACCTGCGTCATTCGAACCTGCAATTGACTATGTAGTAACTAAGATTCCTCGTTTTAACTTCGAGAAATTCCCACAAGCTGAAGCAATTCTAACTACACAGATGAAATCTGTGGGCGAAGTGATGGCGATTGGCCGTAACTTCCAGGAATCTTTGCAAAAAGCGCTTCGTGGTCTTGAAGTGGGCGTATGTGGTTTTGACGAAAAACTCGAAGTCGGTGCTGATGGCGCACGCGAGAAAATTCTTCAAGAACTTAAAGTACCTGGTCCAGAACGTATTTGGTTCATCGGTGACGCATTCCGTCATGGTTTCACTTTAGACGAAGTGTTTGCAGCAACCAACATCGACAAATGGTTCTTGATCCAAATCGAAGACATCATCAAAACTGAAAACCAAATCAAAACCTTAGGTTTTGGTGATTTGAATGCGGACAATATCCGTTCGTTCAAACGCAAAGGTTTATCAGATCTTCGCATTGCAGATTTGATGGGCATTTCACAAAAACAATTCCGTAAACACCGTTGGAACTTGGGCGTAACCCCGGTTTACAAACGTGTCGATACCTGTGCAGCAGAGTTCGAATCTGATACTGCTTACATGTATTCAACTTACGACGAAGAATGTGAAGCAAATCCATCGAACCGCGACAAGATCATGGTCATCGGTGGCGGTCCTAACCGTATTGGTCAAGGGATCGAGTTCGATTACTGCTGTGTACACGCAGCGCTTGCAATGCGTGAAGATGGTTACGAAACCATCATGGTGAACTGTAACCCTGAAACGGTTTCAACTGACTATGACACTTCAGACCGTTTGTACTTTGAACCGATTACTCTGGAAGATGTGCTTGAAATCGTGCGTATCGAGAAGCCTAAAGGCATTATCGTGCAGTACGGTGGTCAAACGCCGCTTAAATTGGCTCGTGCTTTAGAAGAAGCCGGTGCACCAATTATCGGTACATCACCTGACGCGATTGACCGTGCAGAAGACCGTGAACGTTTCCAGCAAATGATTCAACGTCTGCAGCTTCGTCAACCAAGTAACAGCATTGTAAAATCTGCTGAAGAAGGTATGGCTGAAGCATCTAAAGTGGGCTACCCACTGGTTGTTCGTCCTTCATACGTACTTGGCGGTCGTGCGATGGAAATCGTATATAACGACGACGAATTGAAACGCTACTTACGTGATGCAGTTCAAGCCTCTAACGAAGCACCTGTATTGCTGGATCACTTCCTTGATGATGCAACTGAAGTCGATGTTGACTGTGTATCCGACGGTAAAGATGTGGTCATTGGCGGGATCATGCAGCACATTGAACAAGCGGGTATTCACTCGGGTGACTCAGCATGTTCTATTCCTCCTTATTCTCTATCTCAAGAGATTCAGGACGAAATGCGCCGTCAAACTGTTGCCATGGCGAAAGAGCTTGGGGTAATTGGTTTGATGAACGTACAGTTTGCGGTTAAAGGCAACGACGTTTATATTCTGGAAGTGAACCCACGTGCATCACGTACTGTGCCTTTCGTTTCTAAATGTATCGGTGAGTCTTTAGCGAAAGTGGCTGCACGTTGTATGGCGGGCCAGTCTTTGGAATCTCAAGGATTTACTAAAGAGATTATCCCGACTCACTTCGCTGTAAAAGAAGCGGTGTTCCCATTTGCAAAATTCCCGGGTGTTGACCCAATTCTTGGCCCTGAAATGAAATCTACGGGCGAAGTGATGGGTGTGGGTACAACTTTTGGTGAAGCATTCTATAAAGCTGTGTTAGGCTCGAATGATCGCTTGCCTGGTAAACCAACTGAAGGCGAAGTAAAACATGCATTCTTGTCTGTACGCGAGTCAGATAAACCGCATGTTGCACGTATTGCACAACAACTTGTTGATTACGGTTTCAAACTTGTAGCAACAAGTGGCACGCATAAAGTGATTACTGAAGCTGGTATTGAATGTGAACGTGTGAATAAGGTAACCGAAGGTCGCCCTCATATCGTAGATCGCTTGAAAAATGGCGAGATTCACCTCATTATCAATACATCTGAAGGTAAACAAGCTCAGCAGGATTCGTTCTCGATCCGTCGCTCTGCGCTTCAAGGTAAAGTGTATTACACCACAACCTTGAATGGTGCTGATGCTGTATGCCAAGCTTTAGCAATTAAATTGCCGATGGATGTATACCGCTTGCAAGATTTAACAGTAGGTTAATAAATTACCGATAAGTCCCGTCACCTTATTGGTGGCGGGATTTTTTCATTTATAAACCATTCATTTTTATACTCACTTAGAGGGACAACAATGCAACGTTATCCTATGACTCCTGAAGGCAAACTTGCCTTAGAGAAAGAATTACATCAGTTAAAAAGTATTGATCGTCCACGTATTATTGCAGCCATTGCTGAAGCGCGTGAACATGGGGATTTGAAAGAAAATGCGGAATACCATGCTGCCCGCGAGCAACAAGGTTTCTGTGAAGGCCGTATTCAGGACATCGAAGGTAAACTCGGTGCAATGCAAGTGATTGATGTTAAAACACTTGAACAAAACGGTCGGGTCGTTTTTGGGGTGACAGTAACGATTGAGAACTTGGACACTGAAGAACAAAAGACTTATCAAATTGTAGGCGATGACGAAGCAGACTTTAAGATCAACAAGATCTCTGTGAACTCCCCTATTGCTCGTGGTCTTTTAGGCAAAAGCGAAGGCGATGAAGCAAAAATTCAAACACCAAATGGTGAAGTGGAATACGAGATTGTGAAAGTTGAATATCTTTAACTTTAAAGATTGAATACTTTTAAAGCCCCTCTAATGAGGGGTTTTTTATTGCAAAATCTTCATTTCATCTTTAACTTATAGACTAATCACCAGATAAATAAAAAATGGATGATCGCGTTATACAAGCTTTTTACTATGCAATAGGTGGTTTGATACTGGGTATTGCGATCGCCATAAAATGGTCATATTTCATAGACATGCATACCAATTCCGCACTTATTATCTTTATTACTACAATCAGCTCTGCAATTTTAGGTTTTCTTTTTCCTAATAGTATAAAAGGCTTATTTATAAGTCTGTGGAATTTTTTTAGATAAAATTTTTCATAATTTTAATTTTCTTCCTTACTCTCTCCCAGAATAAGATCGTAATCATTACAAACTAAAATTCACAATTAAAGTTCCCTGTCATTAAAGGAGAAGGTTAAGGAGAGATTATAAAATTCAGCTATAATCCCTCAACCTCCCCTACCACACATTTATCTATGGATAATCTGATCAATTCCCCTGTCAAACACTGGTGCGAGTTCGAATTCATCTCTAAAACGGTGAAGAATTCGAATATTCACATTAAGGGAAATTACAGTTATTACAGCGCTTATTGGGATCAAGGTTTTGAGCGTTGTGTAGTGCGTTATTTACATGACAAGCCTGCAACTGTGGAGAAACCGATTGATCAGCTATATATCGGTAACTTTGTTTGTTTTGGGGCAGAATGCGTGATTATGATGGGTGGCAATCAGTTGCACCGTACTGACTGGATTTCAGCCTTTCCGTTCGATACACGCAGTTTTGTGCCTGCTGGAGACACAGTTATTGGCGATGGTTGCTGGATTGGCAGTCGCGCCATGATTATGCAAGGTGTAACGCTTGGTGAAGGTGCAGTTGTGGCAACAGGCGCAGTCGTGACAAAAGATGTACCACCTTATGCTGTTGTGGGTGGTGTGCCTGCCAAAATTATTAAATCTCGCTTTCTTGAAAAAGATATTGAAAAACTGCTTTCGCTTAAAATTTATGATTTGGATGAAAAGCAGTTTTTAAAGATGCGTGAGCAGTTGCAGACGGATGATGTTATATCGCTACTGCATGCCTTTAATGCGCTTGAATAAAAGGGATTAGTGTCAAACTCCGCTGTTTATATTCGTCGATTTTATTATTTTTAAGCCAGCTTATATTCAAATAACTTAAACGCCATTCATAATAAGCCAATCCTACATCTCTATAGCTGATCTTAAGTATGGTCGCCTTCTGATCTTCACAATAATTATTCTTTTCATCTTCCATATCTCGATAGCAGGAGAGTTGATTCTGGTATTCGTAAAAAGGTAAATGCTTAAAGACCAGTTTTGTTTTTCCTTTTGGAAGTAATTGAATAAAGTCCACATTTTGCTCACCACTATCATCCCCCAAAGAGTTTGAAATCCCACCATAAATTAAGGCAACGGCATAATTATGCTTATTTAGAGGGTAAAGTGCAGGATGGAGATAAATGATCGACTTATGATTTTCCTGAATTGCAAATACAGGTTTATGCTGATCTAAATCCCAATGCTGCATAATTCGATATTGCTCACGCTGCTTTAAAAGCTGTGTGATTCGTAATTTATCTTCTATCAAATAATAATATTTATTTTTTGCAATATTTACTGACCAGAGTTGAGCATGTATTTCATGACATTGGGATTCTAATTTTTGGCAAATTTTTCTTATTTCAGTTGCAGAAATATCTTCTTTTTGAAAAGGCAATGCTCGAATTGAATTTTTAGCAAAAACAGGCAAAGTAATACATAAAATCAATATATTTAAGATGATTTTTTTTATCATTATCAATATTCTTGGTATGGTTTTATTTGAGCGATTGTAAGGTATTTCAGGTCTACCTCCAAGTACACCTCACAGTTAAGGCATAAAAAAATCCACTCAATCGAGGGGTCTTTTTCATAACATGGTAGCTTTGAAAAGACCTGAATCCATGACCAAAGCATACGAGTGTAGGGTTCTAATCAACCGAGCTACCCTGTAATTTTTTATAGGTAGTAGGTTGAATAATTAAACTTTCCGATCCCACAAGTCGCCTTCCCAAACGTCTTGAATATTTTCAAAATTATCATGCTGCCAATTCAATTGCTTTATTTTCAGTCATTTCTACTTCATTATTAATAATTTAATACACTTATGATATGACAATTCTCAAAGTCAGTTTGCCTATATTTTTACATATAATTTCAAATTAAAAATCTGCTTACAATTTCATCAGACTTTAGTTTTAAACCTACTAATTTTCTATCCAATCCATGTTAGATTAACTTATAAAAATATTTAGCGGAGTTAATTATCCCTATGAAATTACTAGGTTTTATTCCATCAGGAATACAGCTAGTATTGGAGTGTAAATTGTTTTTATAAACCATAAATCATAGTGTTAAAAGCATCCGTGCAAGTAAAGATTATAAGGAGAAACACATGTCATATCATAATATTTTAGTTCCAGTTGACGGTTCAGAAACTGCATATGCAGCGGTAGCAAAAGCAGCTGAATTTGCGAAAGCATTTGGCAGCAAAGTTACAGTGGTACAAGTTTTATCACTTGACCCTTACATTGCAGCGGAATATATCTCTGCCAATCAAACCAATGATTTAATCGAACGCGCCCGTACCGCAATTATTGAATCCCTTGATGCTGCAAAAGCAAAATTTCATGAACAAGGCATTGAAGTAGAAACCAAACTACTGGAAGGACAAGTGGTTCATCGTGAAATTGTCAAAGCTGCCGAAGAGAATCATGCAGACCTGATTATCATTGGTTCACATGGTCGTACTGGCTTCAAAAAACTTTTCCTCGGCAGTGTCGCACAAAGCCTGTTGGGTGAATCCCATATTCCTGTACTGATTGTGCGTGAATAATAATGATCTTGGCCTTTCCCATCTCTGTCTAAAGGTGGGAAATCGCTAACTCCTAAGCATTTATTACTATTATTACTCATTTATCCATTGATATTGTTTTAAATTAATCTTGTCTCCAATCACCATCACTCCTTCTTCCAATAATTTTAAGCGTTGAATATTGTCACCATGATGATCAAGCTTACTTAGGCTAATTTTTCCTTGCGAATTAATCACTCTATGCCAAGGAATTTCTGCATCTGCCTCCAAATGCTTTAAAACATATCCTACTAAACGTGCATGTTTGGGCAATCCTGCCATCTTTGCAATTTGTCCGTACGAGGCCACTTTCCCATAAGGAATGAGAGCCACCACCTGCAAAATTTGACGGGCTAATTCATCACTAGAACGACTTGAATGTTGTGGCATAGATCGTCCTTCAATTATCCAATTTAAACTTGTGAACATAAAAAAACCTTTTAAAAGGCTTTTTTTATCAGCGTTAACGATTAGAAATTATCTGGACTTTCCAAGCGTTTCACAGCCTGTACCTTTTCCGGATTATGCATCACAGCAACCCCATCTTCAGCTTTTTCATCAATTAAGGCATCTGGGTTATATACTGTAATAGTTTCATTACCATTGGCGTCTTCACCCACAATATACTGAAAGCCTTTCTTGTTCATTTTATGACACATGCGTTGATACCAACCTTTAAAACCCGTCGTTTCTTCATTCGGGTTGTAATAGAACGCATTCATAACGGCGGGTAAACCGAGGCCACAAACCAGACCAGAAAGTAATACTGCAATAAAGGTATAACCAATTAAGATACTGCTATATTCGCTTAACTGCGGAATATTGGCTACTGCCAGAATCAAGGCAAGCGAAATTCCTCCGCGCACCCCGCCCCAAGATAATATAGCCAGACTGCCGTTATAACTTTTGTTTCTAAAACTCGGGAAAAATGCAAACGACAGATAGTTAGCAGCAAAGCGCGAAGCATGCAAAATAATAAAGGCAACAATACCGCCTAAAATGAGACTAATGCTTAAATCTAAAATAAACAGTTCCAGACCAATCAGCGTAAACAGGAATGAATTGATAATGCCTTCGACAGTATGCCAAAAATGGTTAACTTCACGAATTTCACGTTCTTGCAGAATTTCTTTCCATTTATTCCCCACCACTAAGCCACCAATGACGCAGGCAATAGGTGCAGAAGCATGTGCAAATAGGGCAACCAGATACGAGCCACAGGCCAGTAATGCCGTAGTTAGAATTAAAGACTCCATTTCATGTTTACCACGAAGCAATCTTAAAATTCCCAGACCAAAGGCCCAGCCAATAATGACCGCCACCACGATTTCGTAGAGCAAGGTTTCTAAAGTGCCAAGAATAGTAAAGTGTTCACCCTGCAATACATTCAACAAAGTCATGAATACAGCGATACACATGGCATCATTAAACAGTGACTCCCCTTCGAGTTTCACAATCAGATGATGAGGAGCACGCACTGAACTTAAAACACCTTTCACCCCAATCGGGTCAGTTGCACCAAGCGCAGCGCCTAATAACAGCAGAACCAGTATGTCGACATGCTTACCTATCAGGAATTGATAGCCATATAAAGTCATGCCAAAAAAGACTGCACAAAGTACCAGAGCAATACTGGCCAAAATACTAATCGGCTTCCAATGGCTTTTTAAATCGGATACTTTAAATTTTAAAGCTGAAGAGGTCAGAATAAAACAAATTACCCCATTAATTAAAAAGTCATAAAAATCAATATGACGAACCGCTTCTTCAATATTGTGAATATTAATTGTTATAAACTGATTACCGCTGAGTAAACTTGCGCCCCATTGTAAAATAAACACAAAAATCGCCGACACAATCGGTACACCAATCGCTTGCGGGAAACCCAGAATACGTTTATTAAAAATTGTCGTGGCAATAGAAAGTGCAAAAATGACAGTAAAGACTTGAAGAAAAAAGAAATTTCCCATTAAGGTTCCAATTTTAGCGATTCATTGGAATAAAGCGAATTTATCCAACTATTTCCCAGTAAAATAATTCATTAGATAACATTTATGAACTGAATCAGTTTAACGATTTTTTGTAGAGCAAACAAAATAGTTAAGTTTTTTTACATATTTTTAGCAATGATTTAATATAGACAAACATCTCAGCGTTTAGTGTAGCCACACTTTTTTTAATCTCCACATTAAGTTGAATTTATTCATGCATCAAACAGTGAAAACCATCTTTCGACTTTTTTTTGCAGTTGTCATTTTTCTCATTACCTTGGCTTTATTTTTCAGTGCCTATTCTAAAATCAAAGAAATTTTGCAAGCAGATCAGCAGTTCCAGCAAGCCAAACATATTTCACTCAAGTCGAGCGCTCAAGAGCAATTGGTTTTGGTTTCCAATAATAAACGCCCCGATCAAGCGATTTTTATTTTGATTGCCCAAAATGGTTATATTGCTAAATTAAACTGCATCCATTATCTGCAAAATATTTGTACCGATGAATATAACCAGTCACATACCCGACAAATCCAGCAGCTCGATTTATTAAAAGTGGGTCAGCAGCATTATATTGAAAATATTACTTATCAAGACAGCCGTACCCAAAAGCAGCAACAATGGTCTTATTCCAAGCAACAAATTCAGCAATTTTATCAGGTGGACATTGCTAGTTTAAAATACATTGTTTTTAGCATCCTTCTATTTGCACTAGCGGCACTGTATGTCTCCATTCGGATTCTCCGCAACTTTAAAAATTTTTTAACGCGTTAACAAGCCCAATAAAAAAGAGGATATGGAATCCTCTTTTTTAATCACTTTAAATAGCTTGATTGAAGGTATCGCAATCATTGATATTTCCCGATTTCAAACCAGTTTGAAACCATTTCATGCGCTGTTCGCTACTACCATGGGTAAAGCTGTCTGGTACAACCTGTCCTGTGGAACGTTTCTGTAAATAGTCATCTCCAATTTTGTGCGCTGCATCCATCGCTTCTTCAATATCGCCTTGTTCCAGGAATTGGGTACGTTGCTGATTATGATTGGCCCAAATTCCGGCAAAGCAGTCCGCCTGTAATTCCTGACGCACAGAGAGTTGATTACCCTGAACTTGACTAGATTGAGCACGTGCTTTTTGCACCTGATCTGAAATGCCTAACAGGGTTTGAAGATGATGTCCCACTTCATGCGCAACCACATAGGCTTGAGCAAAATCGCCGGCCTGATCTTGGCGGGATAATTCAGTGCTGTTCTGTTCACCGGAAATCCCCATTTGCTGACGCATATCTTTAAAGAAGGCCGTATCGATATAGACTTTTTGATCTGTTGGACAATAAAAAGGTCCCATCGCAGATTGTGCTGTACCACAGCCTGAATTCACCACCCCACTAAACATCACCAATTTAGGTGCCACATATTGGCTATTCAGTTGCTGCTGAAATACCTGAGTCCAGGTATCTTCGGTATCCGCCAACACTGTGCCAACAAAATCCATGGCTTCTTGCTGTTCTGGAGTTGGATTATCCAAGCCTCTGGTTTCAGCCAATTGTGATTGTGAGGTCACCTGTTTGGTGGCTTGATAAGCTTGCTGCGGGTCAACGCCAAAAAATTTCCAGGCTACGAACGCAACCACAAGTCCTAAAATACTAATACCACCTGCTTTCGCACCAGCTCCACCACGACGGTCCTCGACATTGGTACTTACACGACGTCCTTTCCAGCGCATAATGATATTCCTTCTAGTATGCTTTAATTAATTTTAGCGAGTTTTCTGATTATGCCTGCTTTGATTTTGGCCAAAACTTTTGGATTGTTGTAATCACTACAAAAACCAGTAAACCAGCTACAAAACCGATAGCAAGGTTGATTAAAGTCGGAGTAAGTGAACCAATAATATTGCCGACCGTAGGAATATGCTGAATTTGATCGACTGAATCTTCAGTAAAATGGTGTAATTGCGGAATAGCATGAGTAATAATACCGCCCCCCACCAAAAACATGGCAATTGTTCCAACAATGGTCAGGGTCTTCATTAGTTTAGGTGCAAAAGCCAGCAAACCATTACCTATACTTTGCTTTAGATGAGATGTCTGTTTGGTTAAATACAATCCCAGATCATCAATTTTTACAATCATGGCTACAAAGCCATAAACACCTACTGTCATTAAAATGGCGATAACTGACAGCACGAGAACTTTGGTACCAAAAGCAGCGGTAGCAACCGTACCCAGTGAAATCACCACAATTTCGGCTGATAAAATAAAGTCGGTACGAATCGCACCTTTGACTTTGTCTTTCTCGAACTTTGCCAAGTCGGTTTCAATGGCAGTAAATTCCGCTTCAGCAGCTTCTTTAGTTTTGGCTTTTTTATGCTGCAAACTGTGCAGCACTTTTTCCACCCCTTCATAACATAGAAATAACCCTCCAATCATTAATAAAGGGGTAATCAGCCAAGGAGCAACCACACTAATCAGTAAAGCTAAAGGAACAAGAATTAGCTTATTAACAAAAGAACCTTTGGCAACGCTCCAAACTACCGGAAGTTCACGCTCAGAACGTACACCGCTCACCTGTTGGGCATTGAGTGCCAAATCATCTCCCAACACTCCTGCAGTTTTTTTTGCCGCTACTTTGCTCATGACAGCAACGTCATCTAAAACAGTGGCAATATCATCTAATAATATTAATAAGCTACTCGCCATTATTTTTATCCTTAAAGTTACTATTCAATATCTTAAATAGAAATAGTTAAAAAAACTGTATCAACTTCATTAAATTATTCTTATTTTTTTCTATGTTCTGTTTTCATTGCGTCTGACATTCAAAAACATTATGCCGTACAATATGGCAAATTCATCGGCATATAAATGTAGTGCTAACTACTTTGGAATAGATAGATAATGAGTAATCAAGACAAGCGTCCTGTTATTTTGACTGGCGACCGCCCAACTGGACAACTTCATTTAGGTCATTTTGTAGGTTCTTTACGTTCACGAGTAGGGCTACAAGATTCTCACCATCAACATCTCCTCCTTGCTGATGCTCAAGCTTTAACCGATAACGCAGATAACTTTGAAAAAGTACGTCGTAATATTATTGAAGTGGCGACTGACTATTTAGCTGTGGGTATTGACCCAACCAAAACAACGATCTGTGTTCAATCCTGTTTACCGGCATTGAATGAACTGACCATGTTGTATTTGAATTTTGTCACGGTGTCACGCTTAGAGCGCAATCCAACCATTAAATCTGAAATTCAGATGCGGGGTTTTGAACGTGATATTCCTGCAGGTTTCCTTTGTTACCCTGTAGCACAAGCAGCTGACATTACCGCTTTTAAAGCGACAGTAGTTCCTGTGGGTGAAGATCAGATTCCCATGATTGAACAAACCAACGAAATTGTCCGTCGCCTGAATCGTCAAATTGGCTATGAGATTTTGCCTGAATGTAAAGCGCTGCTTTCAAATGTAGGCCGTTTACCTGGTTTTGATGGTAAAGCAAAAATGTCTAAATCTTTGGGCAATACCATTGTGTTAGATGCTTCGGATAAAGACATCAAAAAAGCAGTCAATGCGATGTATACTGACCCGAATCATCTTCGTGTTGAAGATCCGGGTCAGGTTGAAGGTAACGTGGTATTTACTTACCTCGATGCTTTCGATACTAATAAAGAAGAACTTGAAGAGTTAAAAGCTCATTATCGTCGTGGTGGTTTAGGTGATGGTACGGTGAAAAAACGTCTTGAAGGGGTTTTAAAGGAATTAATTACGCCCATTCGCGAACGTCGTATGGAACTGGCAAAAGATCCGGACTACATCATGGATATTTTAAAAACCGGTACTGATAAATGCCGCGATATTACCCAGCAAACCCTGGACGAAATTAAATCGGGCTTAGGGGTTTTCCACTTCTAAAGCAACTGATCTAAACAAATAGCCTTTCTTATAAAGAAGGGCTTTTTTATGCTAAAATAATGAGCAATAAATCACACTAACCAATAGTTATTAACCTGAATTTACACAACTTAACTGAAAACCTCATGAAATGACTGATCATTCATTTTATTATACTTTTAGTGCTTAGAGCTCATTAGAGTTCTAACATTCTCCTTAACCGAAACTGTGCAAACAGATTCGTTGTTCTACGCAGTGATCACCCCAATCATTGCGTATTTTTTTGTCTAAAATCTTTCTTATAAAAAATTTGAAAATTAGTACATAACTTTGATTATTTAATCCATATTTAAAAATAAGCTCAGATAAAAAAATCCTACATCTACGGGGTTCTTTATTTGCAGCTATACAAAAACCCTCGACACTTATATCTTGATCATTATCAATTTGTAAATCTCCCTCCCCATTTACACAATTTTTTGCATCCCCGCTCCCACCACCAGTATTAAACGCTAAGGCAGCTTGATATTGTGATTTTTGCTTATCTCCAAATGTGTGCGGGATATTCTTTTAATCCGATTCAGCAAATAAACTTATTTTAAAGTTATTATTATCCGCTTTAATTGCAGCTTGAACTGAATCAATGACTTTCTGTTGTGTATTATCTGATTTTTTTTGCCAAAACAATTGCACGCTGAATCTCGTCCTCATTCATTGGCCAAGTTGAGATACTGATGTGAATAACGATGAAGGCCTGCTGATTTAATCGGTTTATATCTGTTCTCAAATGATCCTCATTTAAAACACGTCCCTGAGCAAAAATTGTTGGTGATGCACTCATCATCATTGCTATAAATAGTATTTTCAACAAAAATTTTATTTATATTATAAAGCCTTAACCCTATAGGCACCTTATTTTCTTTAAGCCTTATTTCCAATATTTATAGTTTAGTGTGGTTATAATTATCCATAAAAAAACCCGCTCTAAAGCGGGTTTTTTGATATTCACAACTTAGTTTTTATGACGCATATGCGGGAATAAAATCACATCACGAATACTTGCTGCATCAGCAAATAACATGACCAAGCGGTCAATACCAATACCTTGACCTGCTGTTGGAGGAAGACCATATTCCAGTGCTTCAATGAAGTCTGCATCGTAATGCATCGCTTCATCATCACCTGCATCTTTCTCTGCAACTTGCGCTTGAAAACGTTCAGCCTGGTCAATCGGGTCATTTAATTCCGAGAAACCATTGGCCAATTCACGACCACCAATAAAGAACTCAAAACGGTCTGTAATGTGTGAATTGGTGTCATTACGGCGTGCAAGCGGCGAAGTTTCTGCTGGGTATTCTGTAATGAAAGTTGGCTGGCGAAGTTTAGTTTCTACCGTTTCTTCAAATACGATGGTTTGAAGTCTACCCAGACCAAAACCTGGTTTTACCTGTTCTTTCAATTCTTCCTGAATAAATTTAGCCAAGAACTCACGATCAGAAACATTTTCTGCTGTGAGTTGCGGGTTATGTTCAAGAATCGCATCAAACATCGAGATTTTCTTGAATGGGCCTTTGAAGCTGAAGACTTCACCTTGATAAGGCACATCAGTAGAGCCCAAAATATCAATCGCTAATTTTTCAAGCATATTTTCAGTCAAAGCCATCAAGTCTTTGTAATCGGCATAGGCTTGATAGAATTCGATCATGGTAAATTCTGGATTATGACGTGTCGAAATCCCTTCATTACGAAAGTTACGGTTAATTTCGAACACACGTTCAAAACCACCTACCACCAGACGTTTTAAGTAAAGCTCAGGCGCAATACGTAAGTACAATGGCATATCTAGTGCATTATGATGTGTTTCAAATGGACGCGCTGAAGCCCCACCTGGAATCACATGCATCATTGGCGTTTCAACTTCCATGAAGCGTTCATTGGCTAAATACGCACGCATCCCCGAAACCACTTTGGCACGGATTTCAAAAGTTTTACGTGTTTCTTCATTCACCATCAAATCAAGATAACGCTTACGATATTTGACTTCGGTGTCATTTAAACCGTGGAATTTATCTGGAAGTGGACGAAGTGATTTAGTTAAAAGCTCAAAATGTTCAATGTGAACATAAAGATCACCTTTACCCGAACGACCGATATAACCTTCAACCGCAATAATATCACCCAGGTCTAAACCTTTGATGGTAGCAACGACTTCTGGATCTAATTCTTTACGTGCAACATACAGTTGAATACGGCCAGTCATATCCTGAATCACCAGGAATGAACCTCGGTTCAGCATCACACGACCTGCAACTTTTACATAGACGCGATCATCTGCTTCAATTTCTTCTTTAGACTTGTCAGCAAATTGTTCTTGTAGATCTTGAGCATAATGTTCACGCTTAAATGTATTGGGCCAAGGGCTGATTCCCTTTTCCTTAGCATGTGCTTCAATATGCTTTAACTTGGCATGACGCTGTGCAATTAAATCGTTTTCGGAAATGTGTTGTTCAGAAGTCGATTGAGCGTTATGTTGCGTCATCTCTGCCTCGAATATGTGTAAAAAACGGAAGTTGCATAGCATAGCAGATTTAGTAAAATTTCGTATGACTTATTGCCAAACAAAAGCATTGATTTACTAAACCCAAATTCCTTAATTCATATTTTAAGCTTCAGCTAATTGCTTAACGATTTCAAATCCTCGCTTTAATCCATTATTCATCAATTCCACATGATCTTTAGAGGTTTCTAGCTCCACACCCAATATTGTTTGGCCATTAAAATCTTTAAGCTCATATTTTTCTAAGACACCGCTCCATTGTTTAACTTCTTCGCTATCTAGATCTTCAAGGCCGTCTTGCAACATTCCCAAGTGTTTAAAGGTCACGCTTTTAAATTCATCAAGTTCAGTAATTGTTGATACCATGCCTTCCCCATTGGCATCTAAGAATACCGTTTTACCATTGACGGTCCAGTCGGAATGCATGGATGAACCAGGTGAAAAATATTGTGTCCATTGCATATACGTTTCAGGATTCCATAAAACCTGCCAAACTTTTTCTGGCGTTGCAGCAATCAAAATTTCATATTTTAAAATTTCCATAGCTTTGCTCCCTAAAGTCATCGTCTACCTTTAAAATTATCCATCTTTATTTTTTCAGCAAATAAATCATTTGTTACTTAAATATCAATTCAGCCCAAAATATTTATAACCGAATATTTTTAATCAATAATTTATTTTGTAAGCTGTTTTATTCTATTTGGTCTAATGAGTGTCTTAGACCAAAAGCTAAGTTGTTTCTCTGGCACAGTCACCTACAATAAATTCAAGCAAAATAGTTGAAAACTAAACTATTCAACCCTTTCTATCTTTGTGATTAAAGACAGTCTGAACGATCAAACAATGAATACATGTACTTCGAAAATCTTATTTTTACATGGACTCGATTCCTCTCGTGAATCGACAAAATTCCATGCCATTGATGCCAATCAGAAATATTGCATCGATATAGATTATCGCAATCTAAATTTTCAAACCGTTGCCGATTTTTATCGCGATATTATTGCCAAAATTAAACCGGAAATACTGGTCGGACATAGCTTGGGCGCGTATTGGGCCTTAAAAATGTCAGCCTTGTGTAAAATTCCAACGGTTATTGCCAATCCGAGTCTTAGTCCAAACTTTCGCGAAGACTACCCCCCAATTAATGAAGATGATCTGGAACATGACATTGCTCAAATTGCCTATTTGGAATTAGGTGACGAAATACTGGATATGTATGCTGTTCAAGAACAGCTCGAACCTTATATGATTGTTCAAGCCTTAGAAGGCGGCCATCATCGCTTAGCGAGTCCAGAAAACATAAATGAATTAATTCAGCACATGCAAACGCATTTTCTGAAAAAATAAAAAAGCCTTGGTTAAACCAAGGCTTTTTTAGGACATAACATCAATTAAGCGACTGCTTGTTCTGGCTGAGATTTATCATCCAACACTGACCAAACTTCTAAACCTAAATCATTATGTAAATCGGGTAAATCGAGGAAAATGCTCGCTCCCAAAATTTCATGGTTACATTTATTGACCAGCTGTTTCACCGCTTTTAAAGTACCGCCTGTTGCCAATACATCATCTACAATAATAATTTTTTGCGGTTGGATGTTTGCAGACATTTCCAAACGGTCCATACCATATTCTAAGCTATAACCTACGCCCACAACCGGTGGTGGCAATTTTCCTGCTTTACGCACCAGTAACAAGCCTTTGCCTAAACGCTGAGCCAATAAACTTGCAAGTACAAAACCACGCGCTTCTACAGCAACAAAACTGTCTACTTGTTCCAGTTTTTCAACAGGAATACTGGCAATTAAAGCATCGGTTAACGGTTCAATATTGCTCATAAACAAAGGGGTTAAATCGAAGAAGCAAATACCCGGTTTAGGGAAATCTTGGACAGTACGAATGTGAGACCACAAAATTGTAGACAAATTGCTCATGGGAGAAAAGTAATTTAGAAGAGGATAGGTAATTTTAACGCTTTATCAGGTTCATGGCCAGTAAATGATCATGCTTACCATCCAGCAACACCTGCTAAAAAATTATAAGCCATTGATTTAATTATGTTCATTTTTTTAATAAATATTAAATATAGATTTATCTGATCTTAAATTAACAAACTTTGTCTATTTCTTCTCCCCGACCTTAGTCTAAACCTGACGTTTAACTCATAAAGTCATTTCTTGAGCTTCTCTATCTCATTCTGATTTATGCACTTTTTAAAATTCATACCCTGTTTAAATTGTTAGACAGAAACCATAATTACGTATTTCTATGACAAGTTTTGTCCTGCTCTGCAATTCTGGTTTCAAATTCACTGATTAAACTCGCATATTTGCTTTACATTAAGGCTAGAACTGCGTAAAAATTTGGTTGAATATGTACAATGAAAGTCATATTACTAGAGTCATGCTGTATATGGAATTTTACTGACTTCACTTCTTAAAAAGTCAGTGTTTTGGAGAGTCAAATGAAAAAGTATCAATGCATCGTTTGTGGATGGATTTATGACGAAGCTGAAGGTTGGCCACAAGATGGTATTGTCGCAGGTACAAAATGGGAAGATATCCCAGATGATTGGACATGTCCGGACTGTGGTGTATCAAAAGTTGATTTTGAAATGGTTGAAATCTAACAATTGATATCAAAGACCATAGTGAATGGTCTTTTTTTACGTCTTATAGAAAACAGTTTGGAGAAAACTATGCATCCTATCGTCATCATTGGTTCGGGTATGGCAGGATATACCGCAGCACGTGAGTTTCGTAAGCTAAATCCCGAGCATGAACTGGTCATGATTTGTGCAGATGATGCGGTAAACTATGCTAAACCCACGCTGTCTAATGCTTTAGCCGGAAAAAAAGCACCTGAGCAAATTGCTTTAGGTGATGCCAGCAAAATGAGTGATCAACTGAAGATGCGTATTGAAGCGCATACTCGGGTTAAAGAAATTCAAGCTGAACAGCATCAACTCATTTTAGAAAAAGATGGACAACAAATCACTCAACCCTATTCAAAACTGGTTCTAGCTGTAGGTGCAAACCCGGTTCGTCTGGCGATTGCTGGCGATGGCAGTGATGACATTCATGTGGTCAACAATTTGGATGACTACAAAGCATTCCGCAAAAACCTGGATCAACATCACGATAAACGCGTGGTCATTTTAGGTGCAGGTCTGATTGGCTGTGAATTTGCCAATGACTTGCAAAATACAGAACACCAAGTGACAGTGATTGATTTGGCTGCCCAACCTTTGGGACGTCTCATTCCTGACTACGTTGCCGCTTCGTTCCAAGAAAAACTTGAAGCTATTGGCATTCACTTTGTCTTGGGCACAACGGTTGAAAAAGTAATTAAAGTTGAAAAGGGTGACTATCAGATTACTTTAGCCAATGGTCAGTCTGTTGTTGCACACATTGTACTTTCAGCGATTGGCTTACAACCGAATTTGGAGTTGGCAAAAGCCGCGAATATTGATTGTAGTCGCGGCATTTTGACCAATGGTCATTTAGAAACCAATCAGGCAGATATTTACGCGATTGGCGACTGTGCAGAAGTCAATGGTTTACTGTTGCCTTACGTCATGCCGATTATGCAACAAGCACGCGCTCTAGCGAAAACCTTGAATGGTGAACAAACCCATGTTCATTATCCAGCGATGCCTGTTGCCGTCAAAACCCCAGCCGCTCCCCTCACGGTACTTCCAGCACCAGTGGGTGTGGATGTCAATTGGGAGACCGAAGAACTTGAAGATGGCATGATTGCTAAAGCTCTAGATGGTCAAAACACCTTGCGTGGTTTTGTTTTATTGGGCGCGACCGCAGCAAAACAACGTCTAAGTCTAACTAAACTGGTACCTGACTTGATTCCTGTAGCTGTTTAAGGGTTTAATAGTAAGGACATTTTTTAAGCAAAATGTCCTTTTTTGGGAAAATAACAATGAATCATAGCGCACTTAATTTTACAGGCTCACCCTATACTTCTTTTATGCACGAAACCAAAGTGACTTTAAGCAATGGAATAGAGCTGCATGTTGAAATGGGTGGAGATCCTGAACATCCTGCGATCATGCTGATTATGGGTTTGGGTGCGCAAATGTTGTTTTGGCCAGATTTTTTCTGTAAATCCCTGATTGATCAAGGTTATCGGGTTATTCGTTTCGATAACCGCGATATTGGGCTTTCATCAAAAATTCGGCATTCAGGGCCACGGCTCAATACCTTAAAACTGATGGGACGTTTTGCACTGGGCTTACAAAATCAAGGTGCGCCTTATAATCTGTATGATATGGCGGAAGATGCGGCCTTATTGATTGAGCATTTAGGACTAGAACAAGTCTCTGTAATTGGCGCATCCATGGGCGGCATGATTGCACAAATTCTGGCAGCCAAGCATCCTGAAAAAGTCAGCAATCTCGGTTTAATGTTCACCAGTAATAATCAGCCGCTCTTACCTCCGCCTTTTCCAAAACAGCTTTTTAGCCTGATTGGCCGGCCTGAGTCTACGGATGAAGAAGGTATCGTCAATCATAGCGTGAAAGTATTTAACATCATTGGCTCACCTGGATATATCAACCAAATCGAGATTATTCAGACCGCACGTAAACTATATCAACGAAGTTATTATCCAGCGGGTGTACTTCAACAATTTTTAGCAATATTATGTACCGGTTCTTTGCTACAATTGAGTAAGCAAATTCAGCAACCTACCCTTGTGGTACATGGCTCTCGTGATCGTTTACTGCCACCAAGCCATGGCAAAGCAGTTGCAAAGGCAATTACAGATGCTAAGTTTGAATTAATTGATGGAATGGGGCATGATATGCCTCCGCATTTTATTCCATATCTTAGCGGATTATTTGCTGATCACTTTAAATTAAAACATTAGGACACTATGGCTGCATTACCCTCTTTAAGACAGCTGTCATACCTCGTAACACTGTCTGAAACGCTACATTTTACTGAAGCTGCGCGCCGTTCATTTGTGACCCAATCGACTTTGTCAGGCGGGATCATGGAGTTAGAGCGTTTGTTAGGTGGAGTCCTCGTTGAACGTGACCGCCAAAATGTACGTTTAACTCCGCTTGGAGAACAGGTTGTGGCTCGAGCCCGTGTTCTATTGGCAGATGCTCAAGACTTGATGCGTTTAAGTCGTGAAATGAGTGAACCTTTAACGGGTGATTTGCATTTAGGCATTATTCCTACTATTGCACCTTTCATTTTATCGAAACTGCTTGATGAAGTGCATAAGCAACTGCCTAAAATTCAATTGCATTTGCATGAAGCGCAAAGTGAAAAAATTGTTGAAAAACTGGAACATGGCAATCTTGACATGATTGTTTTGGCACTTCCTTTTGACACTCGAGGTTTAAAAGTTGCTGAAATCGCCAAAGAAGATTTGTATTTGGTCTGTCACAAAAACGACCAAAATGCCAACACAGCAAAATCGCTGGATGACTTAGATTTATCCCGTTTAGTCTTGCTAGAAGAAGGTCATTGCTTACGTAATCATACTTTAAGTGCATGTCCAATTGGTGAACGTAAAAATGATCATCGCTTAAAAGCCAGTTCATTACCTACGTTAGTTGAAATGGTCTCTGCGGATTTAGGCTTTACTCTACTTCCTGAAATTGCCATTCATACCAATATGATTAAAGCGAATTCAGATTTAGTGGTGAAATCTATTGAAGCTGCACCAAGTCGTACGTTAGCTTTGATCACCCGTAAAAGTACGCCATTGCAAAGTGAATTTGATGTGTTATTGCAAATCTTGCAAAAAATCACCCAAAATCTTCATTAAAAAAGCGATAAACTAAAAGGAGCAGTTGCTCCTTTTTTTATTGCCCCATTCTTTTCCTAGCCAATATTTTACTTAAATAAATTCGAACATTTAATCTAAAAACAATAAGTTCTTTGTTTAAAGAAAAAAGTTTACTCCCTACGCTAAACTCATTTTGAAATTAAAATATAATGTCTCGTATTTGGATGAGCTAAGATATGAATGATTCAATAATTTTAAAAACAATTTAATTCAATCGTATACCATAAATTATTTTTTGATTATTATTCTATATAAGCTTAATTTAATTTCATCAATTAGCTAATTCTTAGCTTAGGACTTTTATAAGTTTATATAATGAAGTTGCTCAATAAAATCGAAACCCGTATGAGAATAGTCTAGCCGATGAATTGGTATTGCCTGTTCCCGTCCTATTAATAGAGAATCAATCCGCTTTTAACCCTGTATTAGAAACATTCTTCATTGGATTAGGCGGCTATCCTACAGAATTAATGATGAGCATGACTCATCTTATTGAAGCTGACTACTTATCATAACCACATTTGCCCAACCTGATTTCGATAGATTATCCCTCAATCAAACAGCAACGCTTACATTTATCAAGCAACTCAAAATTTCTCTTCCGATACGAGCAGGATAATGATCCTGGCCAACCATAGACCTCTTTACTGTTAAAGGCTATTTAGACAGTGCGCAGGATTATTTTTTATGTAAATACTGAGACAGACTTATTAAATAACATTAAAGGTATTCTGTACGGTAGAGCGCCGATCCATCATGTTTTAGCGCAATCAAATATAAAATTCTAAATTTGGTATCAGTGGATTTTAACCTACCGCATGTCACAGAACAGACTTCGACTTCTCTTCAAAAAATTGAAGGCTCTATTAAAAACACTTACAGGAAAATTGCATGCTTAGAAAGTTGGATTTTTTATTTTCAATATTTCTGTTGTATAAAAATAAAGGAGTCCAGAGACTCCTTTATTTCTTCTTTGAAAGTTGAAGGAATTATTTGATGATATCCAATAATATTCTTTGTGCATTATGCGGTTCTTGGCCTTCTGCAACCTGTGCACGAACCCAGTTTCCATCTCCTTGCAACAACCATGCTTGCTGATTGTCTTTCAAATACGTCAGTAAACCTTGCTGATAAATCCGTTTTTTCAGGGCTGGATCTTCAATTGGAAAACAGGCTTCAACACGATTAAACAAATTACGATCCATCCAGTCGGCACTTGAACAGTAAATCCGCGCGTTACCATTATTACCAAAATAGTAAACCCGGGTATGTTCCAGAAAACGCCCGACAATTGAACGCACACGAATATTTTCTGAAAGCCCCGGTAAACCAGGACGTAAACAGCAAATTGAGCGAATAATTAAATCAATTT
This sequence comes from Acinetobacter sp. GG23, assembly GCF_057766365.1. NCBI lineage: Bacteria > Pseudomonadati > Pseudomonadota > Gammaproteobacteria > Moraxellales > Moraxellaceae > Acinetobacter > Acinetobacter sp. GG23. The sequence goes on from NZ_JBYMDJ010000009.1 coordinate 82,940, forward strand.
TTACACCCGCTTGTGAGGCTTCATATAACTTGTTGATCAGCTGCCTTTCAGTTAAGGCATTTACTTTGACAATAATTTGTGCGGGCTTGCCTGCTTTAGCATTAGCAATTTCTTCATCAATAAAATTGATCAGTTGCGCATGTAGAGTAAATGGTGCATGCAGAAGTTTTTTCAGCTTCGCCATTTTACCCATACCCGTTAATTCCTGAAAAATGCGATGCACATCTTCACACAACTCTTTATCTGTGGTCAGCAAGCCGTAGTCAGTATAAATACGGGCATTGCCTGCATGATAGTTACCTGTACCTAAATGCACATAACGCACTAGCTTATTGTTCTCACGGCGCACCACCAGAATCATTTTGGCATGGGTTTTGTAGCCGACAATGCCGTACACCACTACAGCGCCGGCTTCTTGCAGTACATTTGCGACTTCAATATTCGATTCTTCATCGAAACGCGCACGTAATTCAATTACTGCTGTGACTTCTTTCCCATTTCGTGCCGCTTCTGCAAGCACTTGAACAATTTCAGAATCCGGTCCACTGCGGTATAAGGTTTGCTTGATCGCAAGCACTTGTGGATCACGTGCTGCCTCACGTAACAAATTAATCACGGGTGCAAATGATTCAAATGGATGATGTAATAAAATATCCTGCTTCTGCATAGCAGAGAAAATATTTTCCGACTTCTTTAGAATTTTTGGAATGATCGGTGTATGTGAATCATAACGTAAATGTGGACGTTTAAAATTTGACAATAAACGGGCAAGATTCACCGGACCATCGACCTTATAAAGTTGATCTTTTTCCAGATCAAATTCATCCAGCAAATAGTTATAAATATGTTCAGGGCAATTTTGAGTCACTTCCAGACGCACTGCACGGCCGAAACGGCGCGAATTCAACTCCCCTTTTAAAGCCTTGGCCAAATCTTCGACATCTTCATTTAAAGCCAAATCTGCATTACGCGTCACTCGGAACTGATAACAGCCTGTAGCGGTCATGCCGGGGAATAAATCTGAAACATGCTCATGAATAATGGCAGACAACATCACATGATGCTCTTTACCGTCAGTCAATTCATCCGGTAAACGCACTACACGTGGCAGTGAACGCGGCGCTGGCACAACCGCCAAATCAATTTGACGACCAAAGGCATCTTTACCTTCTAACGTCACAATAAAGTTTAAGCTTTTGTTGACCAAACGTGGAAATGGATGAGCCGGATCCAGGCTAATCGGAGTCAGTACCGGCGCCACTTGCTCTTGGAAATACTTCTTAACCCAAGCCGATTGAGCAGGCGTGAGTTCTCCACGGCGTAAAAAACAGATATCTTCTTCACGCAGTTTGGGCAGAATTTCTTCATTTAAAATACGGTACTGGCGTTCGATGGCAGCATGGGCCCTTTTAGAAATAATCTCTAAAACCTGTTTGGGGGTTAAACCATCCGGACTATGGCTTTCATTGCCTAAATCGAGCTGTTCCATCAGTCCCGCAAATCGGATTTCAAAAAACTCGTCCAGATTACGTGAGAAAATAAGCAGGAAATTCATGCGCTCAAGTAAAGGATGCAGTGGGTCAACCGCCTGTTCTAATACACGAAGATGAAAATCTAAAATAGAAAGTTCACGATTAATGTAGCGATCGTTATATGTATATTCTGTTTGTGTAGGAGATAAGCCTGCTGCAGTATTCATACCTAACCTGTGCTTCTTCGAATGTGATCCGTATCTTGATCAGTATGCTTCAAAATTATGACAATTTCATAAAAAAAGCCCAAAAAATTTGGGCTTTTTATTACACTGTTTCATTAAGGAATATTGCTATAACGCATATATTTCTGAATCATCCGTTTGCGGTATTTTAATTTTCGGTCATCACGGTGGTCTTGGTAATATTTTGGATTGGGTAAAATGGCCGCCAGGAAGGCTGCTTGTTCACGGGTTAGACTTCTCGCGCTTTTGCCAAAATAATGCTGGGTTGCGGCTTCCACACCATAAATATTGTCACCAAATTCAACCGAGTTTAAATACACTTCCAAAATACGCTGTTTGGTCCAGACGCGCTCCATCATCCATGTTGCAACAGCTTCTTGACCTTTACGCAGAAATGAACGCTTGTTATATAAAAATAGATTTTTGGCCAATTGCTGTGAAATGGTTGAACCGCCTGCAACCACTTTGCCTTTGTCTTTATTACGCTCCAAGGCAAATTGCATGCCTGCCCAGTCAAAACCATGATGCTGGAGAAACTTACCGTCTTCCGCGGCGACCACAGCATGTTTGAGATAGTCACTGATTTGATCGTAGTCGCGCCATTGATGTTTGATCGGTTTAGAGGGTTCGGACCAATAATCCAGACGCATCATCATGGTAGTGTCAACCGAATGGGTGCGCCACCACACCAGACTTGAAAAAATCCAAAGTTGTACTAAAAGCACCAAACTGACAAGTATTAACAAACTACGAACAATAAAAGCTTTCATGTCAGTGAGTTACTCCAAAATATCTGTTTTTTCGTGCTAAGCTTATCGCTGAATATAGCAAAGATTATAAAAGAATAGCATGGCTGAACTTTCACCTCCTTCCATTCAAAGTAAACTCGAGGTTCACCTTTGGTGGCTGACTGCACTTTTTATTGCCATCAATGTCGCTTTATTTCTCTGGCAAGTGCTTACCGGGGTCAATATTACCAGCCCAAGTCTGGTCGATGCTATTCGTTGGGGAGCTGATTATGCACCTTTAACCTTTTTAGAGGAACCCACTCGCCTGTTTAGCAGCATGTTTTTTCATTTTGGTTTGATCCATTTAATGCTCAATATGTGGGCACTCTATATTTTCGGCAGTGTGGCTGAACAGCTTTTTGGCCGCTTCTATTATTTGGGTTTATATATTCTTGCAGGCCTGATGGGAAGTTTGCTCAGTGGCTTTATCGATATTCAAAATACCTTTGAACTGCTGCAAACCAATGATCCCAAACTTTTTCCAACCGTCAGCGCCGGTGCTTCTGGCGCAGTCATGGGGATTGGTGGTGCATTAACGGTTTTGTCTTTATTACCCATCTTACCAAAACAACGCTTTATTTTAGATAAAAAAACCTTGGTCATGGTCATGGGAATTAACCTGTTCATTGGCTTCACAATGCCTGGTATTAACAATGCTGCCCATATTGGCGGCCTGCTGATGGGTGCCGTATTGGCTGCTATTTGGTATCTTGGACAACGGGTGCATAAACCTAATTTAGGCTTTACTCTAGGTTTAGTTGTCGGTGTAGTAAGCTGCTATGTATTTTATGATTACTGCATGCAACAGGTTCAAATCCTTGAACCTGTTTGGCGTCAAATCCTTGCAGCCATGCGCGCACAGCTGAATTTTTAAGGTGAATAAACTACCCGGTTAAGCGCTATTATTGAGTTGAGATGAGTTGTTTAATGATTCATCTCGCGCAAACTTTGTAATGGTGGAATATCACACAAATAACTCAAGCGATAGCGTCCAATCAAGGCACACACCACGGTCATTAAAATGGGTAAAATCAGCCAGATCTCCCAATGTGCCTGAATCAGTAAATTCATTTTATAGCTGGCAATCGCACTAATCACTTCTGCAAAGAAGCATGAAACTACACCTGCCATAAATCCAATAAAGCCGATCTCTACAGTCATCATCTGTTTTAATTTTTGTTTAGAACTGCCAAATGAGCGCAATAAAGCCACCTCACGTTTGCGTTCATCCATCAACAGGTTCAAACAGGCAATTAAAACCAAAATGCCAGAGACACTGACCAATAGCGCGAGTATGGTAATAATTTGCACCAGCACATTCACCACGCGTTTCACTTCATCCAGAATCAAACTGACATCAATAAAAACCGTATTGGAAAATTGCTGAATCACGGAAACCAGTTGTTTTTTATTCTGTTCGGGCACATAAAAACTGCCCAAATAACTGCCCGCATTTTCATCCATGGTTTTGGGTGCAAAAATAAAGAAAAAATTCGGACTAAAACTTTCCCATTCCACACTACGCAAGTTAATGACTTTGGCTTGAACTAATCCTTCAGGCAAACTAAAAGTCAGTCGATCGCCTATTTTAATGCCCAGTTCTTCTGCAGTTTTCACTTCAACAGACACATCACCGACATGACTCAATGCTGAAGTTCCCTGTACGATTTTATTGTCCGCAGGATATTCGGAGGTTTGGGTTAAATTGAGTTCACGGCGTAACGAGTTATTGTTTTCCAGCAATTCATTGGGAAAAGGTTGATCATTCTTTGCCACCAATCGCCCACGAATATTGGGATATAAAGGTGTGCTTGGCCACCTATGTTGCTCAATCTGAGCTTTGAATGAAGGCATATCAAACGTTGGCAAACCATAAACAAATTGATTCGGCGTACCTTCGGGTAATTGTTGCTGCCAGCGCTCAAGTAAGTCCGTTCGCAATACAGCTAACACCGTAATTAAACTGAGACCCAGTGCCAAAGCAGTAATTTGAAAAGCGGTTTGATAAGGCGCGCGGACATAGGCTGAAATGGACCATTTCAGGCTTTTAATTAATTTTAAGCAGCCCCAAATGATCATATAAAGCACAGTACACAAGATAATCATTGCACCTATGACCCAGGCAGTAAGCACAATATTTTCAGTTAGTACCACACTAAACAGCACCAGACTGGCTGTGCCCATCAGCAACATCCACAGCATAGACTGCACAGATTTTTCTTGTTGGCGAATCACCCGAATAGGGGGTGTATTCAGTAATTGCCATAAACTTGGCACGATAAAGCCCAGCAACACCACGGCACTGGTCAGCATGGCAATCGGTAAGGGACCAAGCAGCATATCCAAGGCAGAAAACTGAATTTGCAGATGTGGAATCAGTTTTAGCATCAATTGCAATAAACCATAGCCAAGCCCTACCCCTGCCAGACTACCAATCGCCATTGCGACAATTAACACCACACCCAACAAAGTCAGATATGCACTCAGAATTTGATTTTTTGTGGCACCAATACAGCGCATTAGCGCAATATTATCCTGATTTTGCTGCACATAACGCTGACTGGTTAAGGCAATCGCAATGCCGCACAGTAAAATGGTCAAAATATTGGCAAGTTGTAGGAATGTATCTAGATTGGCAACCGGCTTCATTAAACGGGTATTGCCTTCACTGGCATTACGTAACTTTAGACTATTCTGTTCATTGTCTATTTTGCTTTGAGCAGACCCATGCAGCTGGTTGAAATCTTGTTCAAACTGTTTGGTGTGTTGGGCAGACCCTGCCATCAATAAACGGTATTCAACCCGACTGCCAATTTGAATGGCATTGGTACGCGCAACATCGGCTTGGGAAATAATCACCGTAGGTGAAAAGCCGGAAAAGCCCAGTTCCTGATTGGAATCATGTTCAATTTCAGCAGTGACCTTAAAAGTTCCATCGGCAATATTAAGGCTATCCCCGACTTTGACATGCAACAAATCCATGGCACGATTACTGAGCCAAACCTCTCCTGGCTGAATTTTCTTTGCTGGGGACGCAACCCGAATTTCTCCGCGCAAAGGAAAGGCATCATCAATGGCTTTCACATTGACCATGACAAATTGCTCATGGGTATGCGCCATCGAACTGAAGGTGGTGACTTCAGATTGTTGTAGGGATAACTGGTTGGCTTTGTCGTGCCACTTGTGTTCAAGCGGCTGATTGTCGCTCAGGACCAAATCGCCTGCCAGCATTTCAGCAGCCTGTAATGCTACGGCATTTTGGATTTGTTCATTACTAAACTTTAGTGCCGTAGTCGCACTGATCGCCAAAGTTAGAGCAATGATCAGTAAGTAAACGCCTGTACTTTTAAAACTCTGGGTCAGTAAAGGTCGAAAGAGTGGATTCATTTCAGCCCTCACCGTTACGATGTTCAATTAGACGACCATCCAGCAATTCAAAATGTCGCTGACATTGCTCGGCCAGTTTTGGATTATGGGTTACCAAAACTAAGGTCGTCCCAAATTCACGGTTCAGCTGAAATAACAATTGCTCAATTTCACTGGCGGTTTGTGTGTCTAGGTTACCTGTAGGCTCATCTGCGAAAATGATTTTCGGGTCGCTAATTAAAGCACGCGCAATGGCCACACGCTGTTGTTCGCCCCCCGACAGCACTTTGGGAGTTTGGGTCGCCTGACGTTCTAAACCGACTTTTTTAAGTAGGGCCAATGCCTTTTTCTCAGCAGCTGCAAAATTAAAATTGTTCTGTAAGCGCAGCGGTAACATCACGTTTTCTACTGCTGTTAAATGCGGCAATAACTGGAAAGACTGAAATACAAAACCGATATATTTTAAACGTACCAACGCACGCTGTTCTTCATTTAATTCAGCGACAGACTCTCCACACACCACCAATTGCCCTGAGCTGGCTTGATCCAGAGTGGCTAAAATTCCAAGCAAGGTCGATTTTCCTGAACCTGAACGTCCGGTAATAGCCACTTGTTCACCCGTCTGGATTTCAAAGTTTAAATTTTCAAAAATGCACAGTTCTTTTTGTACAAGTTTTATCTTTTGTGTCAGTTGCTGGGCAGAAATAATCACTTGTGGCATGATGGAAGGGTCGCTCGTAACTTGGGTCATAAAATCCCTATATGCAAAATCGCAATTTAAGAACTCGTGTATTTGCTTGCTTGGCGATGTTCAGCCTGTGTCTTGCTCCAGTCGTGGTGTCTGCTAAAACCATTATGATTCTGGGTGACAGTATTAGCGCGGGTTATGGAATTCAGGCACAGCAAGGTTGGGTGCATTTATTACAAAAACGTTTAGAGCAACAGTATCCGAAACAACATAAAGTGGTCAATGCCAGTGTCAGTGGTGAAACCACCAGCGGTGCTTTGGCGCGCTTGCCTAAATTATTGCAAATCCATAAACCGCATATTGTAGTGATTGAGTTAGGTGGAAATGATGGTTTACGGGGTCAATCCCCGCTATTGATTCAAAAGAACCTGGCTCATCTCATTCAACAAAGTCAGCAAGCTAAAGCCACAGTGATTGTTTTTGGAATGAAAATCCCACCGAATTACGGTACAGCTTATAGCAAGGCCTTTGAAAAAAATTACCAGATTGTGAGTCAACAATATAAAGTAAAATTGATGCCATTCTTTTTAGAAGGAATTGCAGGCAAGAAAAACTTGATGCAACAGGATTTAGTTCACCCGAATGCCAGCGCACAAAGCATTTTACTGAACAATGCCTATCCCTATATAAAAGGCGCTTTATAAAGCGCCTTTTGTTCGATTTGAAGCTTGATTCAATTTTAAAAATCAAAAAACAAAACTTCACCCGTTTCTAGAGAGTATTCTGCACCAACAATTTTCAACTGCCCTTTGGCAATCAGGCATTCTAAAACTGCAGAACCATGGCGCAGCTGATTTACCGAGGCAAAGACATTAGAACGAACTGCATGTTTCGACAGTTTAGATAAATCGTTTTTCAATTCAGTTTGCATCAATGTCTCAACCGATGGGCGAACACGGTTTACAATAGACATCAGATTTAATGAGGGTGGATGATCCGGATTCATTAAGGTATCAATGGTCGCTTGAATAGCGCCACAATGACTATGTCCGAGTACAATCACAACAGCGCAATCATAACGTTCTGCAGCAAATTCCACGCTGCCTACCTGTGAGGGTGCAACCACATTCCCTGCCACACGGATCACAAATAAATCGCCTAGACCCTGGTCAAATACCATTTCCGCAGGAACACGAGAATCTGAACAGCCCAAGACGATGGCAAAGGGATTTTGATTTTCTGCCATCTCTGCCCTTTGCTGATGTGACAGTTGTTTGGGGTGTGTCGTTTCCCCTGATACAAAACGCTGGTTCCCTTTTTTTAAACGATCTAAAGCTTCTTCTGCTGTTAGCATGCTGGTCTTCCAATGTTTGAAGTTGCAATATTTTAATGCGATGAAATTGGAATGTCACTTGCAAAAAGAATAGCTGATTAATTAATAACAAAGTTACAAAATATTTTATTTCGCTCATAAATTTGATCTGGTGCACACTTTTATAGCTTCACGTAACGGACTTCAAGAAACAATTAAGTGACATTTCTACAATAATACTTACAATAAAATACAGACATTTTAAAAAAAATAAAATGCAGTCAAAATCAGATGATTTTTAAAGGGTAAGTTAGAAAAATGACCGTCATTTACACATAAGGATAATGATCAATGACACAGCCTCACTCGACTTTATCCCGCTGTTTGCAGATGGCCTGCTTAGCCATTTCAATCAGTGTGCCGCTTTTTTCTCATGCAACTATAAATAAAAAAATCTTCGTTGCTCAACCTTCATTCGAAAATTATTTAGTGAAAGAGCGTAGTGCGGCCGGCTTACGCAGTAAAACGATTAAAATTGATGATATTACCTGGAGCTACAGTGAAGGTGGCTCCAGCAATAAACCTGCGGTATTGCTTATTCATGGCTTGGCGGGAAATCGGGACAACTGGAATGGTGTGGCACATTTTTTAACCCCCTATTATCACGTAATTATTCCAGACCTTCCAGGCAATGGTGAAACCAAAGTTGCGGATAATTTTGATCTGTCTATTCCCAATGTCACGGAACGCTTGCGCCGTTTTGTTGAAGCCCTTGATGTGGAGGACAAGCTGAATATTGCAGGTCACTCGCTAGGTGGCTCAATTGCAACTGTTTACGCATCACAATATCCATTTGATACGCAAAGTCTTTTTTTACTTAATAGTGCAGGCATCTATAAACAGGCCAATACTGCCTATACCAAAGACCCTTATTTTTTAAAGCATCTGATTGTGTCCAAACCGGGGGATTTAGACGATGTCATGGCTCAAGTCATGCAGAATCCACCGGATTTACCCATTTATTTTAAAAAAGCCCAAGAAAAAATACTGATCTCTCAATCATTGCAATCCCGTAAAATGATTGATCAATTAATCACCCTAAGTCGTATTTATACCCCGGAATCCTTTGCTCGACTGACACGAACCATTGAAGCCCCCACGCTCATTCTTTGGGGCAAGCAAGATAAAATTATTAATGTGGAAGCGGCAAATGAATTACAATCTTTATTGAAGCGTGCCGAAACGCCTGTTATTTTAAATAATGTTGGACATATGCCTATTTTAGAAGCAGAACAACAAGTGGCGGACCACTATTTACCTTTTCTATCCAAAACCCAAAAGTTAAAAAATCCACTTGCTGATAAACTTATCCCTTTAAATTAGCTTATAGAGACAGTATGCCGAAACATCCGATGATTGAGCAATTGATCGAAGCTCATCTTGAATTTTTAGAACAAGAATTTTCACATACTGCCACTATTCAAAGCGAATTTTTAAATTTCTATCAGTGGTTTAGAAAACAGACCTTGCAGGATATCTGGTCATTTGAACAAATCAATGCACTCTTGCAAAAGCAGGTTTTAGCCACTCCCGCGAGTCACTTTTTAATTGAGCAAATTACCGAACATTTTCGTTTTGCTTTAATTCATCCTGCCAATGAAAACACGCAAATTGCAGATGTGATTCCGGTATTAACCGTCGATAAAATTGCCCAATATGTTGCGAGTAAAAGTGGTCATCGTCAACGTCTGATTAAAACTGTGGTCAACAGCTCTGCTTTTTCAGCCATGATCACACAGTTAATTCAACATTCAATACAGGATTATCTGGATAATTCGGTGATGGCAAAACGGGTTCCGGGTGTGTCGCGTTTTATGAAAATGGGCAAATCGGTTTTAGAAACCGTGACTGACTCAAATCTGGATGAAACTATCGGCCATTATCTACAAAAGAATATTTTAAAGCTCAGTCAAATGAGTGAGCATGTGTTAAATCAACATTTTGATGATGAAAAGCTATATCACTTCCAAGCCAATCTGTGGCATAAAATTAAAGATCTGCCTCTAACGGTTTTAAAGAATTATATTGAAATTCAAGACCTACCTCATACTGTGGGCTTAGGGCATGAAATTTGGGATCATCTGCGCCAGACAGAATACCTAAAACAGCAAGTTCATGATGGTATCTATGCCTGGTACACCCGTAATCAGGAACGTAGTTTTGACTTGTTAATGCGTGACTTAAATATTGATGAGGCTTTAATTCAGCATGAATTGCAGCATTTACTAAATCCTGTAATTCAAAAGCTAGTTTCATCTGAATACTTAGGCATGCGTGCACGCGCATATTTAGAAAAGTTTTATTATGCAGAAACTGCACAGAAGATTTTAAATATCCAGTCATGAGAAAAGCCGCTTCAAGCGGCTTTTTCTTTATTCAACTTATCAGAAATTGGCGACAAAACTAATGCCATAACGGCGTCCATCTAAAACCTGATCGCCATCTGCATCTTCTGCTTTTTCATCAAGGATGTTATAAACCCCGAATTTACCTTTTAAGCTTGGGGTAAATTGGTAGTTAAAACCGACATCCAAGAATTGATACGCAGGGGTCGGATCAGACATTGCTGCACGACCTAAATAAGAAGACGTTTCACTACGATAATGTAAGCGTGTCCAGACGTCCAGAGCATCATTGATGTTGTAATCCACGGTTGCATTAAATATATGCTTTGGCATTTGATTTAATGGCTGACCTTTTAAATCACCTGATTTCTGCTCGGTTTCCGTATAGGTGTAATTAGTATTTAGGTTTACCCCTTCCGCAAGCTCGGTGTCAAATGAAGCCTCCACACCTTGCATGATCGCTTCATCCACATTGATGCGTGAACTGATAAAGTTCCACAAGCGGACATTCCCCGTCGCTGCATCAATGCGACCAAATGGGTCTGCACAGGTCCATGTTGCCGAATCACTGTTACTCCCATTTGAAGATGAGCAATCGCGTATTTCTGTAATTTTATCTTTATATTCAGTATAGAAAGCAGTTAAAGAGGCTTTAGACTTGTCGCCCTGCCATGCGGTGCCAAGTTCATAGCTCAACGATTTTTCCGGTGTTAAATCGTCATTCCCCATAATAAAGGCACTGCCTTTACCGGTCACAGAGTGTACATCACTTGATGATTGTCTTAAGTCGGGTTGTTTATAACCGGTAGATACCCCGCCCTTAAATGTCCAGGCATCTGTCGGGTTATACACCCCATATAAACGGGGTGAAAAGTTGCCATCATAATTTTCATCGTGATCGTAACGCAAACCTGTGGTTAAATTAAAAGTATCGGTAATTGACCAGGTATCTTCTGCAAAAACTGCAAATCCCCAACGGTCTAATTCAGTTACAGGCATCTCTAGATTTTGATTGGTAGCACGGTCAACCAGTGACTCATTTTTAAAATACAGACCTGAGATTAAATTGTGATTGCTCAACTGCCAATTCCACTGGGTATTGGCCAGCCAAGTGTCGAGCTCGATTCCGCTTAAACCTGAAGTGCTGTTTTTGCGATCGGGATTTTTTGATTTTTCATATTGAATATAAGAACTGCTATTCAGTACATCGCTATATCGGCCATTATGAGTTAAGCCGAAGACTTCACGATAATTTCGACCGTATGAATCTGTTCCCGTACTTAGAATGGTTTGACCCGCGGTAGATTCAGATTCCTGTTTCGTGAAATTCGCGTCAAACTCTAAATCATGATTATCATTAATTAAATAAGTCAGTCTGGAATTTAGACTTTCCACTTCCGTACCGCGGAAGCCACCTACATAGCTGTCTTCTTCACGCTTTTGCTTATTCACTCCAAGCTGCATGCCGAGTTTATTTTCAATCAAAGGCCCGGCTAGATAGACCGAAGCATTTTTGATATCTCCAGAATTATTAGAATCCTGTAAAACTGTTCCGAGTTCAGCTGTTCCCGACCATTCATCACTGACTTTTTTGGTAATGATATTAATTACCCCCCCCATAGCATCACTGCCATATAAGGTAGATGCAGGTCCTCGAATCACCTCAATACGTTCAATCGATGCAATCGGCGGTAAGATATTTTTTTCAAAACCACTGTCATCGCCATTTGGATTCACGTCTTTAGAAGATTGACGTTTGCCATTAACCAAAAATAATGTGTAACTTGAACTCATACCACGAATACTGACCGTTTGTGCAGAACCGGCTCCCGAAATCACCACACCTGGCGTATTTCTGAGTACGTCAGTAATATCATTATACTGTCTTGCTTCTAGTTCTTCCTGGGAAATCACAGTCATGGATGCGGGAGCTTTACTTACATCCTGTTCATAGCCTGCTGCTGTAACAACTATTGTTTCTAACTTGACCGGATTAGCAACAATAGTTGTGTTTTGATCGGCTGCAAATGTAACTGAAGTGAGAACAGATAAAATTGAAAGTGACAGTGCAGATTGAACAATACGCTTGGTCATTCAAGTTTCCCCAAGTAGCAAAATAATAGATAAGTAATGAAATTTTCGTTGCACATTGTAACAAACAATAAACGTATTGCAATTATTATTGATAACTATTCTCAATATCAATTATATTTTAAGCAAAAAATAACCTCCATAAAGGAGGTTATTTTTAAAGTACTTTCAGATTTTTACTTAAAGTAAGCACCTTCAGTATTACTGTGGTCAGTTTGGTCAACCACACGTGACAACTCGGGAACATGTTGTTTTAAAGTAGTTTCAACACCTTGTTTCAAGGTCAAGTCAATTGATGAACAACCTTGGCAACCACCACCAAATTTCAATACAGCAGTTAAGCCATGTTCTTCATCTTCAATAATTTCAACTAAAGCACAGTTACCGCCATGACCTGCAAGACCCGGGTTAATTTCAGACTGAAGTACATAAGTGATACGCTCTTCAATCGAAGCATCGGCCCCTACGCGTGGCACTTTTGAATTCGGTGCGCGGAATGTCAATTGACCACCAAAACGGTCTTTATTGTAATCAATCACCGCATCCAGCAAATATGGAATTGATGGCGCATCAATATATGCGGCAAAGTTTGGATAATCTTGTTTATAGTCTGTAGGAATCACTTCTTCAGGTGCACTATATGCCATACAACATTCAGCACGAGGCGTACCTGCATTTTCCACAAAAATACGTACAGCAATGCCCGGAGTATTCTGTTTATCAAGCAAATCAAACAAATACTCTTGTGCCGTTGGCGTAATCAATAAATTTGGAATTTCTTCTGCAACTGCAGCGCTGATGTTATCAGTCGACATAATCATATTTCCTCAAGCTGAAGTTATCATTTTAACTGAAGATGCGGGGTAATAAAAAAAATTCAACTAAAATTGTCGGAATTATTATAAAAGTTCATCTTAACACTTCATTTAATGGCATTATTAGTTATAAATATTTAAAAGTTGAACTTTCACTTTATGCTAGATTTACCTTTTAACCATACTGTTTGCCTGATCCTGATTACAGTGGCTGTTTCACTGATTGCATTTTCAAATCAGAAGGTCATGAGCCGGCTTATTTTTTGGCCCCCTGCGATGCAGCGTGGACAATATGACCGCTTTATCACCCATGGTTTTGTTCATGCCGATGGCGCACATCTGATCTTTAATATGATTACGCTATTCTTTTTTGGGAGCGTGATTGAAAGTTTTTACCGACAGTATTTTTTTGATCTTGGCTTTGTATTGTTCTACTTAGGCGGCTTGATTGTTGCCATTGTTCCGAGTTATCTCAAACATAAAAATGACCATCGTTGGGCAAGTCTAGGCGCTTCCGGTGCGGTTTCGGCAGTCTTGTTTGCTTATATTTTATTTGAGCCGTGGAAACTGATTTTTGTATTCTTTATTCCTGTACCGGCAATTATTTTTGCAGTTTTATATGTCGCTTACAGTATCTGGTCAGGCAAACGTGGCAATTCCAACATCAACCATAGTGCACATTTATGGGGTGCGGCTTATGGGGTAATCATGACTATTATTCTTGAGCCTCGTATAGTGCCCCACTTTTTGAATAAGTTGATGCAATTACCTTTCTAAGCTAATTTGTTCAGCTATGAATAGTCCAAGACGCTGAATTTTCAGCGTCTTTTTTCCAATAAAAATAAAATAATTTCCATTTGTTAATGATTATTATTTAACAATATTCGATTCTCTGCTACTCTTTTGCACAAATTTAAGAGAACATGACTTGCGAATGAATACTAGAGTTTTATTTTTAAGCGCCATTTTGGCTTCAGTAGGATTAAATGGTTTGGCGCATAGTGCAAGTTTTAATCTGGCAACCAACAAACAAAACATTGAACTCAAACAAACGCCAAAAAAAATTGCAGTGTATGACCTCTCCATTTTAGATACTTTAAATGCTTTAAATATTCAGGCTCAAATTGTACCTAAAACTACATTTACAGGCAGCTTGACCTCATATAATCAAGCACAATTTGTTAAAGCAGGCAGTCTTTTTGAACCTGATTTGGCTCAATTAAAACAGTTAAAACCCGATTTAATTTTTGTAGGGGGTCGTTCAGCGAAAACGCTTGAAAGCTTGCAACCGATTGCCGCAACGGTCGACCTTTCTCCCAATACCGACCAGTACATGACTGATTTGAAAAATCGCACCTTGAATCTTGCTAAAGCCTTTAAGCGTGAAAATATTGCCAATAAAAAATTAAAAGATTTGGAACAGCTACAACAAAAAGTGCAGCAACAGACTGCAAGTAAATCAGCAATGATGCTCTTTGCTGGTGGAGATCATTATATGCCGCATGCAGCAAATGACCGTTTTGGTTTTATCTATGAGTTAACGGGTTTTAAATCTGTTCTTCCCCTGACTGAAAAAACCGATGCCGCTCGACCTGAAGCTGGATCAATACAGGCTTTAGCTGCCCAAAAGAAAAATGCAGAACTGTTAGAGTCTGCCATTCAACAGAATCCGGATTATTTAATTGTGCTGGATCGTGGCGCCGTAAATACCCAGAAATATGCTACAAAGCAAGGTATTAAAACCCATCCTATTTTAGGGCAGTCTCAAGCCGTGAAACAGAATCGGATTATTTTTGTGAATGCTGATGCCTGGTATATTACAGGTGCAGGTCTGGATAATACTGCATTCATGCTGAAAGAAATCGCTAAAAGCATTTCGAAATAATACTGAAATGATAAAGCTTATACATTAAGGAGCTTCGGCTCCTTTTTACTGGGTCTTTTGAAAAAGATTTACACAATTTGTCATTAAATGCTACCCATCAAATCAATTTGGCATAGATAATGTAGACATCTGTATATTAATGATCAAAAAAAACGAGATTTTTTGCATGTCTACTTCACTAGATGGTCTTCAATTCCCTATCAACCCAAGCAGCAATAAAGCCAGCAGCTCCCAGACAGGCAAAGAAATTATTGCTGAAGCTTTATCTATTGTTGACAACAAGTCATCTATAAATGCACTTGGGGAAAAAAACTGGCGTAAGCATTATCCTCTCTATTTTAAGGCCTTGGTTGAACAAGGTATTCGAACTCTCAATAATCCAATTACCATTGCCAAACAGGGCTTGCACAAGGCCCATCATAGCTTTGACTTTTATAGGAATGGTCAGCGCTATTTACTTAAAGATATTATGAAGGATATCGATACAGCCAATCTGTATACCATCCAGCTAAAAGGTGAAAGTGAGGCTGCCCCTGAATGGTATGTGCCTTATAAAGGGCAAAAATTACAGGGTCAGGCTTTACTGGATCAAATTCAAATCTGGCAAGATGCTGGCATTATAGAACCAAGCCATGCGGATGCTTTACGTGCGGCACATGCCCATCCCGAATGGTTTGATCTTTCTGATCGCACTATGGTCTTATTTGGTGCAGGTTCTGAAGCCGGTCCCCTAACCTGGCTATCCAAATGGAAAGCCAACATTGTAGCTGTCGATTTACCCAATAGTCGCGTTTGGGACAGAATTTTAAAGACCATTCAACAAGGCAATGCAACCCTGTATGCACCTTGTGCGGAAAAATTGGCGGAAGATACTCCAACTGCTACGCTAAAAGAAAAATTGGGGGCCGATTTACTCACTCAAACACCTGAAATTGCCCATTGGCTGATCCAAAGTGAACGTCAGCTAGACCTTGCAGCCATTGCCTATTTAGATGGTGAAAAACATGTCCGGGTATCCATGGCCATGGACAGCATTATGCAGTACGTGAGTGAGCAAAAGGCTGACACCAGTTTAATGTTTATGTGTACCCCAACCGATGTTTATGCCATTCCTAAAGAGGTTGTAGAAGCTTCAAATCTCAAGCTCCTACAGCGCTCAAAATCGCAACGTATTATCAGTGAAAGCATTTCCATGCTTTCTGCCCAGCACTTTTTCAAGAAAAACCTGGATGCATTAATCAGCTCTGATAATGGTCAAAAATATGGTATTGCAGACTGTCTGGTGGTTGAGCAAGGGCCAAACTATGCTTTGGCAAAACGAATTCAGCAATGGCGCGCAACGCTGGCACGTCATTATGGACAACGTGTCAGCATCAATATCGCGCCTTCTACCACTACCCGTTCAGTGACTAAAAATCCGTTATTGAAAGCCGCATTTAATGGGGCAAGTCTGTTTGATGTGGAATCATTTAATCCGGAAACCACCAATGCACTGATGGCTGCATTATGGGTTTATGACTTGCGTCATCCAGAATCGGTAGCCAACCCGGAAACACCTTTGGGTCATCCATTAGAATTGATGATGAAAGGTGCCAATCATGGCGGTTTATGGCGTGTAGCTTATTTGGCCCGTACCGCGCTGCCTTTTGCCGCACTGTATGGCTTTGCCAATGAAAAATTGCCCATCAAGAAGCTATTAAAAGTGTTTAGGAAATAGGATTATTCTCTATTATTATTATTTTAGAAAAACTCCCTTTCCTGTTAGGAGATGAGAATTCTCAGAATATATTCTAAGCTCGCAAGGGAGAGGCTTAAATCATATTTTATATTTAATTCTCTCCATGTCATACAGAATATATTCCTCCTCCCAAAGGGAGAGAGCAATAAGTATGAGCCATAAAAAAAAGCTGCAATTGCAGCTTTTTTATTTCAAACCGAGATCTTAAACAAACTGCAAGAACAACCAGAACAGACCACCTGATAAACAAATGGTAGCAGGTAGCGTGAAAATCCATGCTGAAAGAATGGTTCGTACCATCTGGAAGTTTAAGCCGGATTTGTTGGCCACCATGGTACCTGCAACCGCACTGTTTAATACATGTGTTGTCGATACCGGCATACCCAAGCCATCTGCTGCCGCAATAGTGGTCATGGCAACCAGTTCAGCTGACATGCCTTGGCCATAAGTCATGTGGTCTTTACCAATACGCTCACCCACAGTCACTACAATTCGCTTCCAGCCCACCATGGTTCCAAGACCAAGCGCAAGCGCTACTGCAACTTTTACCCAGGTCGGAATGTATTGCAAGAATGAATCGAGGTTTTTACGGTATTCCTTGACTGTCTTGGCTTGACTTTCTGACATTGCAGGAAGCTGCTTAGTTTTATCTAAACGCTTGAATGCAGTCGTGCTTAAGTACATATCATTACGGATAGTCGAAACTTGTTTTTCTGGAATATCTTTTAAATCACCATATTTGGCAACGTGATTACCCAAGTGATCGGTCAAACTTGCCAAAGCAGGCACCACTTCAGGTGACATTTCTTTAGTTTGAATATACTTGGTCAACACTTCACGCGCTTGTGTATCCGGAATATCTTGATGATTTGGATAAATAACTGCCGCAGTTTGCACAGATAACTGTTCAAATGATTGGATATGCTGGGTGTCCAGGTTTTTATTCAATGAGTACGCCAAAGGTACACAACCGATCAAGATCAGCATGATTAAACCCATGCCTTTTTGACCATCGTTTGATCCATGCGCAAAACTTACCCCAGTACAGGTAAAAATCAAGATGGCACGAATTAAAGGCGGTGGTGGTTTGTTGCCTTCAGGGGGTTTAAAAAGTTCAACTTGCTTTTTAAAGATTTTTTTTACCAATAAGAATACTATTGCAGCAAAAGCAAAACCAATTAAAGGCGAAAACAACAAGGCTTTACCGACTTTAATCACTTGGTCCATATCTACGCCACTGGCACCATTACCCATGTGCAGGAGGTAATTCATAATGCCCACCCCTAAAATCGAACCGATTAAAGTATGTGAACTAGACGCAGGAATACCCAAGAACCAGGTACCCAAATTCCACAGAATCGCCGCAATCAGCATGGCAAAAACCATGGCAAAACCAGCACCAGAACCGACATTCATAATCAGTTCGACAGGCAATAAAGCAATGATGCCGTAGGCTACTGCCCCACTTGCCACCATCACTCCAAGGAAATTACAAAAGCCTGCCCACATCACAGCAACAGGGGCAGATAAAGCATTGGTATAGATGACTGTCGCTACCGCATTGGCAGTGTCATGAAAACCATTAACAAATTCAAAGCCTAAAGCAATTAACAACGCAGTCGCTAAAAGAATAACGGAATATAAACTTAATGTCGGGACATGTGACAAATCAGCTGAAAGTTGAAAGCCGATGTACACCAAAGTAGAAATAATAACCGTGAGAAACACCGGCATAAAAAATTTCGGCGTAGCAACATGCACATTCGTCGATCTTGCTGGTGCTGATGGCACCTGGTCTTGGACGGGAGGAATATTAGAATTCATGCAGACGGTTCAAGAGGATAATAAAATCCCCTTATTGTTCAATTTAATTGTGACAATTATATGACAAAAGGATGCCATATAAAGCCAAATTTCAATAATTGGCTTAATTTAACTCATTCAACTTTATCTTGATGAGCCGAACTGTTTTAAATCCATCAATTTGCATTATTTAAAGCTAAAAATAGTTTGTGCCTCAATATTTCAAAATGCATGAATACCTTTAGACAAGATATTTCTAATAATCAAATTACCCAGCTTGTCGTTATCTGTAGCCGATCATAGCCTGCTGATATTTCAATTCGATGAAAAATTCGGCACTAACGGGCTTATTTTAAGCTGTGTGTCACGATGTCGGCTGAATATTCCTCAAAGGCAGTGTAATTCTGCTAAAATGATGCCCATTTTGTATTCCATCGGATTGGGGTTATTTATGTCCACGCTTGCCACCCTGAAAGAGCTTCTCGCCAAACGCATCCTGATTATTGACGGCGCTATGGGTACCATGATTCAACGCCATAAACTAGAAGAAGCGGATTATCGGGGTGAGCGTTTTGCTGACTGGGCATCTGACCTCAAAGGTAACAATGACCTTTTAGTCCTGACTCAACCGCAGATTATTCAAGGCATTCATGAAGCCTACCTAGATGCTGGTGCAGACATCATTGAAACCAACAGCTTTAACGGCACACGTGTTTCAATGTCTGACTATCACATGGAAGAACTGGTTCCGGAAATTAACCGTGAAGCAGCACGTATTGCTAAAGCGGCTTGTGAAAAATATTCAACACCAGATAAACCGCGTTTTGTTGCCGGTGTGCTTGGCCCGACATCGCGTACCTGTTCGATCTCGCCCAATGTAAATGATCCGGCATTTCGTAACATTAGCTTTGATGAACTGAAAGATAACTATATTGAAGCGGCCCATGCCTTAATTGAAGGTGGCGTCGATATTCTGCTCATTGAAACTGTATTCGATACGCTGAACTGTAAAGCGGCTATTTTTGCAGTCAAAGAAGTATTCAATCAGCTCGGTTATGAATTGCCGTTGATGATTTCAGGCACCATCACCGATGCTTCAGGTCGTACCCTGACCGGCCAGACTGCTGAAGCGTTCTGGAACTCGGTTCGTCATGGCGACTTGCTATCTATCGGCTTTAACTGTGCCTTGGGTGCAGATGCGATGCGTCCGCACGTTAAAACCGTTGCAGATGTGGCCAATACCTTTATTTCAGCACATCCAAACGCAGGCTTACCGAATGCTTTCGGTGGTTATGATGAAACCCCTGAACAAACTGCAGCATTTCTTAAAGAATTTGCAGAAAGTGGCTTGATCAATATCACGGGCGGTTGCTGTGGTACAACTCCGGATCATATCCGTGCCATCTACAATGCAGTAAAAGACATTGCGCCGCGTCAGATTCCTGAGATTAAACCAGCCTGTCGTTTAAGTGGTTTAGAGCCATTCAACATTGATGAAAATTCTTTGTTCGTCAACGTGGGTGAACGTACCAACGTGACCGGTTCAAAAAAATTCGCGCGTTTGATTCGTGAAGAAAACTATACCGAAGCTTTGGAAGTTGCCTTGGATCAAGTACAAGGCGGTGCACAGATTGTCGACATCAACATGGATGAAGGCATGCTGGATTCACAGGGAGCGATGGTTAAATTCCTGAATCTGATTGCCTCTGAACCGGATATTTCCCGTGTGCCGCTGATGATTGACTCATCAAAATGGGAAATTATTGAAGCCGGCTTGAAATGCGTACAAGGTAAACCGGTTGTAAACTCGATTTCCCTAAAAGAAGGTTATGAGGAGTTCGTACATAAAGCACGCCTGTGCCGTCAGTATGGTGCAGCAGTTATTGTCATGGCATTTGATGAAGATGGTCAGGCTGACACGGCTGCGCGTAAACGTGAAATCTGTAAACGTTCTTATGATGTGTTGGTAAATGATGTCGGCTTCCCTGCTGAGGACATTATTTTTGACCCGAACGTATTTGCGATTGCAACAGGTATTGAAGAACACAACAACTATGCTGTCGATTTCATTGAAGCAACCGGTTGGATTAAGCAAAATCTTCCACATGCCATGATTTCTGGTGGCGTATCTAACGTATCATTCTCTTTCCGGGGGAATGAACCGGTTCGTGAAGCCATTCATGCCGTGTTCCTTTACCATGCCATTCAACAAGGCATGACCATGGGGATCGTGAATGCGGGTCAGCTGGCGATTTATGATGACATTCCTGCTGAATTAAAAGCTGCGGTTGAAAATGTAGTATTGAACCAGAATCAGGGCGAAAGCGGTCAGGATGCCACTGAGAAATTACTTGAAATCGCGGAACAATACCGTGGTAAAGGCGGTGCGCAGCGTGAAGCTGAAAATCTGGAATGGCGTGAACAGTCTGTTGAAAAGCGTCTTGAATATGCTCTGGTTAAAGGTATTACCGCTTATATTGATATCGACACTGAAGAAGCACGCTTACAAGCCACTCGTCCTTTAGATGTGATTGAAGGTCCGTTGATGTCGGGCATGAACGTGGTGGGCGACTTGTTCGGTGCAGGTAAAATGTTCCTGCCACAAGTAGTGAAATCTGCACGTGTAATGAAACAAGCCGTGGCCTGGTTGAATCCGTACATTGAAGCGGAAAAAACTGAAGGTCAGACCAAAGGGAAAATCCTGATGGCGACCGTTAAAGGCGACGTGCACGATATTGGTAAAAATATTGTCGGCGTGGTACTGGGCTGTAACGGTTACGACATTGTTGACCTTGGCGTAATGGTATCTGCGGAAAAAATCCTGCAAACCGCGATTGATGAAAAAGTCGATATTATTGGTTTATCTGGTTTGATTACACCTTCACTGGATGAAATGGTCTTTGTTGCCAAAGAAATGCAGCGTAAAGGTTTCCATGTGCCGCTTATGATTGGTGGTGCGACGACGTCTAAAGCACATACAGCAGTAAAAATTGACCCGCAATATTCAAATGATGCAGTGATTTATGTAGCAGATGCTTCACGCGCAGTCGGTGTTGCGACTTCCCTGCTTTCACCTGAAATGAAACCCGAGTTTATTAAAGGTTACCGTGAAGAATATGCCAAAGTACGTGAGCGTATTGCCAACAAGCAACCAAAAGCAGCAAAACTGACTTATACCGCTTCAATTGCAAATGGCGTTAAAATTGACTGGACGAACTATGTGCCACCTAAGCCAAATGTTCTTGGTCAGCAAGTTCTAAAAAATTATCCGCTTGAAACTTTGGTGCCATATTTTGACTGGACACCATTCTTTATCTCCTGGAGTTTGGCAGGCAAGTTCCCTGCAATTCTGACAGATGAAGTGGTGGGTGAAGCAGCAACAGATTTGTATGAACAAGCGCAAATCATGTTGAAAGATATTGTAGAGAACAAGCGTTTTGATGCACGTGCCGTATTCAGTCTTGCTCCTGCAAAACGTACCGGTGCAGATACGGTCTCGATTTACGATGAAAATCAAACCGCAACACACAAGTTTGAACATACTCGTCAGCAGTCTGACAAAGTTTCAGGTAAACCGAATTTCTCTTTAGCAGATTTCATTGCGCCAGAAGATACCAAGCTTGAAGATTACTTGGGTGGTTTCACGGTATCGATTTTTGGTGCGGAAGAAATGGCGCATGAATACAAAGCCAAAGGCGATGATTATTCTGCAATTTTAGCTCAGTCTTTAGGTGACCGTTTTGCAGAAGCCTTTGCGGAGCATTTACAT
Source organism: Acinetobacter sp. GG23 (assembly GCF_057766365.1). Classification (NCBI taxonomy): domain Bacteria; kingdom Pseudomonadati; phylum Pseudomonadota; class Gammaproteobacteria; order Moraxellales; family Moraxellaceae; genus Acinetobacter; species Acinetobacter sp. GG23. Next base: position 105,317 of record NZ_JBYMDJ010000009.1, read on the forward strand.
GAGCGTATCCGTAAAGAGTTCTGGGGTTATCAAGCGTCTGAACAATTGTCGAATGATGAACTGATTAAAGAGAAGTATGTCGGGATTCGTCCTGCACCGGGTTACCCTGCCTGCCCAGAACATTCTGAAAAAGCGACTTTGTTTAACTGGTTAGATTCGACCAATGCCATTGGTACCGAACTGACTTCTAGTTTTGCAATGTGGCCGCCTTCAAGTGTTAGCGGTTTCTATTACAGCAACCCTCAGTCTGAATACTTTAATGTTGGTAAGATTGCACAGGATCAGTTGGATAGTTATGCAGAGCGTAAAGGCTGGTCAATGGATGAAGCGAAGCGTTGGTTAATGCCAAACTTAGATGATTCGATTGAGATTTAATAATTTTGAGATAAAAAATCCCCTCAATTGAGGGGATTTTTTATATACAACTATTATATTTTTGCTAATATTTAAAAGAACCTTTGAGAATAAAATATGCAACTAACTAAAATTGAAAGACTTAATTTAATTCATCAATACTTAATTCTAGAAAAGCTATACCCTGAATCTCAACCCCATTATTCAGAGTTAAGACAAGCTTTAGAAGATGGATATTCACTACATTACTCTTGGTGCTTTGAATCTTTAGGAAATGATATGCCTGAAGATGAATGTAGAAAAGTTTTAGATATCCTTGATATGTACAGAGCAATTGCCTTCAGTTCTGAAAAAATCAAATCCACTAAAGTTACTGAGCATTATTATAATATCTTTAGAGGTTTTGATGGAAATGAAGAAGGTCAATATATGCAATACACCAATTTTTTTATTAAAAAATTAGGTCGATTTGATGAGCTGTTATATGGAAATGAAAATAGATCGTTCAACTCACATAGTAATATGCTTAAAAGATACTCAAGAATGCTAAATATTTGGATCAATGAAATGAATAAGAATTACGATTTAAACGAAGAACAAATATTAAAAATTCTAGAAGCTTAAATATGGAATTAAACACAGGACTTACATTGCTTTCCGTTGTTTGTACAGGGGCAACTGTTTATTATACTTTTACATCCAAGAAATACTTTACTGTTGTTCAAGAATACTTTCAAACTGTTAAAAAGCATGAAATAAATAACACTTTAAAAGTAGCTGCTGCTGAAATGAAAAAGTTCGGCGCTGGATGTACTGAAGCTAGTTTAAAAGGATTATCTCCTAAGTCACATTCTACAACTTGCTCAAAGGTACAAGATGTAATATCAGAACTTAGACGTAATCAAAAATCTTTACGTACTAAATCTTTTAAAGTAGATGAGATAGTGAATGAACTAGATAATCTTTTATTGATTTTCTCTAGAATTGCTGTTGTAGAGACTAGTTTGTTAATGACTAATGGCAAGCCATTGTACGATAAACTCAATGAATTAGAATCCCACTTCGACCCTTCAACCTCTATTCCAACTCATTAAAGTATGTAATCCCTCCTAACCTCCCTTTAAAAGGGAGGAACTCCTTGAATTCTATGTCGTCATTAAATTTGTGTGAAGTCCCCCTTTATCAAAGGGGGACTTAGGGGGATTCTAATAACCGAGTAATCACGTCATAAATTACTTGAACCACCACATCCGTTTCGTTCAAAATCTGCTGATTATCAAACCTCAACACCCTCAAACCTAACTCTGCCAAAGCAACATCACGAATAGAATCGGCTTTTAAACCTTCAATTGTATAGTGCTGCCCACCATCACATTCAATCACCAAATTGGCTACTGGACAGTAAAAATCCACAATGAAATTTAAAATTGGTTTCTGCCGATAAAACTGTAAGCCTGATATTTGCTTACTACGTAGCAGTGGCCACAACAGCTTTTCAGCTTCAGTCATGTTGTTACGTAAATCGCGTGAGGGTTGTTTTAAGTATTTATTGTGGGGTTTAATTTTTTCTCACTCTTATCTCGACCACATTCCAATGGTGCATCATTTCCCGTATAAAAATAAAATATACAAATAGATAAAAATGCTCGCTACTGTGCTGCTCTACATAATATTCAGTATGTTCAACAAATTCATTAAAGGCATGTTCAAGCTTTATTCGGTCTATGACTGTTTCATTGTTAAAGAACAGTTCTGATAACTGCTGCATAAATTCATCAGAAGTGTCAGCTACTCGCTGAATTTTATAATCGAATTTAAACTGTTCGAGTATTTCCTCAACCCTATAAATTATATTTTCTAAAGCCAAAGCATCCAGCTTTTTATCTCGAATACTTTCTGACTCAATATCATTTAAACCTTTAGCAACTTTAAACGGCTGTCCGTTAATATCAAACTGGACAGCATCTCGACCCAAAGAAAACTGGATTTTTTCCATGACAGCAATTCCAAAAAATTCATCTTTAAATAGTAGGCTCTAAGTTTAACTCCAGATAGTTTCTTACCTGATTCCTGCCCTGCCGTTTAGCGAAATATAATGCCCGATCGGCCAAACGAATGGTCTGTTCTTTATTTAAATGGCTTTGAGAGAGTGCTACACCAAAACTTGCACTCATTTTTAAAATCTCTTCTGTTTCTAGCTGAATTTCTTCCTGTTCAATTATTTTACGACAACGTTCTGCAATCTCTATGGCTTGCTGTAAATTTTGCTCTTTTAAAATCAAAATAAATTCTTCACCACCAAAACGCCCCACGATATCCTGCTCCCGTGTAGTAGCACATAAAATTGCAGCAACGCGTTGCAAAACCATATCTCCAACTTCATGGCCATATTGGTCATTAATTTTTTTAAAATGATCCAAATCCAGTAAAATTACCGCATACGCTGTTTTTTTCTTACGTTCTAAAGCGGTGAGCTGTTCACCAACATGACGACGATTAAATACATTGGTCAAGACATCGGTCTGGCTCATTCTTTTAATATTTCTTTCACGTCGACGCCATTGCGAAAGCAAAATTTCAAAAAACAAAATCGAAACCAGCAAGATCGGCAGATAGACTTCCGCCATACTTCCGATCCAGAATTCATTATGATAGAACTCCCCATGAGTAAGTGCATCACTAAACACAGGCGCGTAACGAATTATCCCATTAAAAGTTAAATAACAAACAATAATGGTAAATATAAGAGCAGGAATCGCAATACTATAAATGATGAGTCGTGAATAAAAGACCAAGCCAATCAGAACGATATTAACAAATCCGGCAATGGTAGCAGGGCTGTAAATACCCACGGTATAGCCTGCATAAATCATAGTGCCACCAAAAAATATCGGTGAAAAATGAGAAATAAATTTACGGAATCTTTTATTCCGCTTATATCTGAAACTCAGTACTACCAACAACATGAAAAACAATAAAGTAATAAACACGGTAAGCATACGGATGAAAAAAAAGTCCGTATTAATCCAGACAGCATTTTCTGCTGAGAAATAGCTCACCAGATACCATTTAATTGCACTGACTTGGCAAAATGCACCGAAAACCAGAAGCAATACCCCTTTATCAAAATCAGGCCAGTTAATAATTAAATTATCTGATTCGAGTAAGTGAAATCTAAATCTGCCCCAATAATGAAAAATCAATGTATATATTTTTCTAAACAAGTTCATAGACTTAATTACTATATTTATAATTTATAAATTTTTATTACTTTATCTTTATAGCACAAAAATTAAACAATGGAGAATTATATCCGCTGAGTAAACAACACCCCATCTAAATGATCCACTTCATGCTGCACAATTCTTGCAGGGAAACCGGTATAGATCATTTCTATTTTTTGACCTTGCAATGTTAGATAACGCACTTTAATCGTTTCTGCCCGTGCCACTTGCCCACGCTCATCTGGAACACTTAAACAGCCCTCTTCACCTAGAACCAGTAACTCAGATTTTTCTAAAATTTCAGGGTTTACCATCACCACCGCATCCATTTCAGGCGCATCGGGATAACGTAGGTTAGGGCGTGAAGCGACAATAATTACCCGTTTCGAGACATAAACTTGGGGGGCTGCAATACCCACACCATTACGCTGCATCATGGTGGTATGCATGGCTTCAGCAAGTTGATTTAACCAGTCACTATTCAGCTCCGACTTTGCAACTGTAGCCGCTGTTAAGGTCAAAATGATTTCACCACGCTGTGCAACAGGTAAAATGGTGCTCATAAATTTAATCCTGACTTTGCTATAAAGCTCAACTCTATATTATTTTAAACCACAAATTTTGTATAAATCTTAGCGTCAAAAAGCAGACTTTCATATTCTATTTTTGGATACTTTTATTTCACCTTTTCTGCACAACAGGGCGAGCTGTATATAAGCAAAAAAATTAAGCCCATTTTAATTTTAGCTGGTTATAATCAGGCTAAATCTTTTATAAATATAAAATAATGACCACAACCCAACTTCTTCTCGGCGTCCTGTTTAGCTCTCTTGGCTTAGGCTATTTTCTGTATGGAAAAAAGCAAAAAGTCACTGTGCCCTTGGTATGTGGCTTAGTCCTGATGATCTTCCCCTATTTTGTGGAAAATACCACGATGCTCACCCTGATCGGCATCATCCTCTCAATTTTACCTTACTTCGTAAAACTATAATATCTAGACAAATCATGAAGGACTATTCATAAATTTAAGTTGTCATACCTAAAAGAAAGATTGATTTTTTATATCAATAGCAATTGATTAAAATCAAAACTTTATCATCATTTGTAGCGCCAATGACCCATATAACCAGCACGGAAGCAGCTGCACGTCTAAGCAGTGAAGATAAACGCACCCTTGGACTTTCCTCACTCGGTGGCGCACTTGAATTCTACGACTTCGTCATTTATGTCTTTTACGCCAAAATTATCTCAGAGCTGTTTTTCCCGAGTGGCTTAAGTCCTTTTTGGGCGATGCTGAATACTTACGGTATTTTTGCCGCAGGTTACTTCTTCCGCCCTCTTGGTGGCGTCGTCATGGCTCATTTTGGTGATCTGATTGGGCGTAAACGCTTATTCAGCCTGTCCATTTTACTGATGGCACTCCCGACCTTAATGATTGGTGTAATGCCGACCTTTGAAAGTATCGGATATGCCGCGCCCTTATTATTATTGCTGATGCGCGTAGTACAAGGCATTGCCATTGGTGGAGAAATTCCTGCGGCCTGGACTTTCGTATCCGAGCATGTCCCCGCAAGAAAAATTGGTTTTGCTAACGGCCTACTCACCGCAGGCCTATCTTTAGGGATTTTACTCGGCGCCTTGATGTCCTTGTTTATTTCTATCAAGTTTTCAGAAACACAAATTCATGACTGGGCATGGCGTGTTCCTTTTATTGCGGGTGGTATTTTTGGTTTAGTCGCACTTTATTTGCGTAGCTATTTAAAAGAAACGCCCGTATTTAAAGCCATGCAGGCGCGTAAAGAACTTTCCAAAGAAATGCCGGTAAAACAGGTTTTGGCAGAACATAAAACCGCGGTGGTGGTTGGAATGTTGTTTACCTGGTTCCTGACTGCTTGCGTAGTGGTACTGATTTTAGCTATGCCTAACTTATTGGTCGGTGCTTTTGGTTTTGAACGCGCCGATGCCTTTAAAATGCAAAGTGCCGCAATTGTCATGCAAATGTTGGGTTGTATTGTGGCAGGATTGTTGGCTGACCGTTTTGGCGCAGGCAAAGTGATTTTATTCGGCTCACTTGCTGTCGCGATCATTGCGGGTGTTTTCTATAACAGCCTCGGACATGTCGCTCCATCCACCGTGTTTATGCTTTACATGTTGCTTGGATTATTTTCAGGAACTGTGGGCATGGTGTCTTACAGTATGGTGAAAATGTTCCCGGCTCAAATCCGCTTCTCGGGTATTTCATTTTCCTATAATGTTGCCTATGCCATAGCCGGCGGTATTACTTTGCCATTGGTGCAATGGTTAAGCCTGTATAGCAACATTGGCGCAATGTATTACATTTGGGTGGTATGTGTGGTCTCGTTCTTTACCGCGATGCTGTATAGAGCTAAATTTGAAAAAATGGACGTCGTAGCCTCTGCAGTTTCTACACCGCACAATCCAGTACAAGATTAATCACTAATAAAAGACCAATAAAAGAAAAGCCCTTCATTAAAATAGTGCTGATCAGTTAGGGAGTTTTTAAAATAAACTCCTTAACTTTTGGGTTATTCACTGCAGATTATTATTTTAAGTCAAAAATTTGAAGGTTTTTGCTTATTTGCGGAACAGTGTTTTTCCTTAACAATAATGATTAGCCCAAATATATATTTTGCGTGCGCAAGAACCGTATTTTTTCATCGCAAAACCCGTCTACTGCGTAAATTAAGAAAAATTGCGAAAACTGTATTTTTTAAATTTAGTTTTGCCTGGCGCTGTAAACAACGCATGATTTTGTTCTTGCTCAAGTTACGAATAACGTTTTCACGCATCAAATAACATGATGGATACAAAATAAAAAATGCCAGTCAATTTCTTAAAAGACTGGCATTAATTTATTAAAAGGCTTTTTTATCATTAAGCAGAGAGGTTTTTCTTTAATTCATCTTCAACAATCTGAATCTCCAAATCACTGAACTTACGAATTTCACCTTCCGCATGTTTTTCTAGCATACCGGCAATCAAAGGAACTTTGACTTTTACCTGCCAGTTTAATGTGAGGTGAATTTGCTGGTCGTCCCCAGTTACTGAACGTTCACAATTTGCTTCTAAAGGTAGATTTGCACCCAATTCTATGGTCGATGTTAAAGCTTCCAAATTAGTGATATCGGTACGCTTCAAACGGAAAGCATCTTTGAGCAGTTTTTTTGCGATATCCGGAATATTCACATCTAAATTATATGCACGGCGTAAAGTATAGGTACCGCCCTGAATCCTAGATTCAATAATTTCTAATTTTTCACCTGGAATACGTCTGCACACGGCTTCGTGCAAAGCTGTATCTGCTGCAAGTCTTTTAAAGTCGTCAATTGAAACGCCCTGAATTGTAGAGTTCACAGTAAAACGATGTGCCATCTTTCTATCCTTGTTTTTTATTGGTTATTTTGAATACTTATAAACCATTCAATCATCACTAAGCTAGTGCCTTTGGTCGCTGTTTATTTAATTGAATTTTAGTGACGCTGTCATTGACCGCCCATAACAAACTATTAATCATATATGCCACAGCGTATTTCAATTTGCTCAGAACAGGAAATACTGAGGAAATGGTTTCTATATTCAATGATTGCATAGAATTGCTCAGCACCATCATCCAGGCCTGTTGCTGCCCAGGTGCTGCCTTTGGGAAAATCATTCAACCATTCAGCCTTATAAAAATCAGAGACTGAATCGAAATTAATATAGTCAGCAGGCGCAGCTAGAATCCGAGATGCCGTTTCATCAAATTGCGTCAATTGATGTTGCATAAAATCAATCAGCATAGCTGTCAATCCAAGTGCGCCATAAAAGATTTATACACCCTTAAAATGAGTGATTGCCTGTTTCTTTTTCACTTGTTCCCACTGCCACCAGCCAAAAGCCGCCAAGCCGACAAAGGCGGCATATAATCCCGCAGTCAGGAATAAATCTTTATAAATAAACATACCCACATAAATGATATCGACAAAAACCCACAAAACCCAAGTGGCGATATGTTTACGACTGGTCCAATAGGTGGCCAGTAAACTAAACGCTGCCAATTGTGAGTCTAGCATCGGTACAGCTGCGTCGGTAAAGTGTTTTAAAGTTAAACCAAAAATCAAGCCACCCAATGCTGCAAGTGACATTTGTAGAATCACTATTCTACGCGCAATCGGTTCTATCCGAATTTCATGATCTTGCTGTTTGCCTTTCAACCAGTGATAAAAACCATAGAAGTTTACCACCATAAAAAAGAACTGCAGGATGGTTTCACCATACAGCTTAAATTCATAAAACAGGTAGGCATATAAAACAAAGGCTGCGAAGTTGAACCACCAACACCACATATTGCGTTTAATGGTCAATGTCACACCAATAAGACTAATAATGACAGCAACAATTTCTAAAGGTGACATAGCAATAAACAGACAGGCAAAGTGTGCTGCTATTATGAAAAAAATAACGCTGAACGCAAGATAAATTATATCAATTCAGTCCTTCAATCTGACAGATGCCACAGCCGTTTCGAACTCTAGGCGATCACTTCAATAGAGACTGAAATTAAATACCCAGATTTGACAGTTTTCTAAAGACCCTTTAAAAATATAAACAACGATCGAAGTAGAAGAATAAAAATGTCACAACAACATGGAAAAGTCAGCCGGGAAATTCGCGGGTCGCTGTTCTTGATTGGACTCGACCGAATCACCAAAAGAAATGCCTTTGATAGCCATCTGATTCATGATTTATCCTTGGCCTTAACCGAATATGAAGATCATGCCGAATTACGCTGCGTTGTGATCTTTGCTCATGGCGATCACTTTACTGCGGGTCTGGATTTGGTTGAATTACAACCCAGGCTGAGTAGCGGCATATTTAACTACAATGAGCATCAGATCAACCCATGGGGAACCAGCGGCCGTCAGCGAAAAAAGCCGATCATTGTTGCAGTACAGGGCTTTTGTTACACCGCAGGGATCGAGCTGATGCTAAATGCCGATCTTGTGATTGCTCAGGACAATAGCCAGTTTGCACAAATGGAAGTGCAACGTGGCATTTTACCTTTCGGCGGTGCAACGGTGCGTTTTGTACAGGCAGCGGGCTGGTCTAAAGCCATGCGCTACTTGCTTACTGGAGATACGTTTGATGCCCAAACGGCACTGAACTTAAACCTGATCAATGAAATCACCACTGAAATGCCTCTTAACCGAGCGATTGAACTGGCGGAACGTATTGCCCAAGCTGCACCACTGGCAGTACAAGCCACGCTTGCTTCTGCTAAAGAGGCTGCCGAACATGGTGCAGAAACTGCATTTTCTCATTTACAACAGCACCTTACCCCCCTATTAAATACCCAGGATGTACAGGAAGGTGTTATGGCGATGCTACAACGACGTACACCCGAATTTAAAGGTCAATGATTTATAAAAATGAACCATCCAAACTCCATAAAAAAGATTTTGCTATGCTACATCTGAACCCTACGCCCGAACCCCGACATTTTGAACAGTTTTATGAACATGCCGCGCAGTTTTTTAGTATGGGAGTCAAAGGTTGTTTAGTCATGAGGCTTTTTAATAAAGTCAAAATTTTAATCAACACAGTCTGGCCGATTATAAGGAGGCGATTTTAAGGTATCGCCTCAATGATGACCTGTTCTATCTCCGCCCGTAAAGCATATAGCCCTTTCTCATTGATCTAAAATATTTGACATTTGAATCCATCCTTTAATCAAACGTGGCTAAGTGCATCTTTCATTTCAAATTTATGCTCATCCCCAAAACGGTCGACATAGGTATAAAACACCCCATAACGTCCAACATAATATTCCAAAGACTGATCATAAAAAGTCCAGTAAATAGACCATTCATCTAAATCAAGTTTGCGAATTTGGCTGTGCGTTTTGGCTGGCATTTTTCTTAATACCTCTTCTTGAACTACGATTGCCTGACTCAAATTTCGTTCAGCCAATTCGCGTTCAAAAAATATTTGGCAGACATCATCAAATAACTGTTGTTCGTATTCCTCCACTTCCTCAATACGTACTTCGTGGGCAGATAATGGCTTGGTTGATGTCACTGCTTGTTTATCTAAATCCGCTAAATGCTTGATTTTGAATTGTTGAAAATGTTGATTAATCTGAAATTTAAGAACGACTTTCCAAAGCCCCATAAGCACAATGAAAAGACACAACCCCACGAGTATTTTTATCATAGCGACACTCTCACGAGTAAATAATTGTTATCTTTATGTTTATAAAACAAATTGAGTAAAAATCATACAATTTTTAAAATATTATGCAATAAAAAAATTTATGTAGAGAGTTTCTCTTCATGCTAGCCGTTCCATATTCTGCATATCTGCTTGTGCTCTGGTTTACTTTGGACATTCAAGTCATCAAGGCTACTTCATGACGTCTATTTTTTGCATGGGATGACTTTTTTTCTTGCCTGAAATAAGGAAAATCCAATCAATCCTGCCTCCAGTAAAAATTATTTTTCCTCATCACTATCCGAACAGATTATAGCCTCTGTTGTTTATTGCCTTTTTTCTGGCCACATCTACCATCATAGCTACTCTCATTACACACCCATATTACGCTGATCTATAGCGCTTTATTTTTCTCAGTAGTGGTGAGTTTTTTATCATCAACTGCTGAGCAAAGTCAATTCGACCCCCCTCATGCTGATTACAATCAATAATGTCTCTACTGGCTACGCTACGGGCAACATGGTTCAATCAGGAAGCTCTAGATTCACATTTAATTCTTGGACTGTTTTTACTATGTGCGGGATTGTCGTTATCTTTTTATTTCATCCGTAAAACAATATTAATTAAATGAAAAAATCCCGGGTATGATTTTTACTCGGGATTTTAAAAACACTTAACTGAAAACCCTGTTCATTATTCGATTCGAATGATTTTACCGTGATCATCATGATGAACCACACTGACTTTTTGTAGACGCCCCTGCTTAATGTCCTGAACAGGTAAATCAAAATGATCCACATAATCTGACATTTTTTTGGCTGGAGTTTTCTTGACAACTTTGGAAGGAATAAAATTTGACCACAATAATAATCCGACCACACATGCCAATAATGCACTAACCCCATGTTCAACCCCTAAACCAAAAGCTGAAAAAAGTTTATGAATCACATGCTGTTTTTGCAGACTCACCACACCCATCACAATTAATAATGGACGCCACAACAATAGCCATACTGCCCACATCATTGCTGTAGAGGTATTGGAGGCATAGCGTTTATGCCAGGGCAACAAACGGCGCACATCAATAATTAAAGAATTATTTTTCATTGAGGATACTCTTATTATTGACTGTTGAATTACGCATACCGCGGTCTGGACTGACCCAGCGTGCACGCTTACCATCACTACGGAATAAAACTTTTGGAAATGCCACAATACTGGCAGACAGCGTAATCAACCAGAAGACAAATGGATACCAGATCATCCAGAAGTAATTTTTGCCGAGTCCGGGTTCATAACGACTGTCCATCCATTTACTTAAAGCAAACTGAAGCAAACAGGTCGCACCTAATAACATACCGGTTCCGTAAGGCAGAAATGGAGAACTCAGCCCATTAATTCCAAGCGGAACAACAAAATGTATTAACCAGAGAATCGCCATAAACAGCATTAAATAAGACCAGACCAGTGTCAGGATGAGCTCAAACAGCAAGGGCCATAAAAAATTCAGCTGTGGTTTAAACAGTACATCCATGTTTTTTATCAGCACTTGTGCCCCGCCCATAGCCCAACGCAGGCGCTGTTTCCACAAACCATTAAAGGTTTCAGGCATTAAAATCCATACCAGGGCATTCGGTTCAAAGTGGATATTCCAGCCTGCCCGTTGCAGCTTCCAGGTAATATCAATATCTTCGGTCAGCATGTCAGGTGACCAATAACCGACTTCATGCACTGCACTTTTACGAAATGCAGTAATTACACCAGAAACCGTAAACAGTCGTCCAAAACTACGTTGTGCACGTTTGATCATCCCTACGATAGAAGAAAACTCTCCGACCTGAATACGACCAATTAAAGTGGAACGGGTACGAATCCGCGGATTACCCGTAACAGCAGCGACCGTTTCATCTTTCAGAAAATGACGAAGCATCCAGGTTGCTGCATGCGGATCAAGTAAGGCATCCCCATCGATGCCAATCAAATATTCAGCCTCGGTCAACAGGCTTCCCGCCTGTAAAGCCATGGCTTTGCCTTGATTGTGTGCCAAATGCACCACACGCAGCTTTTCATACTGTCCAGCCAAACGGTTTAAGACGTCTGCGGTGTTATCCGTGCTCCCATCATTAATCGCAATGACTTCAAAGTTTGGATAATCCAGTGACAAGGCATGACTTAAAGTTTCTTCAGCGTTATCACCTTCATTAAAGCAAGGCACGAGCACTGCCACTTTGGGATAAGCAGCCAGTGGCTTCGGTTGTTGATACGGTGGATCTTGTCGTTCTTTCCAATAGAAAAGCAGTGCACCAATCATCCATAAATACGACATGAACAAGGGATAATAAAAGACAAAGTGCAAAGCAGAATGCCAAAAGTGCTGGAGCGTTGACATATAAAATTCCTTTAAGGAACAAGTTTGCTTGATTTCAAATCAAAGGCTTTGCGTAACACTTGTGTATCGGGATGATCTTGAATCGGATCATCTGGATAGTAAGCCACGTGCATTGCACCTTGTTCATATAAAGATTGAATAGTCTGCGCCATCTCATCTGATGGAACTTTTTGATTGGTTCGCCAGTTCACTGCCTGCAATTCAAAGACGGTTTTTTTGATTCCCTTTGGAAATTGCTTCACGCGATGGACAATATCTTGATAAAAAGCATCGCTATTGGGTGCTTGCTCCATATACGGCATCGCCATAATGGCTGTGAAATCGTAACGGTTGATGGATTGTTCTAAAGACTGTGAGTACCAGTTTTCCGCATAAGGTTTAAGTGCAACTTGCGCATATAAATTACGTGCGGTGAGTAAAAAGGGTTGATACTGACGTACTTGTTGTGCCAGTTGCATGGCAAAGTCATCAATATATTTGGTTTTATAAGCGGTCCATTTTTGCAGATCTGCATCATTGCTACGAATTTTGGCTAAATCGGTCGGCAAACCAATAGCTGCATAAGCTTTCAAGGCTTCAGGACTGGCATCTTCATAGTCCGATAAAGTGGTATCGTCATGGAATAAAATACCGTTAAAAGGCACAGACTTGGCTAAGTCCTGATAAATCCCGCTAATGGTTTTGCGCGCCTCCGGTGAAAAGGGGCTTAATCGACGATAGCCCATATTCAGATGTTCTGTATCAATGGCTTGCTGGGTTTCAACCAGATCTTGGGACACAGGATTATTTTTAGGTAGTTCCCAGGCCAATAATGGCATCCAGGCATATACTCGCCCCACTTGAGTACGGGTCTGAATTTGCCAGGCGACCCGGTTAAACAGGTCTGCGCGCATTGGCAAATAATGATTGGGGAAATACACCATATCCGCTGAGCCATTGGCATCAGGATCGGAAAAGGCCTGTAAATACACGGTATTCACTTTCATCGCCATAATCCGGTCAAGCAAGTGGTCGAGATTACGTTCTTGCTGAATCGGATCTTTGTCGTAAATGTAATCTAAATCGATATGCATAATTTTTTGCGGACGATTATTATCGCCCAAATGCTGCTGTCGACTTTGAATTTCTCGTGCTAAATCCGCTGTGGTCATATTGCCTTCAATCAAAATACGATTGAGCTGACCCAGTGAACTTTTAGCCGAATCTGCACCATCATCCAGACTAATCGCAATAGGCATACCCAACTGTTTGGCAATCTTTACGAGCTGCATATTGTAGTGACCATAAGGCCAGACCATGACCCGTGGTGATTTCAAACCATGGGCTATCAGCAATTGGTTATTCTGTTTTAAATCATTGGATATACGCTGCTGATAATGGCTATCATCTTCATAGCTTGCAGACTTTGGATCATATAGGCGTGTGACAGCCGCAGGTTCCAGATTACCTTGTGGATTACCTAAAATACCGCGATGTAAATTATAACTGTGACTGGCAATTTCCACTAAACCACTGTCTTGCATCTCTCTCAATTCTGCCCAGGACAGCATTTCTTTACGTTGAATCTGCTCACCTGAAAAATCTATATTTTTCTCTTTCTTCGGCTCTAACCACGAACCGACCACTGCCAAAACCACAGGAATTTTATTGGCTTTAAGAATTGGATAGGCATTTTGATAAAAAGATGCATAACCATCATCTACCGTTAATAAAACCGGTTTTGTAGGCAAGCTATATTTCCCTTGATGAGCCTGGATAAGCTGATCAACATTAATAAAGTGAAAACCGTTTTTTTTCAGCCAATCAATATGTTGCTGAAATTGGGTCGTACTTACTGCATATTCAGGAATAAGTGCACTTTTAGTGTTGATAATTTCATGATAACCAATCACCGTTAGGGTTGGATTATGCACTGGCGTTTGACTCCAGGCTAAATGGGGAATCTGCAATAGAACTGCAGAAAGAGAGGTGGAAAGCAAAGTTGCAAGCAAGCGAGGTTTCATTAAAGGGTGCTCAAAAAATCATTTTATTCTCTGAACACCATCCATCGCCTATCCCTAGGGTGCTTTCCTTTTTATGATGTGTGACATTCAGTAGTTCAGCATGCTTTTTATCCCACTAAACTGAAATGAATCTTAAAAAATAATAGCGTAATAAAAAAATAAACCTTTAAAAAACACAATAGCATGCCTGTTTTTTAGTCATGCGATTAAATTTAAATAAACCACTTAGATTGATAAGAACATGACTTTAAAATATGAATGCAGTCCGATTAAACAATATACCTGTTGCTCTCATTAACGCTTCTGACGCCAGGAACGAAATGCTTGGTACTGATCTCGACCTGCGTTCTTTGCAGCATAGAGCTGAACATCCGCTGCTTTCATCAGTTCGTGAATATCGGCATACGGATGATTTTGGTCCATCCAGGATACTCCCATACTTAAGGTCACATATGGCTTTTGGTCAGGCCTATTTAAATGTTCTAAACCTGCTTGTCTTACTGCATTTAAAACCTGTTGCAATACATTTAACACCACCTCACTGGGAACATTATACAGAATAATTGCAAACTCTTCTCCACCATAACGTGCCACATAAGCTGAAGCTGGCAAGGCACGCTGTATAATCTTAACCAAATCCTGCAAGACCACGTCGCCCTTCAAATGCCCATAGAAATCATTATAATTTTTAAAAAAATCTACATCTAACATGGCAAATGCCAAAGTATGATTGGTGTGATTTTTTGTCAGGGTAAATAAACGCTGAATTTCAGCATTTAAAGCACGGCGGTTAAATGCGCCTGTTAATGCATCAATTTGAATTTGTAACTCTAGCTGTTGATTGAGCTGATTTAATTGCAAAGTGCGCTCTTGCACTTTCTGATCTAGAGAACTATTCAGCTCGAGTAAATTATTGTTGAGTTGCTCAATATACTGAGTATGTTTTGCATAATTTTTGGATTGCTGAAACATAATCAGCAAGGCATAAAAACTGGTTGAAATAAAAGACAGGTTAAATGAATCAATTAAATTAAGGGTCAGTAAAAAGTCATGCAAAAAAGTGGTACATAATAAAATTACGGCCCAGAAGTTAATCGTCGAATATTTTTCTTTTAATTTCACCGTTCGATAAAAACCGTAAGCAAAATTTAATAGCACCACCGGACTAAATAAAAAACTATAAAATATTAAATACTCAAAAATTTCCGGTTCAGTAAATAGGGTGATAATAATATCAACGACAAATATCGACATTGCGACAAAATAAACAATTGGATGTATATAACGCCAATTGAGCAAATACATATAAGTAAGAAAAAGTGCGATTGTAAAATAGGTAAACAGATACTCTAATCGTACTCCCCAAATCCAGCTAAGACTTGTAAATGTAGTATAGGCATAAGGTGCTGAAAATAAATTATGTAAGGCAAGGAACAAAATAAAAATACCAAACACAAATACTCTAATGCTGCTACGCGTGATTTTTCCCTGAAAAATTGAAAACATCAGGGTAAAGATACCGATCCCTAATACTGCACCGCATACCAGGCCAATACTCATCATCAGTTGCTGGAACTGACGAGAAATTGTTGTACCTAGCCCAATTCGCATCGGATTTTCTAAACCACCATGCAGAGTATTGAAATTGGATGCTTGAATGGTCAGGGTGAAATATTCTTTTTGTAAGACAAAAAAGGCTATTTTAGGTACATTTTCTGTCCGGTGACTGATTTTATCTTTTCCCACCTCCCCTAAACGTAGTATGAAATCACCATTTAAATACATCCGGTAAGCACCATATTGGTTGGGAATATAAATGGCAATACGACGTCCAATATATTGTTTCGGTATTTTAAAATGTCCAATAAAGGTACCGTAGTTTTTATTGGTACCCGTCAGCTGTTTAAAAGAAATCGGTAAACTTACCGTTTCAGATTTTAATACTGCATTGGGTTTAACGATTAGCTGTTGAGGATAATACTCCCATGATCCTTTTAAGGGGACGGTACTGGTTTCAGTAAACTCAAACGGAGTGAGTGATTTTTGTTGTAAATAATAAGAATCAGGCGCGGCATTATATTGTGCCCATGCATATTTTTGACACGCGAATATGCAGACCCATGCAATAATAAAAAACTTCAAAACATATATTAAATTATAGTTCTTATCCAAAAAGCGAATCATCCTTAAATTACGCTTAACCATTACCTAATGTAGCTATAAAAAATGAAAACTCAAACAATTATTCACCTATTCTGCAAGATTCATCCTTGTATCTTGCAAGATATTTATTAATTGGAAATTAATAAATTTTAATCACGGGTTTTCACGTCAAACAATTCAATTTCAAAAATTAGGTTTGAGTTTGCAGGAATGATTTTGCCCATTTTCCGTTCACCATAAGCCAAGTGCGCAGGAACAAGTAATTTACGCTTGCCACCTACTTTCATGCCCATAATGCCTTGATCCCAGCCTTTAATCACACGACCAGTACCAATCACGGTTTCAAAGTAACTGCCACGGTCAATAGAAGAATCAAACTTGGTACCATCTTCCAGCCAGCCTGTGTAGTGGGTAGTAATCAGTGCCCCTTTAACCGCTTCCTTACCTTCACCTACTTTTAAATCAATAATTTGTAATTCATTTGTCATTGTCATTTACCTGATCGGATTACTCAATTTTCAATGGCTATTATAAACCGGATTACATTGATTTCTTGATGATTTAAGGTTTCAATATTTAAAAACTCAGCTCTTGGATATTCGAATCGTTGAGTAAATAAGCGGTCAGTTTTTTATGATTTTCAGCGGAGCCGATTAAAATCCAGCGGCCACTCATTCGATGTTCAGTTTTATGTTGCACACTGCGAACCACCTTCATCTCGTAAGTCCTAAATAAATCTTCATACTGATCTAAAGTCTTGTGTTGATAAGGACAAATAATTCGATAGGTGCGGGCATGACTCAGGGCTTCTATTCGCTCCTGAACATAGATTAGAAAAATTAAAACGATCAGCACAATCAAGGTTGCAAACAGGCTTAGCAGTTCATAGCCGGCCCCAGCTGCCATTCCCAGCGCAGCAGTCATCCAGATTGTGGTCGCAGTGGTAATCCCGGAAATACGGTTCTCATCTTTAAAAATCACCCCTGCCCCGACAAAACCTAAACCCGTCAGGATATTGGCTGCAATTCGATCAGGACTATCAATACCAATTTTTAAAGACAGCATGGTAAACAAACAGGAACTGAGACTGACCATGATCATGGTTCGAAGGCCGGCAGATTTACTACGATACTCACGTTCAGCACCGATAATGGCACCAATACCTAGGGCTATAAGCAAACGATATAAATCAGGAGGCATATATTTTCCCCTTCTTCATTTTTATTATTTTAAGGTATACGCAATTTTTTAGTCAGGATGCAAGCCTAAACCCGCATCCTGCTTATATTTACTGTAACTGTTCCCATTCAACCAAGACTTGTGCATGCTCGCCAATCAGCGTCCATTCACCATCCATAACGTTGAGTTGTAATTGCATGGTACGTGCGCATAATTGTGCTAGTGCATCTGTTGTTGCTGTAGACAATTTCCACACTTCAACATTTCTTAAAGTTTTTAATTTGCTATTGCGTTTATACCATTCTTCGACTGAAGACCCATAAGTCACCACTGCGACTTGCTTGCAACGTGCGCTGGCTTTTTTAACTTTATCTTCATCGGGACTACCGA
Source organism: Acinetobacter sp. GG23 (assembly GCF_057766365.1). NCBI lineage: Bacteria > Pseudomonadati > Pseudomonadota > Gammaproteobacteria > Moraxellales > Moraxellaceae > Acinetobacter > Acinetobacter sp. GG23. The sequence continues at coordinate 123,229 of NZ_JBYMDJ010000009.1, forward strand.
CTTCAATCCATTTGACCAATTGACCGGTTAAGTCTTTTTGCCACAATGCTGGTTCATCGGTTTCAAATAGATCTTTGGTAAATTCTAGGGCTTCATCAGCAAAACGCGCATAGGCCAAAATACGCACCATCAATCGCTCAATGGTTTCCGATGGATGTTGAGCCATAGTCAGTTGATAATCAGCATATTGATGATCATCCATATTGGCAATATTCAAATCAGCCTTATAAATTGTTGCTTTAAGCGCCATAAAAGAGTCCTCAAATTTGGCGCTTAGCATATAAGATTTGCACTACTTTTGCTGAGTTGTTTTATCCGTTTCATCCAAATTCAGCTGACATTGTAACAATTGATCTTCAAAATATTGCCAATCACGCTGATCTCGTACAATGATTTCAATGCGGTTATCTATACCCTCCTCTGAGGACTGATAATTAAATTGCTCCGGATTGAAGTTAAAGACTTTCCAGCCCTGATTGGTATTAAAAATTGCTTTAATACGCAGCCAATCTTGTTGTTCACAAAGCAAATCCAATAAAAGATAGAAATCGAATTGCCAACGTTTGGGTAATTTCCAACCCGCCACACTATAGCCTTGCGTGGTCTCGACATAGTGATAAGGCAACTGTTTAATTTCAGGCAAAATTTGCCCTGCAGTATATGTTTTTTGAATTTTAAGCAGCGGCTGAATTTTACGTTCCGTACATACATATAAGATATCAATTTGTTCAAGTGAAATATGCGCCTGCCCACTCATCAGCCAAGTTTGCTGATAAGCCTGATATTCTTTCTTCAATACTTCCAAAGCTTGGCGATCTGCAACGTCCATGATATCAGCATGGGATACCACAAGAATTTGGGCAGCTTTTAGCTGATCTGCATACAGGTTTTGCTTGCTCCAATCAGCATCATGCAAACGCGAACCATCCACCACCGTGACTAAAGCCCGCATCGCAATATTTTGCTGCCAATGCGGTTCGGTCAGCTGTTCCAGTAATTGTGCAGGATGTCCCAAACCAGTCGGTTCGATAAACAAGCGATCCGGTTTACTCTCTGACAATAACCGTGATAAAGCGATTTGCATGGGTAATTGACTACTGCAACAGAGACAGCCGCCTAAGAGTTCTTTAACTTCATAACCTTGGGTTTGCGGTAATAACTGCTGATCCACCCCAATTTGTCCAAACTCGTTCATGAGCACTGCCCAAACTTCATTTTCAGGTTTTTGACTGAGTAAATGTTGAAGCAAGGTGGTTTTTCCAGCACCTAAAAATCCGGAAATGATATGCGTAGGGACAGCTTTTGTGGGAGAAATCAGTTTCAAAACTTACTCGCTATACATGGAGGGAAAATTAATACACATTGTGATAAGAGCAATTCACACAACTGAATTGCATAACACTTCACTTTAATTTTTTCCTTTCGCTCTGGCAACGTATTCATCTTATTTAAAAAATTAAACAGCGGGATAATTAAATTTTACTTATATAAATGAATTAAATATCTAAATTAAGTTCAGTATTAACACACTCTTTTTACTGCATTCCAAATGCAAAGTGATCAAAAACCCCATCGTAATCTGAAAAATTTATTTACATTTAATCTATTCAGCAATTTTATGAAAAACCGTCATTCTCTGGTGGTTTGTTTATTTTAAGTAAAAACATACTCTCAGAAAGCTGATCTAGAAATATCTCTATACATTTTTTATGCCTCTTTTTAAGTAATTTTTACAGTAAATGTACAGCAAATCCTTACTTGTGATTTTTATGTTAACCGACCTGTTTCACTTTGTTGCTTTGATTGCTCCCCTGTCCTAGGCTCTTTAGCATGAGCCCTGTCCATATTTATGTGATGATAAATATGGATCTAATCACTTTTTTAAAGAATAAAGGATGCCTAAAATGAAATTAACTCAACTATTACTTGCTTCTACTTTTACCATTGCTGCTGCAACCACCTTTGCCGCTAGTGCTGATAAACAACCTCAAGAAGAAAAAGTGATTGTCTCTACTCAAGAACAACCGGACACTGTAAGCTCTGAAAGTGCTGCTGCCAAGCCTACATCAGCTCAACCTGCTTCAGAAGTCGCTGTAGAAGAAGCACCGGCTAAACCTGCACAATAACCTTAAAACTCGATCTCTAAATTATTACCCCACCTTGTTTGCTCAAGTTAATATTTTAGAGATCAAAGCTGAATTATGTTAATAATTCAGCTTTTTATTTTAGGGAAGATTTCTATAAACGATAGAAATAAATGATCATTCATTTAAAAAACCATATAGTTAAATACACATATAATTATTAATTTTCAAATATTTAAAATATTAATAAAATTCTCCCTGTTTTGTTTTCATTCAACATATCTACTATGGCATAGCTTGTTTAGACCCTCAAATTCACCGTTAATACAGTTAAATGTGAATTGATTGAATGGACATTCGCTATGAGCAACAAAACAAATTACACCACTGAAGTGGCAATCTTGGGCGCAGGTCCGGTTGGTTTAACAATTGCGAACTATTTAAGCAAACAAGGTGTTCAGGTCACTATTATTGAGCAGCTGGATAGTTTGATTGACTACCCACGTGCCATTGGTATTGATGATGAATCTTTACGTACCATTCAATCACTCGGCTTAGTCGATCAAGTATTGCCGCATACTACTCCGAACCATGCAATGCGTTTCCTGACTCCTAAGGGTCGTTGTTTTGCTGACATTCAGCCGCTTACCCGTGAATTTGGTTTCTCGCGTCGTAATGCATTTATTCAGCCTCAAGTTGACAATGTATTACTGCAAGGTTTGAAGCAATACGATAAAACTGAAGTGCTTTTTTCACGTCAGCTGAATGAATTTAGCCAAGATGCAAATGGCGTAACGCTAAAGATTCAAGATAAAAACCAGAAACAAGAAACTGTTCAAGCAAAATATTTAATTGCCTGTGATGGTGGTAACTCAATTGTACGTCGTACTTTGGATATTGCTTTTGATGGCAAAACTGCACCGAACCAATGGATCGTAATCGACATTGAAAATGATCCTTTAGCGACTCCGCATATTTACTTATGTTGTGACCCAGTACGTCCTTATGTATCTGCTGCGCTTCCGCATGGTATTCGTCGTTTCGAATTTATGGTGATGCCGGGTGAAACTCAGGAAGAGTTAAGCCAGCCAGAAAATATCGCAAAATTGCTGTCCAAAGTTCTACCAAATGCTGAAAATATTGAAGTGATTCGTCAGCGTGTTTACACACACAATGCACGTATTGCGGATAAATTCCGTGTCGACCGTATTTTACTTGCCGGTGATGCAGCACATATTATGCCGGTATGGCAAGGTCAGGGTTATAACAGCGGTATGCGTGATGCCTTTAACCTGGCTTGGAAAGTTGCGCTCGTGGTACAAGGTAAAGCAACTGCTGATTTATTGGATTCTTACCAGATTGAACGTAAAGACCATGCCAAAGCGATGATTGATCTTTCTGTGATGGCAGGTCATGTGCTTGCACCACCTAAAAAATGGCAAGGTTTTGTCCGTGACGGTATTGCCTACGCATTGAATTACATCAAGCCAATTAAACAGTATTTGCTTGAAATGCGTTTTAAACCAATGCCAAAATATAATGACGGTGCCTTGCTTGCAGATGGTAAAAAAGAATCTCCAATCGGTAAAATGTTTATCCAGCCGCAGGTAAAACTTGAGTCTGGTGAAAAAGTTTTACTGGATGACGTGATTGGTAACGACTTTGCCATTATTGCTTGGGGTGTGGATCCACAATGGGGACTCAGTGCGACCACCATGCAAGTCTGGAAAAATTTAGGTGTTAAATTTATTCAAATCATTCCTGAAGTTCAGTTTGGCAATGAAAATCGCAAGAAATTTGACGGCGTGATTACCCTGGGCGATATTGGTACCGATATCCGTACCTGGTTTGGTAAAACATCAGAGTCGGTTGTAATTTTACGCCCTGACCGTTTTGTGGCAGCACTTGCAATTCCACAAACATTAGACCACGTAAGCCAGCAGTTATTCAAAAAGCTTCACGTAAAATAATCAGTCAACTGAATGATATTAAAAGATCTGACCACGTGGAAGCGTGGTCTTTTTTATTAATTTTTTCCTATTCGACTCAATATAAAAAATAAAGTTAGCTATTCAACTTTTGAAACCACGGTACATCTTTCATCGAATTCCGGCTTCCAATCAGTTGAATAAAAGGCTTGAACTCATCCAGATAAGGCAAGATTTTAAAAGAGATGGCAAAAACCAGCCAGTAAGCCAGATATAAGTCTGCTGCTGAAACTTTCTCGCCGAGCAAATATGGGTTGGCCTGTTGCATGCCCTGTTTTAGGAAAGCGAATAAAGTTTCCTCATGACCAAAAGCCAAGCCGGTTTTTCTCTTTTCAATTTGTTCTTTAGACACCTCAAGACTTTTTAAGTCCATATATTCGGTCAAGGGGCCATGACAAAAGAACATCCATTTCAAATATGCACCACGCTTAGGATCATCTAATGCCGGTGCCAAACCTTTTTCACTATATTTATCGGCCAGATAGGTGAATATTGCCGCCACTTCTGAAACAACCATTCCTTGATCGACCAGACATGGTACTTTTCCCATGGGATTAATCTTTAAATATTTAGCCTGATGCATGTCTTCATAGGGAACTTGGATCTGTTCAATCTGATCTTCAATTGCCAGTTCTTTTAGCAAAGGAAAAAGCGTCATTCCACGTGATTGAGTATTGTTATAGAGCTTCATCATTTTTGTTCAATCTATCTTGTTGTTTTAATTATTGAGTATAAAGTGATAAAACAGTTTGTGCATTGTTGTTCTGTGAATCGTTGTAATGCAAAGGATTGTTTTATGAAACACTGTGATGTTACGCAATATCTTTTATTTATTAAAACATGACGCAACATCTAGGTTTTTAATTTTTTAAAAGAATCCCATATAAAACTGTTCTTTCAATATTTTTAAAATCAGCTCAATGATTTGATTCTTTTGACCTTTACGGTAACTTGCATATAAGTCAATCATCGGCAAAGGCTCAATGGTGTTTTTCACCACAATTTTATCCCCTAACAGTGGAATAACATAAGCCGGTACCAGACTCCACCCCACACCCATCCCAACTAAATTTACATTCAATAAAATATTGGTCGATTGCTGCACCACATTGACATTCACTTTGGATTGCTTAAAAAAGTCGGTAATAATTTTATATAACTGCGGTGAAGCAATTTCATCACTGATAATGAAGTCTTGATCGTTAAAACTCTTGATACTGACGTGACGTTGCTCTGCTATAGGAGAATCTTTTGGAACAATTAAAGCCAAAGGCTCGCTAAAAATTTGTACATGCTCAAGTTCACTCGACTCATCAATATAGCGGGTAAAAGCAATATCAATATCGCCTTTCTTTAACGCCTTGAACTGATTTGCATCGGTCATACTGTGAAAGTTAATTTTGATATCAGGAAAGTGTGCCCGAATATTCGGCATGATATAAGGGAAAATTTTCATTTCCGCTACCGGCACAAACCCAATATTCAGCTGGTCTTTGTTTAAGTTGGCAATTTGACGGGCATCCTGAATAGCTTTCTCAGCATGTTCCAAACTTAACAAGGCCTCTTTTAAAAATGCTTTGCCTTCTTCAGTCAGTTCAACTTTACGATTTGACCGAATCAACAACTGCACTCCGACTTCTTGTTCAAGATCTTTTATTTGCTGACTTAAAGAGGGCTGTACCGTACACATGCGTTGTGCCGCCTTGGTAAAGTTCAGCTCTTCTGCCACTGCAACGAAATAGCGTAAATGACGTAATTCCACGGCCATACCTCTTTATTTGGATTGTTGAACTGCTGCTGATGCCACTGAGTATTTATAGACAAACAAGGTTGCCACAGTAATGCCAGCACAAAATAGATAAGTCATTTGATAACCATAACTCGCAATGATCAAACCAAGCACTACCGAACCAATAGCCATGCCTAAATCAAACAAGGTGAAAAAGGTTGAGACTGCATGTCCCATTCGCTGCTTGGGCACAGATTGAATCGCTAAAGTTTGAAAACAGGGAAATAATGAACCATAACCAATTCCAATAAATATGGCAGACAACCACAGTATCCATTGATTTGAAACAAAACTCACTACCAGCAAGCCTAGGGCAAAGAATATAAATGATGGATAAATAACGGCGCTAGGACCTTTACGATCATAAATTTTCCCAACCCAGGGCCGTACCACAATCATGGAAATTGCAAATACAATAAAAAATAAACTGGTATAGGCCAGTAAATCTTTAGATTCACTATATGCGGTAATGAAGCTCATAATGCTGGAATAGGCAAATGCAGTTAGCAAGGCTACAAAGCCAATCGGAACTGCGCGCATTTCAATAATATCATGAAAACCTAAACGTTTTTCTTCTACCGTGTTAGGTAACTTGTCGAGTTTATTTTCTTGTACCGGCACCATTAAGCAAAAAATAAAGCCCAGACAGATCACAGCGCTTAAAATGGCAAACAGCATCATAAAGTCGGTAAATTGAAGCACGGTTAAGGCAATCAAGGGGCCAAAGACCACGGCAAGATTGGTCGACATGACAAAATAGCCCATGCCCTCACCTTTACGGTGATCCGGAATAAAATCATTGGCAATCGGCACGGTGACGGTGGTTAATACACTAAACCAAATGCCGTGAACAAAGCGAATAATCAGTAAAGCCCACATACTATCTGCAAACAGATAACTAAAAGAAAAAAGGACAAATAAAAATTCGGAACCGCGAAAGGATATTTTTTTTCCCAATTTTTCAACAATCAATCCGGAAAATGGGCGAACTGCAATTGAAGACAGCAGAAATAAAGTGAGTGCCAAACCTGCTTCTTTGACCGACCCACCTAAATCCTTCATGATGTAAATCGGCAAAATGGTCAATAGCGCATAATAATACGTAAATAAAAACAGGTTATTGAACAGACACAATAGAAAAGAGCGATTCCATAAACGCCCGGTACTCGTTGCAGACATAATGACCCACTTCAGTGTAGCGCAGCGCTACTTTTGAATCACAACGGGTTGCATCAGCAAACCCACAAGATTTTGAATATACGTTTCATCGGGCATACGATTGAAGAAAATAATCTGATAATGAATAGGGCCATACAGCGCATCTAGCATCAGCTCAAATGGATAGTCAGCAATAATTTCATGACGTTGAATGGCGATTTGAATCAGCTTGCGGGTTTGCTCACGACGCGGCAATAAATACTGTTTAAAGAATTCACCCGCAGCTTCACGATGCTCTGCCATGACAACCAACAGTGCCCGTCCAACAGGATGATTCAATGCATGCGACAACTTTAAAAGCTGCTGATTCAGATTAAATTGCAAACTTTGTTGAAAATCCAATTCAAATACAGAAGCGGTGTGTTCTTTAAAGGCATCGAAAACCAAATCAGATTTATGCTTCCACCAGCGGTAAATTGTTGATTTTCCGACCCCTGCCCGAGCAGCAATATCTTCTACAGTCAAATGACTATAGTCATATTCTTCTAATGCTAAAGTCACTGCATTCAAAATACATTGCTTACGACGTGACGTTTTCTCTACTTCAGTCATAAAATCACCAAAACGATACGATACGTATCGTTTTATATTATGCCGATTGAGTTAAGTTGTATAGACATCCCGCCTCATTTCATATCAAAAAAAGACCGCTAAGTAGCGGTCTTTTTTCATTTGATATTTATTAACATTGTGAATTTTTCTTATAAATACTACAGGATGGATGATGATTTTCTTGCAGACGCGCTACTTTGCGATGTTCAGCCGCTTCAAAACGGCAACGCTTCCAGTCATTATCTAAATTGAGCGCTGGAATCTGTTGTGGCTTACCATTTTCATCTACAGCAACCATAGTGAAATAACAACTATTGGTGTGGCGAATCGTACGTTTTTGAATATTCTGCGCCTCTACACGAATCCCGATCTCCATAGAGGTGCGCCCTACATGGTTCACGCTAGCAAGGAAAGTGACTAATTCTCCCACATGAATCGGTTCTTTAAAATTGACTTTATCAACCGACAAAGTCACCACATAACTCCCTGAATAACGGCTGGCACATGCGTATGCGACTTGATCCAACAATTTTAAAATTGTTCCACCGTGAACATTACCTGAAAAGTTAGCCATATCTGGGGTCATCAAAACCGACATAGTTAATTCAGACTGGTCATCTAATGCTGGAGCAATTTGATCTAATGGGGACATCGCGTTCTCTAGACTCTTGGATAGACAATAGTATTAAGCCCTTATTATATCGTCTTTCTACGAAATAGAATGTCAAAATCGGCAATAAAATCATCATTATTATTTATAGTGATTTTAGTATCATTCAAAAAAATATATAACTGTTTATTTAACATACTGTATCTACTATATTTTTAATTTATCCTTGTTTTATAGAATAAATACTCAAAAATCGACTACAAAAAATACATTCGCATAAATTTTAAAGCATTCCATTTTTAAATAATGAGCTAGTGAATATAATTAAGACTCAATAAAAATCTATTTACCGATATTCTTTTAAGACTTTAATGGTTCAATAATAGAATACGGTCTGCTAAATAACATTAAGAAGCGATTTTACGTACCATCTCTCTGGAAATATTGCCATAACTAAGCACATTCTGCTGATCGAGCTGTGTTTCAATACTTAAGGTACCATCCGCATTTTCTGCAGTCACTGTAAAAACAAGATGTTCCATTGTCGCCATTTTGACTTTATGCCCGATGCTAATTGTTTCTATATTCATCCTGCTGTTATTCATTTAACGCCCCTTACAGAAATATATTTTCATATTGACTCTAATAAAATTGAGTGTATTGACTTTTAACTCAGCGGTAAACTTAAACAATTGAACAAAAAAACATTAATATAAAAATAGTATATTATAAAACTTTCAGGCACTTAATTAATTTTACTCAGCAATATCAATTAATTAATCTATCTTTACAATAAAATCCAGCTTAATTTGCACACTTATCAATCAAAATTAAAATACTTATGACACCATTAAAAACAGGAACAAGGCTTCATGATAAAAACTTATACCTCGTTCTTAGCATTCATTTTATTTAAACTTCCAATTAATCATGCACACTCAATTGTTGAATTGGAGTTGCAGTTGAATAGTGTTTTTGACTGAATACAATTGAAATAGTATTTAATTGATTGAGCGTTGCTTCAGCACCGGCTTGCATAGTCATTTCACGGCCTCTGACATCAAAAATATGTGCTTTTTCTCTTAAATCAGGCTGAATTACAATATCTGCATGTTTAAGTTCTTCTCTGGCTAAATGATTCTGCATGATATTAATATTTTGGTTAAACAAGCCCCAAACATTACTGGTTTCGGTATGCATGGGTTGAGCCAAAATGTCTACTGCAATAATGATATCTGCACCCAGGTCACGTGCCACATCTACAGGTACAGGACTGACCAAGCCACCATCGACATACTCATCTGTACCGATTTTAGTGGGAACGAACATGCTGGGAATAGACACTGAAGCGCGCACTGCCTGCCCGGTGTTGCCATAATTAAAGACCACTTTTTTGCCTTCTTTTAATTCTGTCGCCACCACATACATTGGCGTTTTAAGTAATTCTAACGGGGTATTATTCACTTGTTGATTGACGTAGTTTTCAACTTTTTTGCCGTCAAAAAAACCTTTTATATCCAGTTTTACATCACGCACATCATGGGCTTTCATATTCAAGGCAATATCACGTAATTCATTCGCAGTTTTACCGCTGGCATAAATTGAACCTACAATACTTCCTGCGCTAGTACCCACAATAAAATCAGGATGAATGCCTTGTTGTTCCAATACTTGAATTACACCAATATGCGCATAGCCCCGTGCACCGCCACTACCCAGTACCAAAGCAACAATTGGACGATTTTCCTGTTTTTTTAATTTTTTAAAATTAATGCGATCGGCATGTACTTGTGCATCTACACTGGGAGATTCAGATAAGCCTGTAGAGCCTACAGTAAGCTTAGAATGCGGAACACTTTGGCATCCCGCTACACTTATTACAGCTAAAGCAATATAACCAAATTTGATATTTATCATGAACCACCCAAAGATTGATCAGCTTATCTTTTAAAAGTCGTACAGTTTAAGAACTATATGTTTTTCACATTGTAGTATTTCGTTAAACTGCCATCAAAAAATATTAAACTTTAAAAGATCGACCTTAATGAATTTATCTATGCCATCCCTTCATTATCGCACTATTTTCCTGACTTTTCTAAAATTAGGTTGCCTTGCATTTGGGGGTCCTGCTGCGCATCTGGTGTTTTTTCATCACACCTTTGTGAAACAATTAAAATGGTTAGATGACCAACAATATGCACAACTGGTTGCTTTGGCACAAATTTTGCCTGGACCAACCAGCAGCCAAGTGGGTTTGGCGATTGGCTATGTGAAAAAAGGCTATGGAGGTGCGCTACTTGCATGGTTAGGTTTTACTCTACCTTCCGCAATATTAATGACTACGGTAGCAATATTAGGCCAACAATTTTCACCGCTGCTTTCTTCAGCGTTTTTTCATAGTATTCAACTTATTGTTTTGGCTGTGGTGACATGGGCTTTCTGGCAAATGCTTCAAAGCTTTTGTACCCAAATCTGGCAATACATTTTAATGCTCTGTTCCACAATCTTTATTTACACGGTTTCCCTGCCGATGAATCAAATCATAGTGATTTTTATCGCGGCATGGTTGGGCATATTCTTCACACAAAAAATTACTCCTGCCAAAGAAAACAAAGTAGAAGCCTCTTCTTTAACAGATACGATCTCTTCTACAAAAAGATCAAATGCTTATTTCTGGATCATTCTTTTTGTATTACCTTTTTTTATCTTTCTCTTTCTGAGCTTGCAGCAAAGCAATGTATTCATACAAGTTGTAGAAAGTTTCTATCGTAGCGCTTCTCTGGTTTTTGGGGGCGGACATATCATTCTGCCTTTTTTACATCAAGATTTCGTTGCAACTGGTTTAATTTCTGCCGAGAACTTTGATTTAGGTTATGCCTTGGCCCAGCTGATGCCTGGTCCTTTATTTAGCTTTGCAAGTTATGTGGGTGCACTCACACCTTTAACCCCATATCCGATCCTGAATGCCTGTGTCGCTACATTAGCTATATTCCTGCCCTCCTTTTTTCTTGTTTTTGGAACCTTACCCTACTGGTCATGGTTAATGAATCAGACTTATATTCGTCATGCGGTTGTAGGAATCAATGCGGCTGTGGTGGGACTTCTGCTTTGTATGGTCATACAAATGGCAGAGCATTATATTGTACAGATCACTGATCTTATATTTGTTGCTGTAGTCATCGCCTTACTCAAAACCAAGCTACCCGTCTGGCTCAGCTTAATGGGCAGTTTCATGGTCTACCAGCTCATTCTGACCTTTTTATAATTTTCAGTAATAAAAAAGCCCTAGATTCCTAGGGCTTTTTAGAAATACATTCAGACTTATACAAAAAACTTAAGAATCACCTGAATGACAGTGGCGTTAATTAAATCGACAAAGAATGCCCCACATAACGGAACAATCAAGAATGCCTTATGCGAAGGGCCATACATATTGGTAATGGCTTGCATATTCGCTACAGCAGTAGGTGTCGCACCCATACCAAAACCACAATGTCCTGCAGAAAGTACGGCAGCATCATAGTTTTTACCCATAACGCGGAAAGTCACAAATGCTGCATAAAGTGCCATAGTTAATGTTTGCGCACCCAGAATGACAACCAGTGGACCAGCCAAATCAGACAATTGCCATAACTTCAAAGACAGTAATGCCATAGCGAGATAAAGCGATAACGAGGCATTTCCGAATACATCAATTGCACGATCGAAAATTCCAACTTTAAATACCCCTTCCAGCACATTTCGCAGAATTACACCGCCGGCTAGAGTCCATACAAAGGTCGGAAGTTCAAACCAGGTTCCTTTACTAAAGCCAGTCATGAATTCAGCAAAAGCTAAACATGCCGCAAACATACCTAAAGTGGTAATCGCATTATCAGCCGTAATTAAACGCACCTGATGCGGATATTCAAATTGGGTAAATTCAGTTGAATCTGTATCGGCATTGAGTGTTGAATCACGGTCTTCTATTTGCTTATTGCTACGTGGCTGGGCAAGCTGATGACGGTTAATCAACATTTTAGCCAAAGGACCGCCAATGATGCCGCCAATGATTAAACCAAAAGTCGCACTGGCCATACCCAAAGCTAAAGCACCTTGAATGCCATGTTCAACTTCTAAAATCTCACCCCAGGCACCCGCTGTACCATGCCCGCCTGTCAAGGTAATTGAACCCGCAATTAAGCCAATTAAAGGATCGATTCCCAGTAAAGTCGCTAAGCTAATACCGACAAAATCTTGCACGATAATAAATGAAGCCACACAAACCAGGAAAATCACCAGACCTAAACCACCTTCTTTCAACTTGGCAAAGTTTGCACTTAAACCAATGGATGCAAAGAAAATCAGCATAAAGCTGGTTTGGAGTTCAGTACTTGTAGAGATGCTCAAACCCCAAATATTGTGCACAAATAGTGAAGCAATTGCAGCAACTAAGCCGCCCGCCACTGGTTCGGGTATATTGTAGCGTCTTAAAAAATCAATTTTATTGACAAGAAACCGTCCTAATAAAAGAACGATTACCGCTGCAATGAGCGTATAAAAGGCATTAAAAGTAAATTCCATCATCATTGTCCATAAAATAGTTGGATTCTTTTTGTTCTATAGCCTTAGTATTTTCTTGATTAAAAAATCTCAAGAACCATTTGGCAAAGACCAAACAAAATAAAAGCTGTACAACAAAAAGGAATAAAAAATTCATTTTTTGATGAAACCATAGACAAGGAGATTATTTTTCCATATAGATGGAAAAATAAAAAAGAGACGACGCAAGTTATTATATTTTTGGAATTCAAAGAAAGAACATTTCCTTAAATCCCTACTAACCCGCTTACTCATGAGAGATCGTCTCATTTAAAGCTTCTAGTCCTCATCATGCCATTTTTTGCAGGATACGCAAAAATAAACATGCATTTTCAGCAATGATAAAGCTATCACGCCAAGTAATGTTCAAAAAGAGCGTATATTATCCAAATTTTGTTATTAATGTCTCTATTTATTTACAATTTTGCCTATTACCCACAATCGGACTTTTTATATTTTAATTTATTAAATATATAGCTTTTATAAACAACTACTCATATTTTTCCAACTAGAAATAAAAAGAGGCGAATAAATCGCCTCTTTTTTTATTTTGCTGTCTAATTTTTTGATTAGAAATTGTATTTCGCCATTAAGCCTACACGGTTATCTTTAAATGACTGTCCGGCAAAAGTATCACGTTTACCGTTGACGTATTCAATACCCAAGTCAATCGGTGCAGCCGGTGAATAAATAAAGTTAATCCACGCTTGTTGAACTTTCTCATTTGCTACAAGTGCAGTTGAATTAGCTGTAGCATAATCATTGCCATCATCAGCAAAGATTGCTCCATAAGCCAAGGTTGAGCGTAATTGAGGAGAAATCTTGTAAGTCGCACCGACTTGTACTGCTGTAAATTCATTCTGCTCAATATCACCATTGACTACAGAATACGCACTATTACTGCCATATAAGTAATTACTATTACCCACTACATGTGAAACATCGGCAGACACTTTTAAAGGATCAGTGATTTGATAATTTACGCCAGCAGCAATCCCCCAACCTGTTTTATTATCGTCTGCTGTCGTCGATTTATAATTTTCAACTAAAGCACGTGCTGATGCTGAGCCTTTACCATCGGCAAAACCTTGAGTTAATTTTGCGGTTAAGTTTGGCAGACGGTATTTGATATCTGTAGCAGAGCTATCGCCCTCTTCAGCAGAGAAAAATAATTGAGTGGCAGGAGCGAGTTTAAGACCATAGCGTACTTGTGGAACACGTGTTGTACCACCACCAATGTTTGTAGCAAAGTCAATCATTTCAGGCGCATGATTTGACAAGAAATTAGAAGTGGTTTGACCAAACAACCAGTCGTTATAGGTCAAATAAGCATGACGGATACGTAAGTTTTCAGCCGCACTTGCAAAATCAACTTCAACTTTACCACCGACTTTTGCATCACCTACTGGCGAACTAAAATCTAAACCGATACGGGTGGTTTTAGCTGTAGCGCGCAACTTATCATTTACGGAACCAACGGTACCATTGCCAACTTTAGCAGCATTACCGAAGTCATCATCTGCACCTTCAATAATATAGTTGGCATCACCACGAACGAAACCATATAGGTTTACACTTGCGCCCGATTTTGTTTTAAAGCCCGTCGCTGGTGCTTCAGTTTTAGCTACTGGTGCTGCTGCAAGTTGAACAGGTTGAGCTTTAACTTGCTCAATTTGAGTTTGCTGCTGTTGTTGAACTTGATGTTGCTGTTGAATTAAAGATTTTAATGTTTCAACTTCTTGACGTAGTTCTTGAATTTGTTGTTGCTCAGCTTTTCCTGCATGTGCTGTGCTTACCATTACAGCAGTCACTGCTAATGCTAAACTTTTAGCCATAAATTTACCGTTGAGTAAGCGACTCATTCTAATCTCCAATTTAAATATTTCGCATCCGTGCATAACTGACCCTTAAAAACTCGAAAAATCAATGAAAAATCATGATTTAAAATTTTAAAAAGCTTTAAAAATCATTGCATTTTCTGCTTATTAGTACAGTGAAAAAGCTTAACGTATTATAAAAGTACAACATATGTAAACGATATGTTGCAAACAATCTATCAAGTTCTCTACTTTATTAAAATCAGTTTTCTTGAACAATGATTAAAAAACAATCTTGTTTTTTAAATATTTCTTTAAAATATTGAATATATTCTTTAACTTATGAAAAAATTGTACATAGTCGCAGGTTCAAATATTAGACTAATGTATATAGGACTTCGTTCTAAAAAACTCATTTCAAAAGGAATTTTTATGAATTTGCAACAAGTTCGCCATGTTGATGATGCGATTACTTCACGTCATTCTGTACGGGCTTTTTTAAATAAAGCAGTTGATCCGCAAATTATTAAAGACATTTTAACTGTGGCGAGTCGGGCACCTTCAGGAACCAATACACAACCTTGGAAAGTTTATGTAGTGACGGGGAAAAAACGTGATGAAATGGTTGAACGGGTATGTAAAGCACAGATTGAACTGGCTACCCAACCCGAACTTGCAAACCGATACCAAGAGACTTTTGCCTATTATCCTGAAAACTGGATTTCGCCCTTTATTGAGCGTCGCCGTGAAAATGGCTGGGGTTTATACGGATTATTAAATATAAAAAAAGGCGAAAAAGAAAAAATGGCGCACCAACAACTGCGCAACTTTCAGTTATTCGATGCGCCTGTCGCTCTATATTTTACTGTAAATAAAATTATGGGTATTGGTTCTAAAATGGATATTTCCATGATGATTCAAAATGTCATGATCGCGGCCAAAGCGCGTGGTCTGGATACCTGCCCTCAAGCAGCCTGGAATCACTTTCATCCCATCGTACTGGACGTACTGAATGCCCCTGAAGATGAAGAACTGGTTTGTACAGTTGCCTTGGGTTATGCAGATCCGGAGAATATCGTAAACACCTTTATTACCCCACGTATTGCGATTGAAGAATTTACCGTGTTTCTGGATGAGTAAGTGGGATAAATAAGCCGGTTCAATTAATCTAAAAATAAAAAGAGACCTTTAATCTTCTATTTAAGTCTCTTTTTATTATAATTTTTTGTTTTAGCTTTTAATCTTAAGTTTTTGCTTGCTCATGGGATGCAGGCGGATTTAATTGCATGATCGCCAGCAAAGTTATAGCTACAAACATGAGCATCACCAAGCCCATATTTAAAAGTGAATTCCAAATCAGGAAATTCAGGATCACACCACCGAGTAAACCACAGGCAAACTGCATGCTCCCCATAATGGCACTGGCAGTTCCTGCACGCGATCCTTGTTCCGACATTGCCAAGGCCATAGCATTCGGTCCTGTAAAGCCAATACCCGCAACCGCCAAAAACATGCCTGAGAGCACCATCCACAATGGGATCTGACCGATCAGACCGGAAATGGACAAAATAGATGCGCCTATCAGCTGAAGCACCCCCCCTATTTTCAAACGACCAAGTACCGAAAATTGATGTGCCAGTTTTTTATTTAGCGTAGATAACAACATAATACCAAAGGCATTTAAACCAAAGGCATAAGCGAATTGCTGCTGATTCAAACCATAATCATCCATCAATACCGAAGCCGATGAACTGATATAGCAAAATAATACGCCACCCGAAAAACAGCCCGCCAGCATCGGTAATCTAAAACTACGATCGGTAAAAATCACAGCATATAAATTGCATATCTGGCTTATATTCATTTTTAAACGGCGTTCGGGCGTCAGGCTTTCTTTAAAGAAAAAGTGTACGCACAGCAAGCAGATTATGCCCATCAGCGTTAAAAAGACAAAGACTGCTTGCCAGGCAAAAAACTTTAATACGATTGCACCCAAGCTGGGGGCAATAATCGGTGCAATCCCCATTACAATCATCATACTGGCAAAGGCTTGCGCAGAAGCTTGCATGTCCAAACGGTCACGAATGGCAGCCCGTGCAATCACTACCCCGACACAGCCCCCAACAGCCTGTAAAATACGCGCTGCAATTAAACTCCATTCATCGGTTGCAAAGACACATAACATACTTGCTAAGATATAAAGCACCAAACCAAAATAAAGGGGCGGTTTACGGCCAATTCGATCGCTCAAAGGACCATAAATCAGTTGGCCCAAGGCCAGACCTAAAAAATAGGCAGGTAAAGTATTGGCCATCATCTGGGTACTGATCCCAAAGTCATTGGCCATTTGTGGCAATGCCGGCAAGTACATATCGATGGAAAGTGGACCGAGTGAAGTCAGTAATGCCAGCAGCATGATCCATGTCGTAGAATATTGTTGAGTAGACTGTTGTTCAGACATATTGATATTTAATTTTTAAATGACGGCTTTAAAGACAAGCTTACACTGTACATAGTATTATTTCTCAGAATGGAGAGTGAAAAATCACATAATTCACCTCACTGATGCATAGATCACTTTGTGGTAAGGACATAATTTGAAATCTTGGCTCACACGTCTTAAACAAGCGACGTATAACACTACTTTCATGTATAACCTGCGCATGGTGATTGCATTCGCAGGTACTGCTTTTGTACCTTATTTTATGGGGCAACAACTGGCGACTATTCCTTTAACCTTGGGTGTGGTGGCTGCAGGCCTAAGTGATATTGACGACCGTTTTTCAGTTCGTATCATGAACCTGGTTTATACTTACATCGGTTTTTTTATTACCGCCACCTCGATTTATTTCTTATTTCTTTATCCGATTTTATTTGCCTTAGGCTTGATTGTTTCCTGCATTGGCTGGATTCTTCTTGGCTCATTGGGACGGCGCTACGCCACTATTTCCTATGGTTGCTTGGTAGTTTCCGTTTACTCGATGCTAGGTGTGGGATTATTTGATAACTGGTATACCCAAGCCTTGCTATTGGTTGCAGGTGCTGCATGGTATGGGCTGATTTCAACAGTCAGTTTTTTATTGTTTCCGGTTCGCCAAGTCCAAGATAAATTATCACAGTGTTATTCGTCACTAGGGGATTTCTTATTTGCGAAATCGAATCTGTTTGATGTCGATATGACACCAAGCAGTTATCAACAAAGCATGATTGAGCTGTCTTTGGAAAATGGCAAACTGGTCGGTATTTTCAATGAAATGAAAACTGCACTACTGACCCGTTTAAAGGGTGACCGTGGACAAAAAGATACCCGTCGCAGCTTGCAGTATTATTTTGTGGCTCAAGATATTCATGAACGTGCCGATTCAGCGCACATTGACTATCAGAAACTGGTTAAAATCTTTGAACATAGCGACATTTTATTTCGTTTCCAGCGGGTTTTATCCCTTCAGGCTAAAGCCTGTAAAGACTTAAGTTACAGCATTTTGCACCGTGAAACCTATCAACATAATAAGCGTTTTAAACATACTTTTACCAACTTGAGAATTTCTTTAGAAAAATTACGTGCTGAACAACAATATGACCCAGTCTGGATCAACGCATTATTTTCCCTCTATCAAAATTTAAAGTCGATTGATGCTCAACTCCGTAATGTAGAAACCGAACGTCATATCAAGCTTGATAAAACCAAACACATTGAAAACCAGTTGAAAGATGACGACTTGAAAGGCTGGGATGATGTGCTGATCCGCATCAAACAGCACTTAACCCCGGAATCTGTGCTGTTTAGACATGCAATACGGGTCTCGATTGTTCTGCTTATCGGTTATATTTTTGTTCAAGTGACCCAGATTGAATATGGTTACTGGATTTTACTGACTGCTCTTTTTGTCAGCCAACCGAACTTCAATGCCACCAAACGTCGTTTACGCCTGCGTATAGTCGGGACTTTAGTGGGTATTATTCTGGGCTATGCGGTTTTGTACTTTATCCCGTCGATTGAAGGTCAACTATTATTATTAGTGTTGAGTGGCGTGCTGTTCTTTGAATTGCGCAGTAAACAATATGCCCAGGCCACCGCGTTTATTACCATTCTTGCGCTGATTAATTTCAATCTGGATGGAATGGGCTTTGATGCAGCTTTGCCTCGCATGATTAATACCTTAATTGGCTGTGCAGTGGCATGGTTTGGAGTCAGTTTTATTTTTCCAGACTGGAAATTCCGTCGCCTGTCGCGCACCATCAATCGCTCACTCACCGCGCAATGTAATTATTTGGCAGAAGTGATCGAACAATATAAGCAAGGGCGTAATCATGGTCTGAAATATCGTGTAGTACGTCGTGCTGCACATAATAATGATGCTGAAGTTGCCTCCCTGATTTCAACCTTAGCCACAGAACCGGATTTCGATCCCACACAAAAAAGCCTGGCTTTTGAATTCTTATGTTTAAATCACACCCTGCTGAGCTATATTGCCGCGCTCGGGGCACATCGTGAAAAAATACAAGATCAAGAAGTGTTAAATCTTTTAGATCTGGCTTTAGAGAATATCCAAGGTTCTTTATTAAAAGATGAAGTTCCCGATCTGACAGCACAGAATATGTTGAATACCGCTCGTCAACGCTTAAGCCAAAATAATGAAGATGATCAGAAATCGTTGATTGTTTTACAGCAATTATCTTTGATGTTAAGTATTCTGAAACAACTCAGTCGCTTAAAGCAAAGTTTGAGTCATGACCGTGATGAGGAAGCCACCGAATTGGGCTCCTTATAATTCGAATGATTTTGGAACAATATACTCCCTGAATGGGGATAAATAATGCTAAACTTTTTACAGTTCTAGATTTGTTAATTCATTATGACCGCGAAAAATTTATACGCTTATACCCTACAGCCTGTGAACTATGAAATTTCAGAGGCTGAACAACGTCAAGCTCAACTTGCTATTTGGCGTAGTACCAACAAAATTGGCACCAAGACTTGGATAATTATGGCGGTTGTGGCTGCGCTATCTATTGTTGGTATTATCCTATTAAAGAATTATTCGACTATTTTTTGTTGGGTTGCATTAGTCTGCGTCGTGGCGTACTTCCTCATCCGTAAATTCGGACTGGAATGGTATGTAAAACGTAAAATGAATGAATTCCCAGTACAGGAAATTAAGGGCATTCGTTTAGGTGTGCAACCACACGGGCTTATCATGCGTCAAAAAATGGGTGCGCAGGAAGGTGTTGGTGCAATTGGCTGGAAAGATATTTATGAATGGTATAACACACCTGACTTTATGTTGATTAACTTCAAGGTTAAGGGTCAGCAAGGTGCTTATATTTTGCCAAAACGTATGGATTCGAAGAATTTTTCATTTAATACCATTCGCAAGCATTTAAAAGAAACAGTCGGCGAAGCAAAACAGGTCTAAGCTCTGTTTTAATCAAAACGATTTACCTAAAAACCTCCAAATAATTGGGGGTTTTTTAATTAAAATAAATACAAATGAGAATGAGAATAAATATTACCTGCAAAATCCTTATTATCTTCCAGAAGTTCAGTTATAATTCGCGCTAATATCGTCCACCTCCCACATCTTTTCAGCTATGTTAAAAAAAATCTTTTTTCAGATCCACTGGTTCCTCGGGATTACCGCTGGTTTAATTCTCTCGATTATGGGGGTTACCGGTGCCATTTATTCCTATGAACAACCGATTCAAAAATGGCTGAATCCAGATAGTTATACCGTACAAGCTGAAAATCGGGACAAGTTAACCCCTGCAGAACTTTATCAGCATTTCCATAGTACTGATCCAGAGATGAAAATTAATAGCATCACTGTGGCCAAAGACCCGAACGCATCTTCCAGCCTGAACATTGTCAAAGAAGGTGCACGCAAGGGTTATAACATGATGATAAACCCCTACACTGCCGAAGTTTTACCCGAAATTAAAGGACGCGAGTTCTTTCAGTTTATTCAGCAGTTACATCGTAACTTAACCATTGGACCAGTCGGCAAGCAGATTACCGGTGCATGCACCCTAATGCTGCTGATCTTTATATTCAGTGGTTTATACCTGCGTTGGCCTAAAAAGCATTCTTTTAAACAATGGTTCCTGATTAAACCTAAACTTAAAGGCCGTAATTTCCTGTGGGACTTACATGCGGTTGTGGGGACCTGGGTGGTTGTTTTCTTCCTGATTATTGCCTGTACTGGCTTAACCTGGTCTTATGGCTGGTGGCGTAGCGGTCTGTATACCGTGATGGGGGTCGAACAAAAAAAAGAATCAAAAGGTGAAGCTCCACAGCGTGGCGCTGGAGAAGGTCGCGGTGAACGTGGCGGAAACACCCCAAGCGGTGAAGGACGTGATGACGCTCAACAGGCACAATCTACGAGCAAAGATCGAGAAGGTTCTCGTGGTGAAGGTGGTGATAAACGTGGTCTAAGCGCTGAGCAAATCAATCTTGCGCTCACCCAGACATGGACTGGATTTAATGCCCAAGTCGGTCGTGATTATTCTAGTCTGACCCTGAACTTGCCGAAAAAAGCCAATGGCGAAGTTGAACTGACTTTTGTGGATGCTATCCCGCAACATGAACGTGCACGCAATAAAGCCACATTTGACTATAAAACTTCATCTATTAAAGACATGGAAATTTATGAAGATAAAAAGTTAAATGAAAAAATCATGAGCAGTATGCTGCCGGTTCACCGTGGAAGCTTCTTTGGCCCGGTGTACCAATTCCTGGCAATGTTAGCCGCCCTAGCCATGCCCTTATTCTTTGTTACAGGCTGGATGCTGTATCTTAAGCGCCGTAAACAAAAGAAACTCACGAAAGCTGCACGCAATAGCTTGACTGCTGTCAGTATTGATCCAAATGCAAAACCTTGGCTGATTGCTTATGCCACACAAACCGGCATTTCCGAACAACTGGCTTGGCGTACTGCGACCAGCTTACAAGAAGCTCGACAACCTGTAACAGTGAAAGGCGTACAAAACTTAAGCCTGGATGATTTAAAAAATACTGAGCAAGTCTTGTTTGTCGCCAGTACTTACGGCACAGGTGAAGCGCCAGATTTAGCTTCAAGTTTTACCAAGAAAGTACTTTCATCACAAATTGATTTAAGCCATCTAAAGTATGCTGTTTTAGCTTTGGGTTCCAGCGAATACTCAGACACTTTCTGTAGTTTTGGACATGAAATTGAGGCATGGTTAAAGCAAAATAGGGCGCAGCAATTGTTTGCGACCATTGAAGTGGATAATGCCAACAATCAACAGATTCAGGCTTGGAACAATGCTTTAGCCAAAGTCACTAAGCTTGAGTTGCAAGCCATGAATATCGAAAAAATATTCGATACCTGGACACTCACAAAACGTAATGTGCTGAATCCAGATAGTCTAGGTGCGCCTGCCTTTAATATTGAATTAAAGCCAACCCATGAAGTGATTTGGCAAGCCGGTGATATTGCAGAGATTCAACCGGGTAATAGTCCTGAACGTATTGCCCAGTTTATGCAAAAATATCAAATTCAAGCGCGTACACAAGTAGACTCATTACAGCTCAGTATTGAACAGGCACTATGGGATAAAGATTTAACCGTGGAGGTTGAACCTTTTGCCAATATGGAACATTTACTTGAACAGCTAAATCCTCTGCCTTCACGTGAATATTCAATTGCCAGTATTCCATCACAACAAGTGCTACGTTTAGTAGTTCGTCAACAATCGGACGCTCAGGGACAATTGGGCCTAGGTTCAGGCTGGCTGACTCAGCATGCAGTATTAAATGGCCCGGTTGCACTGCGTATTCGTACCAATGAATCCTTCCATCTGATTGATGATAACCGTCCTGTAATTTGTATTGGTAACGGTACAGGTATTGCCGGATTGATGAGTTTATTACACGTACGTACCCGTCAGGACTATACCCAGAACTGGCTGATCTTTGGGGAACGTCAACGTGAACATGACTTCTTCTATCAAAGTACCATTGAAGCGTGGCAAAACACCGGCATGCTACAGCGCCTCGATTTAGCCTTCTCTCGTGATCAAGAACAAAAAATCTATGTACATCACGTACTACGCGAGCAAGCTCAAGAACTTAAATCCTGGGTGGATCATGGCGCTGTGATTTATGTTTGCGGTAGCATCAATGGCATGGCCAGTGATGTTGATCAGGCATTGATTGATATTCTGGGGGAAGCAACGGTTGATCAGCTTCGTCAAGATGGTCGTTATCGTCGTGACGTTTATTAAATATTAAAGCCAATAAAAAACCGAGCCTTAGCGTTCGGTTTTTTTATACTTAAAACATCCAAATTGTTTAAACTAACAGCAACATTCATACAAAATCCTCTTATGTCTGATCCTCTAAAACGTAGCTTCAGCTTTATCATAGGCAGCTTATTGGCACTCGATGGTTTATGGTTACTATCACTCGATAAAATCCATTTGGGAATCATTCTTCCTGTTATTATCGGTATCGGGTTGATTCTGTATGCCATATGTTTTAAGTGGATTCAAAAATTTATCCAAATCAGTAAATTACGACAGACTATATGGCGTTGTACTTGGGCAGGATTCTTTATGTGGCTTGGTACATTACTGATTTTTTTCGTTTATTTACAATATACAATTCAGCAAAATCTTACTCCACAGCCAGCAGCCGCAATTATTGTATTGGGGAGTGGTATAGAAAATGGACAACCTTCCCCTACTTTAAAACAACGTTTAGAGGTCGCCGCAACATATGCCAAGCACTATCCTCAAACAATCATAGTGATGACTGGCGGTTTAGGTTTTAAAGAGCGGATGACTGAAGCTGAAGTAATGTCTGAATACATCCAAAAACA
The DNA here is from genome assembly GCF_057766365.1 of Acinetobacter sp. GG23. Lineage (NCBI taxonomy): Bacteria > Pseudomonadati > Pseudomonadota > Gammaproteobacteria > Moraxellales > Moraxellaceae > Acinetobacter > Acinetobacter sp. GG23. Next base: position 146,708 of record NZ_JBYMDJ010000009.1, read on the forward strand.
TCATCAGGTTGAGCCATCTCGCATTCTATTAGAAGATCAAAGTACCAGCACTGAACAGAATTTGCGTAATACTCAAACCCTACTTTTGGAACATCACATTACCCTCGATCAGCCCATCGTCATTGCAACCAGTGATTTTCATATTTTACGTGCCAAAGCCATAGCCCGACATCAAGGCTATCAAAACATTCTAGCCCAAAGTGCTTCGACACCTTTATATATTCGCTACAATTCTTGGTTAAGAGAATACTTTGCTTTTATCAGTGGCTGGTTACTCAACGAATATTAAATTGCTAAAGAAATTTAAGAATCATTGATTTGACTCATTAATTTAAACGAATATTACGTGGCAAAGGCAACCTGGCGTCTTTGAATAATTCTGGTTTTTGCAAATAAATCCGATAAAGATATTTTTTTATGTCTAATAATAATTTTTCCGGTGCAACCAGAACATTTTGCCCTTCTGGCGTTAAATCCATCGATATACAGGTATTTTCTTGACGCAAAAAAGGAATAACTTTTTCAACAAAATCTTTTAGTGAAATATCCTGAATTTGATATCTTTCCCAATTATCTTTGATTAATAATTTTGCCAGGCTTTTATGTTGCCAAACGGCGAAAGCACGCTGACCGGTAGGAGTGGCACATAAAGCCCAACCGTCATCATATAATGCGCTGATAGAACCTTGAACGACGATGGTTTCAATAAATTGTTTATAAATATCTTGAGCATTATAGACGATATTTTGATTCTTTGACGCAGCCTTGCGTTGATATGGATTTCTCATAGTTTTTAATTTTTTTAAATTATTATAGTCGTAAGATTCTATGAAAAAAACAGGATTGGAGCAAGGATAATATATGGTGGGCGCTGACGGGATCGAACCGCCGACATTCTGCTTGTAAGGCAGACG